>JBKQTE010000117.1:0-5048 GCA_052143315.1 Acidimicrobiales bacterium | reverse complement strand
TCGGGCACGCCCAGCCGGGAGTTGAACCGCAGCAGCTGGGCCAGCGCGATGGAGGCCAGCGGTGAGGCCCGGCAAGCGGTTCCGAGCGCGTCCAAGGTCGATGGGATGTCCCCGCTCGTGATCCAGGGTGGTCCCGCCTCCTGGTCGTCGGTGACGAGCAGGTCGACGTCCGGTGCGTGGATGCCGGCGATGGTGCCACTGGCCACCCCGGCGACCACGCAGGGGAGGAACCGGGTGAGCGGTTCGATGTCCGGGCCGTCATCGAGCTGGACGACGCACAGCGGCTGGCCGGCGAACGGTCCCCATTCATCGGGAACGGCACCGGACCGGAAGGTGGAGCGGAACGTGTCGGCGGTCATCGTCGGCAGTGCGTCGGGTCGGCCGTCTGCTCCCACGGCGTGAGCGTAGCGCCGCACGTTCAAGACACCCTGTAGGAGTTGGAGCACACCCGTTCACGGCCGGGACCGGCGAGATAGCATGCGACCAATGTGCCGGTCGGACAGCCGGCAAGGAGGGAAGCCATGACGACTGTTGAATCCACGGAGGCACTGCGGGGCGAAGAACGGATGTTGATCGACGGCAAACTGACCGAGGCCAGGTCGGGAGCGGTCTTCGACAATGTCAATCCGGCGACCGAGCAGGTGCTCGGCCATGTGGCCGACGCCGGGCACGAGGACATGGACGCGGCCATTGCCGCCGCCCGCCGGGCTTTCGACGAATCGACCTGGGCCACCGACCGGGGGCTCCGCCAGCGCTGCCTGCGCCAGCTCCACGACGCACTCGTGGAGGAGCAGGAGCTGCTGCGCGCCGAGCTCGTGGCCGAGGTGGGAACCCCGGTGCTCCTCACCTACGGGCCCCAGCTCGACACGCCGCTCTCCGACGGCCTGCTGTGGCCGGCAAACTTCATCGAGCACTTCGAGTGGGAGCGCGATCTGCCCGAGGGCACCGCGTTCGGAACCCGGAGCTGGCGCAAGGTCAGCAAGGAGCCGGTCGGAGTGGTCGGCGCCATCGTGCCGTGGAACTACCCCTTCGAGGTCACCATCAACAAACTGGGGCAGGCCTTGGCCACCGGGAACACCGTCATCTTGAAGGCCGCCCCGAACACTCCCTGGAACGCCACCCGCATCGGCCGGCTGGTGGCCGAGCGCACCGACTTCCCGCCCGGCGTCCTCCAGGTGGTGACCACGTCGGACAATGCGGTGGCCGAGGACCTGGTCACCGACCCGCGGGTCGACCTGATCTCCTTCACCGGCTCGACGGCGGTCGGCCGTCGCATCATGGAGAAAGGCGCCCCGACATTGAAGCGCCTCTTCCTCGAGCTGGGGGGCAAGTCGGCCACCATCGTCCTCGACGACGCCGACTTTGCCTCGGCGCTGCTCATCGGCCTGGCCGTGTGCTCGCACGCCGGCCAGGGCTGCGCCATCCCCACCCGGATGCTGCTGCCCCGCTCGCGCTACGACGAGGGCGTCGAGCTCCTGAAGAACTACTTCGGCATGGCGCCGTGGGGTGATCCCCAGCGTGAGGATGTGATCATGGGTCCGGTCATCAGCGCCAAGCAGCGCGACCGGGTCATGGGCTACATCGCCAAGGGGATCGAGGAGGGGGCGACGCTGGCCGTGGGCGGCAAGCGACCCGAGGAGTACCCCAAGGGCTACTTCATCGAGCCGACGATGTTCACTGACGTCGACAATTCCATGACCATCGCCCAGGAAGAGATCTTCGGACCCGTCCTGGTCGTCATCCCCTTCGAGGACGACGACGATGCGGTCCGCCTGGCCAACGACAGCAGGTACGGGCTGAGCGGCGGCGTCGTGTCCGCCTCGTTCGACCGGGCCATGGCCGTGGCCCGCCGGGTGCGCAGCGGCACCATGAGCGTCAACGGCGGTCTCTGGTACGGAGCCGACGTGCCCTTCGGCGGCTTCAAGGACAGCGGCATCGGGCGGCAGAACGGTACCGCCGGGTTCGACCAGTACCTGGAGATCAAGTCGCTGGCGTGGCCGAGTGCCTGACCCTGCGACGACGACGACGACCGCGGGCGGATCCACCTCGGCGCGCGCCCTGAACCGGAGCTGTCCGTGCAGCTGAGCCTGACCTCAGACCAGGAGTTCTTCCGCGACACCACGGCGAAGTTCCTGACCGAGCACGCCGCACCGGTGGAGCTCCGCCGCCTCCGCGACGAGCCCGACGGCTTCGACGCCCGCTACTGGCAGCAGGGTGCCGAGCTCGGGTGGACCTCCCTGCTCGTCGCCGAGGAGCACGGGGGCGGCTCGATCAGCGGTGACGGTCTCGGTGACCTCGCCCTGGTGGCCGATGAATTCGGCCGGCATGCCGCCCCGGGGCCGCTCGTGCCCACCAATGTCGTCGCCGGTGCCCTCAGCGACCTGGGGGCCGACCGTCACGCCGCCCTCCTTGCCGGCCTGCTGGACGGGACCTCGATCGCCTCGTGGGGCCATCTGGAGCCCCGCCCGCACGACGGGCTCGACGATCTCACCCTCGAGGTCCGGGCCGACGGCTCCGACCTCGTCCTGAACGGCACCAAGCGACCGGTTGAGTCCGCCGGGCGGGCGAGCCACCTCCTCGTAGCCGGCCGGACGGGCACCGGATGCACCCAGGTCCTCGTCCCGACCGGCACGGAGGGCGTCTCGGTGCGGCCCATGCGCACCGTCGACCTGACCCGCCGGTTCTCGGAGGTCACCTTCGAGGACGTGCGGGTCCCTGCCGACGCGGCCCTCGGTGAGGTCGGGGGGGCCGCCGCCCAGATCGAGCGACAGTTCCTCCAGACGTTGGCCATGGCCAACGCCGAGACGGTCGGCGCCATGCACTTCGCCCTCGCCATGACCCTCGAGTGGGCGTTCGACCGGTACTCCTTCGGTCGCCCCCTCGCCTCCTACCAGGAGCTGAAGCACCGCTTCGCCGACATGAAGACCTGGCTCGAGGCCGGGCACGCCATCAGCGACATGGCCGCCCAGGCCGTGAGCGCCGGGTCGCCCGAGGCCGGCGAGCTGGCCAGTGCGGCCAAAGCCTTCCTCGGGCAGTACGGCGCGGAGCTCCTGCAGGACTGCGTGCAGATGCACGGCGGGATCGGGCTGACCTTCGACCACGACATCCACTTCTACCTCAGGCGGGTCACCCTCGACCGGACGCTCCACGGGACACCGGCCCAGCACCGAGCGCGGATCGCGTCGATCGCGTCGGGCCAGGAGGATGCGGCATGAGCGATCGCGGCATCGACCCGGACCTCACCGCCGGCGAGGACGGCGACATGGAGGACGTCGCCAGCTTCCGGGCCCGGGCCCACGCCTGGATCCGGGAGAACCTGGCCACCGCGGCGGCGGGAGCCTCGGCGGGTGTGCTCCGGAACAACAGCACTGACGAGGAGGAGCTCGTCCAGGTCGCGCACGAGCGCACGCTGCAGCGCAAGCTGTTCGACGCCGGGTTCGCCGGCATCTGCTTCCCGAAGGCCTATGGCGGCCAGGACCTGAGCCCGGCTCACCAGCAGGCGTTCAACGAGGAGCTAGCCGGACACGAATTCCCGGTCCGCCTCCAGGCGCCGACCATCTCGCCGTGCGCGGCGGTGATCCTCGACTTCGGGACCGAGGAGCAGAAGTTGGCGCACCTGCCCGCCATCCTCCGGGGCGACGAGCTGTGGATGCAGTTCCTGTCGGAGCCCGGCGGTGGCTCGGACGTCGCCGCGGCCCAGACCTCGGCCGTTCGCGACGGGGACGAGTGGGTGCTGAACGGTTCGAAGGTGTGGACGACCGGCGCCTGGTGGTCGGACTGGGGCCTCTGCCTCGCCCGGACCAACTGGGACGTGCCGAAGCACCGCGGACTCTCGGTGTTCATGCTCCCGATCCACCAGCCGGGCGTCGACGTCCACCGGATCGAGATGCTGAACGGGACGAAGGAGTTCTGCCAGGAGTTCATGACCGACGTCCGGGTGCCCGACACCGACCGCATCGGCGACGTGGACGACGGCTGGACCGTCGGCATCCGCTGGATGTTCCACGAGCGGATGCTCCACAACTCCCCCTACGTGACCATCCCGGCCGGTGACGCCCACGCCGGCATCGGCGCCTCGTCGGTGCTCCGCGTGGCCCGCCAGGGCGGCCGGCTCGACGACCCGTGGGTCCGCGACCTCGTGGGCGAGGCTCGGATGCTCCACCGCACGACGGAGGCCCTCGAGCAACGGCTCACCGAGGGGATGCGCTCCGGTGCCATGTCCGACCAGTCGGCCGCCATCGGGCGCCTCTTCTCCGGCGTGGTGTCGACGCGCACCAACACCATCGCCTTCGAGATCGCCGGAGCGGACGGTGGGGCGTGGACGGACGACGACGACGCCATCGCCGACTGCGGATCCGACTTCCTGATGCGCCAGGTCTCCACCATCGGGGGCGGGACGACCGAGATGGCCCGCAACGTGATCAGCGAGCGCGTGCTCGACATGCCTCGGGAGCGCACGCTCGACCGGGACGTCCCCTTCCGGGACGTCCCCCGCGGCGGCCAGTCATGACGGCCGCCGATCGACCGTTCACCTGCGAACCGGGCGGGACTACCATGCGTCACGTCCCGGACGACGGCGCCACTGACGTCAGGGCGGCACACCGCCGCCCAGACCGCACCGAAGGGATGGGAGTCCACCGATGAGCCATGTCATGCAAGGGGTACGGGTTCTCGAGGTGGCCGAGCACACCTTCGTCCCGGCGGCCTCCGCCCTCCTGTCGGACTGGGGCGCCGAGGTCATCAAGATCGAGCACGTCGAACGCGGTGACGCCATGCGCGGTCTGGCCTCGACCGGACTGGCCCTGGTGCCGAGCGACGTCCACGCCCTGTTGGAGCACTCCAACCGCGGGAAGCGGAGCCTCGGTCTCGACCTCACCTCGCCCGACGGGCTCGAGATCCTCTACAAGCTGGCGGGGACGTCCGATGTGTTCCTGACCAACAAGCTCCCGAGCGTGCGGCGGAAGCTCAAGATCGGTGTCGATGAGATTCGCGCCCACAATCCCGACATCATCTACGTGCGTGGCACCGGCCAGGGCGAGCGCGGCCCG
>JBKQTE010000116.1:0-2817 GCA_052143315.1 Acidimicrobiales bacterium | reverse complement strand
GGGCGACCCGGCGGCCGAGGGCCCGCTGACCTTCGACGAGGGGGTGAGGGCCGGCTCCACCTACGAGAAGCTGGCATCGCTGCCGCCCGCCTTCGTCGAGGGAGGCCTCGTGACCGCCGCCTCCTCGTCCCAGATCTCCGACGGCGCGGCGGCGGTCCTGATCATGTCCGAGGAGCGGGCCGGCCGGCTCGGGCTCACGCCCCGCGCCCGGTTCCACACCTTCGCCGTGGCCGCCAACGACCCGGTGATCATGCTCACCGCCCCGATCCCGGCGACGACGCTCGTCCTGGAGAAGGCCAAGCTCTCCCTGGACGACATCGACCTGGTCGAGATCAACGAGGCGTTCGCCTCGGTGGTGCTGGCCTGGGAGAAGGAGCACCACCCGGACATGGACAAGGTGAACGTCAACGGAGGGGCCATCGCCATCGGCCATCCGACCGGGGGTTCGGGGGCGCGGCTGCTGGCCACGCTGCTGAACGAGATGGAGCGGACCGGGGCCCGCTACGGGCTCCAGACCATGTGCGAGGGCGGCGGGCAGGCCAATGCCACCATCATCGAGCGTCTGGGGTAGCCGGGGGCACGGGTCCCTGCGGGCGGAGGCCTCAGGACTTGGCGGCGGTGCCCTTGGCGGTCGAGCTCTTGGCGGCGGTGCCCTTGCCGGCCGTGCCCTTGGGGGCGGTGCCCTTGGTCGACACGTGCTTGTTGAAGTCGACGCTGTCCGCCCGGGTGGGCCGGGACATGATGTAGCCCTGGTAGAGGTCGCACCCGAGCTCGGACACCCGCTGGAGCTGGATCGGCGTCTCCACGCCCTCGGCCAGGACCACCAGCCCGAGGGCCTTGCTGAGCTGCACGATGGCGGCCACGATGGCCTCGTCGTTGTCGAACGAGCCGAGTCCGTCGACGAAGGACTTGTCGATCTTCAGGATCTTGACCGGAAAGCGCTTGAGCTGGGCCAGCGACGAGTAGCCGGTGCCGAAGTCGTCGATGGCCAGGCCGACGCCCATCTCGTGGATGCCGCCGAGCATGGCGATCGAGGCCGACGTGTCGCTCATCAGCATGCTCTCGGTCACCTCCATCACCAGCGCCTCGGGCGGTAGCCCGGAGTCGGCCAGGGCGGAGGCGATGGTCTCGAGCAGCTCGGTGTCGCTCAGCTGATGGGCGGAGAGGTTGACCGTCACGTAGGCGTCCTCGGCCCCGGAAAGCTCGGCCCTCCACTTGGCCATGGTCTGGCAGGCCTCCCGCAGGACCCACCGCCCGAGCTTGAAGATGAGGTCGGTCTCCTCGGCGAAGGGGATGAACTCCATGGGGCCGAGCAGGCCCCGCGACGGGTGGTTCCACCGGACCAGCGCCTCCATGGCCACGATGCGGTCGTCCTTGACCGAGGCGATCGGCTGGTAATGGACGGCCAGCTCGTCGTGGTCGATGGAGTGACGCAGGTCGTCGTAGATCTCGAGGCGGGCCACCGACTTCGCCCGGAGCGACTCGTCGAACACCTCGACCCGGGAGCGACCCTTGTTCTTCGCCTGGAACATCGCCACGTCGGACTGCTGGAGGATGTCCTGCGCGCTCTGACGTCCCCGCATGACGAACGAGACACCGACGCTGCAGGTGACCACCACGTTGCGCCCGGTGGACAGCTGCACGGGCTCGGACAGCAGCCGCGAGTACTCGGTGGCCAGGCTGACGGCCACGCTCACGTCGTGCACGTTGCGGCAGAGGACCACGAACTCGTCGCCCGAGAAGCGACTGACCACGTCGCCGCCGCGGACGGCCGACTTGAACCGCTGGGCCAGCGCCAGCAGGACCTCGTCACCGGCGGCATGGCCGAACGAGTCGTTCACCAGCTTGAACCGGTCCAGGTCGATGAAGAGCACGGCCAGGTTGGTGCCCCGCTGCATCGACACCAGCAGCTCGCGCTCCAGCTCGTCGTTGAACAGGGACCGGTTGCCGAGCCCGGTCAGCGAGTCGTGGTAGGCGAGCCAGTGCAGCTGGGCCTCGGCGGCCTTGCGGTCGGTGACGTCGGTGAACGAGCAGACCACCATGGGGGAGTCGATCTGCCCGGCGCCGGAGAGCAGCCGCGAGCTGAGCGACAGCCACTGGCGCCGCCCGCTGCCGTCGGTGACCCCGATGACCACATCGTCCTCGGACACGCCGGTGGCGAGGGTCTTGGCGTGCGGGAACATGTCGGCCGACAAGGGGTGCCCGTTGGCCTCGATGGCGATCGACGACCCGGTGAAGATCTGATGGCCCGAGCTCGCCTTCTGACGGTCGCCCAGGATGCGGGCCGCCGCCTCGTTGTGCGCGCTCACGTTGCCAGACTCGTCGTAGAGGACGATCCCTTCGCTCAACGAGGCGACCACCGCCTCGTAGCGCTCCTCGGCGGCCCGACGGCCGGCTTCGGCCTGGCGGGCGTCGGTCAGCTCGGTGCACACCACCACCCATCCCGACGGCTGGGTGGAGTCGTCGATCAACGGGTCGATGGACACGAGGACGTCGACCTGCGACCCGTCCTTGCGGCGGTGGGCCCGACGTCCCCGTTCGAGGACGGCGGCACTGTCGGTCCGGTTGGCGGTGACCACCGCGCTGATGGACAGGCCCTTCACCTCGCTCTCGGTCCATCCGTAGATGGCCTGGGCCGCCTCGTTCCAGCTCTCGATCCGCCCGTCGGCGTCGATACCGATGATGGCATCGGAGACGTGGGCGACCAGGCTGGCCCGGTAGCGGTCGGCCGCCTCCGCCGCCCGGCGCTCGGACATGTCGCGGGCGACGACCTGGTAGGCCGGCTCGCCGGCCCAGGGGGGGCGGAGGCTGGGGACC
>JBKQTE010000115.1:0-26220 GCA_052143315.1 Acidimicrobiales bacterium | reverse complement strand
AATCCCGCAGGTCAGTCAACTAGTCGTGTGCCTACACCTTTCGGACTTTCCGAGACCCAAAAATGCTGTGACCAGGGACGATGTCACGCCGGACCCCCGAAAATGCCTACGAACTGCGGAACCCCGGTCTGTAAGGATTTCGGCGGTGACCACCGATCGCGCCTTTCCGGAGCTCTCTGTCCGGGAGATCCAGGTGCCCGTGCTTTCGATCACGCGATTCCGCCCGCTCATCGGGGAGGAACGCTACGGGGCGCTCCGACAGGCTGCGGCGCTCATCAGCCAGCGGTTGGATGGGAAGAGCGTCTGGAACCTGAGCTCGACGGCCGCGGGGGGCGGAGTGGCCGAGATGCTCCAGGTGCTCGTCGGGTACATTCAGGGCGCCAACATCGATATCCGCTGGCTCGTCATGGCCGGCGACCCCGAGTTCTTCTCCATCACCAAACGGATCCACAATCGGCTCCATGGCGCCGCCGGTGACGCCGGTGAGCTCGGGCCGAACGAGGTCGCCCACTACGCGGACGTCACGGCCGCCAACGTCGTGGGCGTGATCAGCCGGGTCCGGCGGGGCGACCTGGTGTTCCTGCACGATCCTCAGACGGCGGGCATGGCGGCGGCACTGGCAAAGGCGGGAGCCCGGGTCATCTGGCGATGCCACGTCGGGCGCGAGGGGACCAACGAGTGGACCGACCAGGCCTGGTCGTTCCTCCGTCCTCATCTGGCTCACTGTGAGGCGTTCATCTTCTCCCTCCGCCAGTACGTCCCCTCGTGGATGGACGAGTCGAACGTCATGGTGATCCCTCCGTCCATCGACCCGTTCTCGCCGAAGAACCAGGAGATGACCCAGAGCGACGTGATTCGCACGCTTCGCCGGATCGGTCTGCTCGGGGGCGGCGGGACCGATGTCCCCGGCAAGTTCACGCGTCGCGACGGCACGCCGGGGCGGATCGCACGGCGGGCATCGATCCACCCCGTCGGCGTCGCGCCCCTCGATCCCGACGCCCTGTTGGTGGTCCAGGTGTCCCGATGGGACCGGCTGAAGGACATGTCCGGAGTCCTGAGGGGTTTCGCTTCGTCCATGATGGCGGGGGTCGAGGCCCACCTGGCGCTGGTGGGTCCCTCCGTGGCCGATGTCAGCGACGATCCGGAAGGGGGCGAGGTCTTCGCTGAGTGCGTGTCGGCATGGGAGGCGCTACCCGCCGACGCCCGCCGAAGGGTCCGGCTCGTCACCCTGCCGATGGACGACGTCGACGAGAACGCGGCGATGGTGAACGCTCTCCAACGTCACGCCACCATCATCGTGCAGAAGAGCCTGGCGGAAGGCTTCGGGCTGACCGTTGCCGAGGGGATGTGGAAGGGTCGGGCCCTGGTCGCTTCCCGCGTCGGTGGGATCACCGAGCAGATCGTGCCGGGCACCGGCGTGCTTCTCGACGACCCGTCCGATCTGTCCCTGTTCGGAGACACGCTGGCCGGCCTCCTCGCCCGTCCCGATCAGATCGCCCAGCTCGGTGCCCGGGCTCGCCAGCACGTCCTCGAGACCTTTGTGGGCGACGAGCACCTGCTGCGCTACGCCCAGCTCATCGAATCACTCGTGCCGTAGGGACTTCCGGCACTGCACCCGCCCCGGTCGCCGGAACGGCGAGCTCAGGTGGTCTTGGCCACCAGCACGCTGCACCCCGCGGTGTGAGCCACGCTGTTGGGGACAGAGCCGATGACCCGCCGCGTCCCCTGCATCCCTTTGCTGCCCACAACGATCAGATCGGCTCCGATCTCGTCCGCATACTGCACGATCACCGGCGCCGGCGTTCCGGACCTTGCGTGTACCTCCACATCGAGCCCGTCGACTCCGGCCGCCACCTCTTCGAGCATATGTTCGGCGGCAAGCTTCGAAAACCCTTCGCTGACGGGAGGATTTCCGCCGCTGATTCCACCACCCGCCACCACGACGGGCGGGCGAAACGCCGCCACCAGGTGCAGCTCGGCGCCGGTCATACGAGCCAACTCCGCAGCCAACGACACCGCGTTGGCTGCTGTGTCCGAGCCGTCAGTTCCGACCACGATCTTGGAGAACATCGGCGCCTCCGCCTCTTTGTGGACCTAGAGTGCGAATGCTAGTGGCCAATCCGCAGGCGTGTTGGGGTGCACGCTTCCATCTGTGGACAGAACACACTCAGATGCCAGATGGTTCCCATGGGTGGTCGGCGTACCGGGACACCGCGGAAGTGAGAAGATGGTGAGATGCTCGACCACCTGTCCATCCAGTGTGCCGACGTGGCCTCCAGTGCCGACTTCTACGACCTCGTACTCGCACCCCTTGGTGGCAAGCGAGTGATGGAGTTTGGCGGAGCCGTTGGATTCGGCCTTCCCCCGAGGCCGATGTTCTGGATTGGTCCGCAAACGAGCGGCGAGGGCTTCCGCGAGTCCCATATCGCATTCGTGGCGCCAGATCGAAACGCCGTCCATGCCTTCTTCGATGCCGCGGTGGGGACCGGGGCGGAGGTGCTCCACACTCCTCGGCTGTGGCCGGAGTACCACCCCAACTACTACGGAGCATTCGTACGCGACCCGGATGGCAACAACGTCGAAGCCGTGTGCCACTCGCCTGGGTAGCCGACCACCACGGTCGTGCCCCCGGCGACCAGGGAGTCACTTCGGCACCGGGCTCTGCGGGTCCCAAGTCGACGGCACCGGACCGACGCCCGCGGTCCCGGGCACGACCCACGTCGAGCGGCCCTCCCGGGCCGGGAAAGCTGTTGCGAGGAGGGCGGACAACGCACCCACCACTGCATGACGCATCCACGACCACCTGGCCCGGTGAGCCGTGGAGGAGCTCGAGCGACCGTCACCCCAACCCGATGTCGGCCTGCGGGAGCCTGTAGAGCGGAGACGCCCGCTCGGGTCCCGTGGGGTCCGGGGAACGCCATCCCCCCAGGCTGCTCCCCAATCCACGGCTTAAGAAGCTGAATGGCGGCGTCGATACTATCGAGGTGAGCGGTCACGGATCAAGCGGAGTTGCGCCCGAAGCGGCGTTGGCAGCGTTGCGTGAGACCCATCCCACCGCGCTCCTGGCCGCGCTCGGTGACGACGGCTTTCGCGTGCCCATGCCGGTGTCGGTGGGCGCTCGTCCTGAGTACACCATCCCGCTTCCCCTTCACCGCGTGACGATGGTGGACCTCGTGGTGCCGGCCGATCGGATTGCGGTCGTCTCGACCTGGGAGCGGGCTCTTCGCAACGGCATCGGTGTCGGCTTCGTCCACCTTCCCAATAACCCCACTCGCGCCTACTCACTCTCCATCATCGACGACCGGGCGGCGCACGGGGTGTGGATCGGAGCCTTGACCGATGGCGGCGACGCGGGTTCCTCGTCGACCGAGGTGCTGGCTGGTTCCCTGGTGATACCCACCCGGCCCCGAACCGCCACCATGCACAAGACGATGCTGGGAGTGATCACCTCCATCGACCATCGCATGACCGAGATGCTGGGCTGGTCGGCCGAGCAGATGGTGGGCCACCGCTCGAACGAGTTCATGCACCCCGACGATGAGGAGCGGGCCATCTCCGCGTGGATGCAGATGCTGTCAAGCTTCGAGAGCCAGCGGGTGCGGGTGCGCCACCAGTGCGCCGACGGCACCTGGCTGTGGGTCGAGATCGAGAACACCTACCTTCACGACGACGACCCCGAGGCCATCGACGTGGTGTGCCAGGTCAGCGACATCGCCGATGAGATGGCCGCCCACCAGGCGCTGCACCAGCGGGAGCAGCTCTTCCACCGGCTGGCCGAGTCGCTTCCCACCGGGGTGTTCCAGGTCGGCGCCGAGCGCTCGATCGCCTACGTGAACGGCCGCCTCGGCGACATCCTCGGTGTTGCCTCCGCCGCCACCGTCGACGAACAGTGGTCGACGGTGATCGAGGAGGACCGTCCGGCCGTTGCGACCGCCATGGAATCGGTCCTGGCGGACGGCACCGAGAGCGAGCTCGAGGTCGGTGTTCGTCTTCCCGAGACCGGGGAGCTACGCCGATGCACGATGAGCTTCGTGGCCATCGCCAGCGGCGAGGAGACGCCCGGAGCGTTGGTGTGCGTGAACGACGTGACCGACAGCGCTCGGATGCGCGAAGAGCTGGAGTTCAAGGCGACCTTTGACGCTCTGACCGGCTGCTACAACCAGTCCTCGGTGATGACCCTCCTCGGCCTTGCCCTGGCCGCCAACGAACACCCCACGGCTGTCATCTTCGTCGATCTGGACAACTTCAAGCCGGTCAACGACCAGCTCGGCCACGCCGTCGGCGACAAGCTCCTGGTCGAGGTGGCGAGGCGGTTCCGCCTGCAGCTGCGAGATCGCGACTCGGTCGGTCGGATCGGAGGCGACGAGTTCCTGCTGGTCTGCCCTGGTATCGAGGACGCTGACCAGGCGCTCGCCGTCGCCGAGCGAGTACGGCACGCCTTCGACGACCCGGTCACGCTCACAGCCGGGACCGTGGCGCTCAAGGCCAGCATCGGACTGGCCTGTTCCGAGCGGGGAATCAACAGCGACACTCTGGTGGCACGGGCTGATGCCGCCATGTACGTGTCCAAGCGAGAGGGGAAGGGTCGGGCCGTCACCTTCGAGCCGTCCATGTTGGACGACGCCGACCCACCTGAGGGGGCCGGCGAGGACTCGTAGACCTCAGACCTTGGTCGGCTCTGCCGACGGTAGGAGTTTCGCCCCTTCGAGATCGAGGTTGGGAAGCACTCGGCCGAGCCAGCGGGGCATCCACCAGGCACGACGCCCCATGAGCGTCATCGCAGCCGGGACCAGCGTCATCCGCACGACGAAGGCGTCGATGGCCACTCCGGCGGCCAGAGCCAGGCCGATGGACTTGGTGATGAGGTCATTGGTCAGGACGAAGCTCCCGAAGACCGAGATCATGATCAGGGCCGCGGCCACCACAACCCGTCCGCTGTCGTCGAAGCCCGTGCGGACGGCGGTGCGAGCCTCGGCGCCATGGACGAAGCTCTCGCGCATGCGGATCACCAGGAAGACCTCGTAGTCCATGGCCAGACCGAAGAGCACGCCGACCAGCAGAATGGGGAGGAAGCTCACGATCGGTCCCGGATCGGTGACGCCGAACAGCTTGTCGAGGTGACCGTCTTGAAAGATGTACACGACAATTCCGAGCGAGGCGGCGATACTGAGCAGGAAGCCGACCACTGCCTTGACCGGCACGAAGAGCGAACGGAAGACCATCAACAACAGAATGAGAGCCAGGCCCACGACCACGATGAGATAGACGGGCAGCGCAGCCGACAGCTTGGCTGACACGTCGAGGTTGACCGCGGTCTGCCCGGTGACGAGCACCCTGATGCCCGTGGCTCGCTGGATCTTGGCTGCAGCAGCCCGGATATAGCTCACGAGATAGCTGGTTCCCGTGGTGGTCGGTCCGCTCTTGGGCGTCACACTGATGATGGTCACATCTTTGGCCGGGTTCTGGATCGGGGGGGAGACCGCCTGGACATCCTTGAGGCTCATCAACCCTGCCACTGCCGTTTCGGCCACTTTGGTGGGGTTCACGGTGTTCGGGGCGTCGACCACGACCGTCAGCGGGCCGTTGAACCCGGGGCCGAAACCCTTCCTCAGCAGGTCATAGGCCGTCCGAGCGGTGGACCCCACCGGCTGTGAGCCGGCATCGGGTAGGCCCAGGCGCATGCCAAGGACCGGTGATGCGATGACCGCCACAACGAAGAGGCCGACCAGGATCGAGATCACCGAGTGCCCGGTCACGATCCGAACCCAGCGCAAGCTGGCCGACGGCTTCGGTTCGGAGTCGGCAGCCGCGGCTCGCCCCAAAGGCTTTGGCCTGGTGATCCTGGACCCGGCAAACCCCATGAGCGCAGGCAGGAGAGTGATCGCGATCAGCACGGCGATAACGACAGTTCCGGCGGCGGCCAGACCCATGACGGTCAGAAAGGGGATGTTGACGACGGCCAGGCCGGACAGGGCGATCACCACCGTCAGGCCTGCGAAAACGACCGCGGTCCCAGCTGTGGCGGTGGCCCGGGCAGCGGCCTCGGCATGCTCGAGCCCCTCGGCCAGATGTTCACGGTACCGGTGCAGGATGAACAGCGCGTAGTCGATGCCGACGGCAAGACCGATCATGGTGGCCAGGATGGGTGCGGTAGCGGAGAGGTCGATGACGGCGCCCAGCGCGTTGATCGAAAGGATGCCGATCGCCACCCCGATGAGCGCCGTGACCAGCGGGAGCCCGGCGGCCAGCAAGGCGCCGAACGTGACGGTCAACACCATGTAGGCGATGACGATGCCGAGCGTCTCGGAGCTCTTGGCCCCCGGCGGCGCGATCACCCCGCCGCCGAAGGCCACGGTGATCCCGGCCGTGCGTGCCGGTTGAGCGCTTTGCTCGAGTGCCGCTTTGGAACGGCTCGTGATGCTGGGCACTGGGACCGTGTAGATGGCATCGGCGTAGGCGATCCTCCCGTCCTTGGAGATGGTCCCGGCGGTGAAGGGATCCGTGACCGCCACGACCTGGCCAGCTGCCTTGGTTCGGGCCAGGGAGGCCTCGATGGCTGCCTTCAGCCCCGGCTCGGTCAGCTGATGTCCGGCCGGGGCGGCAAAGACGATCCGGGCCGATGCACCGGCCGCGGCCGGGAACTTCTGATTGAGGAGGTCGATGGCTTCTTGGGACTGGGTCCCCGGGATCGTGAACTGGGTGCTCGGAGGCCGAGCGAAGGTCTGGGACAGCGCACCCACCGCCACCAGCGTCACCACCCAGAAGCCGAGGACGACCCGCCGGTGCCGAAATGTCCACGCCCCCAGGCCGTACAGATGAGTCGCCACTACCGTTCCCCCTCACTCGAGACAGGTCCGGCAGGCGTCATGGCGGCGCCGGTCCTCGTCTCCACTCACACCTACGCTTGCCGGACGTCTTAGCTCACCCGCCCCATCCGTGGCTGGGATACTCCACCGTTCGGATGGTGTGAATTCGACATCCGTCGTCGATAACCGGGCGCTCCATCGGCGGCGGCAGCAGACAACAGGTGCGCCGTCACCAGCTGCCGGGGATCTCCGACGGCCGGACACTCCGGGGCTCGGTGCAACGGCATCGTTGACGGGGCCGAGTGCCAGACCGTTGTGGCTGCCGGGTAGCGAGGCCGTCGAGCGTCAGCAGCCGTCCCGGGGGGACCACCCGATCGCCGCCACGGTCGCCGGACCCACCCACGTCCATCTACAGATAGTTAGCAGCTGGATCAGGGGGAACTTGGAGCTGGTTTCCGGCTCGAAGGCGCATCACCAGGTCTTCGAGGCTGCCGGGGCGACCCAGATAGAAGCCCTGGCCGTAGCCGATGCCGAGCTCGGTGAGGACTGCTAGCTCCGCAGCAGTTTCGATCCCCTCGGCGATCACGTTGGCTCCCATCTCAGCTCCAAAGGTCACCAGGGCGCTGGCGAGGGCACGCCGTACCGGGTCGACATTGATGTTGGCGGTCAGCTCCCGATCGAGTTTGATGATCTCTGGAGCGACCTCGAGCACCACCGACAGGCTGGCGAACCCCGTTCCGGTGTCATCGATCGACACTTCGGTGCCGAGCGTCCGCAGTCGCTTGCACGCCCGATGCAGTCCCGGATAGTCCTTGATGCCGACGTGCTCGGTGAGCTCTACGACGACCCTGCTTGGCGTGCTCGTTTCGAGAAGGGCAACAAGCTCAGGGGAACAGAAGGTGTCCGGCCCGGCATTCACCGCCATGCGGAGCGGATCGGGCAGCTCCGGCAGCAGGGAGAGCGCCCGTTCGATGGCCAGGAGCTCAAGCTGACGGCCGAGCCCGACCGAGGCCGCCTCGGCAAACCAGCGGTCCGGCGCTCGTGCCGGTGGGTCCGCAAACCGCGACAGTGCCTCGACCTCGACGACGGTTCCGCTCGAGAGCGAGAAGATCGGCTGAAGTACGATGGTGAGCCCGGCTCCGGAGAGTGCCCGTTCGATGCGATCCCGAGCGGCCGAGTCGAAAGAACCGCCAGGGAAGACGACGTTGGCGACAAAAGCCGACCGGGCACGGGCGGTCCCGCCTGGACCGCCAAGCTGGCCCTGCCCATCGGTGCCCGACGCAGGTCCCCGGTGACTCCCGAGCAGCTCGGTGGTGCAAGAAGCCAGGTCGACGGCGGCGCCGATCACGCTCGAGACGAATGGCGCCAGGCCTGCCAGGCTGGTTTCGTCGGCTGGGCCGAAGGCAGACGCCCTGGCCGAGGTGATCAACAACACTCCGACGTTCTCCTCACCCCAGCGCAGCGGCACGCAGATCATCGACAAGATCCCGAGATCGGCAGCGGGGTCCGCATCCACTCGCGGGTCATTGGTGGCGTTGTCGCAACGGTGGGTGACACCGGTTCGGATGGCGAGGCCCGAGAGGCTCTTCGCCAGCGACACCACCGTGCCGCTCGACCCCTTGAGGTTCCCGGCCGCTGCGGTGTACGCAAGGGAGGCCGGCTTGGCGCACAGCAAGACCGCGGCACCCTCGGCCGAGGGGATGAGGACCAATGCCTCTGCGAGTACACGCTCCATGACGCTCGCCGGATCATTCGCGATTGCAATCGCCTGCCGCAGCCCCATACCTGCCTCCCTGAACACCTGAGGAATATCCTCAAACTCCGTGTGGGACGTGAACACCGGACCATAGAAGCGGGGTCTCCCGAGAACGGTATCGGCAGGTTGGTCACGATGCCTAAGCGTTCTCTACCGATTCCGCTTCGTCGTGGCGCTGGGGCATCGCTCCCCTTGTGCCAGGCACGCCACCCGGTGCCGGATTGCGGTGGCGTCAGAGTGGCACGCCGCTGGGCGGACTGAGGGGGCACGGGAGAACGTCTTCCGCAATCGGCCGCCCGCCATCAGCAGGGAGAACCGTGAGGTCGTCCGGTCCACCAGCACACCCGGCCCGCCGATGGATGCGATTCAATGGTGAGAATGGCCACTTCAACGAGCCTCGAGGCAGCACTCAGCCGGGCCAGCGGAACGGTGACGGACTTTCTGGAGCAGCTGGTCTGCGAGCCCATCGACGCAGGTGAGCGACGGCACGAGACGACCATGGCTGATGCATCGAATGCACTGAAAGTTCCTGAAGGACAGCCGCTGCTCATGCGGTCCGCCGTTCTCCAAGGTCGATCCTCGGGCTGTTCGTTCGTCTACGCGGAGAGCTTGCTGGTCCCCGGTCGGCTTCCGGAACGATTCCGCCGGCGGCTCCAGTCCGGGAGCGACCCCATCGGTCGAATTCTCCGCGAGGAGGGTATCCCCGTCACACGAGAACCTGTTGTCCCGTCAGGACAAAGCTTTGTGTCCGTCCTGTCGGGCACCGACACTGCGGTCGGCGATTGTTTGCTGGCCCGGACCTACCGAATCGACACCGAGGGAGTCCCGGTGATGATCATCACCGAATGGTTCCTTTCGTCACTCGAGAGGTTCCTTGTGTCCCGATGAGGATCCGACCACCGAGAGCAGGTCGTCGTCTCGTGCTGAACGCCCGCTGGCTCGGGAAAAGGCTCGATTCACTGTCCGCCGGCTCACCGGGACATCCTGGTCAGGATCGATCTCGACGGAGAGCGTCGGTCTGATCTACGGAAGACCAGCGCCGTATCCGGATCCGAGTGGACCGAGGGTGACGCCCGGCAGTCCCCTTCGCGCGGTAGGACTTCAGGACAGTGCAGGGCCGGCCAGGATATCCAGGACCTCACCGATGGCCTGCTCTCTGTCCGGGGCTTCCGGAAGTGGCAGGTGGTGCTGGATCTGATAGCGATTGCGACGGCCCTCCCTCTCCTTCACCACGTAGCCGGCTTCGGCCAGATCGCTGACAATGCTGTGGGCGCTTCGTTCGGTGATCCCGAGACTGGCCGCGATGTCGCGCAGGCGCACCTCCGGGTCGCGAGCGATGCACAGTAATGCCCGGCCGTGGTTGGTCAAGAATCTCCATGTGGACATAACAAGAAGATAACAGATATTTCCTGAAATGTGTTGCATGTGTTCTACTTCAAGAGTAGCCTGACGCCGTACCCCCGGACGTCCGCCGTTGACGGTTGTCTATTTCGGGCGTGCACGAAGGGGTCCACCATGCTCTCCACTTGGTCTACGTCAGCGCGTCACTCGTTGCATGACTCCGGCATGCCGAGGTCCGGCCACCACCTGGTCTCGGCTCGCAGTCGATTGGGCGCGGTGTCGTTGGTGGGCACCGCCTTGACAGCGATGGTCCTGGTCAGCGCCGGCTTCATCCCGCCGGCGGCAGCGGCCCAGACCGTACAGCTGGGGACTGCCGCCCCATTCGCAGTGTTGGCCGGTACTGCCGTCACCGATGTCCCTACCTCGGCCATCACCGGCGATGTCGGCTTGAGCCCGGACGCCGGCACCAACTACGCCGGGCTGACCCGAGCTGAGGTCACCGGCACCATCTACTCCACCAATGGCACAGGTCCAGCAGGCAATGTCGACGACCCTGCGCTTCTCACCACGGCCAAGAACGACCTGACCACCGCCTACGTGGCGGCGGCAGGGCAGCCGCCGACCACCACATTCGCGGCTGGCGACAACCAGCTCGGTGGTAAGACCCTGACCCCTGGTGTCTATGCCTTCGGTCACGCAGCCACCGCCAACATCACTGCGGCCAGTCCCTTGGTCCTCAACGGTGAAGGGGATGCCGATGCGGTCTTCGTCTTTCAGGCCTCGTCTGATCTGGTCACGGCCTCGAACAGCGTCGTACAGCTCGAGAACGGCGCCCAGGCGTGCAACGTGTTCTGGCAGGTCAGCAGCTCGGCGACCTTGAAGTCCGCCAGCACGTTCGTGGGAACCATCATGGCGCTGACCTCGGCAACGCTCAACACCGGCGCCACCGTGCAGGGAAGGGTGCTGGCCCGAAACGGCGACGTCACTCTGGATGCCAACACCATCACCGCCCCTTCGACCTGCGCCGTCACCTCGTTGAACACCGCAACCACATCGCCGACCGCAACCACCGCCGCTGGCGGCACGGGCGGTACTGGCGGCACGGGCGGTAGTGCCGGCAGCGGAGGCACCAGTGGCAGCGGCGGCACCAGTGGCAGCGGCGGCTCCGGCGTCACCAGCTCTCCGGCCAGCGGGACCGGCTCCGGTAGTGGCGGGACTGCGGCCGGCGCCACCACCGGCTCCGGAGCGTCGACCGCTTCCGGTGCCACCGGGGTCGTCCCCACCGGCTACCCCCATACCGGCTTGGGCGGGGCAGCCCACGCCCGGTACGGCGACCTGATCGCTCTGGGTGCGCTGGCCCTGGCCGGATCGGCCGGGGCGTTGGCGGTCGCCGTCCGCCGGCGTCGTATCGTTACCGGTCGGGTCGGATCTAACGGGCACGTATGAACCTGCGTGGCAGCGCCGTGAGGGCGAGCCGGTCGAAGCGTTGGCAGTTGGCCGCCGCGGCTCTGCTCCTCGTCGGGGTCGGATCACTTACGGTGGGCCTGCGCGGCGGCAACCATGCCCTGCCGTCGCCTGCGCCGTCCCCGGCCGCGGTGAGGTCCGCAGCCGGGGCGCCCCCGAATCCGCCGAAGGTGGCCACGTTGGCCACCGCTCGCTCCACACCGACAACGTTGCGGATACCAGCTATCGGCCTGTCGGTGTCACTGTCCACCCTCGGCCTCAATGCCGACGGCTCGGTGCAGGTGCCCACCACCATCCAGCAGCCGGGATGGTTCCGGCTGGGCCCCACCCCTGGGCAGGTGGGCTCGGCGGTCATCTTGGGACACGTCGACAACTCGACGGGGCCCGGGGTGTTCTTCCAACTGCGGACGCTTACCGCCGGTGACCAGGTGTTCGTGGGCTTGACCGACGGCGACACCGCCCAGTTCGCGGTCGACTCGGTGGCCGAGTACCCGAAACAGCAGTTCCCCGCCCAACGCGTCTACGGTTCGAACGGGTCCAGCGCGCTACAACTGGTCACGTGCGGAGGGGTGTTCGACCACCAGACGGGCAGCTATCTGTCCAACATCGTGGTCTACACGTCGCTGGACGCGGTTACCCCCGCTGCGGCTCCGTTTGCAGGATCTGCCCCAGGTTCGACCTGATCGTCGGCGGAGGCCACGCCTGATGCCGGGCCACGGTCGGGCACCAGCTACGTGCCCGCGGAAACTGTGTCGTGAATGTTTTCGGCCACCAGCGTGGCCAGTGCGGCCGGGCACTGCCAACTGCCGGCGGCGTCGTCCTGGAACCCCATGAAGTGCTCGACGAGGCAGGACGCCACGGCATCGATCGAGGACCAGGACGTCCCGGCTTCAGCGCTGGTGACCTCACTCATCAGGCTCGGCACGGCGTCGTTCTCGGTCTCAGCGTTGGCGAGCTCGTGGGCGACGAGGGCAAGGGAAGGCGAGCCGGAAAAGACGCTCCGAGCCGCCCCGGCCGCCCCGAACGTGCAACCTGTACCGACGCTGTTGCCGGGAATCTCACCACACGGAGTCGCCGTACTCCCCATGCTCCAGCTCCAGTTCGATCCCGGCTCGACGCCGGCGGCCTCGACCTCGGCAACCAGCGTGGCCACGGGAGGCTCTGTGGCGGGCGCGGGCGCCGCCGGTGCAGTGGCCGGCGCTGGTGTCCCGACCGCAGCGACGGGTGCCGGCGCTGGTGTGCTCGCTGTCTGGGTGGTGACGGCGGCAGTGGTGGCAGCGGCGCCGCGTGCCGTGGCAGCGGCGCCGTCGGGGGCGGCCGCAGTGGGGGCGGCAGGTACTGCCCTGAGGACACCGTGATCGGTCCGCTTCGGGCCAACGATGTGCACCGTTGGGGCCGCGGCGGTGGGGGGTGTCGAGGCCCGGACCGACCGTGTGCCGCCAGCCAGGCCGAGCGCCGCGGCGGTGCCGGCAACGAGCACGGCTGCCAGCAGGACGACGGTTCTCCGGCGGCGACCGTGGCCCCGGCCCGGAGCCGGGCTCGAGTCGACCCCGGTGATGAGAGGTGCCCGAGGGGCGTCTGGACCCTTCATGGGACGGCGACGGAGCTCTCGGATGCAACCATCAACCATGTGTTGAAGGCTAGATCTTCAACACATGGTTGTCAACACATGGTTGAGAGCTTCGACCAGAGCCGGTACGCTGGTCCGGTGCCGTCAGATCCAGAATCGATCGCCGACCATCTCACCGTTCGCGGCCGCCAGGAAGCCGTCGCCGGCGTGTCCGTCGAGCCGGCACAGTCGCTCACCGCGCTTCGGTTTGCCGACCTGCTTCGACGTTCAGCGGAGCACCTGTGCCAGGTATCCGCGGAGACCGCCCGGCGCCACGGAGCCAGCTGGCGGGAGATCGGCGAGGCGGTCGGAGGTATCACTCCTCAGGGTGCCGAGCATCGGTTCAGTCCGGCCGCCAAGGAGCGCAGATCGAAGGCATCGAAGGTTGAGTGGGCATCGAAGGAACGAAGGGCGACGTAGCCGTCGATACGGACCTGTCGAGTGGATCGAAGACAGCTCGTTCGAGACGCCCGTCCGAGCCCACGGCGCGTCGTTCGATCTGGCCCGCGGCCGCAAACTCCGTGGAGTCGGCGATGTCGCTGAAGGCCGCGTGGACGACACCGTCCGCTGGGGACGGGCCCGAGCCACCATTCCACTACTTCGGTGGCTGTAAGCCGTCCAGGATGACAACGAGCAAACGCGTGCTCTGCTCCGGAGTCAGGGTCGCGCTCATACACATGGACCCGAGAAGTTGCATGAGATCTGCGCCGTCGAGGTCGTCGCGCACCACGCCCGCAGCCTGTGCCCTCGTAAGGACGATGCTCAGGGCTCCTTCGATGCGTTCACGGGATCCGATCCGCAGCTCCGGATTCTTCTCGAAAGCCTCATGGAGTTCGTTCAGGAACCTCCTCTTGCCGATCGCATAGTTCACAAAGGCCTCGAGCCAAGCCACGAGGGCAGGCCACGGCTCCAACTCCGAGACATACGATTCGGCGACATCGACCAGCTGGTCGACGTCCTCCCGGTAGACGGCCTCGACCACATCGATCCGCTTGGGGAAGTGACGGTACAGGGTGCCGACGCCGACGCCGGCTTCCTTGGCGACGGCCTCCATCGACGCCCCGCCGCCCTGCTGGGCGAAGACCGTGCGGGCGGCGGCCACCAGACGCTCGTAGTTGCGCCGGGCGTCAGCACGCATCGGACGTTCGGGATCGTCACCTGCCACCGGTAGCTCGACCTCATTCACGGCCGGCTCCGTCGACTTCGACTGGACCGTCATCTCCTCACCTCCTTCTCTGACCTTCCACCGCAGTTGCAAAGCGGAGGGACCCTCCGTATACTAACCGGAGGAAGCTTCCGCTTACCCGTCACAGTACCAGCGGAAAGATCGGAAAACCATGCCAACTGCTTCATCCCTCCAGCAGCGCGCCCGGGCGCAGAGCCGTTCCGCTCCAGGCCGCGCCGGATCCCTCCGGCATCGCCTCTCCAGTCCCTCGGTGTTCCTCTTCGTCATCCTCTCGGCCCAACTCATGGTGGTCCTGGACACGACGATCGTAAATGTCGCTCTCCCCCATATTCAGCACGGTCTCGGTTTCACCGGGAGCGAGCTCTCGTGGGTGCTGAACGCCTACCTCCTGACCTTCGGCGGTCTTCTGCTCCTGGGAGCCCGGTCCGGTGATCTCCTCGGCCGGCGGCGGACCTTCCTGACCGGCATCGCGATCTTCTCGCTGAGCTCGCTGCTCGGGGGGTTCGCCGCCGCTGGTTGGATGCTCCTCGCCGCCCGTGCACTGCAGGGGGTGGGCGCCGCATTGGCCGCTCCCTCATCGCTCGCCCTGCTCACCACCGTCTTCTCCGAGGGACCCCGGCGAGTCCGGGCGATCGGTCTCTTCACCACGGTGTCCGCCGCGGGAGGCGCCCTCGGCTTAGTCGCCGGAGGAGTACTCACCGAGGTGGTGTCCTGGCGATGGGTGATGTTCGTCAATGTGCCGATCGGCGTCGTCGTGTGGCTCGTCGGTCGAGTTGCGCTCCAGGAGACCGAGCGTCGCCACGGGCACTTCGACGTCGCCGGCGCGCTCACCTCCACGCTCGGCATGGTGGCAATCGTGCTGGGCCTCGTGGAGGCGGGGGGTCACGGGTGGGGAAGCCCGATCACAGCAGGTGCCCTCGCCATGGGCGCGCTGCTGCTGGTCGCGTTCATGCTCATCGAAACCCGTGCGGAGGAGCCGATCGTGCCCCTCCGCCTATTCACCGATGGGACCCGGACCACGGCCAACGTGTCCCGCGGGTTGGTCTATGCCGGCATGTACGGATTGTTCTTCTTCCTCGGGCAGTTCCTCCAGGACGTGGAGGGATACTCACCGCTCCGCGCTGGCCTCAGCTTCCTGCCCGTTCCGGTGTCGGTCTTCCTCTCGTCGCAACTCGTGAGCAAGATCCTGGTCTACCGAGTACGGCCCAAGGTCCTGATGCTGTCCGGCATCGGTTTGACCATCGTCAGCCTGCTCCTCAGCAGCCAGCTCCACACCACTGCCTCGTATCCCCGGATTCTCGTGGGCCTGGTGCTCCTCGGCCTCGGCTCGGGGACCTCGTTGGTGTCACTCACTACCGCATCGCTCTCCGGTGTGGATCCTGCAGACGCGGGCGCAGCCTCGGGCCTGGTCAACGTCGTCCAGCAAGTCGGGGCTGCGCTCGGGTTGGCCGTTCTCGTCACCGTTCTGGATGCGGCATCTGGCCACGCACAGCTGGGGCCAAGCGGAAGCACTTCGGTCTCTCTGGTCCACGGCCTCGATGTGACGTTCGGAGCCGGCGCCTTGTTCGGGCTGGCTGCCCTGGTCATGGTGGCGCTCCTGGTCCACCTTCCTCCGGCCGGCACGCATGCCGGTGAAGCCGCGATCGGAGCCGGATGTCAGGAAGTCGAGCTGGTCGACGGCGAGGGCTTTGAATGGCTGGATCCGGAGTGGTCCGCTTGAGCGCCCGCCTCACGAGCCGGGCACCGCACACAGGTGAGCTCCGATCTCCCTTGAGCTCCATCGACGACGAACGGGGCACCTCCTACGCCGGCGGATGAAGCGGCCGGCTGGGCGATGCCCCCGGCGCGGTGCGGCTTCCAACCGAAGCGCCACGACCAGCGCCGGCGCCGCCCGCTACTGCACGTTGATGGCGATGTTCGGCGCCGCCTGGAGGCTGCCCCTTGCGACGTGGACGTCGAACCAGCCTGCCGCTTCCTCGTCTCGGGTCAAGATGTCAGCAGGGACCGTCACCGTGAGCTGCGTGTCCGTCCCCCGACCGTTGAGGCACTGGTGGGGTTCGGCGTGCTTCGTGCGGCCAGTGAGGGTGACGACGGCCGGAATGGCGCCATCGCCGGGGTTTCCATCGGCGTCGACATCGGTGGCGTCATAGAAGCCGGCACCGAGGAGCGTGATCGTCGTATTCGGCATGGTCTCGGTGGGCGCGGCGTGTCCCACGACCAGCGCGTCAGCCACCACCTGCAGGGTGCTCGGGCTGGTCTCGAGCCCGGAGGGCGTGTGGACGACCACCGATGCACCCCCGAATGGAGTTGCCACCGGAAGCCGGAAGGTCGCCTGGTCCGCGCTCGGCGGATCGTCTGTCGCCCCAATTGCCGATCCGTTGTTGACGAACACGGTGGGATGCGAGCTGTCTCCTTGGGCGATGAGGTTGGCGCCGAGGGCGATGACCTGACCCCCGGGGCGTGTCGTCGACGGTGACAAGCGGCTGATGGCCGGCGGGTTGCCGGACACCAGAGCCTTGTTGGTGACGTACGTGGCAGCCGACGCACCGGTGAGCCCGGCAAGGAAATCCGGAACCGCCGGGGCGCCGTAGCCGGGGGCGTGGACGAACTCGACCAGCACGATGGCGGCGACAACGAGATTGAACGCCAGATACTGCAGGTCGACCAGGTCGGTGTTCCCGTCGTCATCGCTGAACACGTCGGCCACCTGGGGGGAGGCCGCCTGGCTCTTCTGCTGATCTCCACTTCCCACCGCGCCGCTCACGGTGGCCTTGGCCATCACCGCAGCTGCGAACGGCCCTCCCAGGAAGACGAGGTAGAGCGGGCTGATACCGCCGATCAGAGCATCGAACCGGCTCCGCGCGAAACCCAGCACCAACGCCATCGCCACGATGAAGTAGATCAAGAGAGCGGTCCACATCGCGGCTGTGGTCTTCGACGTCGAGAATCGGTTGTCCTGGCCGACGAGCAGACCCCTGGCGGTCGGTGCCTGGCTACCGGGTGGCACACGGGTGCGGAGGAACACCGCGTAGAGGACCGACTCGCCGGCGCCCCACGTCGCACTTCGAGCTGCGCAGTAGCGCCGGAAGCCGATGACGACCAGCGCGAGCCCGACAACAATGCCGCCGGCGACCCACTCCTGTTTCGCGAAACTGGTGTGAGAACTGCCGATGATCGGAGCCACCGTCGAAGTAGTTCCCGCCATGAGACCCTCCCACCACAGTCACGAGACAGACCTGCTCCGACGTCTGGGAGCATACATTCCCCGGCAGCCGAGCATCGCACTTCCGTTTCGCACCCAGGCCCTCGGGAGCCGAGCTCCATGCGCGAGGACGCCACGGGCCCTTCTGGAGGAGCGTTGCCGGTCAGACCGCCGGTCGGTGCACCTTGCCGGCCCTCATGGGCAGCGACTCGTAGCGCCGCACGAACGGTCCGGGGGCAAATCGGCCGAGCGACCCATCCACCTCGAATTCGGGTAGCACCCGAAACAGCTCCTCCAGCGCCACGCGGGCCTGGAGCCGGGCGGCGGCGGCACCGATGCAGTGGTGCGGTCCGTTGCTGAAGGTCAGCATCCGGCTGAACCGGCGGGTGACGTCGAGATCGTCGGCGGTCGGCCCGAACTCGCGTGGGTCGCGGTTGGCTGACCCGTACAGCAGGTGGACCTTGCTGGCTGCCGGGATGGATGCGCCGTGCAGCTCCACCTGCCGAGTCGTCGTCCGAGACAGGCCCTGCACCGGGCTGGTCAACCGCAGCAGCTCCTCCACCGCCCCTGGGAGCAGTCCCGGGTCGTCGAGGAGCATCCGTCGCTGCTCCGGGCGCTCGGTCAGGGCGACCGCCGTCCCGCCGAGCAGCCCGGAGGTCGTGTCGTTGCCGCCGGCGATCATGACGAAGCAGTAGCCGAGGATCTCATCGACGTGAAGGGGACGACCATCGACCTCGGCGGCAACCAGGTCCGAGAGCATGTCATCGCCCGGGTGCTGCCGTCTCCACTCGATCAACTCGGTGAAGAAGCCGTACAGGCCGGCCACTGCCCCGGCAGCGTCGCGCAAGGCGCTGCCGGTGGCGTTGGCCTGCACGATGGCGTCGCTCCAACTGTCGAACTGCTGGCGGTCGCTCTCCGGCACGCCGAGGTACTGGGCGACCACGAACGTCGGGAGGGGCCCGGCCAGCACTTCGATGAAGTCCGCCTCGCCCACCTCTGCCAGCACCGCCACCCGAGCCTGCACGAAGGTCCGGATCGCCGGTTCGAGCTCGGCAACTTTGCGAGGCGTGAATCCCCGGCTGATGAGCCTCCGGAACGTCGTGTGCTCCGGCCGGTCCATCATGACCAGGGTGGGCTTCAGCCCGAGCGCCACCATCTCGTTCTCCTGGAAGGTCAACCCCTGCGCCGAGGAGAAGGTGGCAGCGTCGAAAGCGGCTTGGAACACATCTTCGAAGCGGGAGAGCACCCAGTACCCGTGTGACGCCTGGTACACGGGATGTTCGTCCCGCAGCCGCCGATAGGCGGGGTACGGGTCGTGCTGGGTTCTCAGGTCGAGCGGGTCGTAGACCGGTGGTGCAGCATCGAGTGTCACGCGAACCATCCTCCAAGAGTCGGCAAACGAGACTATAGAAGTCGACCCGAAGCAGTGCCTGCCTGGACGAGCTCCCCTAAGCTCACCGGCGAGATGAGCTCCATCAGCCAGCCACGACCCCACTGTCCGTGAAGGTCGACCTCATGACCGGCGGGCTCCCGTTGCGGCAGGTCCAGGAGCTCGCCCGCGACGCCCGCCAGGCCGGCTTCTCCGGGCTCGTCGTCACCGAGGCGGGCCGCACGGCCTATCTCAGCTGTGCCGCTGCCGCCCTGGCCGCCGATATCGACGTGCTCACCGGGATCGCCGTCGCCTTTCCCCGGAGCCCCATGGTCACGGCCACCGTGGCATGGGAGCTGGCCGAGGCAACCTCGGGGAGGTTCCGCCTCGGTCTCGGCACCCAGGTCCGGGCCCATATCGAACGGCGCTACGGCACCGAGTTCGAGCACCCCGGGACTCGCATGAAAGAGTACGTCGTCGCGTTGCGATCCATCTTCGCCGCATTCCGGGGCACGGCCGACCTCGAGCACGACGGCCAGTTCTGGAGCCTGTCGCTGCTTCCCGCCATGTGGTCACCCGGCCCGATCGCCGCCCCCGACCCGCCGATCGACGTCGCCGCCGTCAACCCGTGGATGCTGCGGATGGCGGGAGAGGTGGCCGACGGGGTCCACATCCACCCGCTCAACACGCCCACCTACCTGACCGACACCGTCCTCCCCAACCTCGAAGCCGGAGCCGTCCGGGTGGGGCGGTCGACCGCTGATCTCCAACTGATCGTCCCGGCCTTCGTGGCCCCCGGGTCGACGCCGGACGAAGTGAACGGATGGCGTGAGATGGCACGATTGCAGGTCGCCTTCTACGGATCCACGCCCAACTACGCGTTCATCTTCGACCAGCTCGGTCGAGAGGGGACCACGGCCCGGATCCGCGAACGCCAGAAGGTCGGTGATATCTCCGGAATGGCCGCCCAGGTCGACGACGAGCTGCTCCGTCACTTCTGCATCAGCGGTGACTGGGACACCGTGGCCGACGAGCTCTCGGACCGCTACCGGGCGATCGCCACCCGGGTCGTCCTGTACTTCGCCGGCATCGCCTGGGGCCGTGATCGCTCATCCATCGGCCCGTGGGGAGAGCTCGCCCGGGCCGTCGGAGAAGTGTCGTAGCGCGGGCTGGCTCACGGCCCCACGGCGCCGGGCACCCCGGACCTCGGACCCCCGGAAGGGGCACGTCCGGCACGGCGCTCCTCCTCGGCGACGCCAGCGACCGGCTTCCGAACCCCAGGCGGCAACCGGACGCGGGCGGGCTGTCACCGACGACGAACCAGCATGGCGGCTACGCCGACGCCGGGGTCGGGGTCGGGGTCAGGTCGTAGACGGTGATCCCGCTGATGGTCTCCGATGTGTAGTGGGACCGCACCCACGTCTCGATGACGGAGGCGTCGTCCGACCCCGAACCGGCGCCGAACCCTCCGAAGCCGCCGAAGCCGCCGCCGGCGATGTAGTAGTGGATGTCGCCGTCCCGCACGTACTGCTCGAACTCGGCCAGGGTCGGCGCCGGATCGGTGCCGTTGAACCCGCCGATTGCCATCACCGGGTCGCCGGTGGCCAGCTGGTAGCCGGAGGCCGAGTCGGAGCCGGAGGTGGCGGCCACCCACCGGTAGCGGGAGGCGTCGGCACTCAGGGCCTTGACCAGCGCCGGCCCCGGGGTGCTGCCGTCCAGGAGGCCGCCGGCCGCGCCGAACCGGCCGCCGAACCGGCCGCCGAAGCCCCCGGCCGGGGGCGTGAACCCACCGGTGCCGGCCCCGGGCGTGCCGGTCCTGAACCCGCCGCCGAACGGCCGACCTCCCTGACCCGGGACGCCGCCGAGCCCGCCGGCTCCGGGGTGGAACCGACCGAACCCGCCGCCGGGACCTCCACCGGGACCTCCGAACCCGCTACCGGCGACGGCCGGGCCGGCGCTGGGGATGGCGCCCGACTCGGGCGATCCGGCGGTCTGCAGTGCGTACGCCGCCGGCCCGGCCAGCGCCACCCCGACTCCCACCACCGCCACCACCGCCACCCACCGCCTCAGCCAGCCCGGGGGCAGCAGGAGCAGGGCGGCGCCGACGACGCCCGCCACCAGCACCAGCCCGCGCAGCCACGGGAACCAGGTCGGGCTCCGGTCGAGCAGGAACCAGGCCCACACCGCGGTGGCGGCCAGCGCCGACGCCAGCACGGCACGGGCCGGCATCGACGAGCGGCGGCCCCACATGGTCACCGTGCCCATGCCGATCAGGGCGCCGACGGGCGGTGCCAGCGCCACCGTGTAGTACGGGTGGATGATCCCCTGGGCGTAGCTGAACACCAGGCCGGTGATCACCAGCGATCCTCCCCACAACAGGAAGGCGGCCCGGGTCTGGTCGGTGCGGGGGGCGCGCACGGTCAACACCAGCCCGGCCACCAGGAAGATCAGGGCGGCGGGGAGCAGCCACGAGATCTGTCCACCCATGTCCGACAGGAAGAGCCGGTTCCACCCGGTGGGGCCCCACTGCGACCCGGCATGCGCCAGTCCACCCCCGCCGACCACGCTTCCCGCCTCGTTGCCCGACAGCCTGCCGAAGCCGTTGTACCCGAAGATCAGGTTGAGGATGGAGTTGTTCTGGGAGCCGCCGACGTAGGGCCGGTCGGCGGCCGGCGTCAGCTGGACGACGGCCACCCACCAGCCCGACGCCACCACCAGGGCGGCGGCGGCCACCGCCAGCTGCCAGACCCGCCGGCGCAGCCGGGTGGGCGCGGCCAGCAGGTACACCAGGCCGATGGCCGGGATCACCAGATAGGCCTGCATCATCTTGGTCAGGAAGCCGGTGCCGACGAAGACGGCCATCAGCACCAACCATCGGGTCTGGGCCGACTCGAGGGCGCGCACGGCGGCGTAGGTGGCCAGGGTGAGGAGGAGGACCAGCAGGGCGTCGGGGTTGTTGAACCGGAACATCAGCACGGCCACCGGGGTGAGCGCCAACACGGCGCCGGCGAGCAGCCCGGCGGCCGGGGAGAACCACCGCCGGACGGTCACGTAGAGCACGCCGACCGAGGCCACCCCCTCCAACGCCTGGGGCACCAGGATGCTCCAGGCGTTGACGCCGAAGACCCGGGCGGAGGCCTCCATCACCCACAACGACACCGGTGGCTTGTCGACGGTGATGAAGTTGGAGGAGTCGGACGAGCCGAAGAAGGCGGCCCGCCAGCTCTTCGTTCCCGCTTGGACGGCGGCCGAGTAGAAGGAGTTGGCCCACCCGGACGCCCCGAGGTCCCAGAGGTAGAGCACCGCGGTGCCCACCAGCAGGGCGATCAATGCCGGGCGCACCCACGACGGGTCGCCCTCCCGTCCCCGCACCAGCCGCTTGATCCGACCGGCGCGCGGCGGCGTCCCCGGGGCGCCGTGGGGCTCGACGGCCCCGTTCCCCCCGGCAATGTGCGGCGACGAGCCCGGTGGGGCGTCGGGCGCCCCGGCGGGCGGCGTGGTGGTCACCACGTCGGTCACCGCCGACGTGGGCTCGGCGGTCAGGTCCGTGGGCACGTCGGTCGTCCTGTCGATGGCGGTGTCGGCGTCCGTTCCGTGGTCACCTCGGCGATGTGGTCGTCGGGCCGGTCGGCGGACGGGCCCGGGGCCACGGTCATGCCCACCGGGGCCGGGGTGCGCAACAGCCGGGCGATGCCCTGGAGGTCGCGCAACGAGGTCCTGAGGAGATGCACTCGCGAGTCGCTGTTCTCCACCCAGGTCACCGGCACCTGCTCGATCCGGAGCCCGAGCCGTTCGGCGGTGACCACCAGCTCGGTGTCGAAGAACCAGGCATCGTCGACGATGCGGCTGAGGAGCGGCGGCAGCACCTCCCGCCTGACCGCCTTGAACCCGCACTGGGCATCGGAGACCCGGCTCCGCAGGAGCCCCTGCACCAGGCCGTTGTAGCCGCGGGAGAGCACCTCCCGGACGAGGCTGCGGTCGACCCGCGACCCCGGGGCCAGGCGGGTGCCCACCGCCACGTCGGCGACGCCGTCCAGCAACGGCTGCACCAGCGGGGGAAAGGCGTCGAGCCCTGTCGACAGGTCGATGTCCATGTAGGCGACCACCGCGGCGGAGCTCTCGCTCCACACGGCCCGCAGGGCGCGACCTCGCCCCTTCTCCTCCAGCCGGACCATGCGGATCCCCGGGAGGGCGGCGACCAGGTGGCGGCCGATCGATCCCGTCCGGTCGGTGCTCCCGTTGTCGGCGATGGTCACCACCACGTCGCCCAGGGTGGCGGTGGCCAGGTAGGCGTGCAGTCCCCGCACCCCCTCCTCCAGCCGGCGCTCCTCGTCGAAGACCGGCAGGACGATTTCGACCGCGGGCCCCGGGGACGTCGTCGGGGTGGCCCGGTCGTCCTCGCCAACCGTCCCTGCTCCGGTCGAGTCCATGCTGGCACGATGCCACGATTCCCTGTGAATGAGCCCCCAAGTCCCTGTGAATCCACTGTGAACCGCCGCCGGGCGCACCCCCGGACGGTACGGGCACGCGAATGACGTCGGCCCCGGGAGGGTAAGTTCTGTGTCGGTGGTGGGTCGGCACGCCGGTGCCACAGCCGACCACCGTCGACGGCGACGGAGGAGCGACCATGGCTGAGCTGCTGGAGAAGGCGGGCCCCGTGGCGACCTCGGCGGCCTACTCGGCCGTGCGGGCCCTGACCGAGCTGCTGGCCTCCCCGCTCTCCGCCGAGGACCAGACGGTCCAGTCGATGCCGGACGCCAGCCCGACCAAGTGGCATCGCGCCCACACGTCGTGGTTCTTCGAGACCTTCCTGCTAAGGCCGGAGGTGGGGGGGTACGAGCTGTTCCACCCCGCCTTCGAGTACCTGTTCAACTCGTACTACGAGGGCGTCGGCACCCCGTACCCCCGCAACGCCCGGGGCGTGCTGTCCCGGCCCGGCATCGACGAGATCGCCGCCTACCGGGACCACGTCGACGAAGGCATGGTCCGGCTGCTCGACGGCGGCGTCGACGCCCGGGTGGCGGAGCTGGTGGCGCTCGGCCTCAACCACGAACAGCAGCACCAGGAGCTCCTGCTGATGGACATCAAGCACACGCTGTCCCGGAACCCGCTCCACCGGGCGTACCTCCCGCTCGACGGGCCGGACCCGGACGCCACCCCCCTCCCGAACCTCACCTGGACGGAGCACCACGGCGGGCCGGTGGAGATCGGCCACCCAGGCGACGGGTTCTGCTACGACAACGAGCGACCGCGCCACACCGTCCACCTCCGCCCGTACGCCACGGCCGACCGGACCGTCACCGGGGCCGACTGGATCGAGTTCATCGACGACGGCGGCTACCGGCGCCCGGAGCTGTGGCTCTCCGACGGGTGGGCGACCGTGCGGGACGACCGGTGGGACGCCCCCCTCTACTGGACCCGGGTCGACGATCGGTGGCACCTCTTCTCCCTGGGCGGGTTCCGCCCGGTCCACCCCGACGAGCCGGTCTGCCACGTCAGCTACTACGAGGCCGACGCCTTCGCCCGGTGGGCCGGGGCCCGCCTCCCGACCGAGGCGGAGTGGGAGGTGGCCGCCGTCGACGACGGGTCCGAGGGCAACGACCTCGATCTCGACGTCCTCCACCCGTCGCCGGTCGCCACCGCCGGCGAGCGGAGCGGGCGCACCGCCTTCCGGGGCGACGTGTGGCAGTGGACCTCCTCGTCGTACAGCCCCTATCCGGGCTTCCAACCGCCCCCCGGGGCGGTCGGCGAGTACAACGGGAAGTTCATGGTCAACCAGTACGTCCTGCGGGGCGGGTCGTGCGTGACCCCGCCGGGGCACGTCCGGCCCACGTACCGCAACTTCTTCCCCTCCTCGGCCCGCTGGGCCTTCAGCGGCCTCCGCCTGGCCCGGGACTCCTGAGCCCGAACGCAGCCGAGCGCCCGATGACGAACCGAACCGAACCGATCGTCCCCCCCACCCTGGACGTCCACCTGTCGGGCGACGACCTCCGGGGTACCATGGAGCGTGACGTCCGGGCCGGGCTGACCGCGGCTCCCAAGCAGATCCCGCCGGTCTACTTCTACGACGACCGGGGATCGCAGCTGTTCGACGAGATCACCCGGCTCCCCGAGTACTACCCCACCCGGTCGGAGCGCTGGATCCTCGAGACCCACGCCAAGGAGATGGCCACCGTGTCCGGGGCCGACGTCCTGGTCGAGCTGGGGGCGGGGACCTGCGACAAGTCCCGGGTGCTGCTCGACGCCATGCAGGCCACCGGGCTCCTGAGCCGGTACGTGCCCCTCGACGTGAGCTCCACCACCCTGTGGGAGGCCTCCAACGCCCTGGCCGGGGAGTACCCCGGCCTGGCCGTCGAGGCGGTGGTCGGGGACTTCCACCGTCATCTCGGCCGGCTGCCCACCGGGGGGCGCCGGATGATCGCCTTCCTCGGCGGTACCATCGGCAACCTCGACCCGGCACAGCGCCGTCGCTTCCTCGTCGACCTCGACTGCGCCTTGGACGCCGGGGACCGGTTCCTGGTCGGCACCGACCTGGTGAAGGACCGTCAGCAGCTGGTGGCCGCCTACGACGACTCGGCCGGCGTGACCGCCGAGTTCAACCGCAACGTGCTCACCGTCCTCAACCGCGAGCTGGGGGCCGACTTCGACCCGGCGGCGTTCGACCATGTGGCCAGGTGGAACGAGGACGACCACCGGATCGAGATGTGGCTGCGGGCCGCCACCGCCCAGTCGATCCGGCTGGCCGATCTCGACCTCGAGGTCACCTTCGCGGCCGGCGAGGAGATGCTGACCGAGATCAGCACCAAGTTCACCCCGGAGGGCCTCGAGGCCGAGCTGGTCGAATGCGGGTTCGTCATCGACTCGACCTGGACCTCGGAGGGCGACGAGTTCCAGATGACCCTCTGCCATCCCTACTGCTGAGCGTGCCGGCGGGCCCGGTGCCGGCCCCGGGACTACGACGGGGCCGGGTCGTCCAGGTCCTCGAGGGCCGACAGGATGGCCCGGTGGAACGTCGGGTAGGCGTAGATCATGTGCCGGAGGCGTCCGGTGGGGACCTCGGCATGGACGGCCAGCGTCAGCAGGCCGAGCACCTCGCCACCGGTCGGCCCGGCCGAGGCGGCGCCCACCAGGATCCCCCGATCTGCGTCCTCCACCAGCTTGATGAAGCCCTGGTTGCCGGCCTTGTGGATCCACCCGCGGGTGGAGGCGGGCAGGTCGGTGAAGCCCACCCGGACCCGCAGGCCCCGCCGGCGGGCCTCCCGCTCGTTGAGACCCACCGAGCCGATCTCGGGGTCGGTGAAGGTGACCCGGGGGATGGCCCGGTAGTCGGCGGGGGTGACCGGGCGGCCGAGGATGTCGTCGATGACGATGGCCGCCTGGTACATCGACACGTGGGTGAACGGCCCCTTGGCGGTGGCATCGCCGACCGCCCACACCCCGTCGACCACCCGGAGGTGGTCGTCGACCGGGATCGCCCGGGCGGCGGC
>JBKQTE010000114.1:0-32380 GCA_052143315.1 Acidimicrobiales bacterium | reverse complement strand
TCCACACGTTCAGCGGCACCGCCGGCGTCCTGTCGGTGACGGAGCCCCAACAGACCATCCACAACGAGGAGACGGTGATCAACGTCTCGAAATGGGTCTGCCTGGCGATCGCCATCGTCCTGATCGTCTCCGCCGCCGTTCTGATCCTCAACACGATCCGTATGGCCATCTTCGCCCGGCGCCGCGAGGTCTCGGTGATGAAGCTGGTGGGGGCCACCAACTGGTTCATCCGGCTGCCGTTCATGGCCGAGGGGCTGATCCAGGGTCTGGTCGGCTCGGCCGTGGCGGTCTTGGTGGTGCTCTCCCTCTACTGGGGCATCGGGCTGAACACCGCCAGGACGGTGACCAACCAGAGCAACCTGGTCGCCCAGATGTCCATGGGCGGGTGGGAGGTGGCCAGCACCTGCATCCTGGTGGGGCTGGTGGGCGTGGTGGTGGGCGTGGTGGGCTCGGCCTTCGCCGTCCGCCGGTTCCTCGACGTCTGATCCGCGCCGCCGCTAGGCCGCCAGCGACCTCGAGCGTCCGGCGGTGGCACACGAGTCGGGCGGCGGTCCCTTCCCGGTCAGGCGGGCCTGGATCCAGCGGAGCACATCGGGCTGCGCCGCCACCAGTACGTTGGTGTGCCCGGCGTGGCGGAAGGCGTCGTACTGCACGACGTCGTCCTCGGCGCGGCAGAGCCGCCGGTCGACCAGGCTGGTGGTGCCGGCGTAGGGGATGAGGGTGTCCGCCGTCCCCTGGATCACCAGGATCGGTGCCGAGGTGGGCGCCAAGCCCGGCTCGTTCTGCGCCTCGTGCGCCCGGACGGTGGTGGTGTCCTCCCAACCGGGCCGGAAGAGCTGGTCGGCGGCGACATGCCCGAACTGGGCGGCCAACGGCGTGATGCACTCGTCGTCGATCGAACGCATCATGACTATGGCCCGGGTGGTCAGGGCGCTGGTCAGCGAAAGGTCGTCGTACGTCTCCGACCAGGCGTAGAGCGAGCTGACGGTGTAGACGGCGAGCGGGTCCGGTGCATGTCCGACCACCGCCGGCACGAACTCGCTGACGTCGGAGACCGGCGCCGCCGCCACCACCCCGACGACGAACAGCTCCGGTGCGTACGACGGGGCGATCTGGCCGGCGAACAGTGCGGCCTGGCCCCCTTGCGAGTGCCCGAAGATGAGGACCTCGTCCGACGCCGTGGCCCCGAGGAGATCCCGCGCCGCCCGGGCGGCGTCGAGGACCGACTGGCCCTCGCTCTGGCCGACCAGGTAGGGGGAGATGCCGTTGGTCCCGAGGCCCTGGTAGTCGGTGGCGGTCACCACGTACCCGTCCTGCAGGAGCTGGGCCAGGTAGGGGATGGCGTCGGTCCCGGCCTTGGAGGGGGCGCAGGCGCCGGCCAGACCGGTGGTCCCGTGGGCCCAGGTCACGATGCGGTAGCCCCCGGCCGGGGCAGGCCGGCCCGGGACCACCACGATACCCGAGACGGCGATGTCGGTGCCAGTGATCGACTCGGAGTGGTAGAGGATGCGGTAGGCGGTGACCCGGGCCGGCAGGCCGGCGACCAGAGGGATGGGCTCGGACCGGATGATCGAACCCGGGGGGCCCGAGCCCAAGGGGTCGGGCACCCGGTAGAAGGCCTCCAGGTCAGACCGGGCCGGCGGGGCGGGGGACGGTGTCACCGGGACGGCCCGGGAGGCGGTCGCCATGGTCCCGGCGGCGGCCGTACCCCCGACGGTCAGAGTGAGGGCCAGCACCACCACGGCGGCGACGGCCGTCTTCGTCGCCTTGGCGGCGGCGCCCGGTGACGCCACCTGCGGCCATCGACGGAACCTGGACGGCCCTGTGGTGACGGAGGGTGATGGCATGCCTGATCAGAGTAGTCAGGCGCCGACCCGGATCCGGGTCATCGGCGACTGGTCGGTCGGCCGGTTGCGGGTATGACGTCTAGGCTTTCCTGAATGAAGGGTGTCATCCTCGCCGGCGGGACCGGCTCTCGGCTCCATCCGCTCACCCGCATCACCAACAAGCACCTACTGCCCATCTACGACCGGCCGATGATCAACTACGGCATCGAGGCCCTGGTCAAAGCGGACATCACGGAGATCATGCTGGTCACCGGGGGTACGCACGCCGGTGAGTTCCTGCGGCTCCTGGGCAACGGCCACGAGTTCGGCATCGACCGCCTGAGCTACGGCTACCAGGACAAGCCCGGCGGGATCGCCGAGGCCCTCGGGCTGGCCGCCCGGTTCGTCGACGGCGACCCGGTCCTGGTGATGCTGGCCGACAACATCGTGGAGCGTTCGATCAAGCCGATGGTCGACGCCTTCCGGGCCGAGCCGACGGGTGCCCGCATCCTCCTGACCAGGGTCGAGGAGGACGAGCACCTCCGTCACCTCGGCGTGCCCACCTTCGATGGCGACCGCATCACCGGCATCGTGGAGAAGCCCGAGCAGCCGTCGTCCAAGTTCGGGGTGACCGGTATCTACTGCTACGACGCCGATGTCTTCGAGGTCATCCACACGCTCGTCCCCTCGGGACGGGGCGAGTTGGAGATCACTGACGTGAACAACCACTACATCGAACAGGGGTTGATGGCCTACGACGTGCTCGATGGCTTCTGGGGTGATGCCGGCGAGTCGATCGACGCCTACTACACGGTCAACGACTTCGTCCGGGCCCACGGCGCCAACAAGGGCTGACCGGGGCTCGGCTCTCTCCGCTCCCGACGCCGGTCCCCGATCCAGCCGGTCGCGGGGTCGCTGTCGGGTCAGGCGTCAACGGCGGCCCAGACCACCGCATCCCGTTTGAGCCGGCCGTAGTCGACCTTGCCTGACGGGGAGCGACCGATGGTGGCCACGAAGTAGACGCGGCGCGGCGCCTTGTACCCGGCCAGCCTGCCTTTGACGTGCCCGATGATCAGCTCGGCGGTGACCGACACGTCGCCGGCGTCCGGGCCGAGCTCCACCAAGGCCACGATCTCCTCGCCGAACCGCTCGTGGGGGATGCCGACGGCGACGGCGTCCGTCACCCCCTCCAGCGTCTTGACCACCTCTTCGATCTCCTCGGGGTAGACCTTCTCGCCCCCGGTGTTGATGCACACGGATCCGCGGCCCAGCAGGTGGATGCTCCCGTCGGCGCGTACCTCGGCGTAGTCGCCGGGCACCGAGTAGCGCACCCCGTCGATGACCCGGAAAGTGGAGGCCGACTTCACCTCGTCCTTGTAGTAGCCGAGTGGGATCCGGCCACCCAGCGCCAGCACGCCGATCTGGTCGGAGCCGGGCTCGACGTCCCGGCCCTCCGAGTCGATCACCCGGACCTCGGGCCCGAGGGAGAACTGTGCGGTGCCCGATGTCGACGAGCCAGTCGACACCGAGCTGCCCATGCCCAGTGCCTCCGACGACGAGAAGGCGTCGACCAGCAGCATCCCCGGATGGTGGCGGAGCAGTCCCTGCTTGGTCTCCTCGCTCCACATCACTCCGGAGGAGATGATCCCGACCAGGCTCGACAGGTCCCATCGGCCGGGAGAGGCGTCGAGGGCGGCGAGGATCGGCTTGGCGAAGACGTCGCCCACGATGATCAGCCCGTTCACCTTCTCGCGCTCCACGGTGTCGAGCAGCTCGACCGGATCGAACTGGCGGGAGGTCAGGGTGACCACGCGCCCCCCCTCGGCCAGGCACTCGATGGCGGTGAAGCCGCCGGTGCCGTGCATGAGCGGGCAGGCGGTGAGCAGGGTCATGCCGGCGCCGCCCCGGGCCAGGGTCTCACGGACGCCGTCCAGACCCGCCTCCTCGTCGTAGCGACGGAACCCGGCGCCGTTGAGCCGCCCGAAGAGATCGTCCTGGCGCCACATCACTCCCTTGGGCATACCGGTCGTCCCCCCGGTGTAGAGCATGAAGAGATCGTCGGGGCTGCGCCCCCAGGGGGCGACCACCCGCTCCCTTCCTCCGGCATCGAGGGTCTCGGAGTCGCTTCCCGCCGCCACCGATTCGTACGGCACCGCCCACGAGGGGCACGGGCCGGTGGCGTCGTCGACCCAGAGCCAGCTGCGGATGCCGGGCACCCGGTCCCGGATCTTCTCGATCCGGTCGGCGAACGCGCCGTGGAACACCACCGCCACCGCGTCGGCGTTCTCCCACAGGTAGACGAGCTCGTCGTCGGCATAGCGGTAGTTGGTGTTGATGGGCACCAACCCGATCTCGATGACGGCCACCGTCGCCTCGAGGTACTCCGAGCAGTTGTACAGGTACAGGGCCACCTTGTCCTGTTGGCGGACACCGGCGTCGAGCAGCCACCGACCGAGGTTGCCGGCCCGGCGATCGAGCTCGCCCCACGTCACGGTGCGGGACCCGTGGGTGAGGGCCGGTGCCTCTGGCAGCGTCTCGGCCACCACCTCCCAGATGTCGCCGTAGTTCCATGCACTCATCAGTCGTTCCACCCCTCGTCGTCGCAGCATCGGCCCGCCGGCCCGGACGCGGTGTCCGGAACCCGGATGCGGTCCGGCAGACCGCTGCAGCCTACGCTCGTCCCGTGGACTTCGCGCTCCCCGCCGACGACGACCGGCGCCGTCTGGAGGTCCGGTCCTGGCTGGCCCGACACCCGGCACCGACACCCCGTCAGCTGGCCGGGGCCGGCTACGTGGCGCCGCACTGGCCAGAGCCCTGGGGCCTCGGGGCCGACCCGACCACCCAGCTCATCGTGGACGACGAGTTGAAGCGGGCCGGGGTGCGGCGTCCCGACAACACCATCGGCATCGGCTGGGCCGGCCCCACCATCCTGCGGGCCGGTACCACCGAGCAGAAGGAGCGGTACCTGCTTCCCCTGCTGGCCGGCGAGGAGATCTGGTGCCAGCTGTTCAGCGAGCCGGGTGCCGGCTCCGACCTGGCCTCGCTCACCACCCGGGCCGAGCGGGACGGCGACGAGTGGGTGGTCAACGGACAGAAGGTGTGGACCTCCTACGCCCACCTCGCCTCGTTCGGGATCCTGCTGGCCCGCACCGACCCCGACGCCCCCAAGCACCGGGGCATCTCCTACTTCCTCTGCCCGATGGACGCCCCCGGCGTCACCGTCCGCCCGCTGGTGGACATGACGTCCGCCCACACCTTCAACGAGGTCTTCCTCGACGACGTACGCATCCCGGCCGCCAGCCTGGTCGGCCAGGTGGGCGACGGGTGGTCGCTGGCCAAGGTCACGCTGGGCAACGAGCGGGTCTCCCTGTCGGGGGCCGGAGCCCTGTGGGGCATGGGCCCGACCGCCGCCGACCTGGTGGCACTGGTGCGCGGTACGGGGGGGGTGGCGGACCCGCGGCTCCGCCAGCGCCTGGCCCGGCTGTGGACGGAGGGGGAGATCCTGCGCCTGCTCCGGCTCCGGACCGTGTCGGCGGCGGTAGCGGGCAGTGACCCTGGACCCGAGGCGTCGGTGCGGAAGGCGCTGGCCGACGAGCACGGACAGCACGTGATGGCCCTGGCTCGCGACCTGACCGGGGCGGCGGGGATGCTCGGCCCCCACGGGGCTCCCTCGTCGGGTGACGGCGGGGCCGCCGCCGCGCTGGCGGCCGACCCGATCTACGACTACGGGTTCCTGTTCGCCCCGGCCCTCACCATCGGGGGCGGGACCTCGGAGATCCAGCGCAACATCATCGCCGAGCGCACCCTCGGTCTGCCCCACGACCCCGTCGGTTGACCGCCCGGTCCCGACCGCCGGGGCGATACGGTCCACGGAGCTCGGGCCGGTCGGAACGCTCGGCCGCTCAGACGGCTAAGGGCCCGGCGTCCTCGTAGCCCTGTCGCACGCCCCGACCGGCCCGCCGGGAGAGCTGCTCGGGCTCGTAGACCATCCAGTAGGCGTTACGGGCGTGCTTGCGGGCCCGGGCGATGCACACCTGGGCCAGTTTGGCCGGGTCCTCCTCCTCGTTCTCGTGGACGAACACCTCGAGGACGTGGGTGGAGGTGAGGAGCTGCGCCAGCATGATCCCCTGCGAGGCCTCGTGGGCGCAGACCTGGTCGATGGCGGCCTTGCCGGGCATGCCCAGGGCGACCACGATGCGGCAGCCCTGCTCCTCGATGAGGCGCTTGCACGCCACCCCCAGGTCCTTGAAGCCCGGCACCGTGCGGTACTCCACCTCGAAGACCTCGCCGTGGCCGGGGCAGTCCGCCAGCTCCGCCACCGCCTCGGCGCCCATATCGTACCGGGCGAACATGGTGTCGACCACCCCGATTCGGTCCATGGTCGCCAGCCTACCGGGGCCGGCCCCGGGCGCCGCTGGCCGTTCCCGACCGGGCGCCGTCCCGTCCCGGTTCGACCGGTGTTCTGGCCTGCATAAGACTCTCGCCGATGACTTCGACGAGCGCCTCTTCCCGATCGTCCCCCTCGGCCGCCGACTGGGCGGCCCGGGACGCCGCCGTGGTGTGGCACGGCTTCACCCAGATGGCTGCCTACACTGCCAATGCGCCCATCACGGTCGACCGCGCCGAGGGCCGTGAGCTGATCGATGTCGAAGGGCGCCGGTACTTCGACGCCATCTCCTCGCTGTGGGTCACCACCCTGGGCCACCACGTCGCCGAGCTCGACGCGGCCATCGTCGCCCAGCTGGGCCGGGTGGCCCATACCACCCTCCTGGGGAACGGGAACCGGGCCGCCGTCGAGTTCGCCGAGGCACTGGCCGCCGTGGTGCCGGTCGACGACCCCCATGTGCTGTTCGCCTCGGACGGGGCGGTGGCGGTGGAGCAGGCCCTGAAGATCGCCTTCCAGTACTGGGTGAACCGGGGGGAGGCGGGTCACACCCGTTTCGTGGCGCTGGGTGACGCCTACCACGGCGACACCATCGGGGCCCTGTCGCTGGGAGCGGGCGGGTTCGGCACCGCCCTCTTCGACCCCCTGCGGTTTCCGGTCATCCGGACCCCGGGCTACGCCTCGGCCGACTGGGCGGACAAGGCCGTCTCGTGCGTCGAGGCCCACGCCCCCGAGCTGGCGGGGGTGGTCATCGAGCCCCTCGTCCAGGGGGCCTCGGGCATGATGGTGGCCGAACCGGACGACCTGGCCCGCCTGGGGGAGGCCTGTCGCCGCCACGGTGTGCTGCTGATCTGTGACGAGGTGGCCACCGGCTTCGGCCGGACCGGCAGGCTCTTCGCCTCGGAGTGGGGCGGGCCCGGGTTCCGCCCGGACATCATGTGCCTGGGCAAGGGGATCACCGGCGGGTACCTCCCGCTGTCGGCCACCGTGGCCTCCGGGGCGGTGTTCTCGGCGTTCGACGGGGACGACCTGGGCGAGCGCACCCTCTACCACGGGCACTCCTACAGCGGGAACGCCATCGCCTGCGCGGTGGCCCTCCGGCACCTCCAGCTGATCGGGGAGTGGGACGTGCTCTCGAACGTGCGGTCGGTGGCCGGACACCTCCAGTCGCAGCTGGACGCCCGGATGGCCGGGCTGGAGGGTGTCGCCGCCGTACGCCAGCGTGGGTTGATGGTCGGTGTCGAGCTCGGTCCGCCCCCGGGTGGCAACCGGTGGGGCCGTCGGGTCTGTGCCGGGGCGGTGGCCCGCGGCGTGCTGCTGCGCCCCCTCGGCGACGTGGTGGTGCTGATGCCGCCGCTCACCACGACCGTCGGTGAGATCGAGTGGGTCGTCGACGTGCTGGCGGCGTCGGTGACCGCCGTCGTGGACGAGGACCGGGGGTGAGCCCGACCGGTTCGGCCTGGTCCGAGTGGGTGGACGCATCCTGCCGGGTGGTGGAGGCCGCCGGCCAGTGGCGCCGGCCGCGCACCTTCGATGCCCGTGGTCCGGTCGGCCGTCTGGACGAACCGGCCGGGGAGGTGGTGTCGTTCGCCTCCAACGACTACCTCGGGCTGTCCACCCACCCGACAGTGGCGGCGGCCGCCCACGCGGCGATCGACCGGTGGGGGACCGGCGCCGGCGCCTCGCGCCTGGTGACCGGCTCGCGGCCGGTGCATGCCGAGCTGGAGTCGACGTTGGCAGCATGGAGGGGGAGCGAGCGGGCCGTGGTCTTCCCCACCGGGTTCGCCGCCAACCTGTCGGTGCTTTCGGTGTTCGCCGCCGAAGGCGCCCACGTGTTCTCCGACGAGTTGAACCACGCCTCCATCATCGACGGGAGCCGGGCGGCCCGTGCCGGGGTGACCGTCTACCGGCACGCCGACCTGGGGCACCTCGACGCCCTCCTCGGGTCGACCCCCGGGCGCCCGATCGTCGTGACCGACACGGTGTTCTCCATGGACGGGGACGCCGTCGACCTGGCCGGCCTGGTGGAGGTGAGCTGCCGTCACCGGGCGTTGCTGGTGCTCGACGAGGCGCACGCGGTGCTGGGGCCGGAGCTGCCCGCCGGGGTGGTGGGAGTGGACGTGCTGCGGGTCGGGACCCTGTCCAAGACCCTCGGCGCGCTGGGAGGGTTCGTGGCCGGCCCCGCCCGGTTCGTCGAGCTGCTCGAGAACCGTGCCCGTCCGTACATCTTCACCACGGCGCCCACGCCCGCCGACGCCGCCGCCGGACTGGCGGCGCTGGGGATCGTCCGGTCCCCCGAGGGCGATGCACTGCGGGCGCGGCTGGCCGGGCACATCGCAACGGTGTCGGCGCAGCTGCGCCGGGCGTCCCGCCCGTCGCCGATCATCCCGGTGGTGATCGGCGAGGAGGGCCGGGCGATGGCCGCCTCGGCCGAACTGCTGCGCCACGGCCTGTGGGTGCCGGCCATCCGACCCCCGACGGTGCGACCGGGGACCTCGCGCCTACGGGTTACGCTGTCCGCCTCGCACACCGACGAGCAGGTCGAGCGGCTGGTCGGCGCGCTGGCGGCCCTTGGCACCGACCGACACCTGGACGGGGAGGCCGTTGCGTCCTGACCGGCTGGTGGTGGTGTGCGGGACCGGCACCGAGGTGGGGAAGACCTGGGTGGCCTCGCGTTTGCTGGGGGAGCTCCGGGGCCGCGGGCTGACCGTGTCCGCCCGCAAGCCGGCGCAGTCGTTCGACCTCGACTCCGCCGGGGTGACGCTGGGAGGCGCCACCGACGCCGAGGTGCTGGGCCGGGCGTCTGGCGAGCCAGCCGGCTCCGTGTGCCCCCCGTTGCGCTCGTACCACCGTGCCATGGCGCCGCCCATGGCCGCCGAGGCGCTGGGGCTGCCGCCGTTCACCATCGACGACCTGGTGGACGAACTGGTCTGGCCCGAACACCCGGTGGACGTCGGCCTGGTCGAACTGGCCGGGGGGGTGCTGTCGCCCCAGGCGTCGGACGGCGACGTGACGCACTTCGTGCAGGCACTCCGCCCCGACCTGGTGGCGCTGGTGGCGGACGCCGGGCTGGGCACCATCAACGGCGTCCGGATGGCCATGACCGCCCTGCGTTCGGCGTCGGCCCGGTACGGGGGTGCGGCCGTGGACGGTGCCGTCGACATCCCGGTCGTCACCGTCCTGGACCGATTCGACTCCCGCCACGACCTCCACCGGCGGAACCTCGAGTGGCTCTCCGTACGGGACGGCTTCGAGGTGGTGACCCTCCCGGGGCAGGAGCCGGAGCTGGCCGACCGGCTGACGCCCGACGGCCGGTGAGCGGCACACTGCCGACGCGGTCGGTGGTGCGGGACTCACCCAGGGTCGGCGCCCGACGCCGGTGAGGCCATCCGGCCCTATCGCCATCCCTGGCCGGGGGTCGACAGTGGACAGATGAACGCATTTCCGCTGGTGAGGGCACGTATCGTGATCGCCGCGTTGGTGGTGGGCCTGGTGGGAGGCACCCTGGCCGCCGGGTCGGTGGTGCCTGGCTCCGCCGGGGCGCTTCCGGTACCCGGCCACGGGATTGGGACGGTTGCCGGGGACAAGCCTCTGGCCGTGCGCTGCGACGCACTGCCCGATGTGGCGAGGGGAGTGGCGCAGATCGGCCCCGGGGGTGCGCTTGTCGAGCCACGGTGCGGTGGCCCGGGTGGCCCGGGTGGCCCTCTGCCCAACTACCTCAACGGCGTGTCCTGCGCGAGCCCGAGTAGTTGCGTGGCGGTCGGCGCCTACGACAGCGCGTCGGGTGCGCAACAGACTCTGGTCGAGGCCTGGGATGGAAGCGCCTGGTCGGTGGTGTCAAGCCCCAGCCCGGGCAGCAGCGACAATTCCCTCAGCGGTGTGTCGTGCATCAGTTCGTCCAATTGCGTGGCGGTCGGCACGTACGGCAATGTGTCGAGCGGTTCCTCCACGTTGGTCGAGTCGTGGAACGGGAGCGCCTGGTCGGTGGTGTCAAGCCCCAGCCCGGCCGTTGACAACGGACTGTTCGGCGTGTCGTGTACTACTTCGACCGGGTGCGTGGCAGTCGGCACCGAGGTTGACTCAGGGGGCCAGTACCAGACCCTGGTCGAGTCGTGGAACGGAAGCACCTGGTCGGTCGAGTCCAGCCCCACCCCGGGTACGAGCAGCATATTGAACAACGTGTCCTGCACCAGCTCGAGCACGTGTGTGGCGGTCGGCGTGTACGAGAACGCATCGAGTATGGATCAGACCCTGGTCGAGTCCTGGAACGGGAGCATCTGGACCGCCGTGTTCAGCCCGAGCCCGGGCACGGACGACGGCTTCAACGGCGTGTCCTGCACCAGCTCGACCTACTGCATGGCGGTCGGCTCGTACACCGCCCCCGTTGGCTCACAGCTGGCCCTGGTCGAGTCCTGGAACGGGAGCTCCTGGTCGGTGCTACCGAGCGAGGACCCGGGCAGCCAGGTCGACAACCTCACCAACGTGTCCTGCACCGGCTCGACGAATTGCGCGGCCGTGGGCTACTTCTTCGGCTCTACAGGGGAGCTGACGCTGGTCGAAACCTGGACCGGGGTCGGGATCAGCAGCATGCGCCCCCTCAGCCCCAACCCGGGGACGGACAACGGGTTCTCCGGCGTGTCCTGCACCAGCTCCACCAGGTGTGTCGCCGTGGGCGACTCCTTCACCTCAGGCGGCCAGCTGACCCTGGTCGAGTCGTGGGACGGGACCACGTGGTCGGTAGTCCTCAGCCCCAACGTGGACCTGCTGGTCGCACCCATCGTCGGCATGGCCGCCGCGCCGAACGGCAGTGGCTACTGGCTGGCGGACTCGATCGGGGACGTCACCACCCATGGAGCTGCGGTCAACTACGGCTCGATGGGCGGTCAGCCGCTGAACGCCCCCATCGCCCACATCGTGGCCACCCCTGACGGCAGGGGCTACTGGGAGGTTGCGGCCGACGGCGGCATCTTCTCCTTCGGCGACGCCGCCTTCCATGGCTCCATGGGAGGCCAGCATCTGAACGCACCAGTGGTGAACATGGCCCCGACCGCCGATGGCAAGGGCTACTGGCTGGTGGCCTCCGATGGAGGTGTGTTCGCCTTCGGGGACGCCACGTTCCAGGGGTCGATGGGGGGCAAGCCCCTCAACCAGCCGGTGGTGGGCATGGCCGCTGACATCGCCAGCGGTGGCTACTGGCTGGTGGCGACCGACGGCGGCATCTTCGCCTTCGGTGCACCATTCCACGGCTCGATGGGAGGACACCCGCTGAACGAGCCGGTGGTGGGCATGGCGGCGGATGCGACGAGCGGCGGCTACTGGCTGGTGGCGACCGACGGCGGGGTCTTTTCCTTTGATGCACCCTTCTACGGGGCGGACTGAGCAGCCGTTCGACTCCCCCGGCATTCCGGCGTCACGTCCGGCCGTCCCTCATGATCGGAACGTGTGACAGCGCTCGGTAGGTAGCCCCCTCAGGTCCGAGCGACGATGCGTAGAGCACCACGTCGGGCACTTCGAAGCGGGCAGCAATGGGCGTACCGGCGATGTCGGCCGGCCCGGAGTCACCACCGCGGAACCGCGCCAGGGTCAGGTGACCGGCGAATGCCGGTCCTTCGTGCGGTCCCCACCTCGACGTGGCGTCGTGGACCGTATCGGCCAGTGCCTCGAGCCCGGTGACCGGGATGTAGAGCACCCGTCCACCGCGAAACCACACTGTCCTCGGGCCCAGCTGGGCCTCCACCGCACCGGCGTGCCAACGGGAGGGAGTGCCGGAAAGGGCGTCGGCCACTGCATCCGGATCGTCGACGTCACCGAGGAATTGCAGGGTGACGTGCCACTGCCACGGTGTCGTCCATCGCAGACCCTCCCGGACCGGGCGGGGCAGCATCCCTACGAGATGGACGACCGGAACCGGAAGGTCGACCGCGACGAACAGGCGCACGGCACCAGTGTGCACGCAACTCGCATCGAAGCGGAGTCGAGCCACGCACGGCTCGGAAGGCCACTCGGTGTCCGGCAGCTCTGGGAAGCCGCTATCGCTCCTTGGTTCCGGCATTCTTGTCGTATGAGCGCCGGTGCACATGGAAGCCGTTCCGAGCAGCCCAAGGCATGTCTGCGGGGGGATGTGTCCACCTCCGAGCCTCAACGGACGCGAGCACTCGCGCATCTCCGGAAGTCAGACCCGGTCATGGCCCGCCTCATCGACGAACGACCGGAATTCGAACCGCGGGCGTGGCTCCGGGAGCTTCCGCAGATGGACCTCTTCGGCGCACTTGTCTTCCAGGTCATTGGTCAACAGCTGTCGGTTCGAGCGACACGGCGAATTCTGGAGCGCCTGCAAACGAGGTTGGACGGACAACTGCCGTCGCCCTCCCAGCTCCTCTCCATGGACCCCGAAGACCTGCGAGCCGCCGGCTTGTCGAGACGCAAGATCGTCGCGCTCGGTGACCTCGCCCAACGCTTCGCCGATGGACGGCTGGACGAAGAGGCCCTCGGCCGACTCCCGAACGATGAGATCGAAGCCCAGCTGACACAGATCTCCGGAATCGGGCCATGGACCGTGCACGGCGCTCTCATCATCGCCTTCGATCGCCAGGACGTGGTTCTTCCCGGCGACCTGGCGCTGCGCAAGGTCATCGAGAAGGCGTACGACCTCGACCACCTTCCCAGCCAGGACGAGGTGCTCGCCATCGCTGACCGCTGGCGCCCCTATCGATCCCTGGCGACGAGCTGCCTGTTCCAATCGGCGTTCGACCCGGCGAGCTGAGCAATCGGAGAACGCTGAACCATCCTCGTCGTCCCGCCCCCAACCCCCGTTACACCGTCGGATCGTCCTCGGTCCGCTCCTCCCGACGGGCCGCCCGCCGTTCGGCTCGTGGCGACGGCGGGAGCACGTGGCGACGGCGGAGGCGCCTGCGCCGGAGCAGCAGCCATCCGGCGGCGGCGGCGAACGCCACCACCAGTGCCGCGATACCGGAACCCCACCGACCGGAGAGGAAGGCGGCGGCCACCAGCCACACCACCAGTGCGGTGATCAGGAGGACGGGGACCAGACGCACCTGGTAGCGGGTGACCGGCCTGACGAGGAGCGAGCCCCCGTACCTGTCGGTCTTCATGTCCAGAGGCTACCGGGGCCGGTCCGAGCCGCTCCCGTGCGATGAGGCCGTGCGCGACGATGGTGACCGCCCCGGGGGACGGTCACCATCGAAGGCCTTGCGCGGCGGTCGCTGCTCCGACCGATCGCTACAACTCCTCGGTGCTGGGAACCTTGCGCAGGTGCAGGTAGCCCAGGATGGTCAGGATCAACATCACTCCGGCGGCAATGAAGCAGGTGAGAGCTGCATAGAAGGCGATCTGCCCCATCTTCCAGAACGCATAGGCTTCGAGGAGCAGGCCACGCAGCGTCGTGCCCTTGAACACCGTCGCCACCTCGCCGGCCAGCTTGGTGTTGTTGGGTTGGGCTTCCGACTCTGCACTCAACTGCGAGTAGGTCTTCCCCCCGCCGATCTCCTGCAGGTGGATGGCGATGAAGTGGTCGGCGTAGGCCTCGGCCTGCGCGCCGGTGGTCAGCGGCTCGCCTGCATACTGCTGGAGGTACGGGAGCATCCCGGGGGTGATCTCGGTGCCGGGTTTGGCCGCCGCGAACGCCGCCTGGGTCGGGAAGGTGATCTGCTGCTCGGCCAACTGGTTGTGCACGTTGGAGTTGGCGAAGCTGTAGGCCCACATGCCCAGTATCCCCACCACGATCAGAAAGATCGTCAATGCCGCCCCAACTGTCGTCAAGATTGCGTCAAATGTCTTCCGTCGCACCTGATGTCCTCGTTTCTAACTTGGTGACCAGCCCCGTCGATGGCGCCGTCGCTATGTGCCACCATAAGGAAGCGCGGCGTGGCGGCGTAGGGCCGAAGGTCCCGACCTGGCTCAACGGGCGTCGGCGACCCCGAACCCGCCCTCAGCCACGATGGTGCGGCTGAAGGGGCGGGCCAGCGACCGGAGCTCCGAGCACCCGTCCTCGCCGATCGCCTCGTAGGGGAACACGGCCAGCCGGTCGGTCTCGTCCTCGACCCGCTGACGGGCGGCCAGGCCGTCGGGGCTCAGGGCGAGGGCGTCTCCGGTGTCCAGCCAGCCACGGACCCGGAGCCGATCGACCCCGGCCTCCCACTCGTCGTCCGACCATCCGCGGCTCTCCCTGAGGAAGCCGATCGGCACCTCACCGGACGCCACGTGGACGACCAGCGCCTCGACCGGACCGACCTCCGCCAGCAGGAGCGCGGCGATGTGGCCGTCGCCCCGGTACTCGCGCAGGCAGCCCTGGGCGTGCCACAGGACGAGGTGCGGCGGATCCGGCCATGCCAGGCCGGCGTGCCCGGCGAACAGCGGGCGCCCGGCGACCTGCTCGGCCGCCCGTTCGGCGGCCGCCCGGGCCAGCTCGGCCGCCCGGGCCAGCTCGGGCGAGCCGACGGCGTTCCCGAGGATCCGCCGGAGGGCGGCGTCGGCGGCGTCGGCCCGGGCCGCCAGCAGGGCCGACGGGGAGGCGGCGTCCCAGGTGGCGGGGATCGCCGACCGCACCAGCCGGGGGTGGAAGTTGTAGAAGGTGGCGATGACCACCTCGGCGCCGACGGTTCCCATGGGGGCGGAACGCGAGGCGAAGTACCCGGCCTGGTCCCGGATGCCCAGCGAGGCGTACGCCTCGGTGGCCTCGGGGGCGAAGTAGATCATCCCGTGGATGGGCTCGACGGTTCGCCAGGTCTTCCTGGCGGTGAGCGGGGACACGGTCCCGGGGGAGAGCGGCGCGGTCGATGCAGAGGGCATGGCCGAGGGTACCCCGCTGGGGGCCGTCGAACCCGGCCCGGGCGACCGCCTTGCTGGCGGCCGTGTTCGACGGCTCCGACCCGCTGGGTCGGATCGGGCGGCGACGGGTGTCGGAGCAGCCCGTATAGTGCGAGTACGCGGGCAGTCCGTGCCCGCGTCGTGCCAGGGGGCCAGGCGGCGCATGGGAGTGCTCCGGCGCAGGGTGCGCACGGGATCGAGGACGGAAACGGAGCTGTCGATGCTGAACGGTGTGCCGGGGATGGTCGGCGAGACCGCCGTCGTCACCAAGCCGGTCAGCGTCCGGCACCACCCGGGCTCCGTTCGGGCCAGGGGGGAGGACTGGTATGCGGTGTCCCTCTTCCCCGGCACCACCATCGACGTGGGCAAGACTGTGGTGGTGGCGGATGTGGACCGGGGGCTACTGGTGGTCTATCCGTCGGACGACTCCTAGCGGAGTGACGCGCGCGGCGCACGCCGCGGGCAACAGTGACAATGAGAGAGGTAGGCATCATGTTGATTGCTTCAAGCGGAGCGGCAGCTTCTGTCGTCCTGACGGCGGTGCTCCTCGTCGTGCTCGTCCTGGTCTTCCTGTTCCTGAAGTCGTGCCTGAAGGTCGTCCAGCAGGGGAGCGTCGGGGTCATCAAGCGGCTGGGGGAGTTCAAGTCCGTCCAGCAGCCGGGGCTCCACGTCCTCCTCCCGTTCGCCGACCGGATGGCCCGGGTGGACATCCGCGAGTTCCCCCACACCGGCGACCAGCAGGCGGTGATCACCAAGGACAACGTCTCGCTGTGGGTGAGCGCCACCATCTTCTGCCAGGTCACCGACGTGAAGCTCGCCCTGTTCGAGATCAACGACTACAACCTGGCCATCGACCAGATGTCCCGCACGGCGCTGCGGGCGGTGTTCGGAGAGCTCACCCTCGACGAGTCGCTCTCGGAGCGGGAGACCATCAACACCAAGATGCAGGACCACATGGCCGAGGCCACCCTCAAGTGGGGCGTGCGCCTCAACCGGATCGAGATCCTCGACATCACGCCGCCGGCCAACGTCCTCCAGGCCATGTCGGAGCAGAAGGAGGCTGAGCAGCACAAGCGGGCCACCATCCTGAAATCGGAGGGCGAGCAGCAGTCGGCCATCAACAGCGCTCAGGGTCGCAAGCAGGCCAACGTGCTGGAGGCGGAGGGCCAGAAGCAGGCGGCCATCCTGTCGGCCGAGGGTCAGAAGCAGGTGCTCGAACTGCGGGCCGACGGTGAGAAGCGCGCCGCCCAGCTCCGCGGCGAGGGCGAGGCGGCGGCCCTCAACGCCATCGACACCTCGGTCATCAAGCCGAACACCCTGGCGGTCATGCAGCTCCGGGCGCTCCGGGACGTGGCCACCTCCCCCAACGCCAAGGTGGTGGTCCCCTACGAGGCCGCCGGCCTGGTCGGTGCCGCCCAGGTGTTGGTGGACGCGCTCAAGGACTCCGGCGGCGACCTCGCCGACAACGGACGCGCCCCCCGGCCGGTACCGAACGGCTAGCCCGCCGTACCCGAGTCGGGGTCGGTGCCGGCCTCGGCGGCGTCGGCGGCCCTCTCCGGCTCGGGCTCGGACGCGGTGCGGGCGGCCCGCCTGGCGATCCACGGAGCCACGATCAGCAGCAGCCACGCGTACTTGGCCATCGACGTGGAGAAGAACGCCACCACGATGGAGAGCACGATGACCCCGGCGCTGGCAGCTCCCCGGGCCCGCAACCCCCGGGTGAGGACCCGGTCGGCCTGGTGGACCAGCAGCCCCTGGTGACGGGCCAAGGTGATCACCAGGGTGGTCGACAGGCTGGCCAGCAGCAGGTTCACCGAGAACTCGATCACCGCCAACGGATTGTCCGGGTACTTCCCCAGTAGGTCGCTGGAGAACGGGAACAGCGTGATGGTGAACAGGAAGAGGAAGTTCCACCAGGCCAGTGACTCGCTGTGCCCTCGCACCATACGGAAGACCCGGTGGTGGGCCAGCCAGAACTGGGCGATCACGTAGAAGGAGACCACGTAGGCGGTGAACTGCGACGAGAACGACACGTTGGTCAGGGCGTGGAAGAGCGCCGGGGCGGAGTCCGGGCTCTTCCCGGCGGGCAGCGACGGGACCTCGAGCTGCAGCACCAGCAGGGTCAGGGCGATGGCCACCACCCCGTCGGTCAGGGTCAGCAGGCGCTCGGTCCCGGGCACGCCCAGCGGGTCGCGTCCCCTCGCCTTGGATGCCTCCCCGCTGCCGGCCATGGTCACGAAGTGTTGCAGACGGCGGGCCGCCTACTTCATCTCCACCATGTCGAGGTACCCCTCGTCCCAGTGGGTGAAGACCTCCTCGGGCAGCTTCAGGCAGTGGGTGGGCTCGAGGGCGTTGACGAACGAGCGATCGTGGCTGACCACCACGATGGTCCCCGGCCACTGGCTCAGCATGGTCCCCACCGCCTCGATGGAGGACGGGTCCAGGTTGTTGGTGGGCTCGTCGAGCAGGAGGACGTTGGCCTGACCGGCCGCCAGCATGGCCAGGCCCAGTTTGGCCCGCTCGCCGCCCGAGAGCGTGGCCGGCATCTGGTACGACGCCTTACCGGCGATGCCGAAGGAGCCGAGCAGCGAGCGCCTTTCGGTCTCCGTGGTCAGGATGGTGTCGTCGATGTTGTCGAGCACCGAGACCCCCAGGTCCACCTGTTCGTGCTCCTGGGCGAAGTAGCCGAGGCTGACGTTCGCCCCGATCTCGATCTGCCCGGAGGTGGGGGTCTGGACCCCGGCCAGGCAGCGCAGCAGGCTGGACTTCCCGGCGCCGTTCCGGCCGATGATCACCACCCGGTCGCCCCGGCGGGTATGGAAGGTGACGTCGCGCAGCACGGTGTTCGACTCGTAGGTGACCGACAGCCCGACGGTGCGCAGCGGCACCTCGCCGGAGCGCCGGGGGGTGGGCAGCCGGAAAGCGCTCTTCTTCTCGCGCTTGTGGACCTCGGTCTTGGAGGTCTCGAGGCGCTCCACCCGCTTGTCGATCGACTTGGCGATCCGGGCCCGCCGGTTGGTGCTGCCCCGCATGGAGTCGGCCAGGGTGGAGAGCCGCTTGATCTCCCTGCCCTCCAGGTCGGCAGCCCGCTCGCGCTGGGACTGGTCGGCCTCCAGCTGCACCATGTAGGAGGAGTAGGTGCCCTTGAACTCGTGCAGGCGCCCGCCCGAGAGGTGGAGCACCTTGTTGATCGACCGGTCCAGCAGCTTCAGATCGTGCGACACCACCAGAATGGCGCCGGGGAACTTCTCGAGCTCCTCCATCAGCCACCGCTTGGCCGGGAGGTCCAGGTGGTTGGTGGGCTCGTCGAGGATCATGGTGTCCGGCCCCTGAAACAGGATGCGGATCAGGTCGACCCGCCGGCGCTGCCCACCCGACAGGCTGTCGATCTCCTCCAGCAGGAGGTCCTGGCGGAGGCCGAGCCCGTCGGCCAACCTGGCCATGATGGCCTCGGCCTCGTAGCCGCCGTTCTCCCGGAACTGCTCCTCCAGGTCGGAGAAGAGCTCGATGTTCTCGGCGGACGGGTCCTTGGCCATCTGGTCGCGGGCCTTGTTGAGGGCGTCGTCGAGCACGTCGAGTCCACGAGCCGACAGGACGTGGGAGAAGCCGTTGGGGTCGAGTCCCAGACCCTGGGGCACCGGCACCTGGGGCAGATAGCTGTAGGTGCCACGGATCCGGGCGTTCCCGGTGGAGCGGACGTTGGGCCCCGGCTCCTCGATGATCACCGAGATGAACGTCGACTTGCCGGTGCCGTTGCGACCGACCAGACCGACCTTCTCGCCGGCGCCGACCACGAAGGAGGCGTCTCGGAGAAGGGTGCGGTCACCGATCTCGATGGTGAGGGAGGATCCGACGATCATGGGAGGGTGCGGGCGAGCGGTTGCCTTCCGGATCGGGTCCGGGGCGATGGGCACCACGTACCCATGTGAACGACCGAAGCCCATTCTCCCACATCCCGGCCCTGGTTCCTCACCGGAGCTGCGGTCCCGGCCCGGCATGCGGGGGTGCCGTCCGGGCCGGCGGGGTCGAAGTCAGCCCCCGGACACCAGCTCGTCGCCGCCCTCCGGTGGTGTTGGATCGTCGGCGGTGTCGAGCCAGCCGGCCGGGAGGTGGACCGGGCGGGGGCCGTTGGTGTGCCCGCGGGCCATCCGGGCGGCTCCGGGCGGGAACCCCTGGTCGGGGTCGAGTCGGTCGAGGACGGCGGCCAGTTCGTCGAGGGTGGCGATTCCGGACAGCGCCCGGCGCACGGCCGGTCCCACCGGGAACCCGGTCAGGTACCAGCCGGCGTGCTTGCGGAACTGACGTACCCCGTGCTCCTCGCCGAACGTCTCGGCCAGCAGGGCGGCGTGGGTCTGCATGACCCCGGCCACCTCGCCCAGCGAGGGGGGCTCCTGCACGTGCCGGCCGGCGAAGGCGTCGTCGAGGTCGCGGAAGAGCCACGGGCGGCCCAGGCAGCCGCGCCCGACCACCACGCCGTCGCACCCGGTGGCGTCCACCATCGACAGGGCGTCCGAGGCCTCCCAGATGTCGCCGTTGCCGAGCACCGGGATGGAGGTCACCGCCTCCTTGAGGGCGGCGATGGCCTGCCAGTCGGCCCGGCCCGAGTAGAGCTGCTCGGCGGTGCGGGCGTGGAGGGCCACGGCGGCCACGCCCTCCTCCTCGGCGATCCGGCCCGACTCGAGGTGGGTGGTGGTGGCGCCGTCCACGCCGATGCGGAACTTGGCGGTCACCGGTACCGCCCCGGCGGCCCCGACGGCGGCGGCGATGACATGGCGGAGCAGGGTGCGGTGGACCGGCAGGGCCGCCCCGCCGCCCCTCCGGGTCACCTTGGCGGCCGGGCAGCCGAAGTTCAGGTCGATGTGGTCGACGCCGACCTCCCCCACCAGCCGCCGGATGGCGGCGGCCATCACCGCCGGGTCGACCCCGTAAAGCTGGACGCTCCGGACGGGTTCGTCGTCCCCGAAGGCCACCATGCCCATGGTCTTGGCGTTGCCCTCCACCAGGGCGCGGGCAGTGACCATCTCGCTGACGTAGAGGCCGGCGCCGTAGGTGCGGCACAGGCGGCGGAAGGCCGCGTTGGTCACGCCGGCCATCGGTGCCAGTACCACCGGAGGGTCGACCGCCACCGGGCCCAGCTTCAGGGGTGCCGCTACGCCCACAGCGACATCACCGTGAGGTCGAGCTCGGCGAGCAGGGAGCGGAAGAGGGGGAGCGAGAGCCCGACGACGTTGCCGGGATCCCCGTCGATGCCGTCGATGAACGGAGCGGAGCGCCCGTCGAGGGTGAAGGCCCCGGCCACCGAGAGGGCCTCGCCGGTTGCCAGGTAGGCGTCGAGCTCCTCGTCGGTGGTGGTGCCGAACCGGACGATGGTCCCGGCCACGCCGGCGGCCCGGCGGCCGGAACGCTCGTCGATGACGCAGTGGCCGGTGTAGAGCGTGCCCTGGCGTCCTCGCACCGAGCGGAGCCAGCCGAGCGCCTGGTGGCGGTCGGCGGGCTTCCCGAGGCGCTTCCCGTCGAACTCGAGGATGGAGTCGCACCCGACGACGACGGCGTCGCCGGTCGGGTCGGCGACGGCCGACGCCTTGCGCTCGGCGAGCCCCCGGGCGAGGAGCGGGGTGGTGGGGGCGTGGGTGTCGTCCTCGGGCACGCCGCTCACCACCACCTTCGGGTCGAATCCGGCCTCGGTCAGTAGCCGCAGCCGGGCCGGCGAGCCCGAGGCGAGGACGAGGGTACGTTCGGGCATCCCCCAAGCGTAGGGGCACCGGATCGCCGGCCGGCCCCGGAGCAGCCGCCCGGCGTGCCGGAGCGATCCGGATGCGCGATCCTGGGGGCATGACCGATGCAGGCACGACCCTCTCGCCCCGGCTGACCGACCCCCAGCTCGACGGGGATCACGAACGGATGTCCCACATCGTGCTGGAGGGGTACAAGCCCGACGAGGGCGACTTCATCTCGGCCGGCCCGTCGGTGGTGGAGGGCATGGTCAACGGCACCGCCGTGCGCGCCCTGTGCGGCAAGGTCTGGGTGCCGGGTCGGAACCCCCGGCGCTACGGCATCTGCCCGACGTGCAAGGAGATCGCCGAGTCCAAGGGCTGGAAGGTCCCGGCCGGCTGACCTTCAGGCCGGTTCGGCGGTCGCCTCGCCGACCGCACCGTCGGCGCCGGTGGCCGCCGCCGTGGTCTCGGGGGCCAGCCCGTAGCGGGGATCGGTGGCCAGTAGCTCGGCGCACAGGTCGGACGAGGGAAGCTCGTCGTGGGCCACGCCGGCCAGCATCACCGCGATGACCGCATCGGGGAAGTCGGGACGGACGGTGTCCAGCGCCTCGAGCAGCTGCTCCCGGGTCGGGTTCTCCGAGTGGTCACCGAGGACGTCGATCGTCCGGGTCAGGCACTCGTCGGACAGGGCGGCGGCCAGGTAGGGCACCGTGGGTCGGTACTGCGCCCTCGACAGGTAGGGGACCGGGTCGTGGTGGCGCCGCAGCGCCAGTAGGGCGTTGTGCACCGCCCTGGGGGGCCGGAAACCGGGCTGGACGGCCAGGTCCAGCGCCGCCCTCAGCTCGGCGCCGCCCACGTTGGCGACCGCGTCCCGCAGCCGGGCGTCCCGATCCTCCGCACTCGCCTCGACCTCCATACCCGTCCCCCGAGCTCCGGACCACCCTGGATGGGCTGGGCCCCGGGGGACATTGTGCCAGGTCCCCGGAGTGCCGACGGAGCCGGGACGGTCACCCCGGGTATGACGTCGAAACATCGCCGTGGTCACGGCACCGGGCGCGGAACCCGCTGGGGGAGACGGCCACCGTCAGCCGGCGACCGCACCGCCGGCAGAAGCGGGGCGGGTCGAGATCCCGGGAGCACCCGGCACAGGCGTTGGTCGGGCGGCCGCAACCGGCGCAGAACCCGGGGCCGGTGGCGGATGCCGGGCCGGCGGGAGGTGAGGTCGGATCGACCATGGGGTCGGGCCGCCTACAGGACGCCGGTGAGGGCGCCGACCGGCATGCGCAGGTCGGCGAGCATCTGGAGGTCCTCATCGGCGGAGCGCCCCAGGGTGGTGAGGTAGTTGCCGACGATGAGGGCGTTGATGCCGGAGGTCATGCCCATCGACTGGAGCTCCCGGAGGGTGACCTCGCGCCCCCCGGCGAAACGGAGGATCACTCCGGGGAGTCCCAGCCGGAACAGGGCGATCCACCGGATGGCCTCCCACGGCGGCACCGGCTGCTCGTCGCCCAGTGGGGTGCCGGGCCGGGGATTGAGGAAGTTGAGCGGCACCTCGGTGGGATCGAGCTCCTGGAGCTGGCCGAGGAGCTCGATCCGCTGCTGGTCGGTCTCGCCCATACCGATCAGGGCACCGCAGCACAGCTCCATGCCGTGGTGGCGCACCAGGCGGCAGGTGTCCTGGCGCTCCTCCCAGGTGTGGCTGGTCACCACGTTGGGGAAGAACGACCTCGAGGTCTCGAGGTTGTGGTTGTACCGGTGCACGCCACCCTCGGCCAGCCGGCGGGCCTGCTGGTCGGTGAGGAGCCCGGCGCTGACGGCCACGTTGAGCCCCGTCCGGTCGCGCACCTGCGGGACCAGCTCGAGGATCCGGCTGAAGGTCCGCTCGTCCGGTCCGCGTACGGCCAGCACGATGCAGAACTCGGAGGCGCCCAGCGCCCTGGTCTCCTCGGCGGCCTGCAGCACCTCGTCGGTGTCGAGGAACGGGGTGGCCTTCACCGGGGTGTCGAAGCGGGACGACTGGGAACAGAAGTGGCAGTCCTCGGGGCAGCCGCCCGTCTTGGCGGACAGGATCCCCTCCACCTCCACCCCGGGGCCGCACCACTCCAGGCGGACCTGGTGGGCCAGGGCGGCCAGGGAGGTGACCCACTGGTCGGGGAGCTCGGCCAGGCCGGCCAGCTCGGCCGTGGTCAGCAGCCGACGCTCGTCGAGGAGCGCCGCCTCGGCGGCACCGATCCGGGCCCGGGCGTCGGCCGAGCTGATCTCGACGCGTTGGGGGGACGGCCGTCCGGTGGGTCGGTTGGGCGCGGAAAGGGAGACGGTGGTACGGATAGGGGTGGCAGTCGCGTCGCCGGGCATGCGACAACGGTAGTTGGCCCGGGGCGACGGCCGAAAACGACCGGGAAGACGTGGGGGAGGAGTCGCCCGCCGGGTCCTGCCCGCGTCCTACGCACAAGGAGACGCCTGTGGCCTGGGATTTTTCGACCGAACCGGAGTTCGAGGAGAAGCTTGCCTGGATGCGCGGGTTCGTGGTGGCGGAGATCTTCCCGCTCGAGACGCTCTCGCTGTCCCACGACGCCATGGTCGAGGCGCTCCGGCCCCTGCAAGAGGAGGTGAAGCGCCAGGGCCTGTGGGCCTCACATCTCCCCGTCGAGCTCGGTGGTGGGGGGTTCGGGCAGCTCAGGCTGGGGCTGATGCACGAAATTCTCGGCCAGACCCCCTACGGCCCGTTGGCCTTCGGCAACAACGCCCCCGACTCCGGAAACGCCGAGCTCCTGGCCATCGGTATCGAGGCATCCGGCCGGGAGGTGCAGCGGAAGCTGTACCTCCAACCGCTGCTGGACGGCACCAAGCGCAGCGGGTTCTCCATGACCGAGCCGGGCGCCGGGGCCGATCCGACCATGATCGCCACCACCGCGGTCCGCGACGGCGACGAGTGGGTGATCGACGGCCACAAGTGGTTCACCACCAACGGGTCGATCGCCGACTTCCTGATCGTCATGGCCGTCACCAACCCGGACGTCCACCCCTACGCCGGCTGCTCGATGATCGTGGTGCCGGCCGATGCACCCGGGGTGGACATCGTGCGGGACGTGGCCACCATGGAGCACCCCGCCGAGGAGTACGGGAAGTTCGGCGGCCACGCCGAGATCGTCTACCGGGAGGTGCGGGTCCCGTACGAGAACCTGATCGGCAACGAGGGCGACGGCTTCCTGCTGGCCCAACAGCGCCTGGGACCGGGCCGCATCCACCACTGCATGCGATGGCTGGGCCAGTCCAAGCGGGCCTTCGACATGTTGTGCGAGCGGGCGGTCTCCCGCACCACCCACAAGTCGACCCTGGCCGAGAAGCAGACCGTCCAGAACTGGGTGGCCGAGTCCCTGGCCGAGATGACCGCCGCCCGGCTGCTGACGCTGTACGCCGCCTGGAAGATGGACCAGCAGGGCGCCTCGGCGTCGCGGGTCGAGATCGCCATGATCAAGTACTACGGGGCCGGCGTGCTCTACAACGTCATCGACCGGGCCATCCAGGTCCACGGGGCGCTCGGCTTCTCCACCGACCTCCCGCTCGAGCAGATGTACCGCAACGCCCGTGCCGCCCGCATCTACGACGGTCCCGACGAGGTGCACAAGGTGACGGTGGCCCGTCACGTCCTGAAGGGCTACACACCGGTGGCGGTGCCCACCGAGCACATCCCCACCCGTCGAGCCGCCGCCCACGAGCGGTTCGCCGACCTGCTGGAGGCGGTGACCGCCGACTCGTAGGGGTGGCCGGCGGGGGTGATGGCGGGTCAGGGAAGCTCGGTGACCCGACGGTCGCCGAAGACCGGGGCCCGCTTCTGACGCAGGGCGGCCACCCCCTCGCGGTAGTCGGGGCCGCCCATCATGGGCGTGAGGAGGGACTCGGCCGTCCGGACCGACTCGGCGGCGGTCTGGTGGAAGGCCTCGTACACCTGGCGTTTGGAGACGGCCATGGAGGCGGGGGACACCTCGGTGGCCAGCTGGCGGGCGTACTCACCCACCCGGGGGAGCAGGTCCCCGGCGGCCACCGTCTCGTTCACCAGGCCCAGCGAGGCCGCCTCCTCGGCGGTCAAGGTCCGGCTGGAGACGATGAGGTCCATGGCCCGGCCCAGGCCGATCAGCCGGGGCAGCAGCCAGGCCAGCCCGAAGGCACAGGGGAGCCCGAGCCTCCCGTGGGCGGTGGTGAACTTCGCCCCCTCGGCGGCGAAGCGGAGGTCGCAGTAGCACGCCAGGGCGAAGCCGATCCCGGCCGCCGGCCCGTTGACGGCGGCAATGACCGGCTTGGGCACGCCGAAGTGGTAGGCGAGCTCGGCGTCGAACTCCGGAAGGACCCCGTACCCCGGGGTGGCCAGGTCGTCGGGCGCCCCCGAGTCGTACGCCCCGCGCTCGGCGTGGCCGGCCAGGTCCTCCGACTCGGCCCCGGCGCAGAAGCCGCGCCCGGCCCCGGTGACCACGATGACCCGCACCCCGGGGTCGTCGGAGGCTCGTTGGAGGAGGTGGCGGTACTCGGCGTTCATGCCGGCGGTCCAGGCGTTGAGCCGGTCGGGCCGGTCGAGGGTGATGGTGGCCACCTTGTCGGCCACGTCGTAGCGGGTCACGTCCAGGGTGAGCTCGGGGCCTGCGTCCATCCGTGCACCCTACGGGGTGGCCCGGTCGGCCGCCGGACCCGGGGCCGCCGGTCCGGAGGAGCGCAGCTGCTCGACCGACCGGGCCAGCGCCGTCTCCACGCCGTCGACCTCCACCACCTTGGTCCGGCTGGTGTGGCCCGACCGGAGGGTGAGCGCCCCCCGGCGCACCCCCAGGGCCTCGGCCAGGGCCCGCAGCGCCTCCTCCGTGGCCCTTCCGTCTTCCGGGGCGGCCCGGACCCGGACCACCAGGGCACCGCCGTGGTCGCCGCCTACCGCCGTCCGGCCGGAACGGGGTCGGACCCACACCGTGACTCGCATCCCGACAGTGTGGCCGCCGCCGGACATCGCCCGTGCCGCCGGCCGATCGGGGCGATGCTCAGTAGCGGTAGGAGTCCGGCTTGTAGGGACCGTCCACCGACACCCCGATGTACTCGGCCTGCTCGGGCGTGAGGGTGGTCAGGTGGACGCCCAGGGCGTCGAGGTGGAGACGGGCGACCTTCTCGTCGAGGTGCTTGGGGAGCACGTAGACCTTGTTCTCGTACTCGCCGGCCCGGGTGAACAGCTCCACCTGGGCCATGGTCTGGTTGGTGAAGGAGTTGGACATCACGAAGCTCGGGTGCCCGGTGGCATTGCCCAGGTTGAGCAGCCGGCCCTCCGACAGCACGATGATGGCGTGGCCGTCGGGGAAGACCCACTTGTCGACCTGGGGCTTGATGTTGATCCGCTCGATGCCGTCGATGGCGGTCAGGCCGGCCATGTCGATCTCGTTGTCGAAGTGGCCGATGTTTCCCACGATGGCCTGGTGCTTCATCCTGGCCATGTGGGCGGAGGTGATGACGTCCTTGTTGCCGGTGGTGGTGACGAAGATGTCGGCGGTGCCGACGACGTCGTCGAGCGTGGCCACCTGGTAGCCCTCCATGGCCGCCTGCAGGGCGCAGATCGGGTCGATCTCGGTGACGACCACCCGGGCACCCTGACCGCGCAGCGAGTCGGCACAGCCCTTGCCCACGTCCCCGAAGCCGCACACCACGGCGACCTTGCCGCCGATGAGGACGTCGGTGGCCCGATTGATCCCGTCGATGAGGGAGTGGCGGCAGCCGTACTTGTTGTCGAACTTGGACTTGGTCACCGCGTCGTTCACGTTGATGGCGGGGAAGAGGAGCTCGCCGTTGCGCGCCATCTCGTTCAGGCGGTGGACGCCGGTAGTGGTCTCTTCGGAGACGCCCTTGATGCCGTTGGCGATCGAGGTCCAGCGGCGGTTGTCCTCGGTGAGGCTCCGGGTCAGCACCGACAGGACCACGGCGAGCTCCTCGGAGCCGGCGGTCGACGGGTCGGGCACCGCGCCGGCCTTCTCGAACTCCACGCCCTTGTGGACGAGCAGGGTGGCGTCGCCGCCGTCGTCGAGGATCATGGTCGGCCCCTCGCCCGGCCACAGCAGGGCCTGCTCGGTGCACCACCAGTACTCCTCGAGGGTCTCGCCCTTCCAGGCGAAGACCGGGACGCCCTTCGGGGCGTCGGCGGTGCCGTCGGGACCGACCGCCACGGCGGCGGCGGCGTGGTCCTGGGTGGAGAAGATGTTGCAGCTGGCCCAGCGCACGTCGGCACCCAGGGCGGTGAGCGTCTCGATGAGGACGGCGGTCTGGACCGTCATGTGCAGCGACCCGGTGATCCGGGCGCCCCGGAGCGGCTTGGTGGTCCCGAGCTCGGAGCGCATGGCCATCAGACCGGGCATCTCGTGCTCGGCCAGGACGATCTCCTTGCGACCGAACTCGGCCAGCGACAGGTCGGCAACCTTGAAGTCGGGACGGGGCTGGTCGTTGCTCATGCAGGCTCCTTGCTGATGGTCGGCCTGGGACGGCCGGGAATTGGGGCGCCCACGCCGTCAAGGCCGGGGGCTCCGTCCGGGCGGGCGTGATACCCCGTCGGGGGAGTTCCGACCCGGAGTGCGACGCCACAACGCTAGCGCACCGGGTCGTCCGGCCGGCCGCATCCGGGGGGCAGAGGAGCGGCACTGTTAGATTCGGTCGGCCCCACCCGGGAAGGACGGAGGACGTCGCATGGGCGAACTGATTGCCAGGACGCTCCCACTGGCCATCGGCGGCGCCATCAGCCCCATCCTGCTCATCTCGGTGGTGCTGGTCCTCAGCGGCGAGCACAAGCCCCGCCAACGGGCCCTGGCCTTCGCCATCGGCAGTATCGCCGGCCTGGTCGTGCTGACCGTGCTGGTGGCCACCCTTTTCCACTCGGTCGGCCACACCGGGACCGGGCCGACCACGGCCGGCTCGGTGATCGACATCACCCTCGGCGTCCTCCTGACCGTCTTCGGTCTGGGGAGGCTCGCCGAGCTGGCCTACCGGGGGAGCCGCCGGGACCCGGCGGACCCGGTGCCGGCGGCCGACGACACCCCGCCGGCGGCCGACCACGGTGGGGTGGCGCGGTCGCTGGCTCTCGGGTTCGCACTGATGGCCACCAACGTGACCACGCTGGCCCTCTACCTGGCCGCCCTGAAGGACGTGGCGGAGGCCAAGGTCGACGACCTGGCCCGGTTCGTCACCATCGCCGTGGTCATCGCCGTCATCATGGTCCCGGTGGTGGTGCCGCTGTTGCTGACGGTGGTGGTGCCGAGGGAGTCCAAGCGGATCCTGGCGGCGGTGCGTTCCTTCGTCACCCGGTATCGCAGCCTCATCACCGGCATCTTCGTGACCGTGTTCGGCGCGTACCTGTTGGTCAAGGGCGCCGGCGGCACCTGAGGGCCGGATCAGCTGTAGCCCCGGGCCACGTGCCCGATCCACCAGGCCGGGGCGGCCTGCATCAGGGTCTGGAGGTCCCAGTAGTCCCACCACCGGACGATGATGCCCTCCCGGAGCTCGTGGACCGAGACGAAGGGCAGCGTGACGGACTCACCGGTGTGCCAGTGCCACGTCTCGGCGTGCTCGGTCACGACGGTGCCGCCCTCGGCGACCATCAGGCGGGGGTCGTGTTCGTAGGCGGCGACTTTCTCGAGGCCGAGGCGGAGCCGGGCCACGATCTGGGCGGGGCCGTGGGCCACGTCGTCAGCCGGGGAGGGCACGTCGGTGTACTCGCTGTCCTCTCCGAAGAACTCGGCGATGCGATCCCAGTCACGCTCGTAGAGCACCTCCCAGAACGAGCGGACGATCTCCTTGTCGGCAGCCGCCCGGCCGCCGTCGGTGGTCCGGTCAGGATCGGTCATGGTGCCTCCCAGTCGCCGAGGGCACCGATGGTAGTTGGGGGTCCGTAGCCCCGGGCGTGGGGCCGTGGGGGAGGGGGTACCAGAGAAAGTACCAGTTCAGAGGCTAGTTCAGATATCTGTTTCTAATAGTTGACTAAAACGATCGGAATACACTAGAAATGCCTCACCGCAGTCAGCGACATCCGCGAGGCGGCATAGCAACCAGGGACGAAAGGGACAACCCATGAAGCACAAGAGATCATTGCTCGCACTGAGCCTCGTCGGAGCAACTGCGACATTGCTCCCGCTCCTCGGAGTCGCTCAGGCCGGCGCCGACTACGCGCCACAGCCCGGCGACATCGTCGGGGTCGGTGGCGACACCCCGCAGTTCGCCATCGACTTCGGCCTCAACGGTGACACCGCCGGTGCGGCTGGCTTCAACAGCACCGCCACGGTGAACCGGGTGGTCGACTTCGATGCAACCGCCGACGGTAACGCCCGCTCGGCGTACACCAACAGCGTGACCACGGGCGTGGCATCGACAGCCCTCAACCCAACCGACGTGCTGCGGGCTGGGACCAGCCCTGTGCAGCGGGTGAGCAGTAGCGGTAACGCCATCACCGCACTGCTGGCGGACACCGGTGCCACGGAGACCATCAACTACGTCTTCAGCGCCAGCCTCCCGACCACTGCCCAGCAGGCCACGGCTGCCACCAACGGCTGGGACTATCTGCACGTAGTGGAGATCGGCACCGACGCCGTGCAGATCGCCGTCGACAAGACAGCGACGAACGCGCCGTCCGGGCTGTCGGCCGCCGAGCTCCTCAGCATCTACGACGGTTCTGTCACCAAGTGGAACCAGCTGCCCGGCAACTCCGCAGGGTCATCCGACACGATCATCCCGGATATCCCGCCGTCCAGCTCGTCGATCTACAAGACGTTCATCGCCGACCTGACGACGGCCAACGGCGGGACCGCACCGGTTCTGGCCAGTGACGTGAAGACGGTCGAGCAGAACGATCCCACGGCGATCACGTCGGCATCGACCCCGGCCGATGCCATCGTGCCCTTCTCGGCGGCCCGGCTGAGCCTCTGGAACAGCAGCTACTTCCTGAACTCGAGCGACCCGTACTCGGTAGCGAGCCCGCCTCCGGCGCTGACGGCAGGAATCTCGCTGCTGGTGGGCACGCCGGGCGACACTAACCCGGTCTACAGCAGCCCGATCACTGACTACGTGATCTTCCGCCAGACCGACGCCGCCTCGGCGACGGCATTGGAGCCGGGCGGCACAAAGAACTGGGTGGAGTCGTTGTTCTCCAACCCGGCCAGCCCGACGAGCCCGTACTTTGCCAGGGCGGCCACTGGGGCCCTGGTCGCAGCGTCCGGTGTGACCTGGAACTACCAGGACCTCGGGGACGTCGCCTAAGGCGAACCCGCACCGGTGTACCCGGGTCGGTAGGGCTGCCTGACACGGCGCCCTCCGACCTGGGAAGCCCGACCGCTGACGAGCAACTGGTGTGCCCCCACCTTGGGTCAGCGCGCCCCCGCCCGGTCAGTCAACCCATCCTCAATCCATCAACCCCACCAAACATCAATCAACCAATAGACATCAATCAACCAATAGAGCAAAGGATCGGAACTGAGAACCATGAAGAAGCTATTGAGGTCCGTTGCGACCGTGGCCCTGGCCACCGTCGTCAGTGGCACCCTTGTCGCAGGGTTGGCCGGCACCGCACATGCCGGCACCGCCCCGCCTTGGGAGTCCACCATCACACCCACGCCCGAAGTGGGCGGCCTGACCTTCTACAACGCGTCAGGCCAGGTCATCACCAGTGGATCCACGAGCAGTGGTCCGGTTGCCGCTTTCATCCAGGGCTCCTCCACCGTCAGGGCCGGTGACACGACGGCAGTACTCGACGCGTACACACCGGTCCTCGGCGTGGCCGCCGGCCAGTGGAGCGGTGAGGGAGTGAGCGGTACGACCACCTTCCCGAACGCCAGCGCGCCTTCGTCCCTGGCTTCGTCACCCCTTCCCTTGGTCACGGGGGCGACCACCGACTACAGCCTGGAGAACTACGTGGGGGACTTCCCGAACAACGACACGTCGACGACTGACGGTTACGCCGGTCTCTACGTGCTCCGCTTGTACACCAATGCATCTGGGCACACCCTCACCACCAACTACGACGAAGCTGTGATCTCGATCTCGGGCACGGGAACGAGCCAGACCTGGACGCTCGACTACTCCCCGACCAGTGCCACGACAACCACCCTGGCGGCCAGCCCGGCCAGCCCGCAGCTCCAGGGCACCGCGGTGGGCCTGACGGCCACGGTGACCCCGGGCGCACCCGGTACGGTCCAGTTCGAGAACGGCGGCTCGCCTCTCGGCTCCCCGGTGCCGGTCAGCGGTGGGACCGCCACGACCAACGTGACGGGCCTGCCGGTCGGCGCCAACTCGCTGACCGCGGTGTTCACGCCCACGTCGGGCTCGGCGTTCGCGGGGTCCACCTCGAGTGCCAGCACGTACACGATCACCGGCGCCACGTCCACGTCGACGTCGCTGTCGGTGTCGCCGACCAGCCCGCAGAACTTCGGGACGTCCGAGACGTTGACCGCCACCGAGACGCCCAGCGTGGCGGGCTCCGTGCAGTTCCTCGACAACGGGACCGACCTGGGCTCCGCAGTGGCCGTCAGCGGCGGCATCGCCACCGACACCACCTCGGCGCTGCCGATCGGCACCGACTCGCTGACCGCGGTGTTCACGCCCACCAGCACCGCCTACGCGTCCTCGACGTCGGCGGCCGTGAGCTTCGTGGTCCAGCCGCTCGGCGATCCCACGGCCACGGCCCTGTCCGTCAACCCGAGCAGCGCCGCCGCCGCCTCCGCCGTGACCATCACGGCTGACGTCAGCGACACGACCACCAGCTCGCCGGTGCCCGCCGGTGACGGCACGGTCCAGTTCTACGACAACGGGACCAATGTCTCCGGTGTCGTGAGCGGTTCGAGCACCGCCGTCGGCTCACCGGTGGCACTGGCCGCCGGGGGCGTGGCGGCGTACGACGACACCGCCGGGTTCGGCGTGGGTGCGCACAACCTGGTGGCGGTCTTCACGCCGACCGCCGGCTCGACGGCATACAAGCCCTCGACCTCGCTCGGGGTAGTGTTCACCGGCCTGCCGACCGGGACCACCACCTCCGACCCGCAGGACCTGAACGCCACCATCCCCGCCGGTGGGCTGTACATCTCGACGCCGTACACCGCCACCAACCCGTTCAACCTGGGGACGGCCGTCCTGAACCCGGGTGGCAGCGAGTTCACCGCCAGCGCCCCCTTCGGGAGCGCCACCAACCCGGGCAACGGTGTGTCCATCACCGACACCCAGGCCGGTGGCGGACCGTGGACGGCGTCGGCCACGGTCACCAACTTCACCAACAGTGGCACCGGTGTCATTAACGGCGAGAACCTTGCCTTCCTCAACGTGGTGCCGGTGTACATCTCCGGCAATGCGCTGCAGGCAGGTGATGTCACGACGAACAACGTGACCAGCGCCGCCACCACCGGCACCCCCTACGGGACGACGGACACCGGGTCCGACGGCCTCAAGGGCGGGCCGCACGCCTTCGCCACTGCGGCGTCCGGCAACGGCTCGGTCTACGTCGACGGGACGCTGTCCCTGGTGGCACCGTCCTCCACCCCGGCGGGGCTCTACAGCGCCACGCTGACGTTCACCATCGCCTAGCACGAGCACCGCTCGTCGCACCGAACGGGGGGCGGATGCCGGCCACGTGGCCGGCA
>JBKQTE010000113.1:0-56748 GCA_052143315.1 Acidimicrobiales bacterium | reverse complement strand
CCATGGAGGTGGGGACGGCCGCCGCCGCGTCGTCCTTGCGTCCGTCGAGGTAGGCCTCTTGGATCCTGCGGGCCGCGTCGCCGTAGCCCATGCGGTCGAAGACGTCGAAGTGGAAGTTCATGTCCTTGGCCCCCATGCCCCCGATGTAGAGGGCCAGGTAGGGACGGAAGGCGTCGGCCGCCGACTCGACGTCGTCGGCCAGGACGGTCGGTGCGAAGGCCAGCACCTCGAAGGTCTCGGGCGTCCGCCGGGCCCCGGGCCGGGCGAACCCCTCGGCCAGGGAGGCCTCGAAGGCGGACATGGCCCGGGGCGAGAAGAAGATGGGGAACCAGCCGTCGGCGATCTCGGCGGCCAGGGCGACGTTCTTCGGGCCCTCGGCCCCCAAGATGATCGGGATGTCCTTCCGCAGCGGGTGGACGATGGGCTTGAGCGGCTTCCCCAGGCCGGTCCCACCGGGGTAGGGGAGAGGGTAGTTGGGGCCGTCGTTGGTGACCGGCGCCTCACGGGCCAGGACCTGTCGGACGATGTCCACGTACTCGCGGGTGCGGGCCAGCGGCTTCCCGAACGGCTGGCCGTACCAGCCCTCGACGACCTGGGGCCCGGAGACCCCGAGGCCCAGCACGAACCGTCCGCCGGACAGGTGGTCGAGGGTGAGGGCGGCCATACCCATGGCCGTGGGGGTGCGGGCCGACAGCTGGCACAGGGCAGTACCCAACCGGACCTTGTGGGTCTGGGACCCCCACCAGCTCAGAGGGGTCAGGGCGTCGGAGCCGTAGGCCTCCGCCGTCCAGATCGAGTCGAAGCCGAGGCGCTCGGCTTCGGCCACCAGCTCGGTGGCGTTGGCCGGCGGGCCGGCCCCCCAGTAGCCGAGCTGCAGTCCGAGCTTCATGTCCTTCATCGGTCCCTCCCCGAGATGCGTTCCGACCACGACCATAGCGTCGGCCGTCCGAGGGAAGCAGATCGAGGGTCGGCGTCAGTTGTCTCCCCGAGGGGCGCCCGGACGCGGTCCGGGAGCCCGTGGCGGGTGACGGGGCAACTCCCTACGGGTCGACGACCACGTCCGACTTCGGGTACACGACCCAGTGCAGCCCGGCCGCCAGCGCCCCGCCGACCAGCGGGGCCACGATGAACAGCCACACCTGCTTGAGGGCGAGACCGCCGACGATCAGTGCCGGGCCCAAGCTCCGGGCCGGGTTGACCGACGTGCCGGTGATGGGGATGCCGATGAGGTGGACCACCGTGAGGGTCAGCCCGATCACCATGCCGGCGGTGGCGGCGTTGGCGATCTTGCTGGTGACCCCCAGCACGGCGAAGACGAACAGGGCGGTGAGGACCACCTCGGCCAGAAAGGCACCACCGGCGCTGATGTGGATGTCCGATGCGCTTCCCCACCCGTCGGTGCCGAGTCCCTGTACCGACGTGTGGTAGAGCGGCGACTGCCTGAAGAGGAGCCACAACACCAGTGCCCCCACCATGCCCCCGGCGAACTGGGCCGCCCAGTAGCCGAGCGCATCGAGCGGCTCGATCCGCTTGGCCAGGGCCGCTCCGAAGGTGACGGCCGGGTTGACGTGGCAGCCGGAGATCGGACCCAGCACATAGGCCAGGGACAGCAGGACCAGGCCGAAGGTGAGGGCGGTGGCCACCACGCCGGCGGCGACGCTCCCCCCGTCGAACTTGAAGCCGAACATGAGCGTGGCCACGCCCACGGCGAAGAACACCAGGAGTGCCGTACCCAGGAACTCGGCGAACATCTTCCTTGCCATCGGGACCCACCTTTCCGCCGGGGATCCAGCCGCCGGCTGCGCACCTACGGAGGTGCCGACGCGCATCCTACCGAGGCGAATGTCGGAACGGGGTGACCATGTACCGCCACTGACCTGGGGCGTTCGGTCGTCCGAGGGGAGAGCGCACGTCTTCCGGACGCGCCGAGCAGTAGGAGAAACACGCAGGGTGCCGAGGCGGCCTCAGTAGCGCTCGTAGTTCCGTGTGGTCCGCTTCGAGGGGAGGAGCGCCACGATGATCAGCACGAACACGGAGAAGAAGAGGCCGAGGAACACCCAACCGAAGGCGTGGCGCCCCTTGCGCCGGGCGATGTTGTAGATCCAGACGAGGATCAACAGCCAGATCACGAAGCTGATCAGCCATCCGGCGAAGCCGCCGACGGCCGATGCGGCCAGGATCGTGCCAGGCAGGGACGACATGTGCAGCTCCTTCGCTCACGTACGTTCCGAGCGTACAGCCGGCGCCTCACCGGACACCCGCCGTGTCGGACAACCGCCGCACCGGACCGGCGCCGAGGGCTCCGGCCCCGGAGCCGCCGGCTCAGCGCAGGGGGGCGATGAAGTGCTCGGCGAACTGCTCGCAGACCGCCACCCGGGCGGCGTGGACCGTCTCGGGGGTGTCGCCCTCGGCGGCCTTGACCGCCATCCACGGGGCGCACAGCAGGTCGGTCACCCCGGCGTCCTCCAGCCGGCGGTAGAGGTCGAGGTCGGGATAGGCCTTGACCGCCAGGTAGATGGAGAACTCGTCGTCGTTCCGTCCGACCTGCTTCAGGGCGTCCTTGATCCGTCCGACCTGGGCCATGGCCTCGTCCGGGGAGACCGCCCCGGTGTTGATCCAGCCGTCGCCCAGGGTGACGGCCCGGTGGATGGCCGGGTCGGAGTCGCCGCCCACCAGGATCGGCACCGGCGCACCGGGGGCCGGGTTCATCTGGCACAGGGGGACGTGGTAGTGGCTCCCGTGGTACTCGACCCACCCACCCCTCCACAGCGCCCGCAGCGCCGGGATCATGTCGTTGAGGCGCTTGCCCCGGGTGTGGAAGTCCTGACCGGTCTGGACGTACTCCTCCTCGCACCAGCCGACACCCACCCCCAGCCGCACCCGGTCGTGGGAGATGACGGCGGCGGTGCCCACCGTCTTGGCCACGGTGATCAGGTCGCGCACCGGGGCGATGTAGATGCCGGTGGTGAAGGTGAGGTGGGTGGTCACCGCCGCCATCGCCGAGATCATGCACATCGGGTCCGGCCAGGCGGTCTCCTTCTCCCAGAACGGGGCGCCGTCGGGGGCCTTGGAGTAGGTGTAGCGCGACGCCAGCTCCTTGGGGTTGAAGAGGTGGTCGGAGAGGTAGATCCCCGAGTACCCGAGGCCGTCGCTGGCCGCGGCCAGGCTGATCGCCTCGTCGACCGGCAGGAAGGTGACTGCTTGGTGGAATCGCATGGTGGGGACGGACCGCTTCCGGTGAGGGACGGCTCCGGTCAGTGGGTGACCGGGGCCGAGGGGGCGAATGCCACGGGGAGGTGCTTCACGCCGTTGATGAAGTTCGACTGCAGGTGCTGCTCCTCGCCGGCCTGTTGAATGTCGGGCATCCGGTCCAGCAGCCGGTCGAACATCACCCGGATCTCCATGCGGGCCAGGTTGGCGCCCAGGCAGAAGTGGGGACCGCCTCCGCCGAAGGCCATGTGGTTGTTGGGGGTCCGGCCGATGTCGAAGACGTTGGGGTCGTCGAAGACCGTCTCGTCCCGGTTGGCCGAGGTGTGCCAGAACACCACCTTGTCGCCCTCGGCGATCTTCTGGTCCCCGATGGCCCAGTCCATGGTGGCCTGGCGGCGGAAGTGCATCACCGGGGTCACGAAGCGCAGCATCTCCTCGATGGCCGAGGGGAGGAGCGACCGGTCGTCGCGCAGCCGCTGCCACTGGTCGGGATGGTCGAAGAAGGCGACCATGGCCCCCGAGATCAGGTTGCGGGTGGTCTCGTTGCCGGCCACCGCCAACAGCAGAAAGAAGAGGTCGAGGTCGAGCTGCGACAGCCGGTCGCCGTCGATCTCCGCCTGGGTGAGCACGCTGAACAGGTCGGCGTGGGGGTCGGCGCGCTTCTTGGCGCACAGCTCGTCGGCGTAGGCGTAGAGCTCCAGCGACGCCTGGGTGGACGACTCCGGGGAGATCTGGAACTCGGGGTCCTCCGAGCCGACCATCCGGTTGGACCAGTCGAAGACCAGGTGGCGGTCTTCCTGGGGGACGCCCATCAGCTCGGCGATCACCTGCAGCGGCAGCTCGGCGGAGAGCTGCTCCACGAAGTCGGCCGAGCCCGCCTCGCAGACCCGGTTGATGATGTCGTCGGTGGACGCCACCACCTTGGCCTCGAGGTCGCGGATCATCCGCGGGGTGAAGCCCTTGTTGACCAGCCGGCGGTACCGGGTGTGCATGGGCGGGTCCATGTTGAGCATCATCAGCTGCAGCTGGGCCAGGTTCTCCTCGTCCATGTCGGTGAACAACGTGGCGGCCCGGGCCGACGAGAAGTGCTCGTAGTCGCGGTTGACGTTGACGCAGTCGTCGTAGCGGGTGACCGACCAGAAGCCCTCGGCCTGGCCGTTGGGGTCCAGGTGCCACTGCACCGGGGCCTCCCGGCGGAGGTAGGCGAACCACTCGTGCGGTACCCCGTTCACGAAGTTCTTCGAATCGCACAGGTCGATGTTCTGCAGCTCCATTGGCGTTCTCCCCCTCGGTTCACGCCGTCGCCGGGTGGCGACCGCCCGCCTGCATGTCGGTGGCGGGCCACCGGCCCGTCGGCGACCGCCACTGCGTCACGGGCGGGCGCCAGCAGTTACTCACTAGAACACGTATCAGTTATCATACGTCAACAGCATCCGGGAGGCCACCGGCCCCCGGGGCGGAACGAGGCACCGAGACGTACTCGTCAGAGACGTCACACCGCCGATGACCGCCCCGGGGGCCCACCACTCGAAGGGATTCGACGCCCTGGCCGGAAGCCGTTAGGTTGCCGACTCCGCCGAGCCCCCGGGCCCGGCGGACCGATGTGGATGCAGGGGAGGGATCGAACGCCATGTACCTCGAGGAGACTCCTGACCAGCAGGCGCTCAGGGCGGAACTGCGGGCCTACTTCGCCGAGGTGATCACCGACGACGTACGCGCCGTGCTCGACGGCGAGGGGGACGGGGGGGTGGTCTTCCACTCCATCGTGCGCCGGATGGGCAAGGACGGCTGGCTCGGCATCGGCTGGCCCAAGGAGTTCGGCGGCCAGGGCCGGCCCGCCTCCGACCAGTTCATCTTCTTCAACGAGGTCCAGCGGGCCCGGGCCCCCTTCCCCTTCGTCACCCTCAACACGGTGGGCCCGATGCTGATGCGCCACGGCACCCAGGAGCAGAAGGACTTCTTCCTGTCGGGGATCCTCCAGGGCGAGATCAACTGCGCCATCGGCTACACCGAGCCCGGCTCGGGCACCGACCTGGCGTCGCTGCGGACCAAGGCCGTCCGGGACGGCGACGAGTGGGTCATCGACGGCAACAAGATCTTCACCAGCGGCGCCGACCAGGCCGACTACATCTGGCTGGCCACCCGGACCGACCCCGACGCCCCCAAGCACAAGGGCATCTCCATCTTTCTGGTGCCCACCTCGGCGCCGGGCTTCTCGTGCACGCCGATCGTGACGGTCGGCGGGGTGGCCACCACCGCCTCGTACTACGACGGCGTCCGGGTGCCCCACACCGCGCTGGTGGGGGAGCTCAACGGGGGCTGGCGGCTCATCACCGGGCAGCTCAACCACGAGCGGGTGGGCCTGGCGGCGGTCAGCGCCCTGGCTCACCGCCTGTGGGCGGAGGTGGCGGCGTGGGCCCTGGACAACGGCCTCGGTGACGTGCCCTGGATCCAGCAGGACCTGGCCCGCTCCCACGCCTACCTCGAAACGCAGAAGCTCCTCAACTGGCGGATGACGGCGGCGGTGGCCGACGACACCCTGGGCCCGGCCGACTCCTCGTCGGTGAAGGTGTTCGGGACGGAGTCGACCATTCAGGTCTACCGCCTGCTCCTCGGGATCGTCGGCGCCGCCGGCTACCTGAGCCCCGGCTCCCCCGGGGCCGTGCTCCACGGCGAGCTGGAGCGGGCCGCCCGCTCGGCCCAGATCAACACCTTCGGTGGTGGCGTCAACGAGATCCAACGGGAGATCCTGGCTATGGCCGGCCTCGGCATGAAGCGGGGGGCCCGGTGAACGCCGAGGAGCTCGCCAAGGAGCTGCAGTCGTTCGAGGGACAGTCGGTCGGCGAGCCCCACCGCGGGCCCGACCCGGTCAACCAGCCGATGATCCGCCACTGGGTGGAGGCCATGGGCGACACCAACCCGGTCTACGTCGACGAGGTGGCGGCGAAGGAGGCCGGCTTCCCCGGGGTGATCGCCCCCCCGACCATGCTGCAGGCGTGGATCATGCGGGGCCTGCGGGCCAGTCAGGAGACCGAGGCGGCCCGGGCCGCCGGCACCTCCCAGGGCGAAGGCCCCACCGACCGGCTGATGAAGCTGCTTGACGACGCCGGCTTCACCTCGGTGGTGGCCACCAACTGCGACCAGCACTACGAGCGACCGTTGGTCCTCGGCGACGAGGTGGAGTTCACCTCGACGATCGAGTCGGTGTCACCGGAGAAGGCCACCGGCCTCGGCGTCGGCCACTTCATCACCAACCGGCTGGACTTCACCGACCAGCACGGCGAGCTGGTGGCCACCATGCGCTTCCGCATCCTCAAGTTCCGGCCCCGCCCGGCCGCTGCCGGCGTCGACGGCCAGGCCCCGGCCGAGCGCCCCAAGCGACCGCGCCCCTCGCTCACCCACGACAACCGGTTCTTCTTCGACGGCGCCAAGGAGGGCAGGCTCCTGATCCAGCGCTGCTCCGACTGCGGCGCCCTCCGCCACCCGCCCCGCCCGGCCTGCGGCCGCTGCCGGAGCTTCGACTGGGAGCCGGTCCAGTCGTCGGGACGCGGGACCGTCTACAGCTACGTGGTCATCCACTACCCGAAGGTGCCGGCCTTCGACTATCCGCTGGTGGTGGCCCTCGTCGAGCTCGAGGAGGGCACCCGGCTGGTGGCCGACGTGTCGGGGATCACCCCGGAGACGGTGGCCATCGGCACACCGGTGCAGGCCGCCTTCGAGACGTTCGACGACGACCTGACGCTGCCGGTCTTCCACCCGGTGGACGGGTCCGGCCCTGCCACCACCACCACCGCCGCCGGCGGCGCCGACACCAAGGGGGGCCACTGATGGAGTTCACGTTCAGCGAGGAGCAGGAGGCGGTCCGCCAGACCGCCGAGGGGATCTTCTCGGGGCTGGCCACCCCCGACCGGGTGAAGGAGGTCGAGGCCACCGGGGACCGGTTCGACCGGGCGCTGTGGGCCGAGCTGGCCAAGGGCGACCTGCTCGGCCTGGCTCTTCCGGAGGCCGACGGCGGCGGCGGGTACGGCCTGGTCGAGCTGGCGATCGTCCTCGAGGCCCAGGGGCGCACCGTGGCCCCGGTGCCGTTGTGGGCCACCCTGGTGCTGGGGGCGCTCCCGGTCGCCGAGTTCGGCTCCGCCGAGCTGCGCCACGAGCTGCTCCCGGGGGTGGTGGCCGGCGCCGTGGTGCTCTCGGCCGCCCTGGCCGACGTGGCCGGGGACCTGGCCGCCGGGGGAGCCGGCCGCCCCACGGTGACCGCCGAGCGGTCGGACGACGGCTCGGTCCGGCTGTCGGGCACCGCCTTCGCCGTCCCCTACGCCCACGTGGCCCGCCGGGTGCTGGTGCCCGCCGCCACAGCCGAGGGGGGCGTGGTCATCGCCGCCGTCGACCCGGCCGCCGACGGGGTGCGTCTCGAGCGGGCCGAGACCACCAACCGCGAGGTCCATCCCCACCTCCACCTCGACGGGGTGGCGGTGGCCACCACCCACCTGCTGGCCGGGGGCGACGCCGCCCGCGGCGGCGACGTGGTGGCGTGGATCCTCGCCCGGGCGTGGACCGGGCTGTGCGCGCTGCAGGTCGGGGTGGCCGAGTCGGCGGTGGCCCAGACCGCCGAGTACCTCAACACCCGGGAGCAGTTCGGGAAGCCGCTGGCCACCTTCCAGGGGGCGATGCTCCGGGCGGCGGACGCCGCCATCGACACCGAGGCGATCCGGGTCACCCTGTGGCAGGCGGCGTGGCGGCTCGACAACCGGCTCGACGCCGACCGGGCGGTGTCGGTGGCGTCGTGGTTCGCCAAGGACGCCGGCCAGCGGGTGGTCCACGCCACCCAGCACCTCCACGGCGGGATGGGCGCTGACATCGACTACCCCATCCACCGCTACTTCCTGTGGGGCAAGCAGATCGAGCTGCTCCTCGGTGCCCCCAGCGCCCAGCTGGCCCGGCTTGGCCGCCAGGTGGTGGCCGATCTCCGCGCCGGGCAGGCGGTGTCGGTATGACCGTCCCGCCCACCCTCGACTTCGAGGACGTGTCGGTGGGGGACCAGCTGCCCGAGCTGGTCGTCCCCCTCACCCGCACCCTGATCACCGCCACCGCCATCGCCTCGCGCGACTACCAGGACGTCCACCACGACCACGCCCTGGCCCAGCAGCGCGGCTCGAAGGACATCTTCATGAACATCCTCTCCACCAACGGCATCGTCGGCCGGTACGTGACCGACTGGTCGGGCCCGGGCACCGTGCTCACCGACGTGAACATCCGGCTGGGGGCGCCCAACTACGCCGACGACGTGATGACGCTGACCGGCTCGGTGACCGCCAAGGACGCCACCGCCACCGACGGGAGCGGGGGTGTCGAGGTGTCGCTGAAGGGCTCGAACAGCCTCGGCGACCACGTCACCGGCACGGTCAAGCTGCGCCTTCCGGCCCGAAGCGGAGGGGCCCGGTGAGCCCCCGGACCCACACCTTCGCCGGCAACACCGCCATCGTCGGCATCGGCGCCACCGAGTTCTCCAAGGAGTCGGGCCGGAGCGAGCTCCGCCTGGCCGTCGAGGCGGTCGACGCCGCACTGCGCGACGCCGGCATCGAGCCGTCCGAGGTCGGTGGACTGGTCACCTTCAGCTCCGACACCAACCCGGAGATCGACATCGCCCGCAGCCTGGGTATGGGGGAGCTGTCCTTCTTCTCCCGCATCCACTACGGCGGCGGCGCCGGCGCCGGCACCATCCAGCAGGCGGCCCTGGCCATCCAGTCGGGCGTGGCCGACGTGGTCGTCTGCTACCGGGCGTTCAACGAGCGCTCCGGAAACCGGTTCGGTGCCGGGGTCCAGGACCGCCCGCCGGCCGCCAACGCCGAGACGGCCCACTTCAGCTGGTACGCCCCGGTGGGCCTCCTCACCCCGGCCCAGTGGGTGGCCATGGCCGCCCAGCGCTACCTGCACGTGACCGGGGCCACCTCCGAGGACCTCGGCCGGGTGGCCGTCGCCGACCGGAAGCACGCCGCCACCAACCCCAAGGCGTGGTTCTACCAGAAGCCGATCACCCTCGAGGAGCACCAGGCGTCCCGCTGGATCGTCGAGCCCCTCCACCTCCTCGACTGCTGCCAGGAGACCGACGGCGGCCAGGCGCTGGTGGTCACCTCCCTGGAGCGGGCCCGCGACCTCCCTGGCATCCCGGTGGTCATCGAGGCCGCCGCCCAGGGCTCCGGCCCGGGCCAGGAGATGATGACGTCCTACTACGCCGACGACCTGTGCGGCCTGCCGGAGATGGGGGTGGTGGCCCGCCAGCTGTGGGAGACCTCCGGGCTCACCCCGGACGACATCCAGACGGCGGTCATCTACGACCACTTCACCCCTTACGTGCTCTACCAGCTGGAGGAGCTCGGCTTCTGCGGCCGGGGCGAGGCCAAGGACTTCATCCGTGACGGCAACATCGAGCTGGGCGGCGGCCTCCCCGTCAACACCCACGGCGGCCAGCTGGGCGAGGCCTACCTGCACGGCATGAACGGCATCGCCGAGGGCGTGCGCCAGGTGCGGGGCACCTCGGTGAACCAGGTGGACGACGTCCACCACGTGCTGGTGACCGCCGGCACCGGCGTGCCCACCAGCGGCCTCATCCTCGGCGTCGACCGGTAGCCGAGGCGCGCCCACCGGGCACGGGCCGACGACCGGCCCGGCCCCTCCGGAACGGACCGTCCTCAGACTTCGACGTGTAGTACGGTCGAAAATGAGCCAGGGCGCGTGTCGGATCACGGGGCCGCTTCGGCTGACGCAATCCATACCTCACGGCGACGACGGGTGCGCGGGCAGGTTGCACCTCCGGATCAAGGAGCATGTAGATGAATCGATGGACACGCAGGATGGTCAGTGCCACGGCACTCGGGGCGGGGGCGGTGCTCCTGGTCGCCACGGGTGCAGGATCGGCCGGAGCGGCACAGAACGGATCCGGGGGAAGTCCCGGGGCGCACGCCGTTCCCGTCGCCGGCCACGGGCTGGCCACCGGCGGCACCTTCACCTCGGCGGCCATCGTGCCGACCTCCGACACCACGGTCGATGTCGCCGGCCCGGTCAACGCCTTCTCGGGGTCGCTCACCGGGGCGACCACCGTAACGACGCCCGGCGGCTCCGTCTTGGGCAGCGCAATCGGTCCTGATGGCCACACCGCCCTGGTCGCCACCGGAACAGGTACGCTCGATCAGCTCACCAATCCGCTGTCGCCGTCGCCGACAGTGACGAGCATCGACGTGAGCCAATTCGTTGACGAGGGTGGGTCGGGCTACGGCTCGTACACCTACGGGGTGGCCATCGCCCCTGACGGCACGGCCGGACTGGCCACCGCCGACTCGCAGGGGGCGATCGCCCTGAAGCGGACGGGCACCACCTGGGGCGTCGACACCAGCGTGCAGGCGCCCGGTCTCAACCAGGGCGACGCCAGCGCCGTCCCACCCGTTCCCCCCCAGCCCCACCCGCCCGGATGGATCGAGGCGCCGACCCTCACCCCCGCGGCAACCACGTACGACGGGGTGACCATCAGCGCCACTACCGGGGCCGATGGTCACTACGTCGGGCTACTCATTGACGCCGAGCAGCACACGGTGGCGGTGGTCACCGGACTCGGGACGTCGGGCGCCAAGGTGGCCGGCACGCTGACCGATGCCACCAACATTCAGGACGCCTACGACGGCTTCGGCGACTACGGCAACGGTGGCATGTCCTTTTCGCCGACCACGGCCACCAAGGCGGCGGTGGTGACCCCCACCGGGTTCGGCGTCCTGAACCTCACCAACCCGGCGGCACCGACCCTCGGCTCGCTGACCACGGTCCCCGGGGCCGCGGGCCACGGGGCGCAGTCGGTGGCCGTGGCTCCGGACGGCAATCACGTGGCGGTGGCGGTGGGGGCCGTCCTCTCCTTCTACACCGGCCTCCGTGACGCCTCGGCCGGCACGCCGCTGACCCAGAGCGCACCCTCGATCACCTTCCCGCGCACGGTGTACTCGCTCAACTACACGGCCAGCGGCAACCTCGCCGTGAACTACGAGAACCTGACCGGCACCACCGGGGTGCTCGCCACCATCACCGACACCGAGTCGACCCCGAAGGATCCGGGCAACGCCCTGCTGCTCTCCGGCCTCGCCCCAAGTGTCAACGGTGCCTCGGTCCTGCCGCGGGCGGCCGCCCTCGACACCGGCTACCTCGAGGTGGCCAGCGACGGCGGCCTCTTCGCCTTCGGTGGGGCTCAGTTCTACGGCTCCATGGGCGGCCAGCCCCTCAACAAGCCCATCGTGGGCATGGCCTCGACCCCCGACAACACGGGGTACTGGGAGGTGGCCAGCGACGGCGGCATCTTCTCCTTCGGGGACGCCGCCTTCCACGGCTCGACGGGCTCGCTGACGCTCAACAAGCCGATCGTGGGCATGGCGTCCACGCCCGACGGCCAGGGTTACTGGCTGGTGGCCAGCGACGGCGGCATCTTCGCCTTCGGCGACGCCACCTTCTTCGGATCCACCGGCTCGCTCACCCTGAACAAGCCGATCGTGGGCATGGCGTCCACGCCGGACGGCCAGGGTTACTGGCTGGTGGCCAGCGACGGCGGCATCTTCGCCTACGGCGACGCCACCTTCTTCGGCTCCACCGGCTCGCTCACCCTGAACAAGCCGGTGGTGGGCATGTCGTCCACCCCGGACGGGCTCGGCTACTGGCTGGTGGCCAGCGACGGCGGTCTCTTCGCTTACGGGGACGCCACCTTCTACGGCTCCATGGGCGGCGTGCCCCTCAATCAGCCGGTGGTGGGCATCGCCACCTCCAACAACGGCCAGGGCTACTGGGAGGTGGCCAGCGACGGCGGCATCTTCGCCTTCGGCAACACCAACTTCTTCGGCTCCATGGGCGGCAAGCCGCTCAACAAGCCGATCGTGGGTCTCGCTGCCACCGTCGGGTAGCGGTAGCCGTCAGGCAGTCCACGGGTCGGTCGGTGTCGGGTCGGCCCGTGGACGATCCGTGATCGTGCGATGGGGCGTAGTACGTTCCTAGCCATCCCGTTGTCCCGCAGTGCGGCACCCGGGAGATCGCCAGGACAAGGAGCTGTTCGATGAACCGACGGAGCCGGCGTGCGTTCGGAGCGGTTGTTCTCGGAGGAGCGTCGCTGCTGCTCGTCCCCTCGGGCGCCGGTGCGGCCGCGCCCGCCGGTGGCCACAACGGCGAACCTGCCGCCTCGTCCAGGGCCGGGATCGGCCACGGGGCCTCGCTGTCCTCGGGTGGGACCTTCACCTCGGTGGCCCTGGTCCCGACCGGCGACACCTCGGTCGACGTGGCCGGGCCGGCCGACTCGATCACCGGCGCCCTGACCGGGGCGACCACCGTGCCGGTCACCGGTGCGGCGCGGGTGGCCGGTAGTGCGATCGGCCCCGAAGGTCGGTCGGCGTTGGTGGCGACCAGCGGAGGCAACCTCGAACGCATCGCCGACCCGCTGTCGGCGAACCCGACCAGCTCCTCGCTCGATCTCTCCCAGTTCGACGCGGAAGGTGCGAGCTTCTACACCGCCCAGGCGGAAGGCGTGGCCATCGCGCCCGACGGCACCGCCGGGCTGGCCACCGTCGAGTCCGAGGGAGCCGTCGCCCTGACCCGCGCCAGCGGCACCTGGCAGGTGGACACCAGCGTTCAGTCGCCGGGCCTCAACCAGGCCTCCCCCACCCCCCAACCCCACCAACCCGGGTGGATCGAAGTACCGTCCGCCATGACCGCCGCCAGCAACTTCAACGGTGTGGTCATCAGCTCCACCAAGGCTGCCGATGGGCACTACCTCGGCCTGCTCATGGACGCCTTCGGCTCCACGGTGGCCGTGGTCACCGGCGTAGGGACATCGGGAGCCAAGGTCTCCGGAACGCTGACCGACGCCACGCAGTTCCAGGACAACGGCGTGGTCGGCTACGGCGGGCTGGGGGACTACGGCAACGGCGGCATGGCGTTTTCGCCCACCACCGCCACCAAGGCGGCGGTGGTCACCCTCAACGGGTTCGGCGTGCTCGATCTCTCCGATCCGGGCTCCCCGTCGCTCGGCTCGTTGACCACCGTCCCCGCCGCCGCCGGCAACAACGGTGCCCAGTCGGTGGCGGTGGCCCCGGACGGCAACCACGTGGCGGTGGCCGTCGGCGGCTCGCTCTACTTCTACACCGGTCTCCGGTCCTCGACGGCGGGCGCCCCGCTCACCCTCGCCGCCGGACCGGTCACCGTCCCCGGTGTGGTGACGTCGCTCGACTACACGGCCAGCGGCAACCTCATCGTCAACTACTCGAACACCGCCGTCACCGAGGGCTACCTGGCCGTGGTGACCGACGGCCAAACCACGGCGCCGGTCCTGCACGCCGCCCTCACGTTGTCGGGCCCGGTGGACGTGGCCAACGGCGCCTCGGTGCTCCCCGAGGCCGGGGCCCTCGACACCGGCTACCTGCAGGTGGCCTCGGACGGCGGGCTCTTCGCCTTCGGCCAGGCTGGCTTCCACGGATCGATGGGCGGCCAGCCCCTCAACAAGCCGATCGTGGGTGTGGCCTCCACCCCGGATGACCAGGGCTACTGGGAGGTGGCCAGCGACGGCGGCATCTTCTCCTTCGGGGACGCCGCCTTCCACGGCTCCACCGGCTCGCTCACCCTCAACAAGCCGATCGTGGGCATGGCCGCCACCCCCGACGGCCAGGGCTACTGGCTGGTGGCCTCCGACGGCGGCATCTTCTCCTACGGCGACGCCGCCTTCTTCGGCTCCACCGGCTCGCTCACCCTGAACAAGCCGGTGGTGGGCATGGCGTCCACCCCCGACGGCGGCGGCTACTGGCTGGTGGCCAGCGACGGCGGCATCTTCGCCTACGGCGACGCCACCTTCTTCGGCTCCATGGGTGGCTCACCGCTGAACAAGCCGGTCGTCGGGATCGCCACCTCCGACACCGGCCAGGGCTACTGGGAGGTGGCCTCCGACGGCGGCATCTTCTCCTTCGGGGACTCGCTGTTCTTCGGCTCGATGGGCGGCCAGCCGCTCAACCAGCCGGTCGTGGGGATGACCGCCACCGTCGGGTAGCCGACACTGGCGTGACGCTGTCGGACCGGTCCGACCGTTCCGGTCGTGTTGTTGCTAGCTTTCTCGCCACCGGGACAAGCGCGAGGTGGGGCGACAGCGCCGACCTGCCGCCCGGCGTAGGGGGAGGAGTGGCGATGACCAGCACAGTGGCGAACCCGGCCCTGCCGGAGGTGTCCTCACCGGTGGAAGTGCGGTTCGGCGCCCCCGAGCGCCAGAGCCGGGCGACGATCTTCTTCCGGTTGATCCTGGCCATCCCCCAGGCCTTCGTCCTCTACTTCGTCGGCCTCGCCGCCTTCGTGGTCCTGGTCATCGGATGGTTCGGCGCCCTGTTCACCGGCCGGCTCCCCCGGTTCGCCGTCGACTTCCTCTCCGGGTTCCTGCGCTGGGAGACCAGGTACTTCGCCTACCTCTTCTTCCTCACCGGCAAGTACCCGCCGTTCTCGCTCCAGCCATCCGCCGAGTACCCGGTGGACATCTGGGTGGAGAGCGGCCGCCTGAACCGCCTGTCGGTCCTCTTCCGGATCGTCCTGGTGATCCCGGCGGGGATCGTCGCCGCCCTCCTCTACTACGGCCTGGCCATCTTCTCGATCGTCGTCTGGGTGGCCACCCTGGTCGCCGGCCAGCCGCCGAGGGCGTTCTTCGAGGGGATCGCCGCCGCCATCCGCTACGTCGCCCGCTATGTCGGCTTCTACTCGATGCTGACCTCGGTCTACCCCGGCGGTCTCTACGGCGACGGGAGCCGGATCGATTCGTCGGTGGCCCCGTACGGGGCGGCACCGGTGGCCACCGGGTACGTCCAACCGGCCGTGCCCACCGCGCCCGCCCCGGCGTTCGGCCAGCCGGCGGCGACCGAGGTCGCCCCGGTCCCGCCGCCGGCGCCCGCCTCCCCGGGGGCGACCCCGGTGTCGGACCCCAGCGTCCCGCCGGTCGGGTCCGTCCCGGTCGGGACCGCCCCGCCTCCCGGGTCCGTCCCGCCGATCGGGTCCGTCCCACCCGGGTTCGGTGCACCGCCGCCGGCCCCGGCCACCGCCTTCGCCCCCATGCCGCCGCCCGCCCCCGAGCCGGCAGCCCCGGCCCCCTCGCCGTGGCAGCTGATGCTCTCCTCCGGCGGCCGGACCACGGTCACCGTCCTTCTGGTACTTGGCGCCCTCTTCTACGTGGGCGAGATCGTGATCAGCACCGTCACCCGGAGCTCGACCCCGTCAACGGTGGTCATCGCGCCGAGCGGTGGCGGAGGGTCGTCGGCCACCTCCGCCCCGGGCGGGACGGGAACCGGTGGCGGACAGTCCGGGCTTCAGAGCCAGCTGGCCTCCGCCTACGGCCCGGCGAACCAGGGGATCCAGGTGTACCAGGCGGCGGTCACCATCTGTGCGGCGCTGTCGGGCCAGTCCGGGGCGCAGTGCTTCGACGCCGCCACCTCGGCCCTCGGCGTGGTCTTCTCCACCTACGGGTCCGCCCTGTCCGGCATCACCTTCCCCGCCTCGGTGGCCACGCAGGCCACCAACGCCAGCGCCGCCGCCTCGCGGGCCTCCACCGTGCTGGCCAACATCGCCCTGACCGGCACCGCCACCAGCGCCCAGCAGGCTCGGGTCAGCCTGAACGTGGCCCGGGTGCAGGACACCCACGCCACGCTGAGCGACGCCCTGGCCGCCTCGTCGTAAGGTACCGGCGTCCCGTTGCCGGCACCGGTCAGCGGGCGGCCACCGCCTTGTCGAGGCCGTCGGCCTCGGCCGCCGTCAGCCGCCGGTAGCCGGCGCCCTTCTCCGGACGCCACCACACGGCGTCGGCACACTGCCAGCCCTCGTTGCGGAGGACCCGCTTGAGCACCTTGGTGGTGGCGGTGGTGGGCAGCTCGTCGGTCACCCGCACGAACTTCGGCGCCCACTTGGTGCCGAGGTCGGTCTCGCCGGACAGGAACTCGGCGAAGCCGGCGGGGTCGAACTCGGCACCCGGCCGGATGAGGAGCGCCGTCATCACCTGGTCCCCGACGGCGGTGTCGGGCACGGCGTAGACGGAGGCGAGGACCACGTCGGGGTGCCGGGTGAGGATGGCCTCCACCGGGGCGGCGGCGAAGTTCTCCCCGTCCACCCGGAGCCAGTCGTAGTCACGGCCGGCGAAGTAGAAGAAGTCGTCGTCGTCCCGGTAGGCGAGGTCGCCGGTCCAGTACCAGCCGTTGCGCAGCCTCGAGGCGTTGGCCTCGTCGTTGTGCCAGTACCCCTCGAACCCGGCGCCACCGGTCTGGCTGACCATCTCGCCGATGGCCTCGTCGGCGTTGAGGAGCCGCCCGTGCTCGTCGAAGACCGCCCTGGGGCACTCCTCGCCGGTGCCGGGGTCGAGGATCATGGTGCCGGGCAGGGCCCTGCCCAGCGCCCCCCGCGGGGTGTCGGGCGTGCGGGTCACCGCCGCACCCCCCTCGGTCGAGCCGTAGGCGTCCTGGACGGTGCAGCCGAACCGCTCGGCGAACCTGGCCACGTCGGCCTCGGCCGCCTCGTTGCCGAAGGCGCGCCGCAGGGTGTTGTCGGCGTCGTCGGGGAGCTCCGGCGTGGCCAGCACGTACGACAGCGGCTTGCCGACGTAGTTGAAGTAGGTCACCCCGAACTTCCGGACGTCGGGCAGGAACTGCGAGGCGCTGAACCGCTCCCGCAGCGCCACGGTGGCCCCGGCGGCCAGGGCCGGGGCCCACCCGGCCATCAGGGCGTTGGAGTGGAACAGCGGCATGGGGACGTAGCAGACGTCGTCCTCGGTGATCTCGAACATCTGGGCCACGATGTCGCCGATGCGGGCCAGCCGCCCCTGGCTGCACAGGCACGCCTTGGGAGCCCCCGACGTGCCCGAGGTGAACAGCAGCAGGCCCAGGCTGTCCTCGCCGATGGCCGTGCCCTGGCGGTCGGGGAGCGGGGCCCCGGCCGAGCCGGACAGCAGCTGCCCGTAGGGGGTGGACGGGTCGGGGTCGCCGGCGGGGGAGTCGACCACCAGGATGCGGTCGGGGGGCAGCGCCGGGCCGAGGTCGTGGCCCTCGACCAGCCGGCGGTACTCGGCATCGGTGACCAGCAGCTGGCACTCGGTGTGGGAGAGGTCGCGGGCCAGCTCGTGGCCCCGGTGGGTGGGGTTCCCGCCGACCAGCACCGCCCCGGCCAGCATCGCTCCGCCCATCCAGAAGACGTACTCCGGCACGTTGTCCATCAGCAGGGCGACGTGGAACGGTCCCGGGGTCCGCAGCCGGGCGAGCACGGCCGCCCGGGCCGCCTGGGCCGCCGTCACCTCGGCGTGCGTCCACGACCGGTCCTCGAACACCAGCCCCACCCGGTCGTCGCCGGCTCGCCGGCGGATGAACTCGTCGATGGTCTGCACTGGTCCCCCTGCGGTGGTGCCCACCTGATGGCCGGCGGCCGGGCGGCCATCGTCACCCGGGCCGGGCGCGTTGTGGTGTCGTGTCCCGTGGACAGTAGTGGAGCTGCGCCGGTCGACCGGCGCAGTCCTGACAAACTGGAACACGTTGCAATTTAGCCGACCTCCGTGCTACCTTGCCAAGGCGTCCGGCGCGGAGCGAAAGGGGTACCACCGCCATGGAGTTCGGAGTCTTTCTCAACGGGTATCTGCCCGGTCAGGCGGCACACGATCCCGTCTGCGAGCACGAGATGTTCAAGCGCGAGCTCGCCTATGCGATCGAGGCCGACAAGTACAACTGGAAGTACGCCTGGGTAGGGGAGCACCACTCGCTGACCGAGTACAGCCACTCGTCCGCGCCCGAGGTCACCATGGGCTACCTCGCCCACGCCACCGAGCGGATCCACATCGGCACCGGCATCATGAACCTCTCCCCGCGGGTGAACCACCCCGTCCGTTCGGCCGAGCGGGTCGCCGTCCTCGACCACCTGCTCGAGGGCCGCTTCGAGTGGGGCACCGGCCGGGGGGCCGGCAGCCACGAGATCGCCTCGTTCAACATCCTCGACAAGAACTCCACCAAGGCGGAGTGGAACGAGGTGGTCCGCCAGATCCCCCGGATGTGGGAGGAGAAGGACTACATGTACGAGGGGGAGAGCTTCACCGTCCCCTACCCCCACAACATCCTCCCCAAGCCCTACCTGGGTCAGGGGCACCCTCCGATCTGGGTGGGGTGCGGCAATCCCAACACCTTCGCCCAGGCCGGCGAGCTCGGTATCGGCGCCATCGCCTTCAACTTCGAGCCCATCTACAACCTGAAGGGCCGGATCGACACCTACAAAGAGGGCATCGCCAACTGCACCGAGCCGCTCGGGCAGTTCAAGAACGACAACGTGATGATGACCAACGCCGTCATCTGCCTCAACGACCGGAAGAAGGCCCGTGAGGTCGCCCTCCGTCGCGGCCGCGGCTACCTCTACTCGCTGGTGTGCAACTACCACGACACCATCCCCCATCAGGAGGGCGTGCCGGTGTGGCCGGAGAAGCCCCACACCATCTCCGACGAGGCGATGCTCGACTACCTCATCGAGGAGGGCTGGATGCTGTGCGGGGAGCCCGACGAGGTGGCCGAGCAGGTGGCCAAGTACCAGACGGTCGGCTGCGACCAGCTGGTGTTCGGCCTACCGTCCGACTCCTTCATGGAGGACGAGGTCCACGAGATGCTGGAGGTCTTCGGGACCAAGGTCATCCCCCAGTTCGACAGCGACCCGGTCCACTCCACCACCCGGTACCGCCAGACCGCCAAGCGGAAGTACCAGGACTTCAACTTCCCGGTCCCCGACATCACCGTCGAGGAGCTCCCGACCAACGCCATGATCCAGCTGGACGGCAGCCGCACGCTGTAGGCACCCCCGTCCTGCGGCCGGTCGCTCCTGCCAGCCGGCTCAGGCCCCGACGCTCCACGCCTCGAGGAGTGCGTCGGTAGTGGTGACGGTGGCCACCAGGGGGAAGGTGTTGTCCAGCACCGCGTCGGCGTACTCGGCGGGGATGCCGGCCACCGCGTCACGGGGGACCACCACCTGGTAGCCGTGGTTGACCGCCTCGATCACCAGGCCGAGCACGCCGAGGTTGACCGACACCCCGGTGGCCACCACGGTGGTGACGCCCAGGTTGCGGAGCCAGGTGTCGAGGGCGGTGCCGTGGAACGGCGACACTCCCGTGCGCCGGGCACACACCAGGTCCTCGGGCTCCGGCCCCAGCTCGGGGACCAGCTCGGCCGGCGGGGTGCCCGCCAGCATGTGGTCGGGGTTGCGCATCACCGCCGCCACCAGCTGACAGTTGACGGCGGTGCCGGCCCGGTCGGCCCGGAACTCGGCCGTGCAGTGGACCACCCGGATGCCGAAGGACCGGGCGGCCTCCACCACCCTGGTGGTGTTGGGGACCACCCCGACCCGCTCGGCTGCCTCACGCAGCTGGGGGAAGGCGGTGAGGTCGCCGACCACGCCCCGCTGGATCTCCATGGTCAGTACCGCCGCCGTCGACGGCGCCACCAGGCCGGCCAGGTCCACGGCCACCTGCGCCCCTAGGCCCCGACGGCTCCCGAGCCGGTGGAGGTGCGGTCGCCGCCGGTGTCGTGCTCCTCCGGGGCGGCCTCGACGACGGTGGCCGCCCACCGGTAGTCCGGCTTGCCGCTGGGGGAGCGGAGGATGACCTCGACCACGTGGAGCTGGCGGGGCACCTTGTAGCCGGCGATGGCCTCGCGGCAGTGGTTCTGGATGTCCTCGAGGCTGGGATGGCGGTCGGCCCGGGGCTGGATGATGGCCGCCACCCGCTGGCCCCACCGCTCGTCGGCGGCGCCGACCACGATGGCGTCGTAGACCTCGGGGTGGGACCGGACGGCGGACTCCACCTCCTCGGGGAAGATCTTCTCGCCGCCGGAGTTGATGCACACCGAGCCGCGGCCCAACAGGGTGATGGAACCGTCCTCCTCGATGGTGGCGAAGTCACCGGGCATGGAGTAACGGTGGCCGTCGATGGTCACGAAGGTCTCGGCCGTCTTGGCCGGGTCGTTGTAGTAGCCGACCGGGATGTCGCCGCCCCGGGCGATCTTGCCGATGACCCCCGAGCCTGGCTGCACCGGCTTCATCTCCTCGTCGAAGACGACGGTGTGGCCGAGCACCTTGACGGTGGGCCCGCTCTTCATGGCGGTGTTGCCCTTGGAGAGGGTGGTCATGCCGTTGTTGCCCGACTCCGAGGAGCCGATGGCGTCGACGATGATCAGGTTGGGGAAGTGCTCGAAGAACTGGTCCTTCACCGGCGCCGAGAAGAGCGCCGCCGAGGAGGTGACGGCCAGCAGCGACGACAGGTCGTAGGAGGCCCCCTCGTCGTCGAGGGCCTCGACCAGGGGCTTGCCCATGGCGTCGCCGGTGATCATCACCGAGTTGACCGCCTCCTCCTCCACCAGGCGCCACACCTGGTGGGGGTCGAACTTGGACATCAGGATGATCCGGTTGCCCACGAAGCTCTGCCCCATCACCGCCCACTGGGTGGCGCCGTGCATGAGGGGGGCGATGGGGAACATGGTGAGCTGGCCGCCCCGGCCCTTCTCCACCATCTCCCCGGGCTCGATGATCCGGGTGTTGGTGGTGGGGTCCACCCCGCCCCCCAGCGCGTAGAAGACGTCCCGGTGGCGCCAGACGACCCCCTTGGGCAGGCCGGTGGTGCCACCCGTATAGAGGATGTAGTGGTCGTCGTCCGATCGCGGCCCGAAGTCCCGCTCGGGGCCGCCCGAGGCCAGCGCCGCCTCGTACTCCACCGCCCCCGGGGGGAGGGGCTCGCCCGAGTCGTCGGCGACGGTGATGACGTGACGCAGGTCGGGGAGCTCGGGGAGCAGGTCGGTGACCCTCGGACCGAACTCGGCCTGGTGGACCAGCGCCACCAGGTCGGCGTTTCCGAACAGGTAGCGCAGCTCGTCCTTGACGTAGCGGTAGTTGATGTTGATCCACACCGCCCGGAGCTTGAACACGGCCCACGCCGTCTCCACCCACTCCACGCTGTTGGGCGAGTAGATGCCCACGTGGTCCCCGGGGCCGACCCCCTGGGCGGCAAGATGGTGGGCCAGCCGGTTGGCCCGCTCCTCCATCTCCGCGTAGGTGCGCCGTTTCCCGTCGGCCACCAGGTACTCCCGGTCGCCGTAGGCATCGACGGCGGCCTCGAACAGATCAGCCAGGTTGAACGTCATCGACCCAGTAGTAGAACACGTTTCGGTTCTGGCGGCAAACAGCCCCGACCCTGGCCGCGTCACGTCAGTGGCACCCGGGACCTCCCCCGCCGGGTCGCCCGGGGGGTCGCCCTTCGGTCACTCGGCGCCGTCGGACCTGGGCAGGACCGGTGCGGCCAGGACGTCGCGGACCGACTGGGCCAGACCGGGGCCGTCGAGGCCGAAGCGGGCCAGGATGCGGTCGGGCTTGTCCTGGGGGATGAAGACGCGGTCGATGCCGAGCACGGTGACCGCGGGGACGTCCGCCACCATCAGGTCGCCGTCGGACACGGCACCGGAGATCACCGCCCGGCGGACGGCGTCGGCCAGGAACATGCCGGCGCCCCCCTGACGCATCCCGTCCTCGGCCGTCACCACCTGGTGGTGCCGGGCGGCGTCGGCCAGCATGGCCGGGTCGGGTGGTGACACCACCCGGACGTCCCAGACGGTGGCACTGAGCCCTTCGGCCTCCAGCTTGTCGGCGGCCTCCACGGCGGCGGCCACCAGCTTGCCCACCGCCAGGATGCAGACCGAGCCGTCGCCCTGGCGGAGTCGGCGGGCGTGCAGGCCGTCCCCGACGGCTCCGCCGGCCACCACCGGGGCCGGCGTCTTCGGGAACCGGATCACCGCCGGTCCGTCGAGGGCGAGGGCCTCGCCGAGCATGGCCTCCACCTCGGGGGCCGACGACGGTGCGAAGACGGTGACCCCGGGGATGGAGAGGGCGAGCACCATGTCGAGGACGCCGTGGTGGCTGGGGCCGTCGTCACCGGTGATGCCGGCCCGGTCGAGGACGAACACCACCGGGCACCGGTGGAGCCCCACGTCCAGGTTGGCCTGGTCGAAGGCGCGCGAGAAGAAGGTCGAGTAGATGGCCACCACCGGCCGCAGGCCGCCCATGGCCATGCCGGCCGCCGCTGTCACCGCGTGCTGCTCGGCGATCCCCACGTCGACGAAGCGCTCGGGGAACTGCGCCTCGAACGGCAGCAGCCCGGTGGGCCCGGGCATGGCGGCGGTGATGGCCACGATGCGGGGGTCGGCCTCGGCGTGGTGGAGCAGCGACCGGGTGAAGGCGTCGGTGAACGTGGCAGGGGGGATGGCGGCCGCCGCCGCCGCCCCGTGGCCGAGAGCGTCGGGGGCCGGCTGGGTGTCGACCACCGCCGCCTTGACCTTGACGTCGTGGAGGCGCTGGACCTCGTCGTCCTCGGCCGGGGCGTAGCCACGACCCTTCTGGGTGATCACGTGGACCAGGATCGGGCCGTCCCACTCCGAGGCGTTGGCCAGCGCGTGCTCCACCTCGGCGATGTCGTGCCCGTCGATGGGCCCGGCGTAGCGGACGCCGAGCGCCTCGAAGAAGAAGTGGGGGGTGACCACCTCGCGCACGGCGCTGGTCAGGCCGTGGACCCCGGAGTAGGCCAGCTCGCCGACGCCGGGGATCTCGCGGATGAGGTGGCGGATCCGCTGGCGGGCCTGGACATAGGTCGGGTTGAGCCGGAGGTGGGTGAGGCTCATCGACAGCCCCGACACGGTGGGGGCGTACGAGCGCCCGTTGTCGTTCAGCACGATGAGCACCCGCCTGCCCGAGTGGCCGAGGTTGTTGAGGGCCTCGTAGGCCATGCCGCCGGTCAGCGCCCCGTCGCCGATCACCGCCACCACCCGGCGGTCGATGCCCTGCAGCTCGAAGGCGCTGGCCAGACCGTGGGCATAGCTGAGGCTGGTCGAGGCGTGGCTGTTCTCCACCCAGTCGTGCTCGGACTCGGCGCGGTTGGGGTAGCCCGACAGCCCGCCGGCCTGGCGAAGGTGGGCGAACTCACGGCGGCGCCCGGTGACCAGCTTGTGGACGTAGGCCTGGTGCCCGGTGTCCCACAGGATCACGTCCCTGGGGGAGTCGAAGGTCCGGTGGAGGGCCAGGGTCAGCTCCACCGCTCCCAGGTTCGACCCCAGGTGGCCCCCGGTGGCGCTGACCGCTTCGACGATGAACTCGCGGATCTCGGCGGAGAGGATGACCAGCTCCTCGGCGGACAGGGTGCGGAGGTCGGCGGGGCTGTCGATGCGTTCGAGGATCATGGGCAGGGGTGCTTTCACCTACACGCTACCAGCGCCGCCACGGGCGCGACCGGCGTTCGGGAGGGCCCGCCCGGTGCCCCTGCCAGGCGGGCCATCGGCGGTCACCATCGGCGTCCGGAGGCCATGAGCAGGGCCACCAGGCCGGCAAGGGCGGCGGTGATGCCCAGGCCGGCCCCCAGGCCCCAGGTGTCGGCAATCAGGCCGATGACCGGCGCCCCGGCCACCCAGCCCAGGTAGCCGGCGGCGGTGAAGGCACTGACGGTGGCGGTGGGGCGGCTGGCCACGGTGGAGGCGTGGGCCATCAGCAGCGGCCAGAAGACCGACGCCCCGCCGGCGGCCAGGGCCAGCCCCAGGCCGGCGGCCGGCGGGGAGCCGGCGAAGGCCTCGAGCCCCAGGCCGGCACAGGCGGCCGCTGCCCCCACCACCACCCCCAGGCGGGCGCCGATGCGGCCCAGGGAGGGGCCGGCGATGCCCCGGGTCAGGATGGCCACCACCTGTCCCAGCCCGTAGGCGGAGGCGCCGACCAGGGCGGTGACCCCCAGATGGGTCCGCAGGTAGAGCACGCCCCAGGTGTCCACACCGCCCTCCACCACCTCGGCGGCGGCGAAGATGCCCAGCAGCAGGAGGAGCCCGTCCCGGTGGAGGAGGACCAGGGAGCGCCCGAACGGGACATGCTCCTCGCCGGCGGTGGGCGGGGCCGAGCTCCCGGCCACCCGGGCCGGGTCGGCCCCCCGGAGGTGGACCCAGGCGGCCACCGGCAGGGCCACCAGCGCGATGCCCGGCCACGCCCACCGCCACGAGTCCCCCAGGTGCACCAGCATCCCGAGGGTGAGGGCGCCCACCAGGGCACCGGCGTTGAAGATGCCGTGGAACCGGACCAGCGCGCCGGGGCGGTCCCCCAGCCGGGCGGCGGAGGCGGCGTTCATGGTCATGTCGACGCAGCCGCCGGCCGCCATGGCGGCCACGAAGGCGGCCATGAACTCCACCCGGGTGTCGGCCAGCCCGGTGAGCGCCATCAGGACGGACCACACCAGCAGGGACCGCACCAGGGTGGGGACCGCCCCCCAGCGCTGGGCCCGGTTGCCGACCATGGCGCCGACGGTGCCGCTCACCGTGACCGCCACCCCCAGCAGCAGGCCCAGCTGGGCGTCGGACAGGTGGTAGGTGGCCCGGACGTCGGTGGTGGCCACCGCCCAGCTGCCCCAGAACATCCCGAGGACCACGAACGCCCCGCCGACCGGCAGCAGGGCCTGGCGCTGGTTCCGAGGGGCACGGACGGGGGTCACCGGGCGAGTCTGGCAGGGCGGCGCCGGTCGGCCGCCAACGAGCGACGGCGGCCGCCATCGGGCAGACTTCGGGGCGCTGACCACCGGCGCCCGTGGCGGGCGCACCGACCAGGAGGAACTGATGGACGCACAAGTGAAGGGAAGCACCATGCCGGTCCTCGAGATGATCCTCGAGGCGGGAGAGTCGATCATCTCGACCCACGGCGACCTGTCGTGGATGTCGGCCAACGTCCAGCTGACCCAGACCACCAATACCGGTGGGCAGAAGGGCCTGATGAGCGGGTTGAAGCGGGCCGTCGGCGGCGGCGGCATCTTCCTCACCAAGTACGAGGCTCAGGGCGGGCAGGGCATGGTGACCTTCGCGGCCAAGCTGCCCGGGCGCATCTTCCCGGTCGACATCACCGACGGCCAGGGCTACCTGGTCCACCGGCACGGGTGGGTCTGTGGCACCGACGGCATCGTCCCCACCGTGGGGATGCAACAGACCTTCCGGGGCGGCATCTACGGCGGTGACGGTTTCGTCCTCCAGCGGCTGGAGGGGAACGGCCGGGCGTGGATCGAGCTGTCCGGGGAGCTCACCACCTACGAGCTGGCAGCCGGTCAGACCCTGCTGGTCCACCCAGGACACGTGGGGCTGTTCGAGGACCGGGTCAACTTCACCATCCAACGGCTCCAGGGCATACGGAACATGGCCTTCGGTGAGGACGGCTTCCACCTGGTGGCCCTGACCGGCCCGGGCAACATCTGGCTGCAGAGCATGCCGATCCCGGTGCTGGCCCACGCCCTCGAGCCCTACCTGGGGGACCGGGGCGACCACACCGCCGCCTCCGCCGGGGTGGGTGGGGTACTGGGGGGGATGATCGGCAAGAACCTCTGACCTGAGGCCGTCGCCCGGTCAGCGGGCGTGGGAGAGGAAGGTCTCCCGGTCCACCACCACGCGGGTGACCTTGCCCGCCGCCACCAGGCCCGAGCCGTCGGTGACCGAGACGGTGAAGGTCAGCCGGCGTCCCTCGATCCGGTCGAGGGTGGCCTCGGCGCTGACCAGGCCGCCCACCCCCACCGGCACCAGGTGGTCGAACTGGACCCTCTTGCCCACGCTGGTGGTGTCGTCCTCGAGGTCGGCCTCCACCGCCAGGCAGGTCGCCTCCTCGCACAGAGCCACCAGGCGGGGCGTGGCCAGCACCGGCACGCTTCCGGTGCGGAACGCCTCAGCGGTGTCGGCGTCGGTCACCCTCAGCTCGACTCGGGCGGACAGACCGGTGCGTAGGGCCACGCCGGTACCATACGAGAGAGAGCGGGCGCCCGGCCACCGGGCCGGGCCGCCCCAGCGAGGAGGCTGTGGTGATCGACACACCGGTACTGGTGCGCGTGCTCGGGGAGGCCCTCCGGCACGGGGGCGAGTTCGCCGAGGTCTTCGCCGAGGATCGCTCCAGCTCGTCGGCGGTGCTCGACGACGGTCGGGTGGAGGAGCTGTCGTCCGGGCGTGACCGCGGGGCCGGGATCCGGGTGGTGACCGGCGACACCACCGGGTTCGCCCACACCGCCGACCTGAGCGAGTCCGGCCTGCTCAAGGCGGCCGAGGCCGCCTCGGCGGTGGCCCGCACCGGGGGAGGGGGCACGAAGGCGGTGGCCGTCGGATCCCTCCGGCGCGCCGACGTGGCCGACCGGGGCGGCTCGGTCGGGGACCGGCCCAAGATGTCCAAGTCCGACACCCTCGAGCTGCTGACCCGGGCCGACGACGCCGCCCGAGCCTCGGGGGACTCGATCTCCCAGGTGCAGGCCGGCTACGGCGGCTCGAGGCGGCAGGTGCTCATCGCCAACTCCGACGGACTGTTGGCCGGCGACGAGCAGTTCCGCACCCGGTTCTCGGTGTCGTGCGTGGCGGTGGGGGACACCGGTCTGCAGACCGGGTTCGAGTCCGCCGCCCGCACCGTCGGCTACGAGCTGTTCGACGAGATATCGGTGGAGGACCTGGCCCGGCTGGCAGCGGGTCGGGCGCTGTCCAAGCTGTCGGCCAGGCCGGCCCCCTCCGGCGAGGTCCCGGTGGTGCTGGCCGGCGGCAGCGGGGGCATCCTCTTCCACGAGGCGTGCGGGCACGGTCTCGAGGCCGACCACATCGTCAAGGACGCCTCGGTCTACGTGGGCCAGGTGGGCAAGCAGGTGGCCAGCCCGTTGGTCACCCTGGTGGACGACGGGACGGTGGGCACCGAGTGGGGCACCTTCGCCTTCGACGACGAGGGCCGGCCGGCCCAGCGCAACGTCCTCATCGAGGCCGGCATCCTCACCGACTACCTGTGGGACTTCCTCCGGGCCCGCAAGGAGGGCCGCCTGTCCTCGGGCAACGGCCGCCGCCAGACCTACCAGCACCTCCCCATGGTGCGGATGACCAACACCTTTCTGCTGCCAGGTGAGGACGACGCCGACGAGATCGTGGCGCAGACCCCCCACGGGGTCTACGTGGCCAAGCTGGGCGGGGGGCAGGTCAACACCACCACCGGCGACTTCGTCTTCGGCACCACCGAGGCGTACCTGATCGAGGACGGCAAGATCACCGAGCCGCTGCGCGACGCCAACCTGATCGGCAACGGCCCGGAGATCCTCAAGCGGGTGGACGCGGTGGCCGCCGACTTCGCCATGACGCCCGGCACCTGTGGCAAGGACGGCCAGAGCGTGCCCGTCGGGTGCGGCCAGGCCACGCTCCGGATCACCGGGGTGACCATCGGGGGGACGGCGGAGTGAGCATGGCGACCGACACCACCAGCGCCGGCCGTTCCGGCGGCACCGACGCCCTGACGGCGGTGGCCGAGCGGGTGGCCGGCTGGGCCCGGTCCGGCGAGGATGTCGAGGTCTACGTGGCCCGGGGCGACGAGACGGAGATCCGCGCCTACGACGGGGAGATCGAGTCCCTGACGTCGGCCACCTCGGCGGGGATCGGGGTGCGGGTGGTGGTCGACCACAAGCTGGGCTTCGCCTGGGCCGGCTCGCTCGACGAGTCGGTGCTGGCCGAGACGCTGGACGAGGCCCGGGACAACGCCGCCTTCGCCACCGTCGACGAGCACGTGCAGCTGGCGGTGCCCGACGGGGTGGGCGCGGTGCCGGTGGACCTGTGGGACGACGCCCTGGCGTCGGTGCCGACCTCGGCGAAGGTGGAGGCGGCCCTGGCCCTGGAGGCCCAGGCCCGCCGGGCCGATCCCCGGATCCGGCAGGTGTCGTCGGCCGACTACGGGGACGGCTCGGTGGAGGTGGCGCTGGTCTCCACCACCGGGATCCGCTCCGCCTACCGGAAGACGTCGGGCTTCCTGTCGGTGGGGGTGATCGCCGGGGAAGGGGAGGCCAGCCAGACCGGCAGCGGCTTCAGCGTGGGTCGGGGCTTCGCCGGGCTCGACCCCGACAAGGCCACCGCCGACGCCGTGGAGCGGGCGGTGCGGATGCTGGGGGCCACCAAGGGGCCCTCCGGCCGCTCCACCGTGGTGTTCGACCGGCGGGTGGCCACCACCCTGCTGTCGGTGATCTCCTCGGCGCTGTCGGGCGAGGCGGTGGCCAAGGGCCGCTCGTTCTTCGCCGGCCGGATCGGCGAGCAGGTGGGCGGCAGTCTGGTCACCCTGGTCGACGACCCCACCGACCCCCGGGCATACGGGGCGGCCTCCTACGACGCCGAGGGCCTGGCCTGCCGGCGCAACGAGCTGATCGCCCGGGGCGTGCTGCAGGGCTACCTCTACGACACCATCGCCGGCTCGCGGGCGGGCGTGGCCTCCACCGGTTCGGCGGTGCGGGGGGGCTTCTCCGGCACGCCCGGCGTCGGGTGCCGGGCCCTCACCCTGGCCCCGGGGCCCGAGGGCTTCGACGAGGACGGCGTGCTGTCGGCGGTGGGCGAGGGTCTCTTCGTCCAGTCGATGACCGGGGTGCACTCGGGGGCCAACCCCATCAGCGGCGACTTCTCGGTCGGGGCCGAGGGCCTGATGATCCGCCACGGCCGGCTGGCCGAGCCGGTCCGGGAGATCACCGTGGCCTCCACGCTCCAGCGGATGCTCCACTCCTTCGTGGCCGTCGGCGCCGACGTCGAGTGGCTGCCGGGCATCGCCGCCGCCCAGACCCTGGCCATCGGGGACATGCAGGTGAGCGGGGTCTGAGGAGCCGAGCCAGGCGGGGTCGGCCTGGCCTTGGGGCTACTTGGCCGAGGCGGCGGCGTCGCAGGCGGCCAAGGCGTCGGCGGTGGTCGTGTAGTAGATCGACCCGGTGACGGTCAGGGTGTAGGTCCCGTTCGTGCCGGGGGTCGGCACTCCACCGGTCCACAGTGCGGGAGCTGCCTCGTTACCCGAGGCGGCTGCGCCCCCACCGCTGACCGGGGTCGTCGAGGCACCGCCGGCGCTACTACTGACGGCAAGGCCGAACGTCTGGATCACGAACAGGCGTGGAAACGAGTCGAGACCTCCGACGAACGACGACATCTGGGCGTAGGTTCCGGTGATCGTCATCGACACCGGCACCGGCACGACCCCCGACGCTGGGGCTGTTCCCGATGCCGGGGTAGCGCTGGCCGACGAGGTGGCGGTCGATGTACTGCCCGTCCACGAGAAGCTGGGGATGGCGGTGCCCGATAGACCGACCAGGGCGGTGAGCTGGTCGTAGAACGACGACTGCTCGGCGGCAAGGTCGCCCGGGCTCTGGACGCTGGGGATCTGGGTGGAGATCTTCACCAGGTCGGCGCAGTTGGCGGACAGCTTCTGCTTCTCCGTCTGGAGAGCGGTCAGCTGATTCTGTAGGGAGAGCTCCTGACCCTGGAGTGTGGTCTCCTGGGTCTGGAGGGTGGACAGTTTCGAGCTCTGGGGCGAGTACACCAGGGCGTAGAGCAGGATCGCCACCACCACGCCCACCGCCGCGATCAGAAGGGGATTCCGGTACTCCTGGACGGTGTTCATTGCAGGCTCGCATTCTTCGCCAAGCTGGCAGCGGAGGTGACTGAGATCGTCGACGGGAAGGAGACCGTGCCGTCTGGATTGGTGACGATCGAGGTCGGGACGGGATTGGCGAACAACTTGGCCGGGTCACCGGCAATCGCCTGTGTCCACAGTGACGGACTGGTCAGCCCTGGTCCTGGGCCGGTGAGACTGGTGGCCACCGATCCGATGGAGGCCACCGTGGTGGAGGACCCGGCCGCCGGCGCGGTGGCTCCGGCTGTCGACCCCGGGGTCGTGGCTGTGGTGGTGGCCCCGACAAACGACTGCACCTTGATCTTGGCCGGCGTGATGGAGATCAGGTTGCCGAGAGCCGCAGGCCAGTCGATAGCCGAGTTGAGCACCGTGGCCCGGCGGGTCTTGCCTTCCGTAAAGGCGTTGTTCGCCGCCACCACCAGGTCGTACTTGGGGATCTCAGCGTTCAATGAGGCGATGCTGGCATTCAGCGTGTCTACGGAGTTCTGTGCGTTGTGGACCTGAAGGTACTTCCAGACTCCCAGCCCGGCCACCAGGGCGATGAGCACGATCGCACCCACCAGGGTCCGCTCCTGGATCTTCTTCATCCGCGCTCGCTTGATCGCCTCCGGCGGGAGGAGGTTGAACTTCTTGACGGATGGGTTCGACTCGGGGAGCGCCAGGCCGATCGGCGTCGACAGTACCGCCCCCACCTGGCTCATCTGCTCGGGTGACATTCCCACCTTGGAGACGTCGAGACGGGCCAATGGGGAGACGGGTTGGACGGGCAGCCGGATCTGGGTCTCCAGCGCGAAAACCAGCCCATGGAGGTAGGAACCACCACCAGTGATCAGCACCCGCGAAACGGGGAGACGACCCGGCAGCGACGCGAAGTACTGGATCGAGTTGCGGATCTCAGTTACCAGATCATTGATGCTCGGCTGGGCGGTCCTCTCCGCTGCCTGAACCTGCGGCGTGGGTTCGCCCAGACGGCGCTTCAACGCCTCGGCGTCGGTGAGCGGCAGGTCGAGCCCTGCGGCGATGGCGGCAGTGGTGGCGTTGCCGCCGGAGCCGATGGTGCGGACGAACTGGGGACGCCCCTGTTGGTGGATGACCACCACGGTCAGACCGGCACCGATCGACACGATCGCCTCGGGCTGATCGGCGGAGGATCCGTCGGAGATGGCACGCACCAGTGCCGATGACACCAGGTCCACGCCATCGACCTTGAGGCCGGCGTCCTCCACGACGGCGATGACGCCGTTGATCAGGTCGACGTGCGCGGCGGCCACCAGCACCCGACGCATTTTGTCGCCGTCGGGGGACGTGTAGTCGGTCAGGATCTGTGACGACAGGATGGTCTTGTCGGGGGGGAACGGGATGACCTCCTCCGACTGGAACCGCACAGCGCTGTCGACCTCGGCATCGGGTACGTACGGCAGGTCGATCTCACGGGTGATGGCCCGGAGCCCGGCGATGCCGACCACCACCGACGAGCTCGAGAACTGGCCGTTCTTCCAGAGTCGTGTGATCGCCTCGGTCACCGCCGTCCGGTCGTGGATCTCGCCGTCGACGATGGAGCCGGGCGGCAGTCCGACCTGCCCGTAGGTGAGGAGCACCGTCCTCGATGAGCTGACATCGAGCTCCGCAGCACGAACCGCGCTGGTGCCGATGTCGAGACCGACGATCACCTGTGCCATTCAATCGCTCCCCTCACAGCACACTTAACTGCGTGCTCCGACTCGCACTGTACGTTGCACGGCCCCCCGTTGGCTCGGCCCACACGGGCCGGGAATCGCTTCACCATAGCGCGTGGACATCTCGGTGCACCTGATTTCTTTTGGTCACCGCGAACGCAGCGCGCGGTTCCAGATGTGGTCGTTTGGATGACTGATCTGCCGATTCTCTATCGGAACGATAGGGGGCGAGCTTGAGTGGGCCCAGCGGTCCACGATGGGTTGCATCAAGTTAGCGCTGGCTTCACGGGGCGATTCGCGAGTGAGCGAATACGACACCTCGAAGGAGCTGATCCTCCGTATCGGCTTAGGCGAAGTGCGACGAGGCGAACTGGCCGGTCTGGATGATCCCGCGCCGCTCCAGCATCACCTTCAGGTCGTGGGGATTGGTGGCCGTCGTCATCGCCTCCTGGAGGTCGATGGTACCGGCACTGAGCAGATCGGCGAGGGACTGGTCGAACGTCTTCATACCGTAGTACTCGCCGTCGGCGATGATGCCCTCGATGTCGCTGGTCTGGAGGGGATCGAGGATGGCCTGTTGGATGCGGCCGTTGATGACCAGCAACTCGAGGACCGGTACTCGCCCCTTGCCGTCGGCCGTCGGGATGAGGCGCTGGCAGATGATGCCCTTCAGGGAGCCCGCCAGGCTCACCCGAGTCTGGCTCTGCTGATGCGGCGGGAAGAAGTCGACGATGCGGTTGATCGTCTCGGTGGCGTTGATGGTGTGGAGCGTGGAGAGGACCAGGTGGCCCGTCTCCGCGGCGGTGAGGGCAGCCGACACCGTCTCGAGGTCGCGCATCTCGCCCACCAGGATGACGTCGGGGTCCTGGCGGAGCACCACACGCATGGCGCTTCCGAAGCTGTCGGTGTCGAAACCGACCTCGCGCTGGTCGATGGCGGCCAGGTCGTCGCGGTGGAGGTACTCGACCGGATCCTCGATAGTGACCACATGGCAGGCCCGAGTGTGATTGATGTGGTCGACCATGGCGGCCAGGGTGGTCGTCTTGCCGGACCCGGTGGGTCCGGTCACCAGGACGAGACCGCGCTGCTCCTCGGCCAGTCGGACGACCGAATCGGGAAGTCCGAGATCGCTGACGGTCGCCGCGCTGGTCCGCACCAGACGCATGGCCAGCGCGACCGATGAGCGCTGATAGAAGGCGTTGACACGAAACCGGCCGGTCCCGGGGACGCTGTAGGCGAAGTCGACCTCGTGATGTTTGTGGAAGTTCTCGAGCACGGTGGGCTGCATGATCGACTCGGCCAGCTGCTCGGTCTCCGTGGCGGTGAAGCGCGGCTCATCGGGAAGCAGCCGGAGTGCGCCGGCGATCCGCATGCGCGGAGGTGCGCCTGCCTTCACATGCAGGTCGGAACCGTCGAGCTCGGCGAGCAGAATAAGCAGGCGATCGAGGTCACTACTGTCCATGTTCGCAGTGTACGGCCGATTCGGGCGGAAATGCGAACAAAATTTCCGAAACTAATTGGCCTCAAGGCCTTCGGTCCTTTTGCCGATAGTGGCCGGATTCCGTCCGGTCAGGGAGTCGCCGACGGGCCCGAAGCCGAGGAACTTGGGGCCGGAGTCGGGGGGGTCTTGCCGGAGTCGCCCGTGGTCGACTTGTCCGCATTCGACGACCTGTCCTTCGAGTCCGAGGTGTCGGACGACTTGTTCGAGGAGTCCTCGCCGGTGGCGGCAGACACCGAATCCTTGGCCTTGGTGGAGCCTCCGGGGCGGCTGTCCGTTTTGTAGAAGCCGCTCCCCTTGAAGACGATCCCGACACTTCCGAACACCTTGCGCACGGGATTGCCGCAGGTGGGACAGGCCGTGACCGGATCGTCGTGGAACGACTGGACGACGTCGAACGTGCGGTCGCAATGTGCACACCGGTACTCGTAGGTAGGCACGGTCGGCAAAGTCCTTTCGCTGGAACGGGTGCTTGGTTGGCAGTCTACTGTAGAGAGTGCCAATCCTGACCCGCCGGCCTCGGTCACCTACACTGTCCCTCGTGAACGACCGGAGTCTGGCATGACCGACCGGAGCCTCAGCCACCTCGACCCGTTGGGAGGGGCCCGGATGGTGGACGTCTCACCAAAGGAACCCACGCACCGACGAGCACTGGCACGGTGCCGGGTGGCGATGAAGCCGGAGACCACGGCCAAGGTCGCCAACAACGCCATCACCAAGGGCGACGTGCTTGCCGCCGCCCGGGTTGCCGGCATCCAGGCCGCCAAGCGTACGTCCGACCTGGTTCCCATGTGCCATCCACTGCTGGTCGGGGCGGTACACGTGGACTTCACGATCGGCGACGATTATGTGGAGGTCGAGGCGAAGGTGGAGACGGTTGACCGGACCGGTGTGGAGATGGAGGCGATGACCGCGTGTGCCATTGCTGCCCTCACCGTCTACGACATGTGCAAGACGGCCGATCGCACCATGAGCATCGGTCAGCTGATGCTGTGGGAGAAGACCGGGGGCAGCTCCGGGATGTGGAAGCGCGAGCCTTCGTTCTGACCTGAGGCGTTTCGACTCGAAGATCGAGCGGCTCCGCCCAGCCTGCTAGCGGTGGAACCTCGACCGCTTGGGACTCGCCGCGAAGAAGTCGGGGGTGATCGGCACCTCCGCGGACACTGGGGCCTCTTCCCCCGAGTCGCTGCCCTCGGGGGAAGCCTCTCCTGTCGCAGTCTGAGCCGGGGCGCTCTCCGGTGTGGCATTGAGGATGTCGTTCACCATCGCCGCGGCTGACGCGAAGGACTGCGTCGGTGCTGACGCCGGATCGGGTGTCGGCGGCGGCGGCGGCGGTGGTGGTGGTGGTGGTGGTGGTGGTGGTGGTGCAATGCTCTGGGCCGGACCCGCGACCGCGTTCACCTGGGCGGCTGCAGGAGAGGGCGGCGGAGGGGCAACCGGCTGGGGTTGCACTTGCGGAGAGGCAACCGCCTGGGGCCGCGCTGGCGCGGCGGTCACCGGGCCCGGCGTCAGGGTCGTGGGCGCCGTGGGCGCCTGGTTCGTCCTTTCGAACTCCTTCCCCAGCAGCGCGTCGAGCCCCTTGCCGGCGGCGGGGGCAGCTGAGGGCGAACCCGACATGGTGAGCGCAGCGCCCTGGGCCGCGGATTCGGGGGTGATATCGGGCATCAGCGGCGGTACGTAGAAGAGCGGCTCCGGAACCTGGGAAGCGTCGACTGGCTGGCCGGCGGCGGAGGTGACGGCCGGGATGTTTGTGATCGTCGCGTTGGCGGCCGTCGCAACCGGCGTACTGGCGGGAGTGCCGGCTCTTGCGGGAGCGAAGCCGTCGCCGAGGAGGGCATCCAGCGGATTGGGCGCGACTGCCGCTGGAGAGGTTTGAACGGGTGTGGCGGCTGCCGGCGGCGGAGTCGGCACGTTCGCCTGGAAGCCGGGAGGGGGCGGAGGCGCCCCGGCACCGGGTTCGAACCCTGGGGGAAGTGGTGGAGCGGTGGATATGGCCGCGTCGAACGAGGCGATGAGCTCGGCTAGATGATTTACGGTCCGGGCCAGCTCGCTCTGCGAACTGCGGAGTGCATCGAGTTGCTCATGCAACATGCGAGGCGACAGCATGGTACCGGTATTGGCCGAGCTGCCGTCTGAAGGTGTGGCCCCTACGGCTGTCATGGTTGTCATCCCCCGTCGCACTCACCACCGGGAGCCCTGCGAGTCACCCGGTGTCCCAACTGTCCGTTACTGGACGAGCCAGTGTAACTGAGGTGCGGGTACGAGCACAGCCCCAATTGGAAAATCGAAGGATCAGGAACGCGCTTATGGCAGGGCCACGGCCCGCAGGTCGTTGATCGACAGCTCGGAGGTCGCCTCGCCGCCGCACTGGGCGCAGTGCTCGACGTGCCGCCAGCTTCGGAGCAGGCGGGTCCCCTCGGGGTTCAGCAGCACCACGAACGACTCGGACATCGGGTCGATTTCGAGCCCATAGCACTCCCGCCACGCGGTGGTCGCCTGGGTGGAGGTGTCGAAGCCCTTCAGGATCCGCTTGAACCTCGAATTCTCCAGGTCCACCACCCATGTGCTGTGGCACGACTCGATGACGACCGGTTCCATGCCCAGATTGTGCCACCGCCCGATGTCTCCCAAACCGCAGAATCGTTGCGGTCGTGTGACAGTTAGTGATTGTCGGAACACTCGTGCTCGTCCTGGCCGCGACAAAAGTGCTGGCTGGAGCGTTAAGAGCGGCTCTGGGCATCCGGGACCCAAACGTCGACGGTCGTGCCCTCGCCCTCCCCGGAGTGGATGACAAAGGAACCGCCGATCAGGCGGGCCCGCTCCGCCATGCCGGGCAGTCCGAGGGAGTCGCCGGAAAAGCCGTCAGCCGCCGCGGCGGACGGAAGTCCGACACCGTCGTCCCGAATCAACAACCGGAGTCCGTTGGAGTCGAAGTTTAGCCCGATGTCCACGCGGGTGGCCCGGGCGTGGCGCTCTACATTGGAGAGTGCCTCCTGGGCCACCCGGAATAGCGCCAGCTCAACAGACGCCGGAAGACGTCGATCGGCGCCGATCACGCCGATCGATGTCTTGATCGGATTCCGGCGCTCGACGTCGGCGAGGAGTTGGGAGATCGAGGCAACCAGGCCCAGGTCGTCGATGATCGAGGGCCGCAGACCCTTCGCGATATCGCGCAGCTCCGCCACCGTCCCCTCCACAATCACCCGGAGATCAGACAGGGCCAGCGCCGGTTCGGCCGCCCCACCGGTCGAAGCTTCGACGGTGTCGATCTGGCGGCAGAGGTGGATGAGCGTCTGCACTGGCCCGTCGTGAAGCTCCTGGGCAAGGTGCCTGCGCTCCTCCTCCTGTCCGAGCACTACCTGCGTGGCGTACGCCTCCATACGATCGTGGCGTCGTGTCTCGGCCGTCACGTCCTCGAATACCACCTGCATTCCGTGGATGCCGCCGGCGCCCTCGAGCATGGTGGCGGTAGGACGGAAGAGTGATCGCTGCCCATCGACCTCGATCGATACCGGCTCCACCCGCTCGTTCGTCGCCGGACCGGATTGCTCCGAAGTGGCAGGCGAGCGTACGGAGACGAGGTGGGTGAGTACCCGACTGGCGGCATCGGCGCCGATCACATCGAGCAGGCGTGGCCGGACGTGCTCCGCGGACTGTCCGTCGACCTCGGTCGAACCCCAGCGGGGGAAGACGTGATGCGCGGACGCATTGGCCTCGACGACCCGTCCCTCGCTGTCGGTGATGAGGATCGGCGCCTGGTTCGAGTCGAAAAGGTTGCGGTAGAGCGCCTCGGCGCGGACGTGGGCCTGTTCGGCCGACTCGGCCACCTGCCGGGCGGCACGCTCTGCGGACACCCGGTGGCCAACGAGGACGGCGATGACGTTGAGCACGATCACCTGCATCAACTCCGCCCATACGCCGAGGGCGTTCTGGTCGTCGGCGTACATGATCATGCGGGGAACCGCCAGCACGGTCACCCAGAGCGTCGTGACGAGAGCTCCGGTGAATCCGAAGCTGAGGGCGGCGTAGACGACCGGGATCAGAAAGACGGCCACGGTGGTCAACTCCAGAGCCGGTGATGTTGTGTCGAGGTGGAGGGTCAGGCTCAGCACGACGCGGACCAGGTAGAGCGCCAGCACCACGACCTGCAGCAGCCAGAAGCGCGACTCGCTCCACGGGGCCTCGACAGTGGGCCGTGTCGTCGACGTCATACGGGCCGGGTGCTCTGGTATCGCTGGCGGGGAGGCACCGCTGTCTCCCCGGTGGGCATCACCAGCCGGTGGGCCCGGTGATCCCTCCGTCATCGCGTCGCATCCTCGATCGCGGGGTCGTCGGACACCAGCAGTCCGTTGGCCAGGGCATAGACGACGAGCTCGGTCCTGGACGTCGTCCCCAGCTTGTCGAAGATGTGGTTGAGATGGCCCTCGACGGTCCGGGGGCTGATGCCGAGTCGCTGTCCGATCGTCTTGTTGGCCAGCCCTTGAGCCGCCAACCGGACCACGTCGCGCTCCCGTGCGGTGAGCGATGAGTTCGCGCTCGAAGTGGAGGGGGTGCTGCGATCCCCGAGCAGTCGTGCCGACACGGCTCTGTCGAGGACTGTGTTCCCATTGCATGCGTCCTCAATGGCGTGGACCAGCTCCTTGCTAGGGGTGGTCTTGAGGAGGTAGCCCGATACTCCGGCGGCCAAGGCTGCTCGGACGTAGTCCTCGTCGTCATAGGCGCTCAAGATGAGGACAGTCATGTTCGGGTGCCGTGCCACGATCCGCCGGGCCAGTTCGATTCCGTTCATCAAAGGTAGCCTGATGTCCACCAACACGACGTCGGGCAGCAGCCGGTCGACCTCCGCCAGGGCGCTCGTGCCGTCCTCCGCCTCGCCCACCACGGCGAAGTCGGCGGCATCCTCGAGGATGCGCCGGGTGCCCTGCCGGAGGAGCTCGTGGTCGTCGACGATGACCACCTGGCGGGGATGCCGGCCGGACGCACCGGCCGAAGCGCCAGGTAACACAGGACGTTCCGACGAAGCCATCCTCCCATCGTAGGTTCGTTACCAGAAGACCAGAAGACCAATGACGGTGCCGATGGCCAATGAAACAACCAGTGGTTGCCGGATGAGGCGGCGCACTCGGTCTGCGGAAGCGGGACGGGATGCCTCCGGTGGCGAATGGCCGGCCCGGCGATGCGTGAGTGCCGCCACTCCGAGACATGCCATGAACGCCAGACCGGCGACGCCGATGCCGAGTGCCGCCGAGAGCACCCCGAGCCCGCCTAGCCAGCATCCGGCGGGGATCAGTGCGCTTCGCCCGTGCTCCTGCGGCCGGAGACACTCCGGGTCGTAGTGCCTCAGGACGGCGAAGCAGACACCGCCGGCTGCCACGCCGATCTGGGCTCCCCACAGGGTTGACCAGTGGTGGCCCCAGACGGAGGCGGCGATGAGGCACGCGTCCCCGATGGCCGTGCCCGCCGCTGCCACCGCCAACGGGGCGCGCCTGCCGCCGGCGTCGATCAGCAGAACTGCCAGGATCGTCGCCGCCAGGGCGCAGTAGCCGACCGCCGGGGTCGACCCGTGCCAGGCCAGGGTGACCAGTCCGAACCCGACGGCGGTGCCTGCTTCCACCAGGGGATAGCGGATGGAGATCGGTTCTCCACAGGTTCGACAACGGCCGCGGAGGGCGACCCACGACACGACGGGGACATTCTCCCAGGCTGTCAGTTGACGTTGGCACGTCGGACAGAACGACCGGGGCTTGGAGATCGAGAGATGCCGTGGCGTCCGGTAGACGACGACGTTGAGAAAGGAGCCGACAAAGAGGCCGGCCAGAGCCGAAACGACGAGAGCGATCACGAAGTGGCCGGAACCGGTCTGGAGATCGAGCGTCATCGGGGCCGATTCGTGCTCACTGGAGCCGGCTCCGCCGACGCCGACGGGTTGGATCCCCGATCGGACGAGCTCCGGCCCGCCGCCGTTGACCACCCGGCGACCTCGACAATTGACCCTTGAGCCGGCGAGGGGGAAGTGGCAGAGTGGTCTGCTGCTCGACGTGGAATTGGATGGCGTACCGTAGCACCAGCAGGGGAATAGCGGCAGGGGGCTGGCAGGGGGTGCCGTGGCCAGAGGGATCCCTTCGCGCCGTGAGTGAGCGCAGGTTGACCACCTAGGAGGTCCGGATTCAATGTCGACCGCAAGTGTGCCGATGATGACGCCATGAGCGACGTCGACGCCATTCGCTACCTGGCCAGCGAGCACGATCTCGAATTCGTGGATCTCGATTCGTACGCGGTCGATGCCGCCGCGGCGGAGCTCCTCCCCGAGGCGGTCGCCCGAGCCCACCACGTGGTGGCCCTGAAACGGAAGTTCGGGACGCCCGTGATCGCCATCGCCGACCCCGATGATGTGTTCGCCCTGGACACCCTCAGAGCTTCGATCGGGCGGGACTTCATCTCGGTCGTGGCGTCGCGAGAGCAGATCGGTGCCCTGCTCGACCGGTTCTACGGCGCGTCCGACAACGGCGACGACGTCGCCGTTGTCGCTGATGAGGCGCTGGGGCTCTCTCTCTTCGGATCTGCGTTCCTTCCGTCGGAGGCGGTGGTGGAGGAGGGCCCGGCGGCAGTGGAGACGGGGCCGACGGTCCCTGACGCCGAGGCATTCGAGCCCGAGGCCATCGTCGAGCAGACCGGGAACGGCAACGCGTCCCATCCGAACGTGGAACCGCTGTCGATCGATGAGGCAGCGGAGAGCAATGGCAACGGTGCCTCACCGGGTCTGGCCGATGATTCGGAGTGGCAGGACCTGATGACGGAGCCGATCGCTCCTCCGGTCGAACCCGGGCCCGATCCGCTGGTGGGAGTCGACGATGTCGCTTCCGAAGAGGTCACCGAAGCAACCGCCGCCGTGGAGGTCCCCGATACCGACGAGGCGGGACCGCTCGAGGTCGGGCCCGACGCCGAGGGTCCCGGGTCGACCGGCGACGCGCCTACCGTCGTCGACGAGTCGGCGATGTACGACTCTGGCCAGTCACCGCTCGCCGACTTCACCTTCGACACCACGTTGGCCACTCCTGATGCTCTGGCGGCCAGCGCCGACGAGTTGGCGGAGTTTGCCCGGGCGGTCGAGATCCCGATGCTCGGGGACAGCATCGATTCGGTGTCGGCCACCGCCGATCTGGTGGACGAAGCGGTCGCCTCTTTCGAGGAGCAGCACAGTGATCTGGACCAAGGTGCCGGGGTCACCTCGACGATGCCAGCGATGGCCCAGGCACTGATCGAAGGCGATCGGGTGTCGCTGGCCGACATGGAGTCCGTGATCGAGGAGCATGACCGCAGCGGTCAGAGCATCGCCCGCATCTTGACGGCGCGAAAGCTGGTCACGGAAGCCGACCTGATGTGGGGTATGGCCCGTGAGATGGACCTCGAGTTCGTCGATCTCGACACCATCGGTGTCAACTACACCGCCAGCGCCATGATCCCCGAGGCCACCGCCCGGCACCACAATGTGCTGGTGATCGCTGAAGATGCCGGTACTCCGATCGTCGCAGCCTCGAATCCCACCGACGTTTTCGCCATGGACGACCTCCGCACCATCATCGGGCGGAGCTTTACCACGGTGGTGGCAACTCGGAGCCAGATCGGCACCTACATCGGGCGGGCGTACCACGGAGGTGGTGACGCCGAAGACATGGCAAAGACGGCTTCGCTCGAGTTCGATCGCGATGAGTCCTCCATCGACGACATCCAGGCGATCACCGAAGAGGCACCGATCGTCCGGTACGTGAACCTCCTGGTCGTCCAGGCACTCAACGAGCGGGCCTCCGACATCCACGTAGAGCCGACCGCCAAGGACTTGCGGATCCGGTACCGGATTGACGGCGTTCTCCACGACGTCTCCACCGCACCCCGATCGATTGCCGCGGCGGTGACCACCCGGCTGAAGGTTATGGCCGATATGAACATTGCCGAGCACCGAATCCCCCAGGACGGCCGGATCTCGCTGAACGTTGGGAGCAAAGGGGTAGACCTCCGTATGGCCACCCTGCCGACGATCCACGGCGAGAAGATCGTGATGCGGGTCCTCGACAAGTCCAGTGTCGTCCTCGGCTTCCCGGATCTCGGGTTCGACGACGACCTGTTGGCGACCTACGAAGGCATCTTCACCAAGCCATACGGAACCATTCTGGTGACCGGTCCCACCGGCTCGGGCAAGTCCACCACCTTGTACACGACCCTCACCGCCCTGAACTCCCCGGAGAAGAACATCATCACCGTTGAAGATCCGGTGGAGCTGCAGCTGCAGGGGGTCAACCAGGTACAGCTGAACCTCAAGGCAGGTCTGACCTTCGCATCTGCCCTGAAGTCGATCCTCCGTTCCGACCCAGATATCGTGCTGGTGGGTGAGATCCGCGACAAGGAGACGGCGGTGATCGCCGTCGAGGCCGCGCTCACCGGCCACCTCGTCCTCGCGACCCTCCACACCAACAGCGCCTCCTCCACACCTATGCGGCTGGTCGAGATGGGGCTCGAGCCGTTTCTGGTCACGTCCTCCATCACCGCGGTGCTGGCCCAACGGCTGGCCCGGCGCCTCTGCATGCACTGCAAGGAGCCCTACGACGTCTCCGAGGCCGAGATCCTCGCCGCCGGTTGGCGCGCGGAGGAGATGGAGGAGCTGGCCAACGAGCCGACGTTCTTCCGGGCGGTTGGCTGCTCTGCCTGCTCCAATACGGGCTACCGTGGCAGAAAGGCGCTGGCCGAGTTGATGCCGATGTCGGAGGAGATCGAACGGTTGATCATCGAAGGGGGGGCGGTGGAGGATATCCATCGGATGGCCGTGTCGCAAGGGATGATCACGCTGCGCCAGAGCGGGCTCCGCAAGGCCATGGAGGGTGAGACGACCCTCGAGGAAGTGCTGAGGGTGGTGGCATGACGTCGGTTTCGTCCAATACCCGCACGGAGTGGTCTCTTCGGCTGGCGCAGGCGCTGGTGGTCGGTGGTTACGCCACGGAGACCAATCTGTCGCCGCTCCTCACCGAGGCGCAGGCAACCGGCCAGCCCCTTGCGACGCTACTGATCACGCGACAGCTGGCACTTCCGGGTGTGGTGGTCGGCGCACTGGCTCAGTTGGCCCAGCTCCCGGCGGTCGATCTAGCCGCCGCTACTCCTGACCCCCAGACGATCGCTCTCTTGCCGACGGCTGCGGCTCGCGAGTACGGAGCGGTCGCCGTGAGGGCCGACGGCAACCAGCTCGCCGTGGCGTTCAGTGAGCCGCCGACGGACGAGATCGTGCAGATGCTCTCGGGAGCCACCGGCTACCGGGTCGCCCCCATGCTGGCGGACCCGACGGTCATCGCTGGGCTGCTGGCCGCGGCTCCTTCTCAGGCCGCACCGCCTTCCTCCCAGGCGCCACAGCCTGACGGCGGAGGCTCGGCAGCACAGCAGGAAGAGGACCGCATCCTCAACAGGGCGATGCCCGCCGTGGCCTCATCCGACGACGGAATGGCCCTGCACATCGACGATCTCCTGCGGTACGCCGTGTCGGTAGGGGCGTCGGACCTTCATCTGACGGCTCAGATGCCGGCCAGTATCCGGCTCCACGGTGCCATCCGTCCCATCGAGGGCTGCCCGAAGCTTGGCAACGAGACGATCCGCGACATGGTGTTCGGTATCCTTCCGGCGTCCCAGCGCGAACGGTTCGAGGCTGAGCTCGAGCTCGACACCTCCCACTCCATCGCCGGGGTTGGCCGCTTCCGGGTCAACGTCTCCCTGCAGCGGGGCACGGTTGCCGCCGCGCTCCGGCCGATACCCCACGAGATGCCAATGTTCGACACGCTCGGGATCCCGGATGCCATCAAGTCGTTCACTGAGCTCCGTCGTGGGCTGGTGCTGGTCACTGGTCCGACCGGGTCGGGGAAGTCGACGACCCTGGCGTCTCTGGTCGACATCATCAACCGAACCAAGCCACTGCACATCGTCACGGTCGAGGACCCCATCGAGTTCCTCCACGATCACAAGCGCTCGATCATCAACCAACGCGAGATTGGCGAGGACACCTTTTCCTTTGCCGAAGCGCTTCGGCGAGTGCTGCGTCAGGACCCTGATGTCATCCTCGTCGGGGAGCTCCGCGACCTCGAGACGATTTCCACCGCCCTCACCGCCGCGGAGACAGGACACCTGGTCTTCGCGACCCTGCACACGCAGGACGCGCCCCAGACCGTGGACCGCATCATCGATGTGTTCCCCACCTCCCAACAGGAGCAGATCCGGGTGATGCTGGCTGCCACCCTCGAAGGAGTGGTGACCCAGCAGCTCATCCTGAATGCCGAGGGCACCGGACGTATCGCCTGCTGCGAGGTGCTGGTGTGCACCTCGGCGATCAGGAACCTTGTCCGCTCGTCGAAGACCCACCAGATCTACTCGCTGATGCAGACCGGCGGGTCGTACGGTATGCAGACAATGGACCAGGGTCTGGCCCGGCTCGTCCGGGAGGGCCTCATCTCCGAAAGCGTCGCCTACGACCGGTCGCGCAATGAGGACGATCTCCGCAATCATCTCAACTCCTAGCTGTCGAAACTGAATTCCGAAGAGGGGCACCGTGGCACTCACGTTTGAATACAAGGTCCGCGACAGGTCCGGGAGCTTGGTCGAGGGCCAGCTCGAAGGCGACAGCATGGCGTTGGTCGTTCGGAAGCTGCGCGAGATGGGCTACATGCCGATCTCGGTGACCCCGAAGTCCCAGATCCACATGAAGACGGAGATCAAGATCCCGGGCTTGTCGGACCGGGTGAAGCTCAAGGAAGTGGCGGTCGTCACCCGCCAGCTCTCGACCATGGTCGACTCTGGACTGTCGGTGGTGCGGTCGCTGGGGATTCTGGCCGGCCAGGTGGAGAACGCAGAATTCGCCCGAATTCTCAACAATGTTCGGCTCGATGTGGAGCACGGCTCAGCTCTGTCGGCGGCCTGCGCCAAGCATCCCAAGGTGTTCTCGAACCTGTTCTGCACCCTCGTCCAGGCCGGCGAGGTCGGCGGTAACCTCGACATTGTTCTCGGCAGCCTGGCTGACACCATCGAGAAGCAAGCCAATCTGAACCGGACCATTCGATCGGCCATGACCTATCCGGCGGTGGTGTTGTCCGTGATGCTCTGCATCTTCGCGGCGATGATCGTGTTCATCGTCCCGGTGTTCCAGAACCTCTTCAGTACTCTGGGTGGAAAGCTTCCGCTGCCGACGCAGATCCTCATCAACGTGTCCAAGATCGTCACCAGCCCTTGGGTACTGCTGATTATCGCTGTCATCGTCGGAGTGATTATCGGGGTGCGGAGATGGATCAAGACTGACAAAGGGGAGGTCAGGTGGGACAAGCTCATGCTTCGACCGCCGATCTTCGGTCCACTGTTCCACAAGGTGGCGCTGGCCCGGGTCACATCGACACTGTCCTCGTTGCTCAGCTCGGGCGTACCGATCCTTGAGTCCCTCGACATCTGCGCGGATACCGCCGGCAACCGGACGGTCTCCGATGTTCTCCGATTGGCCAAGGAAGGGGTTCGCGAAGGCCGTCCGTTGGCCGACCCCCTGCGCGAGCACGAGGATGTCATCCCGTCGCTGGTGGTCCAAATGATCGAAGTCGGCGAGCAGACCGGTGCACTCGACAACATGCTCAAGAAGGTCGCCGAGTTCTACGACCAGGAGGTCGAATCGACGGTGAACAACCTCACCGCCCTCCTCGAACCCCTGCTGACCGTGTTCATGGGGATCGGCGTCGGGACCATGGTGATCTGCCTGTACCTGCCGATGTTCAGCTACATCAAGCTCATCCACTGACGGCTTGTGCACCTTCACCGGGACCCGACCCATCCGGCGGATCCGGTCGGTGTTCGCTGGTCAAGCACCGTTTGGACCGATCGCCAACCCTCCGATGGTGGGAAGTGGCGGAGCTGCATCAAATTTCTCTGAAAATGGCCTAAAGTCCCCCGGCCCCGCTGCCGAAGTACTAACAGTGGTCGACTTTGGCCACGGACTCGGTCAGCTGCCTCTACATGCATGATCGGGAGCATTGACCCAATAACGAGACAGGAGACCCAAATGTTTACATCCGTCATGAACCGCCTGAGTGAGCGGCGTGCGGCCGGGTTCGAGGGGCAGGAAGTCGACGCAGGCTTCACACTTATCGAACTCATGGTCGTGCTGCTGATTATGGCCATTCTGCTGGCCATCGCCATCCCGACCTTCCTCGGCGTGACGGGCACGGCCAACGACCGGTCGGCCCAGGCCAACCTGAACACCGCACTGACCGACGGCAAGGCAGTCTATTCGGCGAACAGCCAGTCGTACCCGATCGGGGTTGACACGTTGGCCGTTTCGATCAACTCCAACGAGCCGTCGCTGGGCATCTTGACCACCAACACCACCACTGCTTCCGCGGTGGCGTCCGGTCAATTGATCGTTTGGCCGTCCTCGGATGGCAATGGCGCCCTTTACATGTCGCTGGCCAAGAAGACCAACGAGTGCTGGTTCATCGCCGACAACACCGCGACGATTACCGCCAACGGACCGTGGGTGAGCGCAACTGTTGGACTCCCGCTTACTGCCGGCGAGGTGTACGGGGACTACTTGATCACCACCACCAACACGACTTGCGCACCTTCCGTGCTGGCCGGACTTACCATCTCGACCACCGCTGTAGCGGGTAAGGTTGTGGAGAGTCCCACCGGGTTCCCGGCAAACGCCATCTGAGACGTTGCTGGATCAGTCGATGTCGCCTGATCCAACTGGTGTGGTTGATCTTCGGATCGACCTGAGCCGCGCGACAGTGCCCCTCCTCGGTGGGGCACTGTCGCGGCCGGCCACCGCGTCGTAGCGAGGTGTCAATCGTCGATCCCGGTAACAGGATGAAGCGGGTCGTAATGTCCGAGGATCTCGACAACCATTCATGAACGATCAGGCGTGGAGAGAATGACCGATTGCGTGAGCGGGAGGCTGTCGACATGGTCGTAATAGAGGCACCGTCGGTCGACGCCTCCGGCGCTCGTGGCACTTCAGAGGACCCGGACGCTCGTCACACTGTGGCGAGCGCGCTCCGGCGGCGACGTGTGCCGATCATCTGGAGCGGCGTGTTCATCGGCCTCGGGCTCGTCTACCTGCTTGCCTACGGGCCGCTGATCGCGCACTCGTCGGTGTGGGAGACCGGTGGGGACCTGTGGGGTATCTTCAGGGCGGCTCACTATGTCGGATGGGGCTTCCTCGGGGGCATCTACGATCCATCCACCGGGGTCGTGACGTTTCCCGGCATGCCCGTGCTGCTGGCGCCGGTCGCCATGCTGTCGGGTGCGCTCGGGCTCTCCGAGTCCGCTCCGTCCGACCTCTTGGCCCACCCGGCCGCGGCCCTCCTGCTGCAGCCGGTCGAGCTGTTGCTGGGATGCACCGTGCTGTTCGCCGTCAATTCGTTGGCGGTGGGGTTCGGCGTGCAAGCGAAGCGACGTGTTGCGCTCGTCGGGGCGGTCGCCGCGGTGACGTGGCCGGTGGTGGCCGTATGGGGACACGCCGAGGACATACTGGCGGTGTCGCTACTGCTCTGGGCCGTCCGCGCCCTGCTCGCCGGAAGAAGCCGTCGAGGGGGGTGGCTGATGGGCATCGGCATCGTCGTGCAGCCGCTGATCGGGCTCGTTCTGCCGATCGAGTTGGGTCTGTCGCCGGCGTCGCGCCGGCTGATGCTGATCGTCCGTTCGGCGGTGCCCTCGGCCCTGCTGATCGGGATCGCGCTGGCTGGCAACTGGTCCGAGACGATCAACGCCGTCGTGAAGCAGCCGACACCGCCGGTCATCAACCGTGCCACCCCCTGGGTGTCCTTGGCGCCGCAAGTCGGCCGCGGGGTGTTCCACTACTCCCAGATGATGGTACAGCCGGTCACGATCCACCATCATGTCCGCTTTGCCTCTTCGGTCTTGCATGAGCACAGCTATGTCGAGGTGTCAGGGGGTCCGGTCCGGCTGATCGGCCTGGCGATGGCGGCTCTGGTCGGCGTGTTCGTGTGGCGCAGACGGCCCGACGCCATCGGCGTTCTGTGGCTCTGCGGTCTGGCGCTGGCGCTCCGGTGCTACTTCGAGCCGGTGATGACCCCGTACTACCTGGCCCCGCCGCTGATCGTCGCTCTCATCGCCGCTGCCCGTGCCGGCCGGTGGCGACTCGGGATCGCCACGGTCGTTGCCTTCGGGGATACGGTGTTCGCCTACTACCGGTTCTCACCCTGGGTGTGGTGGCTTCCGGTCGTGGGCATGCTGACCATCGTCCTGGCGTGTGGGTATCCGGGCAAGCAGCACCTGATCGCCCACGGAATTCCGGAAGTTGTCGCCGACGGCGCCGAGCCCGATCCGGTGGAAGAGGTGGCAGTAACGAGCCCGGTGGCTTCTCGTGCAACTGTGCCCATCGGCTGACCGGGAATTGGGCCTCGGAGGTAGATCAGTCGTCTGGGCTTCTGGACGACCCCCGGTCTTCAATTGCAGTTGTCGAGGAGGGCACCCGTCCTGATGGGCGGTCGACAACCGAATCGGGCACACTCGCCGATGCTTCCGAGGGGCCCGATCGAAGAGGTCGGAGGCACCCCCGGGCTACTGCGGCGACTCGAGGCGTTCCGTTCCAGGGAGGCGTTCCTGATCCATCCCCACGACCGGCGGTGCGGACCGGTGATCACCAGTTGACCTCCTGACGCTCGCCATCAGCGGAAGGACGGCCAGCGCGGTCCCTGAGAGGGTGACAGCCAGGTCCACCGGAAACGGAAACCGGGAAGCCACGCCGGCCAGCCGCTCGACCGCCGGCGAAAAGAGCGCCGTCACCACCGCGATCCACACGATCGTCACCACCCGGAGCCGACCGACCACCATGTCCACGGTGATCAGGGCGACGGACAGCGCCATGAAGTAGTAGCCGAACAGGCTCACCTCGAAGACGAGGCGGAGCGCCAACGCGGTGGCGATGAGCGATACCAGGGGGATCGACCGGCAGGCCGTCGACTCGAGGCGCAGTCGGGACCAGAGTGCAAGCAGCGCCGCCAAGCCCATCGGGACGATCCTCGAGACGATGACCCGTCCCGCGCCCCCGAGCCCCAGCCAACCGACGGGCGTCGTGGTGCCGGCTGGGGTGGCGTTGCTTCCGACAACGGCGTTGACCAGGCCCTTGCCGATCAGAAGCCCCGACGGGACGAGGAGGAAGAGGACCGGTATCACCGCCCCAGCCACGAATTTTGACCAGGCATGTCTTGGGGCCACCAGGAGGAGAGGGACGGCAGCCAGCAGCGAGTACTGCTTGGCGCAACAGGCCAGCCCGATAAGGACGCCGGCGGCCAGCCAACGGCCCCGGATGGCCGCTGCCGCTGCTCCGAGGATCAGCGTTATGGCGAAGAGGTCTTCGGGATGGAAGTCCTGCACGAGCGCCAGGGCCAGGGGAGGAGTGCAGGCGATCAGGCAGGCCCCCAGGGACTCCCATCGGTTGCGGCCCCGGCCCGCGGCCCGCAGCACGATGATGAAGCCGGCGAGCAGCAACGGCCATCCGAGGAGGCCGATCAGGAGGATGTCGCGTGACGAGGAGTACCAGTGGCTCAGGGCGCGGCTCGACCGACCACAGTCGGATCCGAACGGCGCCGGCGGGAAGCCCTCCTCCCCGAGCCCGGTGCCAGCCATCACCCCGGCGGCGACCACCGGATAGAGGGGAGGGGATGAGGAGTCGGCGTTCCGGGGATAGGCGCAGCGCCACTCGCCGTGGGCGATGGCCACCGCCGGGATCGTGCTCTCTGCGGTATCGGTTGGTAGCCCAACGATCGCCACCCAGACGCCGAGGGACACGACGAACAGGATGGTGGCCACCATCCAGCCGCCGGCGCAGTCCACCGGGGAGATCGGTGAGCTCAACCCCGGGGCCGGTCTCCCGAAGACGGTGATCGGCGCGTCCGGTCGGTGTCCGGTGTCTCCCATCGGGAGCCTGATGGTAGCTCCAGTGCCTCTACAGCGGCCCGATGGTGTGCTTGCGACCGGGCAGCAGCTCCCGGGACGACTCCAGCGCCGCCAGGGCCCTTCCCACCACCGACCGGGTGTCGGCCGGGTCGATCACCGCGTCCACGAACCCCCGCTCGGCCGCCTCCCACGGGGTGAGGAACCGCTCGGTGTACTCGGCCTGCAGGTCGACCCGCTCCTCCGGCGTGGACGTGCGGTACAGGATCTGGACCGCCCCCTCCGCCCCCATCACCGCGATCTCCGCGCACGGCCAGGCGAAGCACAGGTCGTTGCCCAGGCCCCTCGAGTCCATGACGATGTAGGCGCCGCCGTACGCCTTGCGCAGGATCACGCACACCCTGGGCACGGTGGCCTCGGCGTAGGCGAAGGCCAGCTCGGCCCCGTGACGGATCATGCCCCGCCACTCGAGGTCTTTGCCCGGCAGGAACCCCGGGGTGTCCACCAGGGTGACCAGGGGAAGGTTGAAGGCGTCGCAGAACCGCACGAACCGCGCCCCCTTCTGGGAGGCGGCAATGTCCAGCGTGCCGGCCAGGGCCTGGGGTTGGTTGGCCAAAAAGCCCACCGACCGTCCCCCGATCCGCCCGATGGCGGTGACCAGCTGGGGCGACCACCGCGCCCACAGCTCGGTGACGTCCTCGTCGTCGGCCAGGGCCGTGGCCACGTGGCGCACGTCGTAGGACCTGGTGGTCCGGGCCGGTATCACCTTCCGGAGCTGGGGAACGTGGCGGTCCACCGGGTCGCCCTTCGGCCCGAGCGGGGCCACCTCGTCGGTGTGGGACGGCAGGTAGCCCAGCAGGTTGTCGACGTGGGCCATGGCGTCGGCCTCGGTGGCCGCCTCGACGGCGCACAGGCCGCTGGAGCGCGAGTGCATGGCGGCACCCCCCAGCTGGTGGAGCCCGATGCGCACCCCGGTGAAGTCCTCCACCATGGCCGGCCCCGACACGAAGGCGAAGGCCTCTGAGGTCATCACCACCACGTCGGCGATGCCGAGCAGCAGGGCCGGGCCGGAGATGGCCGGACCGGTCACCACCGCCACCACCGGCACCGTCCCCGAGCACTCGGCCATGGCCCGGGCCGCCCGGCCCCACCCGTTGAGGGAGTCCATGCCCTCGGACACGTCGGCGCCGCTGGAGGCCATCACCAGCACCAGCGGTATCCGCACCGACAGGGCGTCGGCGGCCGCTTCCCGGATGGTGGCCCCGTCCTCCATCGACAGGGCACCCCGCCGCTTGGCCGACACCGAGCGCACCACCATGGCCGGTCGACCGCCCAGCTCCTCGACGGATGCCCGCATCGTCCCCGGCACCAGTCGACGGATGGTGGTGGCGGCGGGGGCGGTGGGCACCCGCCCATGCTACGGAGCCGGGATGCCGCCCGCCACGGATGCGCCGAGCGCTCAGGGATCCCCGGGCGAGGTCGGGCCGGGCGGCGACCCCCCGGCCGGCCCGGCGCCGGGCGGCGGCTTCTTCCTCGCCTCCCGCCGGCCGACCCGCTCGAGGTGCCGCTCCACGTCGGCCCACAGCAGCGGCTCGGCGTCCCCCTGCTCGGCGTCGAGCCGTTCGGCCCGGTTCAGCACCACCGCCCCCACGCTCAACAGCACCAGCAGCATGGTCAGCTTGGAGACGAAGCCGGACAGCTGCTGGTCGACCAGGGGCCTCAGGTCGATGGCCAGGTGGGAGCGGGCGAAGGTGGGGTAGAGCGGTCGGCGGGCGAAGATGTAGATGAACGACAGGAAGGCCGGCACCACCGCCTGGACCACCAGGTAGGCGAAGCGCATCCACGGCTCGAGCCGGAGGATGCCCGGCACCCGGCCGATCACCGGCAGCCACAGGACGAACCCCGCCGCCAGCACTGCCAGGTCGATCACCCCCCGGGCCAGCGACGACGAGGCCTGCGCCTCCACCACCGGGATGGTCATCGACCCCACCACCGTCACCGTGACCAGGATCACCGCCACCCTGAACTGCCTGACCCAGTCGAGCACGGCGTCGACCGCTGCCGGCCGGGTGAGCCAGCACAGCACGTCGTAGGGCAGGCCGAGCAGCAGCAGCGGCGGCACGGCCAGGGTCAGCAGCAGCCGCTGGACCACCAGGGTGATCAGCGACCAGTGGTCGGCCAGGTCGGCCAGTGGCCAGGTGAGGGCCACCACCGCCGCCAGGCAGGCGCCGGCGAACAGGGTGATCTGGGGGCGCCGCCACACCACCGGGTGGGACGAGCGTCCCGCCATCCTCCGGTGCCCGACTACCGTGGACAGCGTTGCCACCACCATGACGGCCCACGCCACCAGGTGCGGGTCCCAGCTGTAGGGGCCGTGGCCCGGGCTCACGACGCCGGGCCGTTCACCGGCGGCACCGATCGTGCTTCGCCCTAGATTGACGGCCATGGCTCGACTGGATCGGCTCGAGCGGGTCACCGACCTGCTGCTGGTGCTGCTGGACACCCCGCGCCCGCTGAGCCTCCGCGAGATCGCCAACCGGGTGCCGGGCTACCCCGACGCCCACGGCGCCCGGCGCCAGGCCTTCGAGCGGGACAAGCGGCTGCTCCGGGACGAGGGCATCCCGGTGCTGGTCGAGTCGGTCGAGGGCAACGACCAGCTCGGCTACCGCGTCGATCCCGACTCGTTCTACCTGCCCGACCTGGGGCTCGACGCCGAGGAGCAGGCCGCGCTCAACCTCGCCGTGGCGGGCGTTCACCTGGGCGAGCCTATCGGCCGCCATGCGCTCTCGAAGCTGGGGGCGGTGGCCGAGTCGCCGCTCCTCGACGCCCTCGCCGTCCCGGTGGTCGACCTGCCGTCGACCGAGGAGCTGCCCGCCCTCCCGCTCCTGTTCGACGCCGTCCGCCAGTCGGCCACGGTCACCTTCGGCTACCGGGGCGAGGACCGCCATCTCGACGTGGCCGGCATCCGCTTCCGGCGCGGCCACTGGTACGTGGTCGGCTCCGACCGCGACCGTGGCGAGCCGCGGACCTTCCGGGTCGATCGGGTGGAGGGCCTGCCCCGTCTCGGGGCGCCCGCCTCCGCCCAGCTGCCCGACGGCTTCGACGTGGGATCGGCCTCCACCCTCGATCCGTGGCAGTTCGGCTCCGGCGAGGAGACCGAGGTGGACGTCCTGGTGGACGGGGCCGAGGCCGGTCGGGTGGTGGGGGAGCTGGGCGAGGCCGCCCTCCTCGAACGCCGGGGCGACGGGGCGGTGGTGGTCCGGTTGGCCGTCACCGACCTGGAGGCCTTCGTGACGTGGGTGCTGGGCCTGCTCGACCACGCCGAGGTGCTCGGGCCCGACGAGGTCCGTCAGGCGGTCGTCGGTCGGCTGGAGTCGACGGTGGCCGCCGGGCCCGGGGCCCGGCCGTGAGCGCCCCTCTCGACACCGCCGGGCGCCTCCGGCAACTGCTGGCCATCCTGGCCTGGCTCTCCCAGGTGGGGGAGGCCCCCATCGACGAGGTGGCCGACCGGTTCGGCCTCACCCCCGAGGCCCTGGTCGCCGAGCTCGAGCTGGCCGCCTGCTGCGGGCTGCCCCCCTACACGCCCGACCAGCTGATGGAGATCGTGGTGACCGACACCACGGTGGCCACCCGGCTGGGGAGCGCCCTCGGCCGCCCGCGGAGGCTCAGCCCCCGTGAGGGGTTCGCCCTGGCCGCCTCGGCCCGCGCCCTGCTGGCCGTCCCCGGCAGCGACCCCGATGGCGCCCTGTCCCGGGCCCTGGCCAAGCTGGACCGGGCCCTGGGCGGGGAGCGGCTGGTCGTCGAGCTGGACACGCCGCCGATGCTCCCGGTCGTGCAGGAGGCGGCGGCCGCCGGGGGGACCCTGGCCATCACCTACTACTCGGCCTCGACCGACCGGCAGACCGAGCGGGAGATCGCCCCCGACCGCGTCTTCGCCTCCGAGGGCCACTGGTACGTCGACGCCCACTGCGGGCTGGCCGGCGACCAGCGGCGGTTCCGCATCGACCGGATCAGCCAGGCCCGGGTCGTCGAGGCGCCCGCCCGGCGGCCGTCGGGCGCCGCCCCCGACCGTGCCGCCCCGCCGGCCGGGTTCGAGACGTTCGTCCCCGGTCCGGACACCCGCACCGTGCGCCTGTCGGTGGACCGCTCCCTGGCCTGGATGCTCGAGACGGTCCCCACCGCCGAGGCGCCGGAGATCGACGGCGGGCGGCTGGTGGTCGACGTGGTGGTCGGGGGAGACGCCTGGCTCGAGCGGCTGCTCCTCCGGCTGGGCCCCGGAGCCACGGTGGTCGACCCGGTGGAGGACGCCGGGCTGGCCGCCGAGGCCGCTGCCCGGATCCTCCGCCGGTACGGCGTCGATACCATCCAGACTGGAAAATAACAAGAGAGTATAGAACGACATGAAACGGTACTCTCGGTCGGGTGAGGCCGGGACCGTGCTGAAGATCCACGTCGTGCACGCCGGCGGGCACGGCTACTACCTCGAGGGCCGCGGCTCGGCGTCCGACCTCGAGCTGCCGGGGACGTGGACGGGTCCGGCCGCCCCGTCCCTGGGGCTGGCGGGGGTGGTGGAGCCGGGGGGCTTCGACCGCCTGATGGGCGGGTACGACCCGCGCTCGGGCCGGGCGCTCCGCCTGGGCCGGGGCGCGGCCGGGGTGTCCGGCTTCGACCTGACCTTCTGCGCCCCGAAGTCGGTCAGCCTCCTCCACGCCCTCGCCCCCCCGGAGATCGCCGCCGAGGCGGAGGAGGGCCACCGGGTGGCGGTGGCCGACGCCGGCGGGTACCTGTCACGTCACGCCGTCGGGGTCCGTCGGGGCGGGCCGACGACCCTGCGGCTCCTCCCGTCGACGGGGATGGTGGCCGGCGAGTTCCGCCACCGGGTGAGCCGGGCCCTCGACCCCCACCTCCACACCCACCTGGTCACGGCCAACCTGGCCCAGGGTACCGACGGCGTCTGGTCAGCCGTCGACGGGCGGCGGCTCTTCGGTCACCTGCGTGCCGCTGGTCGCCTCTACCACTCCCGTCTCCGGCTCGAGCTGTCGGATCGGCTCGGGGCGGCGTGGGAGGTTCGATCCTCGGGCCTGGGGGACGTGGTCGGCGTCGACCCGGCGTTGCGACGGCTCTTCTCCCAGCGGGCCGCCGCCATCGACGAGTTCGTTCGCACCCGCCACGGCGACCACCCGGGGCGTCGTTCCGGTGCCTTCTACGCCACCCGACCGGAGAAGGACCGGAGCCCGTCGCTGGACGCGCTGAGCGCCTCGTGGCGGCAGCGAGCGGCCGACTTCGGGTTCGACCTCGGAGAGCTGTCCGGCGTCGTCGGGAGGGGACGGGCCGGGCGGCTCGACCGGGTCGGGCGCGGCGTCGATCCCGACCGGCTGGCTGAGGCGCTGGATGCCGCCGCCCGACCCGGTCGCACGGTGGCCCGCCGCGACCTGGTGGCGGTGGTGGCCGCCGCGGCGGTGCGAGGGGCCACGTTCCGGGAGGTGGACGGGGTGGTGGAGCGCATCGCCGCCTCGGTGCCGCCCGACGACACGCTCCGCCGGGCCCGCGAGCCGAGGTGGCCTGCCGACGACGTGGCGCGCCTGGCCCGACGGCGGGGGAGCCGGCTGGTGGCCGCCGCCGTTCCGGGGAGGGACGACGACATGGCGGTCGGCGGGTCCCGCACCGTCGATCGATCGCCCTGGCGTGACCGGGACCGCCATCGGGGACCGGGGCTCGGTCGGTGACGAAGGTCGCCCCTACCGCCCCATCCCGTGACCGGGCCGGGCCGGCGGCGCCCGTCGGAGGCGGCGACCTTCGTCACCCAGCGTCCTCCACGGCTCCACCAGGTGGGCCGGGGCGAGCGGTACCCAGCCGGCCTGGTTGCGCTCGTCGAACGCCAGGGCGTGGCCGGGCGTACCCCGGGTGATGACGTCCGGCGGCAGCCGGCGGCGCCACTGGGTGGTGGCCGACTCCCCGCGCTGGACCCGGCCCCCGGTCATCAGGTCGGTGAGGGGATGACCGGTGGGCGCCGTCCCGGCCGACACCGTCCGGGACGGCAGCTCCTCGTCGCCGGCCAGGGTGGAGAGCGCCTCGAGGGTACGGACGTCCCCGATGCCGGGGAGCACCACCGTGGTGCCGAAGAGCGACGGGAACCCGTCGGCGTCGTCGGGCCATCGCCGCCGCGCCTGGGACAGGTCCTGCAGACAGGCCAGGGTGAGCACCCCCTGACCACCCCCCTCGCTGATCATCGACGGCAGGGTGGGGAGCGGGGCGATGTTGGCCACCTCGTCCAGGGCCAGCACCACCGGTGCCCCGTCCCCCGGCGCGGTGGGTTCCGAAGAGGCTCGCTCGTAGGCCGCCGTCCGGACATCCTCGATGAGGCCGACGACCATGGGGGCCACCAGGGCCTGACGGTGGGCCGGGGCGCAGACGTAGATGGAGTCGGAGGAGCGCACGAAGGCGTCGGCGTCGAAGGTGGGTCGGACGGTGGTGGCCAGGGCGCGCTCGGTCCGGAACCCCGACAGCGCCCCCGACGCCGTCGACCAGATGCCGCTCAGCTCGCGCTCGTCGGTGGTGGCGATCCCCTCCAGGGCGTTGTCGGCCAGCTCGGTGGGACCTCCGGGGGCACCGGCCAGGATCTGGCGCGCCTCCAGTGACCTCCGCCGGTCCACCCAGGCGAGCACCGTGCGCATGTCGGCGTCCTCCAGGGCGGCGGCGTGCAGGAGGGGGGCCAGGAGCACCTGGGCCCGCTCGGTCCAGTGCGAGGACTCGGTGCGCGACGCCGTCCGGGACGACGCCACGTCCACCAGAGTTCGGGCCACGGACAGTGCACCCTCCCACGTGCCGCACGACTGCAGTGGCGACCACCGGAGCGGCTCGACGCCGTCGTCGACGCGCACGGAGCCGGTCGGGTCGAAGAGGAGGCGTCGGCCGACCCGGGAGCGGGCGGCGCCGGTGGCCTCGAGCACCTCCGGTTTGGTCGATGTCGACACCACCGGACCGGCCGCCGCCAACACGTTGGGAATGATCAGCGACGACGTCTTTCCCGACCTCGGTGGACCGAGCACCAGCACCGACTGCTGGCGTCGGGCGAAGTGCCAACCGTCGGCGTCGTGGCCGAGATAGATGCCCGCCGTTGGCGCGTCGGACGACGCACGCGCGGCGCGCCAGTACGCCCGCCCGCGCCGATCGTCGCTCTGTTGCGGAAGAATTGTCATGCGCGTCTCGCGTGCTCGTGACGTGTGCCGGCGTTCGATCGTCGGTGCCCGACGCCGTGGACGATGACACACGGTGCTCGAACGCGATGCCAAAGAAGTGTTGCAAACAAACGGTTCTTTGTCCATGGCGCAGTGTCACGACACCACCGGTGCTCCGACGGTGGCCGCCGATGACGACGCCAACGGCGCGCCGACGACGACACCGCCGTGCGCCGCGCCCGCGAGGGTGCTTGACCTGGGCATGAAAAACCATTTGGATATTTCCGATTACGTATCGCTGAGGAGGTGATCGTGAACAAGTCACAACTCGTCAGAGCAGTCAGCGAGTCAACGAAGTTGGCACGCCGGACGGTCGAAGACGTGGTTGACGATCTGTTCGCCTCGATCGTCACCGAGGTTCGGTCCGGACGGAAGGTAACGGTCATCGGTTTCGGGACATTCACCCCGAACGCCCGTGCCGCCCGTGTGGGTCGAAATCCGAGGACTGGTGCAGTGGTACCGATCCCGGCGTCGAAGGGTGTCCGGTTCGCCACCGGTTCGACGTTCAAGACGGCGTTGAACCCCAAGGAGGGAGCACCTATGGCAGTAAAGAAAGCTGCAGCCAAGAAGGCAGTCCGAAAGGCGCCGGCCAAGAAGGTCGTCGCCAAGAAGACCGTCGCCAAGAAGACCGCAGCGAAGAAGGCGGTGAAGAAGGCTCCGGCGCGCAAGGCACCGGCCAAGAAGACCGCAGCGAAGAAGGCGGTGAAGAAGGCTCCGGCGC
>JBKQTE010000112.1:0-41049 GCA_052143315.1 Acidimicrobiales bacterium | reverse complement strand
GATCACGACGGCCAGGCTCAGCCCGTGGAACGTCATGCCCTTCGCCTTGACGATGGTGGTGTCGATCGTGAATCCGTGCTTGAACAGGACCACGAACGCCAGGCTGAGGATGCACGCCACCGACACGACCTCGAACACCAGCGTGAGCAGCGAGTACACGTGGATGTCCTTGTAGGCGATGAACCAGCAGACCGCCGCGCTCAGGCAGAAGAAGATCACCGGAGGCACGACGGTGTGGATTCCGATACCGGCCAGGAACTGTGCGGCGAAGATCGAGAAGCCCGTCAGCCCTGCGACCCCGATGAAGAGGTATGCCCAGATCAGGCTGAATCCGGAGACGACACCCGAGGTCGGTCCGAGCCCCCGACCGGTGTACCCGTACATCGATCCCGCCTGCGCCGATCGCTTGGCGAACTGGTTCAAGCAACCGACGACGAACAGCAGCATCACAGTGCCAAATGCGTAAGCGAGCCAGGTCCCGTTCCCGGCGTCGCCGAAGCAGATAGCGATGATCAACACTGCCGTCATGGTCGGCGAGATCACCGCGATGGACTGGGCCAGCACGGTGGGGAACCCGAGCGCGTTCTTCCGTAGTCCAGGGTGGGTCTTGGCGGAGCCCGGGGGGTCTCCCCTCGTCAATGTCGTCATCGTGATCACTGCTCCTCTCGTAGTCCGGTAGTGCGGGGAGGGAGCTGGACTAACCACAAATAGATCCACCAAATTGGCTTGGCTAAGTGTGTGCCACTCTCACATGTGTATGCGAGAGTTATCCCTCGATGGGACTGTACGTGACGAGTATGTCTTCCGAGGGTACGGAGCATTAACAGCCTGTAAACACGGTATCAAAGAGAAGGACGTCATCGCGCAATTAATGGCCGAGCAATTTATCCTAATTCGATAATTCAGGACGCGCTCTATTCAATCGTCATCTCGCGACGCTGAGGACAACCGGCCTTAGGCGTCCGTCCGTGACCGTTCGTCAGTTCGCGGCGAACACCCACTCGGGAGACGACTGATCTTCGAGGAGGAGATCCTCGTAAAAGGCACCGAAGGGGCGCTCGGGATGGACGATGGCGATCTCGAGCACCCAACGGTCGGGGTGCAGCGCGAAGGGGACGTCGGCGATTGAACCGTCGTAGTGAGCCGAGTGGGGGAAGTCGGACAGGCGGTGGCCTGAAAGGTCGAGGTTCAACTTCCATCCGAGGTTCTCCGCCGCCTGCGACGCAAAGTCGTACAACTCCTTGCCGGTGGCTCCTTGGTCGAACCAGTATTGGCGGGTATCCTCCCAAATCGCCCGGGCGTCGCGCTTTGCCCGGTGATGATCGGGATCGTCGCCCACCACGAACGTATCGCCGGCATCACCTTCGCACTCCTCGTAGATCGGACCGAAATCGACGAAGAACATGTCGTCTGCCCCCACCTCGACCTGATCGGCGATCATATGGACGGCGTGCCGGGTACGGGCACGAACGTCGAGCAGCTTGTCCACCGAGAACTTCTCACCCATCGCCTCGAGTTCGTCCAGGGTGTCGGTCATTTGATGGCCTCCGCTTGCATCCATGGTCAGGTGTTCCGTACGGTCCTCAACTGGTCAACCTTGGACTTCAACCCTCGATGGGGTGCAACCGCATCCCAGAGCGGGCGTGAACGACATCATCGATGGAGAGCCTGCAGGCTCCTCGAGTCGTGGGCGGCCACCATGAGGATCTCGGTCACCCCCCCGACGGCCGTTAACCGGTGCGGCCGGTCGGCGTCGAAGTGGGCGCATTGGCCGGAGGCCAGGGAGTGAGCGATCCCGTCGTACTCGAGCCCGAGAGTGCCACTGACCACATAGAGCCATTCCTCGCCGCGGTGACGTGCGGGAGGGGACGTGGGGCGATCGGGATCGATGGAGATACTCAGGGCCTCAATTGCCGATGAGCCAGGAAAGCCACTTCGGCTACTGATGGCCAGCCCGTTCGCCTCTCGGCGAGGCTCGGTCCCGGGCGAGATCGACAGGGGCGCACCGTCACGATCCTCGCCCAGGAGCACGTTGACCTGAACACCCAGACTGGCAGACAAGTCGAGCAATGCGGCAATCGACGGCTGGCGTTCGCTTGATTCGAGCCGGGACAGGTGTGCTTTCGACAGGCCGGTCGTCTCGGCCAGCTGATCGAGCGTGAGGCCCGCCCGGTCTCGTGCCGACCGAAGGCGCTCTCCGATCGACGCAAGCGTGGCTTCAGTCACCATGTGGTCAGCCTACGCCAGAGTTGTCTATGAGACAACCGAGGTTGTCTGGTATTAACACCGTGGTAACACGCTCGGGATCGCTGGTCCCACGGCGCTTGGCGGTCGACAGGACCGCTGCCCGGCGCTGCCACAGCCGCCGCCCGGGCGGCGTGTCGGGCAGCCTGGGCCGTATGTCGGGGTCGGTTTCGAGCCTGACCACGCTCTGTGCAATTTGGGCCCGTCGCGCCACATCTGACTATGACCGCGGCGCGCTCCGTCGGACAGGTCCACGCCACGTGGTGACCAGGTGGCTCTCAGCGGAATTGTTGCACTCCCTAGGTCAAAAAATCCCGAGAGAGTGACATTGTGCCCTAATGGCGAGCGCAATTCGGGCCGACAATTGGACCATGACCCCGCCCCGCCAAGCCGACCCGCCGGCGGACGCTGCTCGCTTGAGCCACGAGGCCCGGCGGGCCTTCCACCTCACCTGGAAGACCACCGATGTCCAGGGGCGGGCGGCGGCCTACGGCGAGGCCGGACAGGGCCGGCCGGTGCTGTTCCTCCACGGCTGGGGCCTCGACCACAAGGCGTACAAGGCGGCACTGCGCCGTCTGGTCGAGACGGGGCTGCGTGTGCTGGCGCCGGCCATGCCGGGCTTCGGGGGCACCGATGGCCTCCCGGGGGAGGACCGCACCATCACGGGCTACGCCGACTGGGTGTCCGACTTCCTCGAGGCGGTGGGGATGGACCGTACGGTCATGGCCATGGGCCACTCCTTCGGGGGCGGTGTGGCCATCGAGTTGGCCTACCGGCACCCCGAGCACGTCGACAGCCTGGTGCTGGTCAACTCCATCGGCAGCTCGACGTGGTCGGGCAGCGGTTCGACGGTCCGCACCATGGCCCAGCGTCCGCTGTGGGACTGGGGACTGCACTTTCCGGGCGACCTGTGGCCGCTGCGCCAGGCACGCAAGGTCCTTCCGGTGATCGTGGCCGAGGGCGTGGCCAATCTGGCCAAGGACCCCCGATCGTTCTGGCAGGTGGCCGGGATCGCCCGCCACGCCGACCTGACCGTGGAGTTGGACGCCCTAAAGCAGCGCCGGCTGCCGGTGGCCGTCGTCTGGGGTCGGCGCGATCAGGTGATCACCCATGACGCCTTCGAACAGATGTGCCGGACCCTGGGGGATCCGACGGTGGTGACGGTGGAGGGCTCGCACTCCTGGCTGATCTCCGACCCGGCCGCCTTCGGCGAGGTCATCACCAACGTGATGGCGGTAGCCGACCGCACGACCGCCCCCATCTCCCAGCTCAAGACGCTGGCTGCCCCCCACCACCTCGAGTCCGAGGCCAGCTGAGCTGACCGGCCCGCGATCTGCAACCGTCCGGTCAGCTCTCCAGCGAACCGACCGGCCGGTGCTCCCCGGCCAGGGCCAGCACCTCCTCGAACCCCTCGGAGAAGCACTCGAGGAGGACGTCGTGGTCGGGGATGGCCGCGGTGTCGACGGTGAGCCCGACGCAACACTGGCCACAGTGGGAGAGCAGCGTGACGTTGACCGCCGAGCCGGTGGTCGGACCGAAGGCGAAGTACCCCGTCACCGGTGCGCCGGCCAGGTAGATCGGGACACCCACCCCGGGCACGTTGCTGGCCACGAAGTCGACGTGCTTGAGCATGCCGGCGATCACGGCGGACGGGAGCAGGTTGAGGACACCGGCGATGGCGTCGGACAGCGGGAGGGCGCGGTCCCGGCGGGCCGACAGGCACCGCCCGGCAGTCTGACGGATGCGCTCGATGGGGTCGGCCACCCCGACCGGCACGTTGAATCGCTCCAAGGTGATCCGGTTGCCGCCGGCAGGGTCGTTCTCCGTCCGGATGGAGATCGGCATGGTAACCCGGAGCTCGTCGACCACCGACCCGTGGCGCTCGTGGTAGCGGCGCAGGCCGCCGGTGACTGCGGCCACGAAGGCGTCGTTGACGGTGCCATCCACCGCCGCCGCCGCCCGCTTGAGGTCGACGAGGTCCAACGTCAGGGCGTCAAGGCGGCGGCCCAGTCCCCGCCCGGTCATGGTCGGGGAGAGGGTCTCGGAGACCGGTCGGATGAACCTGGCCACCGAGCGCGCCGTCGCCAGCACCTCTGACGTCGACCGCAGGGGCTCACGGACCACCTGCACGACCGCCGGGACCACGTCGGCCAGCCCGAGGCGGATGGTCCCGAACGCTCGGTGCCAGTCGCGGGCGAGCGACTCGCGCACCAGGCCGATGGCTCCAGGGTCGCGGTCCACTGCCTCGGGCACCGGGACCTGGTCGAGCGGACCGGGATCCCTGGTGGTGTCGAACAGAAGAAAGACGAGCTGTATCCCCCCGATGCCGTCGGTCAGCGCGTGGTGCACCTTCATCACCAGGGCGGCCCGGTCATCGTTCAGATGCTCGATCAGGGTGAACTGCCACAGGGGGCGGGTTCGGTCGAAGCCGGTCATGGCCTCGGCCCGGGCGAAGTCGAGGACGGTGGACGCCGTGGAGGGGCGGGGGGCGTCCATCCTCCGAAAATGGAGGGAGAGGTCGAAATCGGTGTCCACCCAGCGCGGCGTGGCCATCCGGACCAGGGGCTGGACGAGTCGCTGACGGAACCGGGGGACCAGCCGGGTGGCCCGCTCCAGCCGGGCGGTGAGCGCCTCGACATCGGGCGACCGCTCGAGCCACGCCACCGACACGATCGTGGCCCGCAGGCCCGGATCGGTCTCGAGGTACCAGGTAAAGGCATCGGTGTCCCGTAGGAACCGGTCGCCATCCCCCATGAACCGGTCGTTCGGCTCGCCCATCGTCCCTCCCCCGGGGCCCTCTGCCCCACTTGGAACCTACGCCGGCCCGGCGGTCACCAGTAGGGCCGAAGGTCCGGTTCTTCGGGGGAGCTCAGGTCGAATGACCCTTTCCATTCGGCCGCCGACGGCCGTAAGGTGGGCAACGAGGGGCGCGGCGAACAGGGGGTGGCCGATGGAGAGGTTGAGCGCACTCGACGCTGAGTTCCTGCACATCGAGGACGGAGCCCACGGAGCCGTCCAGATGAATATCGCCGGGGTCTGCGTCTTCGCCGATCCGCCGCCGCCGTTGGGCGAGATCGAGGCGTTGATCGCCTCCAAACTGCATCTGATCCCCCGCTACCGCCAGCGGGTGCGTACGGTGCCCTTCGAGCTGGGCCGGCCGGTGTGGGTGGACGACCCCCACTTCGACATCGGCTACCACCTCCGACACACAGCCCTGCCCGCGCCCGGTGATGACCAGGCGTTCTGCCAGCTGATGGGCTGGCTGATGTCCCAGACGCTGGACCGCGACCGGCCGCTGTGGGAGGCCTGGCTCGTCGAGGGTATGGAGGGGGGCAAGTGGGCCCTGGTGATCAAGATGCACCACTGTATGGTCGACGGGGTCGCCGGAGTCGGGCTCGCCAACATCTTGCTGGAGGTGGACCCCGGGCCGGGCGCCCCGATTGGCGAACCCGAGCCATGGTCGCCGAGTCCGGAGCCCCCGGCGGTGATGAAGGTGCTCGACGCCTGGGGCGGTCTGCTGGGGAACACCGTGGCCGCCACCCGGGAGGTCCCCGGCATCCTGCGCCATCCCGTTTCCGCGGCCCGGTCGACCCTGACCACCGCCGAAGGGATGGCCCGCTTCCTCCGGCGACTTGCCCCCACCGCCCCGCTGTCCATCGAGGGCGCGATCGGTCCTCACCGGGTGTGGGCGTTTGGTTCCGCCAGCCTCGATGACGTCAAGACGATCCGGAAGGCGTTCGGCGGGACGGTGAACGACGTCGTGCTGGCGGCGGTCGCCGGCGGCTACCGGGCGCTGCTGGCCGAGCGAGGCGACTGCGTCGAGGAAGCCGTGGTGCGCTCTCTGGTGCCGGTGTCGACACGCCGCCAGGACGGTGCCGGGATGGCCCACAACCGGGTCTCCGCCCTGCTCTACGAGCTGCCGGTCCGGATCGCCGACCCGCTGGAGCGGCTCAAGGCGGTGCGGGAGCAGATGACCGACCTGAAGGCGTCCCACATCTCCGAGGCCGGCGAGGTGATCACGTCGGTCAGCGATATCGTCCCGCCGATGGTGGTGGGACAGGTCAGCCGGATGATGATCCGCGCCATGCACCGCTTCGGACAGCATTCGCTCAACACCGTGACGACCAACGTCCCGGGGCCGCAGATCCCCCTGTACTTCCTCGGCCACGAGATGCTCGAGTACCGCCCGTTCGTCCCCATCAGCCACGGTCTCCGGGTGGGTACGGCGATCCTCTCCTACAACGGGAGGATCTTCTTCGGGGTCACCGGGGAGTACGAGGCGATGCCCGACATCGGGGTGCTTCCGGCTGCTGCCGCCGCCGGCATCGAGGAGCTCCGCGAGCTGGCCACCGGCCCCACCCCGCGGCTCAAACGCCGCTCGGCCTGACGCCATCGCCGCACATCGCTCTTCCCCAGCGTTGCGCTGTTTGCGGCCAGGTGCGACCGGCCCGTGCGGGTCACCCGACCGGCAGAGAGGCGAAGGCGCCACCGGTCGGCCCCGGCCCCGACGAGTGCGTGTCGAGGACGGAGCCGACCGATCGCTAGCCGTGCACCCGGGAGGTCCGAGGGCCCCCCGAGATCGTCGGTCAGAAGGCCCGGGCCGGTTCCACCATGGCGGCCACCGGGGCCGGGTCGATGCTGACGGGGGTGGCGATGCCGAGTCCGGCCTCGGGATCGAGCTCCTCCTCGATCGGAGCCAACATAGTGGGAGTCGGGGGCTCGGTCCGCTCGAGGTCGGTGGCGATGTCCGCCAGGATCCCCGGGCGCCGGCGGGTGACGCGGCCGTTGTGCGAGTACATCGATCCGGGGGCGGCCGATCGTCGGGCGATCTGGTTCAGGCACGACACCACCAAGAGCAGCATGATCGTGGCGAACAGGTAGGTCAGCCAGGTGCCCCGCCCGGAGCCGGCGAAGACCAACGGGATGATGAGCACTGCGGTTGGTGAGATCACCGCCGCCGACTGCGCCAGCACTGTGGGGAACCCGACGGTATTGGCACGCAACCCTGTCGACTTCACTGCCGAGTCGGGGGGAGCCCCGACGGTCGTTGTCATCGTGATCGATGCTCCTTTCGTCGCCTGCGCCTGCGTGGTGGTTCCCTTGGCTCCCCGTCGCGATCTCGATGCGTGTACGTGAACCCGACAGCGTGTTCTGCACCACCTTCACATCAATCGGTATGACTACTGGCCCGGCTCACTCGCACTATGGGGTATACCTTGTACCTCAATTGCATCGTAGATACCGTCTGTATCGTGCCGGTATCACTGCTGTTAACAACGTGTAAAGATGCAGTAATCCCGACATGTCTATGACACTAATTGATTCATGGCAGAGGACATGCAGAGGTGTGTATCTACATTATTCAGTCCTGCGTTATGGACGCGCCCCACTGATAGATGGTCGTCCGGATACGGTCACACCGCGCCGGATGGGCCGAGGTGGGGCGGGGCCCGGCGGTCCGGTCCAGGTCCGGTCAGCCCTCGGGGTCGGGCGGGGTGTCCGCCTCGAACACCCACCCCGGGAACGACTGGTCCTCGAGCAACAGGTCCTCGTAGAACGCACCGAACGGGCGCTCCGGATGGGCGATAGCGATCTCGAGGACCCAACGGTCCGGGTGCAGCTCGTAGGGAACGTCGGCGATCGACCCGTCGTAGTGGGCCGAGTGCGGGTACTCCGAGAGCCGGTGCCCCGACAGGTCGAAGTTCAGCTTCCACCCGAGATCGGTGGCCGTCTTGTCGGCGAAGTCGTAGAGCTCCTCCCCGCTGACCCGGTGCTCGAACCAGTGGCCCCGGACCTCCTCCCAGATGGTGCGGACATCACGCTTGGCCCGGTGGTGGTCGGGGTCGTCACCGACAACGAAGGTGTCCCCGGCGTCGCCCTCGCACTCGCGGTAGATGGGGCCGATGTCGACGAAGAAGATGTCGTCGGGCGCCAGGATGACGCCGGGCTCCGATCGCTCCATGAAGTCCTTGGTCGTGTTGCTGCCGAGGCGGACGATGATGTGGTGCCATCCCCGACGCATCCCCAATGAGGAGAGCGTGGCGCGGGCCATGGCCTTGGCCTCCTCCTCCGCCATCCCCACCTCCACCTGGGAGGCGATGGCGTGCACCGCCCATCGTGTCCGGGCCCGTACCGCCATGAGGGCGTCGACCGAGAACGTCGGTCCGGTGGCCTCGAGCTCTGCCAGGGTTGTCGTCATCTGGTGACCTCCGTGTCGTCAGGTTGGTGGGGCTGGTGGTGAGGCAGATCGGTGGGCCGGCGTCCTATCGGTGGATGGCGTGCAGGCTGCGGGCGTCGTTGGCGGCCAGCATGAGGATCTCCGCCGGGCTGTCGACGGCGCCCAGGCGGTGCGGGCGGTCGGCATCGAAGTGGGCGCAGGCGCCCGTCCCCAGCACGCCGAGCAGGGCATTGACCGACACCCCGAGGGTCGAGGACAGTTCGAGCAGGGCGGCGATCGACGGTTGGCGCTCCCCCGACTCGAGGCGGGACAGGTGGGCCTTGGACGGCCCGCTCGCCTCGGACAGCTGATGGAGGGTCAGGCCCAGGCGGTCGCGTGCCGCTCTCAGCCTGTCCCCGATCGACGCCAATGTGGCCTCTATCGCCATGCGGTGAACCTACGCCCTTGTTGCCTCAGAGGCAACGTCCGTTGCCAGAGTTAACACCGAGGAAACACGAGCGACCGACTACCGCAGCTCGACCAGCTCCGGGTCGCGATGCAGGCCGGCCACCAGCCCGGCGAACCGGGCGGCGATCCGGTCCCGGGCCGGCGCCAGGGCCTCGAGGTACCCGTCGGCAGACGACCCGATGGCCTCGGGGGCGCTACCGACCGCCCGGGCGTCCTCGCCGAACACCCGCAGAAAGGCGTCCACCGCCGTCCGGTCGACCTCGACGTGGAACTGGAGCCCCCAGGCACGGTCGCCGAGCCGGAAGGCCTGGTTGGCGTAGCGGGCGTTGGAGGCCAGCCGGGTGGCCCCGGGCGGGAGGTCGAACGTGTCGCCGTGCCAGTGGAGGACGACCAGCTCGCCCGGCAGGCCTCCCAGCAGCAGGTCCGACCCCGCTCGGTCGGCCAGCACCACCGGGCCCCACCCGATTTCGGCGCCGTCCTGGCCGGGGTAGACCGAACCGCCGGCCGCCAGGGCCAGCAGCTGGGCGCCCAGGCAGACGCCCAGGGTGGGGATGTCCCGGGCCACGGCGTCCTCCAGCAGGGCCAGCTCCCGGCGCCGGGTGGGGAACCCGTCGTCGTGAGCGGCCGAGGACGGCCCCCCCATCACCACCAGGCCGTCGAACCCGTCGAGGTCATCGGGCACCGCCTCGCCGGCGAACACCCGGCAGGGCACGACCGCGCTGCCGGCCGCCTCCAGCGCCCGGCCGATGGCGTACGGCTCCTCGGGCTCGACGTGCTGCACCACCAGACACCTCGGCATTCGTCCCTCCTCGGTCGACGTCGGCGCGACACCGGCCCCATCACAGATACCGGACGACGAACGTTACCGCGCGCCCGAACGCCTCCTGTCCGGCGCGGCTCGGGTCGCGTGACGGGCCCGGGTGGCTGGAGGCGGTCCCGGAGGTGCAGAGCGGGTCGGGCCGGTCAGGTCGGTCGGGCCGGTCAAGAAGCCAGTGCCCGGAGCACGAACTCACTGACCTCGGCGGCGGCCTCCGCCCGGGGCAGGGGCATCGGATCGCCGGCCCTCACCGACATGGCGCCGTAGAGCTGCTGGCCGATCAAGGAGGTGGCCCGATCGGGGTCCATGGGCCGGAACCGGCCCATGGTGACCCCCTCGACGTACAGGTCCTGGATCAGCCGGGCGATGTCCAAGCCGATGAGGGCGAGCTCGGAGCCGACGGCCCCCCCGCCGTCGCTCACCGCCTCCTGGGTGACCAGGGCCAGGCGGAAGAATGCCGGGCTCTCGTCCAGCCGCTCGAACATCGCCTCGGTCAGCGTCCGCAGCCGGGTGGCCGGGTCGGTGCCGCCCTCCCACACCGTGGCCAGCACCTCCAGCAGCTGGTTGTGCATCCGCTTGAGGCAGGCGCGGAGGAGCTCGTCGCGATTGGCGAAGTAGACGTAGACGGTCGAGCGGGCCACGCCGGCCTCGTTGGCGATCTCGTCCATCGACACCTCGGTGGTGCCGCGCTCGCCGAACAGCCGCCGGGCCACGTCGATGACCTGGTCCCGCCGGAAGTCCCGGATGACCTCCTTGAGGTCGTCGGACGCCCTGCGGGCCGGCACCTCAGGCGTCCAGCCGGCCGGCCGGGGTGAAGGCCACCGGGATGTGCTTCACCCCGTTGATGAACTGTGACTGGAGGCGTTGGACCTCACCGTCGAGGGTGAGATCGGGCATCCGGTCGAGCAGGTGCTCGAACATGACCCGGATCTCCATCCGGGCCAGGTTGGCGCCCAGGCAGAAGTGGGGGCCGCCGCCGCCGAAGGCGATGTGCGGGTTCGGGGTACGGGTGATGTCGAAGGTCTGCGGGTGCTCGAAGACCTTCTCGTCCCGGTTGGCCGAGATGTGGAAGAAGACCACCTTCTCGTCGGCCCCGATCTGCTGGCCGCCGAGCTCGAACGGGCTGGTGGTCTGCCGCCGGAAGTTCATCACCGGGGTGACGTACCGGAGCATCTCCTCCACCGCCGACGGCAGCAGCGATCGGTCATTGACCAGCAGCTCCCACTGGTCGGGATGGTCGAAGAACGCGGCCATCGCCCCGGAGATCAGGTTCCGGGTGGTTTCGTTGCCGGCCACCGTCAGAAGAAGAAAGAACAGCTCGAGCTCGAACTCGCTCAGCTTCTCCCCCTCTACCTCCACCTCGGTCAGCACGCTCATGAGGTCGTCCTTGGGGTCGGCCCGCTTCTGACTGAAGAGCCCGGCGGCGTACGCGTACAGCTCCATGGAGGCCACCTGGGCGACCTCCTCGGTGAGCCCGTACTCCGGGTCCTGACTGCCGACCATCCGGTTCGACCAGTCGAACATCTTGTGCCGGTCCTCGTCGGGGACGCCCAGCAGCTCGGCGATCACCACCAACGGGAGCTCGGCGGCGATGTCGGTGACGAAGTCGGCGCGACCGGACTCGATCACGTCATCGATGATGGCGTCGGTGGCGGCATGGATGCGCTGGTGGAGCTGGGCCACCATGCGCGGGGTGAAGCCCTTGTTGACCAGCCGGCGGTAGCGGGTGTGCAACGGCGGGTCCATGTTCAACATCACCAGCTGCTGCTGGGCGAGGTTCTCCTCGTCCAGCTCCCAGATGAAGGTGGCCTTCCGGCTCGACGAGAAGTGCTCGTAGTCGCGATTGACCAGGGTGCAGTCGTCGTACCCGGTGACCGCCCAGAACCCGGGACCGTTGACCTCCTCGTGCCACCACACCGGGGCATGCTGACGCAGAAAGGCGAACCACTGGTGGGGCACTCCGTTCACGAAGTGCCTCGAGTCGGTCAGGTCGATGTCGCCGAAGTCGATGGCGGTGCTCGGCATGCGGGACGTGCCCTCCAAACGATCGGACAGGGTGTCCGAACAAACGGATCGTACGTCCGACATTCTCCCCTGTCAACGGTGCGGGCCACGTCCCGAGGGCGACTCCCCCCAGTCGACCTCGCCCTCCATGACCACCAGAGGCTTGTCGGTGAGGACGAACTCGAGATGGTCCACGTCGAGGAAGGTGCCGATGTCCTTCATGATCTCGGGGAAGTCGTCCTCCCTCATGTGGGCGTGGTACTCCTCCACCGATGGGAACCACTGGACGGTGACCCCGTCGTAGCCAGATCGGTCGTCGTCGTCGCGGTAGTCGTCCAGCGGGCGCGGGTTCTGCTCGTAACGGATCACGTGGCTGCCGCTCCGGCTGTTCGCCACCAACGGACCGTGGACGTCCCTCCAGTGCGCCTGGAACTCGGCCGGCGTCAGTCCCTCCTTGCGCCTCAACAGACACGTCAGCTTCACCATCGACGGCACTCCTCCCCTGGACGTCCCGCCCGAGCGGCGGGTCGGCCCCAGGTTCCACCCTGGGACGCGTGGTGGCAAGACGCCCCCGGCGGCGGCCTGACGAGGTATCGCGGACGGGGGTCAGGGGGCGACGGCCGCGGTGAACAGATCGGTGACGTAGGGAAGCGAGATGGGCTCGGGAAGCCTGGCGGCAAAGTCGGCCACCTCCGAGAGGAAGGCCGCCCGTTCAGTCTCTCCGAGCACCTGCACATAGCTGCGCGACGCCACCTGCTCAACGAAGGCGGTCCGGTCGACCACCTGGACGAACGGGAACCGGGTGCGGGTCACCGGCCCGAACCGGCAGCTGGCGTCGATCAGGGGGGCGAAGTCCATGCCCAACGGGTACGGCTGATGGCGGTCCCATCGGCTGATGGTGACCAGCTCCGCCATCACCGGGTCGGACTCGTCCCGCTCGTTCCAGATCAGCGCGAGGCTCCCCCCCGGTCGGAGGACCCGGGCGATGTCGTCCAGCGCCCGCGGGAAGTCGAACCAGTGGAACGCCTGGGCCACCACCACCGCGTCCATGGAGCCGGTCGCCAGCGGGAGCTCCTCGGCGGTGCCGGCCGTCACCGGCGCGCCCGGAACCACCCGGCGGAAGACCGCCCGCATGGAGGCCGACGGCTCCACCGCCACGCAGACCGCTCCCAGGGCGAGGAGCTGGCGGGTCAGCTTGCCGGTCCCGGCGGCCACGTCGAGCACCCGGCTGCCCGGGCCGACGGCCGACTGGGCGGCCAGGGCGGCCACCCCATCGTCCGGATAGCCGGGCCGGGCCCTTTCGTAGACGTCCGAGGCCGTCTCGAACCCGGCACGCCCCAGGGCGGTGCGACCGGGATGCTCGACCCCGGCACCTCCGGTCCACTCGGCCACGCCCCCGATGGTAGGCATTCAGCTACCGTCGCGGGGTGTCCGCCACGAGCCCGCGCCCCGGTGATCCTTCCCGCCCCGGCGAGCCTTCCGGCCCCGGCGAGCCGCCGACGACGTCGCCAGCCGCCGGAACTGCACCGGGCCGGGGCACCGGCGGGTGGGAAGCCCGGTCGGCGATGGCCGCAGTCGCCCAGCTGGCCCGCCGAGGCGGCCGACGGCTGGTCAACCGGGCGGTCACCGGCGGGTGGGAGTGGATCGCCCGCCACGGGGCGCTGGGGCCGGACGACGCCGGCGCCGACCGGTTCGGGGCCTTCGGGCGCGGAAGCTGCATCGCCTTCCCGCCGGGCGCCCGGTTCGGCGAGCACTGGATCCACATCGGCACCGACACCCTCATCGGGCCCAACGTGAGCCTGTCGGCCGGCATGGTCCCGGGCCAGAGGATGGTGACCGACCCGGTGGTGCGCATCGGCGACCGGTGCATGATCGGCCGCGGCAGCCACATCGTGGGGCACTTCAACATCGACATCGGTGACGACGTGCACACCGGGCCGTACGTCTACATCACCGATCAGAACCACGGGTACGAGAACCCCGACCAGGTGGTCCACACCCAGTGGCCGACCGACGTGCCGGTCCGTATCGGCGACGGCAGCTGGCTGGGCACCGGGGTGGTGATCCTCCCGGGTGCGGTCCTGGGCTGCAACGTGGTCGTCGGGGCCAGCTCGGTGGTACGGGGCACGTTCCCCGACCACTGCGTGATCGTCGGCGTGCCGGCCCGGATCGTCCGGCGGTACATCCCGGGCACCGGGTGGGTGTCCGGGCCCGGGACCTGAGTCGCGGCTCAGGAACAGGCTCGATCCCGGGTCCGGGCCCGGGTGGCTGACCGGTGACGGTGAGGCGCGCCCGATCGGCACCAGTCGCCGGCCCGGTCAGCCGATCGGCACCCCGCCGGTCACCGTGGACGGGCCGTCCGGGTCGGTGGGCTCGTCCGGGTGGTCGTCCGGGTGGTCGTCCACTGCGGATGAGGCCCGGGGCACCTCGATGACCCCGTGGCGAGAGAGCACGTCGACTGCCTCGGCCCGGCCGGCTGCCATCAGCGCCTCGGTGTCCGAGAAGTCGGTGTAGTCGCGCGAGGACGTCGTCCCGCCGCTGCACACGATGACCTCGACCCCTTCGGGAAGCCGGCTCAGCTCCCGGCTGAACCGGGCGTGGATGGAGATGAACAGGGAGTTGAGCATCGCCTCCACCGGACGTTTGGTCGTCATCGGCGAGTAGGCCGGCGGGCCGCAGAGCAGCACGACGATCCTGGTGGCACCGGACTCGATGGCCCGGCCGATCGGCACGTTGTCGACCACGCCGCCGTCGATCAGGCGGTCGCCGTCGATCTCCACCGGGGGGAAGATGGCGGGGATGGCCGCCGAGGCCAGCACCGCGTCGACCGCCGGGCCGGAGGTGAACCATCGCTCCCGGCCGTCCACGATCGACGTGGCCACTACCTCGAAGGGGATGGCGGCGTCCTCCAGCCGATCGAAGGAGATCCCCTCCTCCACGATGCGGCGGAGCCCGCTGTTGGGGTGGATCGACTCGCGCTGTTGGAAGAAGCGCCAGGGGCCGTGTCCGAGCCGCTGCGGGTAGATGTCGTCACCCTTGATCCCTCGCCAGACACGGGTCAGGCGCTCCATGCCTTCCACCGTGGGGTCGCCGGCAAAGGCGGCACCGTTGAGCGCCCCGACCGACGAGCCGTAGACGCAGTCGGGGAGAAAGCCGCCTTCCACCAGGACCTGGAGCATCCCCACCTGGGCAGCCCCCCGGGTGCCTCCGCCCGACAGCACCAGTGCCGTCCGGGGCCTCGGTGGAAGCTCTTCCTCGGCGGCATCCAGGTCCTCACGCTCGGCCAACCAGGCCTGCCGGGCCGCGGCTTGACGCTGCAGGGTGAAGCGCACCGCCAGCACGGCGAGTACCACGAACGCGACGATGAACACGGCGAACCCCACGGTGAAGACCACGTTCGACTCGGCTGGAACCATCGGTGGAAGGCTACCGGGGCCTCCCACCCGGCTCCGGCATGGGGCCACCCCATCGACTGATACACCCGTCGGTCACACTGCAGCCCATGCTCGTCACGGACATCGACAGCCGGCGGGGGGATCGTCCGGCCGGTTCACCGTGCCGCCCGAGTGCCCGCTCGGGCCGTCCGAACGGCGGTCCGGAGCCGCGGGCCACGGGGTCGTGGACACCGTTGGCCGGCGAGGCTCTCCTCGATCGGCTGCGGTTCACAGGACGACCCCGGTCCCCAGCCGACCCGGCCCGGGCCGACGGCCTCCGTCGGTGCCTCGAGCAAGGGCTGGGCCTGGTCCTAGGCCCCGCCCTGCAGGTCGACCGGGCACCTCTGGTCATCACCAAGGGCCGGCTGAACCAGGCGACGGCTGGTGCCGGCGATCAGTGCGGTGCCGGCTTCGGCGAACGGCCGTTCACCGTGGCGATCGCCTGCGGCGCCCTCATCGACGCGCTCTTCCGTCAGCTCGTCACCATCGGCTCGATCGGCGACCCGATGGCCGACGGGCTGGCGGCGCTGGCCATCGACGACCGGCAGGCGCCCCTGGTGGCTTGGATCGACAGGCTCCCGGGGGCGCAGCATCGCCTGCTGGCCGACGAGGTGCGGCGCCAGGCGTCCAACCTGGCCGCCAGGTGGCCGGCACTCCATCCGGGGTGGCTACCGCGGACCGAGGAGTCGATGCGGGTAGGGCTGGTCGGCGGGGCGGTCGAGCTCTCGGCCCGGGTCGACCTCGCCGTCGGTCGACCGGGGCTCGAGGTGGCTTCGGTGGCCATCGTGGAGGTGAAGTCGGGGATGAGGCGACCGGAGCACCGCCACGATCTGCACTTCTATGCGCTCGTAGAGGCCCTGCGGAACCCCGCCCCACCGTTCGTGGTCGCCACCTACTACACCCGGACCGGAGAGCTCGATGTCGAGCCGGTGGACGACGAGCTCCTGGCCTCGGCGGCGCGGCGTACCCTCGCCGGTGCCGGTGCCCTGGTCCGGTGCCCGGACCAGACGACCTCCACCTCCCCGGCGGCGGTCGGCGGCGATGAGACCTGCACCGGGTTGCATTGCGGCCGGCCGGTCGGCCCGACGGCACAGGACGACGAGCCGGCATCGGCCGGGCGGGCCGCCTGATGGCGGCACCCGCCGAGGTCATCACCGCCGCCCTCTTGGCGCCGGCCACCGCGGAGGTGAGCACGGAGACGCGCCTGGCGGTGCGTGACCGCCTGCTCGCCGCCGCCCCCGGCCTGGTGGAGCGGCTCCCGCCCGGGGAACAGGTCGTCCTGACGATCGCCCTCCTCCGCCAGCTGGGCCGGGCCACACCGGGGCCTGTCAGGACGGACGAGCCGTTCGCGTGGAAGCCGGCCTTCGTCCGGCGGTCCCTCGGGCTGGCCGCCGTCGAGGCGTGCCTCGCCCACCGCTTCCGGGCCCCCGCCGAGGCCGTCGGGCCGGTGGCCGCCCAGGCGGTGGCCGAGTGGGAGCGCTCGGGATGGCGCACCTTCCACTGGGAGCCGTGGTTGGCGACCCTGGGCGGCGGGGCCCGGTCGGCGGTGTTGGCCGAGGCCACGACGTGGGCGTCCACCCTTTGGACGTCCCTCGACTGGGGCCAGTTCCGGGACCCGCCCCGTCTCGGCGGCCCGGACGACCAGTGGGTGTGCGCTGCCTCGCGGACGGTCCGGCTCAAGGGACGCTCCGAGGTGCGGGCCTTCCTTCCGGCCCGCCCCGGCCGATCGAGGGCGGGACCACTGGCAACGGCCATGGTGTCGATGGCCGGCGGCACTCCTCGGCCTGGGTGCGAGGTCGGGCTCGGGTACCTGGCACTGGTCGCCGCCCTCCGCTCACCGTCCCGCCCCGCACCGGCGCGGGTGATCGGCATCTGGCCCGACGCCGGGCAGCACCGGGTGGTGGACGTCACCGACCGGTTGCTGATGGACGCCGGCGAGCTGGTGCTCACCGGGGTCGCCGCCGTGGTCGACTCGACGACGGGACCGTCGGTGGACCCGGCCGTAAGCTTCGGTGCCTGAGGAACCGATCGGTCCGGGCGGCGTGGCTACGGGGCGGCGGCGAAGAGCGCCTTGGCCGCCTTGGTGTCCGGCTTGCCGACGGCGGTGAGCGGAAGCTCCTCGATCAGGACCAGCTGCCGGGGCAGCTTGTACCCAGCGATGAGGGTCCGGCAGTGCTCCTGCAGCTGGTCCAGGGTTACCGGTTCGGCCCCCTCCTTCGGGCGGAGGGCCACCGCCACCCGTTCGCCGAACCGCTCGTCAGGGACGCCGACCACGATGGCGTCGTAGACGTCGGGATGGGTCTTCACCGCCGCCTCGACCTCCTCGGGGAAGACCTTCTCCCCGCCGGAGTTGATCGATGCCGAGCCCCGGCCGTGCACGGTGATGGTCCCGTCCGCCTCCACCGAGGCGAAGTCCCCGGGGACCGACCACCGGACGCCGTGCTCGTCGACCGGGAAGGTCTCCGCCGTCTTCGCCCCGTCCTTGAAGTAGCCGAGCGGGATGCGGCCGGTGCGGGCAAGGCGCCCGATGCGGCCGTCGCCGGGGGCCAGGGGCCGGAGGTCGTCGTCGAGCACGCTGGTGTCACCACCCATCTCGAACCGGGGACCCGACGCCCCGGTCTCCACCAAGCCCTGGGCGCCGCTCTCGCTCGAGCCGAACCGGTCCATGATGATCGCCCCGGGCAGCTGCATCTGCAGATCGTGCTTCACCGTGGCGGACAGCATCGCCCCCCCGGACGCCACCACGAAGAGCGTCGAGGTGTCGTAGGTTCCAGGCTCGGCCACCGCCAGGGCCTCGGTCAGGGGGCGGGCCATAGCGTCGCCGACCAGGGCGATCGACACCGCGCCCTCGTGGCCGACGATCCTCCACAGCTCGTCGGCGTCGAAGCGGTGCCGGATGTAGATCACCGCGGTCCCGCCCATCATGAAGGCGTTCCACATCGCCCACTGGGCGTTGCCGTGCATCAACGGCCCCACGATCAACATCACGGCACGGGCGGCGTCGTCCACCGGAAGCCGGCCAGCCAGCTCCTCGGCGGCCGCGATCGGCTCCTGACCCCAGCCGCCACCGCCCATGGCGGCGTAGAAGATGTCCTCTTGCCTCCACATGACGCCCTTGGGCATCCCGGTGGTGCCCCCGGTGTAGAGCAGGTAGAGGTCGTCGGGCGAGCGCGGATCGAAGTGGCGCTCGTCTCCGACCCCGGCCAGGGCCACCTCGTACTCCACCACCGGTCGGCCGATGCCGACAGACGGGTCGGTGCCGTCCTCGATGACCAGGAAGACGCTCGGCACCGGGCCGCCGTCCGGTGACCGGCCGCCGTCTCCCTCGGCGTTGGCGGGGAACGACTCTGCCACCAGTGGCGACAGTGCCCGCTCGTAGACGAGGGCCGCCAGGTCAGCGTTGTCGACCACGTATCGGAGCTCGGGCGCCACGTACCGGAAGTTGAGGTTCACCGGCACCGTCCGTGCCTTGTAGCACCCGATCATCGCCTCGGCCCACTCGGCGCAGTTGTGGGCCAGGATCCCCACGTGCGACCCGGCGGCGACCCCCTGGCCCTGCAGGTAGTGGGCGAAGCGGTTGGCCCGGGCGTCCAGCTCCCGATAGGTGCGGCGCACATCTCCGGCCACCAGCGCCTCGCGGTCCGGCACCGTGTCCGCCACCACCTCGAACAGGTCGGCCAGATTCAACACCCTGGTGGTCATCGACACTCCCCCTCCGGTAGGCCACCCGGGACATGGTGCCCGGCGCCAGTACCCGTATCATGCTGCAGTCGGCAGGCCACGCACGCCAACCCGGGCAGGTGGCCCACCCAAGGGGGACGTCAGTGTCATCGAGTACCGAAGGACCGCCGGGCATCGTCGGGCTCTCCGCGCTGGTCACCGGCGGCGGGAGCGGCATCGGGCTGGGAACGGCCGCCCGGCTGGTGGCCGACGGGGCCCACGTGACCATCTGCGGCCGCACCGAGGAGAAGCTGCGCCAGGCGGTGGCGACCCTGTCGAAGGTTCCGGCGTCCACGCCGGAGGGAACCGGGACCGCCGCCTACGTGGTGGCCGACGTCACCGTCGAGGACCAGGTGGCCGAAGCCGTCCGGGTGGCCTCGGCCGAGCGGGGCCGGCTGGACATCCTCTTCGCCAACGCCGGGGGCGCCCACCACATGGGGCCCATCGCCGGGGCCGAGGTCGACCAGGTCCGGGCCACCATCGACCTGAACATGGTCGGCACGTTCCTCTGCATCAAGCACGGCGCAGGGATGATGGGTGCCGGCGTGGGCGTCGGCGTCGACGGCACCCCGGCCACCGGGGGCTCGATCATCGGGATGTCCTCGGGGGCCGGCAGCTTCCCGCACCGGTACCTCTGGGCCTACGGCTCGGCCAAGGCCGGCATCGACATGCTGTGCAAGTACGCCGCCGAGGAGCTCGGCCGGACGGGCGTCCGGGTCAATACCGTCCAGCCCGGCATCGTCGACGACGAGCTGATGGCGCCGATCACCACCGGGGGTCCGCTGCTCGACGACTACCTGGCCGAGATGCCGATCAGCCGGCTCGGGACCGTCGAGGACATCGCCAGCGCCGTCCGGTTCCTGGCCGGTCCGGAGTCGTCGTGGATCAGCGGCGAGAGCCTGGCCGTCGACGGGGGCCACCACCTCCGTCGGGGCGCCAACTACGGGCTGCTCTTCGGGGAGTGACGCCGAGGGGGCCGGCCGGTAAATTGCCCCGCATGGCCAAGGAGTTCACCAACCCCGGCCCGCAGTCGTTCCGTTCGCCCATCGTCCGGAACGGGGAGGTCGCCAACTCGTCGGCGTTCATCGAGTTCCCCCACGACCTGAAGGAGCTGTTCGGGGTGGGGAACCTGGTCCCGGTGAGCGCCACCTTCGATGGCCGGGTCACCTACCAGGGCAGCCTGGCCAAGATGGGCGGCCCCAAGGCGGTACTCGTCCTACGGAAGGACGTCAGGGACCAGCTCGGCAAGGGGCCCGGCGACTCGGTGGACGTGGTCCTCGAGCTCGACGACCGGCCCCGTACGGTGGAACTGCCCGATGACGTGGCGACGGCGCTGGCCGACAGCGGGGAGGCGGACGCCTTCGAAGCGTTGGCCTACACCCATCGCAAGGAGTTCGTGCGGTGGATCGAGGAGGCCAAGCGGCCTGAGACCAGGCAGCGCCGGATCGAGCAGACGTGCGAGATGGTGCACGCCGGGAAGACCCGGTAGCGCCGCGTGGCCACCAGGGCACACATGCAGGCCACCCCGACCCGCCGTTCCCTGGGCAAGGTGCCCGAGGTCACGGCCTACTTCTGGATCATCAAGGTGCTGACCACCGGCATGGGCGAGTCGACGTCCGACTTCTTCGTCAAGCGCTTCGTCCCCCAGGCGGCGGTGGCGGTGACCGGGCTGCTGCTGGCTGCGGTGCTGGTGCTGCAGTTCCGGGTCAGCCGCTACCTGGCCTGGGTGTACTGGCTGGCGGTGGTGATGGTCAGCGTGTTCGGTACCATGGCCGCCGACGTCCTGCACATCCAGTTCAAGGTCCCCTACGTCGTGTCGACCATCTTCTTCGCGGTGGTGCTGGCGTCAGTCTTTCTGGTGTGGGACCGGTACGAGGGGACGCTCTCCATCCACAGCATCACCACCCAGCGTCGCGAGGCCTTCTACTGGCTCACCGTCCTCACCACCTTCGCCCTGGGCACGGCGGCCGGGGACTTGACCGCCACCACCCTCGGCCTCGGCTACCTGGCCTCCGGAATGCTGTTCGCCGTGCTGATCGCCGTCCCGGCGGTGGGCTCTTGGAAGTTCGGGATGAACGAGGTGCTCGCCTTCTGGTTCGCCTACATCCTCACCCGGCCGCTCGGCGCCTCGTTCGCCGACTGGATGGCGGTGTCGCACGTCCGGGGTGGCCTCGACCTCGGCCCCGGCCTGGTCAGCCTGGCACTGAGCGCCCTCATCGTGGCGTTCGTGGCCTTTCTGGCCATCACCCGCAAAGACGTACGCACGGACAGCGGGGACGCCGGCTAGCTGCCCGGGTCGGTCCGGCCGGTCGTGGTGACCCGAGGGCGATCACCACCGCCATCCGTTGGGCACGGCTCATCCGCCGGGGAGCCATCACACGAGGTTTGAAGAGGGCAGTGTCCCGCACAGGCGGTCGGGTGGAGGGATGGTGCTGATCATCCAGTAGGAGACGGGCCACCGTGCCGGTCGAAGAACGCCAGGATCAGCCCGGTGGCGTCCACCTCCTGGGTGGCGGTGCTGTCGAGCATCTCGTCGGCACCGGGCCACGAGTGCCCGCCGCCGAGGATGCTGTAGAGGGTGACCGAAGTTCCGTCGGCGCAGCCCGACCACCTCTGCCTGACCACGTGGGCGGCGACCCGGCTCGACTCCGGGTCGGGACGGCAACGGTCGAGGGCCGCCCAGGCGTCCATGTTCCGTTGGGTTCCGGGCACCTTCACCCCGGGGAGGGAGATCCCGACTGCCCCGTCCTGGTAGGGGACGTTGGCGTCGCTGGTGCCGTGGAAGGAGAGGATCGGGACGGCGTGGCTGCACCCGAGCAGGAACTCGACGGCCACGGTGGCGATGGCGGCGACCTGACCCGGATGGGCGCAGGAGTAGAGCACGGTGAAGGCCGCCCCGGCCGAAAAGCCGGCGGCGTCGACCTGGTCCGGGTCCACGCAGTAGGCGTCCTCCACATGACGGGTCAGCGCCTCGACGAAGGCGGCGTCAGTGCCGTTGCCGTTGAACTGCCATTCCAGCTCGCCGGGGTGCGTGTGCGGGACCACCACCAGCGAGCCGGCGGCGGCGCCCCGGTCGGGCAGGCCGGTGAGGGTAGTGAACTGGGCGGGGTCCGAGTCGAATCCGTAGAAGAGGAGGATCAGCGGCACCGGGCGGTCTGGCCGGTACCTCGGGGGGACGGCAAGCTGGTACGTGGTGCGCACCGAACCGACAGTGAGAGTCCGGGCCTGGTCGTGCCCGGGGAGGACGTCGGCGGCGGCCGGTGCACGCCCACAACCCGGGGACCGGCCGGAGCCATGCTCGGCGGCGAGCGTGACAGCCGGAGTGGTCGGAGTGGCACCACCGGCGGCGGCAGACCCACCGGACACGGCCACCGCCAACGATCCCACCACCACGACCAGCGCCACCGCGGTGGCCGCACGGCGCCCGCCGGCCCGTCGCCTGGTCAAGGCAGCAACGGTCGGTCGAGCGTGCCGATGGGCCGCGCTTCGCCGAACGGTCCCCGGTGGATCCGGTGGAGGTGGACCGCCTGAAACGCCCCGGGCGTCGGTTTGGCGGCGCGCAGCTCCTCGTCGGGCCCGGGGACAAACCCACTGGAGGGAAGCGCGTGGCGCAGACCCAAGGTCGGTGCCCGCCGGACCACTGCTCCGGCGACCGAGCCACCGTGGTCGAGAATGGTGTTCTCGAAGTCGCAGATGACGACCCGGACCCGATCTCCCATCGGGCGAGCATAAGCCGGTCATGCCGGCAGGGAACTACCGGGCGACGAGGGCCGGGTGCCGTTCGTTCGACGCCTCGACGAGGCCGACCCGTCGGCACACGCCCTCCACCAGGTCGACGGCAGCCTCGAGGTCATTCGAGGTGCTCGACGGGACGGCGGAGCTCGGCCGCGCCATGAAGCCGCCGAAGGGGCAAGGGGTCCGGACGTCGTCCACTGTCATCTCGGGCACGTCCGGCCAACCGTGCTGAATCGACCTGTCGAGCTCGGTCGGCGACGTGATCTCTTGATCCTGTTCACGCATCTGGCTGCATGCTCATAGGTTCGACACCCGTGGCGGCGCAGCCGCCGGACGAGCGGCGCGGCGACGAGTGCGCTAACCATGGGACGTTCACGAGACGAAAGGAGAGACGATGAGCACTCCGGTCACCTACCAACTCGACGGGTCCATCGCCACCATCACCATGGACGACGGCAAGGTGAACGCCCTGTCGCTCCAGATGCTCTCCGAGCTGGACGGGGCGCTCGACCAGGCCCGGTCCGACGGCGCGGTGGTGGTGTTCACCGGCCGGCCCGGTGTCTTCTCTGCCGGCTTCGACCTAGCGGTGCTCACCGGGGGCGGCCCCGAATCCGCCGACATGCTCCGGGGCGGCTTCGAGCTGGCCGAACGCCTCCTGTCGTTCCCCACCCCGGTGGTGGTGGCCTGCTCCGGTCATGCCCTGGCCATGGGCTCGTTCCTCCTGGTGTCGGCCGACTTCAGGATCGGTGTCGCCGGTGACCGGAAGATCGGAGCCAACGAGGTGGCCATCGGGCTCACCATGCCCCGGACCGCCGTCGAGCTGTGCCGGCAACGGCTGGCCACCCCGTACCTCAACCGGGCGGTCGCCAACGCCGAGATCTTCAGCCCTGAGGAGGCGGTGACGGCCGGCTTCCTCGACCGGGTGGTGCCGCCCTCCGAGCTGCACCACGAGGCCAGGACGGCCGCCGTGGCGCTCGCCCAGCTCAACCTGGACGCCCATGCCGCCACCAAACTGCGCCTCCGGGGCCACGTGCTCGCCGCCGTCCGGCTGGCCATCGAGGCCGACGATATCGACGTCCGAGCGATGCTGGCGTAGACCCAGCTTCCGCCCGTGGGGCTACCCGCTCCGTGGACGGTCGCACGACCGTAAGGTGGCCTCCATGAAGCTTGCCATCCACTTCCCCAACTTCACCCTGCCCGGCGGCCCCGAGGCGTTGGCGCCGACCCTGGCCGCCACCGCCCGCGCCGCCGAGGAGGGTGGCGTCACGTCCTTCACCCTCATGGACCACTGGTTCCAGATGGAGGAGCTGGCCGCCGCACAGGAACCGATGTTGGAGGGCTACACCTCACTGGGCTATCTGGCCGGCCAGACACGGCGGATGGATCTCGGACTGCTGGTCACCGGGGTCACCTACCGCCACCCCGGGCTGCTGGCCAAGATCGTCACCACCCTCGACGTCCTGTCGGAGGGGCGGGCGTTCCTCGGCATCGGTGCCGCCTGGTACGAGCGCGAGCACCTCGGTCTCGGCGTGCCTTTCCCGCCGATCAGCGAGCGGTTCGAGCGGCTGGAGGAGGCCCTGCAGATCTGCCACCAGATGTGGAGCGACGACGACGGCCCGTACGCGGGCCGGTACTACCATCTGGCCGAGACGATCTGCTCGCCCCGCCCCATCCAGCAGCCGGCACCCCGGATACTCATCGGGGGCAGCGGTGAGCAGAAGACCCTCCGGCTGGTGGCACGGTACGCCGACGCCTGCAACCTGTTCGCTGCGGATCCGTCGGTGGTGGCCCATAAGCTCGAGGTGCTGGCCCGCCACTGCGATGCCGAGGACCGCGACCCCAGCGCCATCGAGAAGACCATCCTCGCCCTTGTCGATCCGCTCAACGACCCCGACGCTTTCCTGGCCAGCATGGGCGAGTACGCCGGGCTCGGCATCGACAAGGTCTGGATCAGCCCGCTCGTGCCCGATCCGGCGGCGTGGGTGACCCAGGTCACCGAGCAGGTGCTCCCGAGGCTGCGCGACCTGTAGGCACCGGTGCTGGTCCTCCTGACCTCGGTCGCCCACGACAGCTTCGCCGCCGAGCTCGCCCGCCCCGGGGTTGAGTGGTTGACCATGGACGCCGACGGGTCGCTCCACGACCAGGATGGTGCCGCCATCCAGTGGGACGACGCCCGTCCGGAGGTCGCCTGGGGGACGTCGGACCTGTTTCGGGAGGACGGCGGGGTGCGGTCGTTCTTCCAGCTGCTGGCGCGACTGGGCAGCCTGCGATGGTTCCAGTCCCCGGCCGCCGGCTACGACGCACCGGTCTTCGCGGCGCTGGCGAGCCGTGGCGTCCGGATCACCAACGCCCACGTCAACAGCCTCCCCATCGCCGAGTTCGTGATGCGAGCGGTGCTCGACGAGTTCCAGTGTGCCGAACAGTGGCGGAGACAGGTCGAGGAGCGGAGCTGGACCATCCACGACTGGCGGGAAGTGTCCGGCTCCACCTGGCTGGTCGTGGGGCTCGGCGGCATCGGCTCGGCGGTGGCGGTGCGGGCCCGGGCGTTCGGTGCCCGGGTCATCGGGTGCCGGCGCTCGCCGTCAGCTGACGATCCCACCGACCGTACCGTGACACCCGATGAGCTGCTCGACGTGGTGGGCGAGGCCGACGTCATCGTCCTGGCCACACCGGCCACGCCGACCACCGTCGACATGGCGGACGCCACGTTCCTGGCCCGCATGAAGCAGGACAGCCTGCTGGTCAACGTGGCCCGCGGCCAGCTGGTCGACGAGGACGCCCTGCTGGCGTCGCTCGATGAGGGGCGCCCGGGGGTCGCCATCCTGGACGTCTTCCGCACCGAGCCGCTGCCGGCCGACCACCCGTTCTGGACCCACCCCTCCGTGCGTATCACGCCTCACAACGCCGCCGGCGGGCTCGGTCGGCTGGAGCGCCAGGCCGAGCTCTTCTCCGGCAACCTGGACCGCTATCTGGCCGGTGAGGCGCTGGTCAACGACATCACCGAGGAGGTGATGCAGGGGACGTGAGCGACCGGCGCACGGCAATACACCGATACCGATCCGTCCGTGCCGGACGGCGATCCGGCCTGTTGGGGGAAACGTTGGGGTTCCTCTCGGGGACGCTGAGGGTGCCTGTCGTTTGCGGTCAGCTGGCTTGCGCCTGGAGGTGAGGTGGGGGCCGTCGACTTCGAGGGGGCGAGAGCAGGTCAGCAACGTCAGGTTCGGGTTGGCACGACGCAGAACCTGAGCGGAGGGAGTGGACGGATTGGCGGAGGGAGTGGGATTCGAACCCACGGAGACTTGCGTCTCACGGCTTTTCAAGAGCCGCGCATTCGTCCGCTCTGCCATCCCTCCGAGCGTTGGCCAGGGTAGCCGCAGCCACCGTCCGCCGACGTCCCGATGACCCCAACGGGGATCAGTCCCGAGGCCGGTCGGACGTGCGCACCTGGGCGCGGAGCCCGTCCATCCACGAGTCGGCCCGCCTCCACGCCTCACCGGCCTCGCGGCGGATCTCCGGGCCGGCCTCCCCCGAGGCCGGGTACGACCCCAGGTACTTGAGGTCGGCCAACTCGGCGTGGAGGTCGCGCAGGCAGTCGGCGATCAGCTCGTCAGCCACGTGGCCCTCGAGGTCGATGATGAAGCAGTACTCCCCCAACGCCTTCTTGGTCGGTCGGGACTCCAGCTTGGTCAGGTTGATGTTGCGGGCGGCGAACTGGCCCAGGATCCCGTAGAGGCTCCCGGGATGGTCGGCACTCTGGAAGCAGGCGATGCTGGTCCGGTCGTGACCGGTGGGCGCCGGGATCCCCGACCTCGCCACCGACACGAACCGGGTCTTGTTCTCCGGGTGGTCCTCGACGTCCTCGACCAGGATCTCCAGCCCGTAGAGGGTGGCCGCCAGCCTCGGGGCGATGGCCGCCGTCGACACGTCGACCATCGACCGATCGCCCTCGCCGAGCAGCCGGGCCGCCTCGGCGGTGGAGTTGGTGGCCACCGCCTCCACCCACGGCATCTGCTCGACCAGGAACCGGCGACACTGTGCCGTCGCCACCGGTATCGACGCCACCCGCTTGACGTCGGTGAGCACCGTTCCGGCGGGGGCCATCAGATGCAGGTGGATGTCGAGCACCACCTCGCGCTGGATGAGGAGGTCGTGGTCGAACACCAGGCTGTCGATGGTGTCCCGCACCGTCCCCTCGATGGCGTTTTCGATCGGGACGAAGCCCAGGTCGACCTGTTCCTGCTGCACCGCCTCCAGTACCTCGGCCAGTGAGCCGTACGCCACCAGCACGGCGGCGGCGTAGTCCGGCTGCGATAGGAGCGCCTCCTCGGTGAAGGTGCCCTGCGGGCCGAGAAAGCCGATCCGGAGCCGATCGTCCGGCAGTGCGTCCTGGGATGCGTCCGGAGCCATACCCAGGCAGGATAGTGAACGATATGGACGAACTCGCTCTCCAACGCCTCCTCGACGACGTGCGAACGGGCGCCTGCACCCCCGACGAGGCCGTCTACCGCCTGCGCCGCCTCCCGTTCGCCGACCTCGGGTTCGCCAAGGTCGACCACCACCGCTCCCTCCGCCAGGGCTTCCCCGAGGCCGTCTACGGCCAGGGCAAGACCGCTGCCCAGTGCTCGGCCATCGTCGGCGAGCTGCTGCAGGGTGCCGGCGGGGAAGCCCCCGGCCACGCTGCCGAAGACGGCGCCACCGGCACCAATCCGGTCATCCTCACCCGCGCCGACACCGATCAGGTGGCCCGGGTGATGGCCGACCACCCCGGTGGCACCCTCACTGTCACCGGTCCCGCCACCGGGGCCGACCAGGTCCGTGGGGAGCTGGCCGCCGTGGTGTGGCGGCCGGCAGCGTCCCGCCCGGGCCGGACACTGATCATCACCGCCGGCACCTCGGACCTCCCGGTGGCCGAGGAGTGCCGGGCCACCCTGGAGGCCCTCGGGCTACGTCCCACCGTGCTGGCCGACTGCGGGGTGGCCGGGGTCCACCGGCTGCTGGCCTCGGCCGACGAGCTGGCCGACGCCGACGCCGTGGTGGTGGTGGCCGGCATGGAGGGCGCCTTGGCCAGCCTGGTCGGAGGGATCACCCCGGCCCCGGTGGTGGCCGTCCCCACCAGCACCGGGTACGGCTCCGCCCTCGAGGGGGTCACCGCCCTGCTGGCCATGCACGCCTCGTGCGCGGCGGGGGTCACCGTGGTTGGCATCGACAACGGCTTCGGGGCGGCGTGTGCCGTCGCCCGGATGCTGCCGTGAGCGACCGACGGAGGACTGACGGAGGACCGGAAGTGGTGCCCGGGACGATCGGGCCCGCCGCCACCCAGCGCACGGTGGCGTGGTTCCACTGCTTTGCCGGCATCGCCGGCGATATGGCCCTCGGCAGTCTTCTCGACGCCGGTGCCGATTTCGACCAGGTGATGGCCCTCCTCGAGCGCCTGCCCCTCGGCGGCTGGGCCCTCGAGCGCGAGTCCGTGCTGCGGGGAGGCATCGCCGGCACCCGGGCCATTGTCACCGTCAACGACTCGGTGGTGGTCCGCACCCACGCCCACATCGTCGGCCTGATCGAAGAGGCCCGACTCCCCGAGCGAGTGGCCCGGCGGGCGCTGGCCGCCTTCGGGGCGCTGGCCGAGGTGGAGGGCCGGCTCCACAACCGTCCGGTCGACCAGGTCCACTTCCACGAGGTCGGTGGGCACGACGCCGTGGTGGACATCGTCGGCACCGTCGCCGCCCTGGAGGTCCTCGGCGTCGACGAGGTCGAGTCGAGCCCGGTCGCCACCGGCATGGGCATGGTCCGGACCGCCCACGGGATGCTGCCCAACCCGGCCCCGGCGGTCGTCTCGCTGCTGGAGGGTGTCCCGACCTGGGGACGGAACGTGCCGGTGGAGCTCACCACCCCGACCGGGGCGGCGCTGGTGGCCACCCTGTCGAGCGGATTCGGACCGATGCCGCCGATGCGGGTGGCCACCAGCGGCTTCGGCGCCGGCACCCGGGAGATCGACGACCTGCCCAACCTCACCCAGGTGGTGGTCGGCTCCCGCATCGACCGCTCGAGCGGGGAGGAGCTCGACGGCGACACCACCGTCGCCGGCACCGCCCTCGGTCGGCTGCCCGGGGCCGAGGGCGACGGCACCGCCCACCCCGACGCCGATGCCGGCCAGCCGGTGGCCCTGCTGGAGGCCAACGTCGACGACGCCACCGGCGAGCAGCTGGCCCACGCCATCGGTGCCCTGCTCGACGCCGGAGCCCACGACGCCTGGCTGTCACCGGTGGTGATGAAAAAGGGCCGGCCGGGCAACGTCGTCCACGTCCTGTGCGACCCGGCCATGGCCCGACGGCTGCGGGCGGTGCTCCGGGCCGAGACCGGCACCTTGGGGGTCCGGGCCACCGCCGCCGAGCGCTGGGTGGCGGCACGCACCTTCGACATGGTGGAGGTGGACGGGAACCTGATCCGCATCAAGGTCAGTCCCGGCAGGGTCAAGGCCGAGCACGATGACGTGGCCAGGGCGGCCCGCCTCACCGGGGCGCCCCTCCGGGACCTGGCCTTCCGAGCCGAGGCGCAGTGGCGCCAGCAGCAGGGACAAGGTGGTCCTTCGCCTATCAGCGGGATCTGATGGCGACGAGCAGGTCCCCGCTGAGAGGCAATGCCTCCTCCGGGCGCCGCGCCGGGGGCGCGCCGGTGGACGCCCGCGACTGACTGCCCGTGGGGGAAGGTGGGTGAAGGCGCGGGGTGGCCGGTCAGCCCGAGCGGGTGGCCGGGTGCGGCGGAAGGATCGTCATGTCCGGAGCCGTCCACACCCACTCGTCGCCCACCCGCTCGAGCCGGTGGCGCTGGTGTGTCTTCAGGTAGTGGTGCCAGTGGCACAGACGGGCCAGGTTCCCCAGGGAGGTGGGTCCGCCGTCGTTGAACTCGCGCACGTGGTCGATCTCCAAGCGGTCGCGGGCCTCACAGCCGGGGACCACGCAGGTCGGGTCCCGCTCGATGAGGGCGGTCCGTAGGACGGCGGGGATGGTACGCCGGGCCTTCGACACGGCGGTGACGTCCACTCCCTCGGTGACCAGCACGCTGAGGATGGAGTCCACCGCCAGCCTCCGGGCCACCTCGACGGGGATGGGGCCGATCCCCGGGATCTCACAGAGCTCTCCGGGCTCGAGGTGTCCACGCACCAGGGCCTCGTGGTCCACCCTCACGTGGACCACAGCGGTCGGACCGGTCGGGCCGCACCGCACCCGGTCGCCGTCGGCCCCGGACCCCTCCCCGCGGTCTCCGGCGTCGCCGTCGGCCGGTGTCCCCCGGGACGCACAGGCCAGTCCCACCAGGGCGTCGGCGGCCAGTGCCCTGGCCGGCTCCTCCACACCGGCCCGCCGGGCCTCGGCCGCCAGCCGGGCGGCCTCGCCCTTGACCGCCGAGACCAGGCGGGCGCCCTCGTCGGGGGTGAGCCGTGCGTCGAAGCGGACGGCGCCGTCGTTGTCGGTCCAGTGGCGAAGGTAGCGGCTCTTCCGGAGCTTCTCGTACGCCTCGCTCTGATCGGTGCCGGCGGCCCGCACCCGTCGGCACCGCAGCTTCAGCACGTTCAACGGCTGCTGGTCGGCCGCCTCCACCAGCTGCTGCTCGGCGTCGGGCTGCAGGACGGCCGCTCCGGCGATCTCCTTGACCTGCGCCTCCGACAGTCGCCCGTTCCGAAGGGCATCGTCGGTAGCCGGCAGCTGCCCCAGCTGCCGGGCGGTCTCCAGGGCGGTAATAGCAGGTCCCAGCCCGGTGCCGGTGGCATCGGCCACGTGGGCGGCGGCCGACCGGTGGCCCTTCCGCCGCCACACGTTCGACGACTCCACCCGGCGGGCCGACAGCAGCTTGCCCGCCACCGCCAGCTTCTCGATCTCCGCGAAGGCGGTGAGCATCCGGTCGGCATCAGCCCCGGTGATGCGCTCGGGCTCGTAGTCCGCCAGTGCGGTGCGCAGCTCGTCGGCCACTCGCTCCAACAGGGTGAGGTTCATGCCCCCATGGTGCCCGGAGGGTGTATCAGAGGCTATGGGACATCACGAAGGAGAGCCGATGACGCCATTGTGTCGCGTGACAAACCCACACATTTCCGTCGCGGAGACATGGGTCTGCTCGTCGCCGTGTTCGTCGTGGCCGCCGGCGTGTCCGAAAACGCAGGCGGGATCGAGGTCGTCGAACGGGCACGAGGGCGCACGAACCGACTGTCGAAGCTCGGGTCCGACGGCGGGTTCAAGAAAACGTTCATCGCCGCGTGCGGTACACACCAATTCTCCGCCGAGGCCGTGAAGAAGATCCACGAGCACCGCTTCGAGGTACTCCCCGGACGGTGGGTCGTCGACCGCACGTGGTCATAGCAGACGAACCAACGGCGACTCCAAGTCGACTATGAGCGCAACCCCAAGGTCGCCGAAGGGTTCGTATGGGGCGCCCACACCGGGCTACTGCTCCGCCCGCTCACCGAACCGGCGACCTCGTCATCGCGCTGGGAGCGACTCCGCGACAGCTTCTCAGTCGTCCAGTATCGGCTCGATCTCGTCCGTCGGAGCCTCTGCGACCTCGTCGGCGCCCAGCAACAGCTTCAGGGCGTCCTCGTGGTCCAGGTCGACGTTCACCGGATCGTCGAAGCCGGGGAAGGCGTCTCGGGGGCACATGGGATCAGTCTACGCCTCCATGCCGAAGGTGATCTGTAATCTTTGGCCATGCTTGCCGCATATCTGTGGGGCGCTGACTGGGCCGAAATCCTGACCGGAATCGGCACTGTTCTCATCGCTGGGGGAATTCTCATTGCTGCAGTCCAAGTTCGTGAAACACGATTGGAGCGCAGCCGTGAAATTGCCAAAGACCTTATGTCCCACTGGGACTCCAAGGAGATGATTCTGGCGCGTGACCTCGTTGACTCCAATGGGACGCAGAAGCACCCCCAGGACGCCACCGCCGCAGCGGAGGCGGTTGCGGAGGCGGTGAGGCGCGCTGCCTATACGCCCACACTCGACCGTTTTCGATACCAGAGGTTCTTCAACTTCTTTGAGCAGCTAGGCCAAACAGCCCTGCACGATGAAACGACCTATGGCGTGGCGCAAGAGCTGTTGGGCACCACCATTGAAAAGACTTGGCAGGCGTGGCAGTACATCATCCCGTATGCATGGGGAGAGAACCCCAATACTGGCCTGTGCTTCAAGGCACTGGCAAAGCGCCTACTCGCGGACAGGCTGACCCGGGAGCGAAAGGAGCATCGCCGCTACGCCTGGCTTACGGGCGGTCTCCCGGCCTGGGTGCGAATGGCAAGACTGGACCGGGCGGCATGGGGTCCATCGGATATTCCCTTTGAGCAATTTGTCGCATACCTAGAACTCCTGTCCCAACGGACGAGTCTCGCGAGAGATCCCCTCCGCTGATGACTATCTTGCAACCACACCCTAATGAGTGCAACCCACCTATCCACACCTGCACCGGCTTCAACAGGCGCGACACCGGAATATTCCCAGGTCATGGCGACCCTACTCGGCCGCCTCCGCCAGCGCTTCGGACAGGGTCGGGTGCACCGGCATCGACTCCACGATGTCGGCCACCCGGAGCCCGGCGGTCACCGCCACCCCCAGCACCGAGATGAGCTCCGAGGCGTTCTGGCCGACGATCGACCCGCCCAGCACCACCCCGGTAGCCGGATCGGAGATGATCTTTACGAAGCCTCGGGGGTCGTTGTCGATCAGGGCACGCGAGCTGGCGGCGAAGGGGACCTTGGTCACCCGGATCTTCCGGCCCTCGGCGAAGGCGTCCGCCTCGGCCAACCCGACGTCGGCGATCTCCGGCTCGGTGAAGATGGCGGAGGGGGCGTTGTCGTAGTTGAGGTGCCGATGGGCCACCGAGTGGCCACCCACCACGTGCTCGGCGATCTTGCGGCCCTGCATGGAGGCGACCGACGACAGGGGGAGCTTCCCCGACAGGTCCCCGGCAGCGTAGATGTGGGGCACCTCGGTCTGGCAGTGGTGGTTGATCGGGACGTAGCCACCCTGGTCGAGCGCGATGCCGGCGGTGTCGAGGCCGAGCCCCTCCGAGTTGGGGATGGAGCCGATGGCCAGCAGGGCGTGCGACCCCTGCACCACCCGGCCGTCATCGCAGCGGACGCTCACGCCGGGCTCGGTCCGGTCCACGCCGACTGCCCGCGCCCCCTTCAGCAGGTGCACGCCCCGCCGGGAGAAGTCGGCCTCCAGCACCGCCGCCACCTCGGGATCCTTGTGCGGCAGCACCTGCTGGCGGCTGACGATCAGGGTGACCTGGCTGCCCAGGGACGAGAACATGTGGACGAACTCGACCCCGGTGACGCCGGAGCCGATGACCACCAGGTGCTCGGGCAGCACCGGCGGAGGGTAGGCGTCCCGGGTGGTGAGGACCCGCTCCCCGTCCAGCATCGCCCAGTCGGGGATGCGCGGCCGGCTCCCGGTGCTCACCAGGATGGCGTCGGCCTCGAAGGTACGAACGCCCTCGTCCGTGTGGGCCACCACCCGGTTGGGCCCGTCGAGCCGCGCCGTCGCACGCACCACCTCCACCTGCTGGCTGCGGAGGATCTTCTGATTGGTGTGCTCCAGGTTGTGGGCGATGGCGACGATCCGGGTGCGGAGGAGCTCGAGGTCGACGGAGCCGGCGTCGCAGATCACCCCCATGCCTCCGATCCGCCGGAGGTAGGACATGGCGCCGCCGGTGGCGATCATGGCCTTGGAGGGGATGCAGTCCCACAGGTTGGCGGCACCCCCGACCACGTCACGCTCGATGAGGGTGACCTCGACGCCGAGCCGGGCGGCGTGGGTGGCCGCCTGGTTCCCGGCCGGGCCTCCTCCGATCACGACGAAACGCATCCCGCCAGGTTAGGTGCAGGCCCGATCGCACCTGCACGCCCGAGCCGAGTACCGTCTGACGGTCCGCCATACCCAGGCAGGCCCGACCCGCCAGGGACCGCCCGTCACCCGAAAGGAACCCCGCCCATGCCACGCCGCCGGACCTGGGTCGCCGCCACCCTCACCGTCGCCGCTCTCGGGCTGACCGCCTGCGGCAGCTCGTCAGACGCCTCTTCGACCACCTCGTCGAGCTCCGCCACCAGCACCACGCCGACCACCGCTCCGGCGTCGACCACCACCTCGTCGGTGGCCATCGTGCCGGTGACGGACCCGTCCCCGGCGGGCACCTACGGGACCAAGCCGACGATCACCGTGCCGGCCGGGTCCCCCCCGACCCAGCTCCAGAGCACCGACCTGATCACCGGGACCGGCCCGGCCGTCACCGCCGGCGACACCGTCACCGTCCAGTACGTCGGAGTGGACTACTCGACCGGGAAGCAGTTCGACGCCTCGTGGGACGACGGGTCGGGCCAGCCGGTGAGCTTCTCCCTCAGCGGCGTCATCCCCGGCTGGACGGTCGGCATCGTCGGCATGAAGGTGGGAGGCCGGCGCGAGCTGGTGATCCCCCCGAGCCTGGCCTACGGGGCGGCGGGCAAGGGCCCGATCGGCCCCAACCAGACGCTCATCTTCATCGTCGACCTCTACAAGATCGGCTAGATGCGGGGCCAGGGCCACGGCCCCGCCAGCGAGGAGCACCATGGAGATCGCCCGCCGGACCTTCGCCAGCGACAACTGCGCCAGCGTCCATCCCGACGTCCTGGCGGCGATGGCGGCGGTCAACGGCGGTCACGCCCCCGCCTACGGCGCCGACCCGGTCACCGCCGAGGCGATCCGCCTGTTGCGTGGACACTTCGGCCCGGACGCCGAGGTCTTCTTCGCCTTCAATGGCACCGGGGCCAACGTGGTCGGCCTCCAGTCGATGCTGCGGCCCTACGAGTGCATCCTCACCGCCGGTAGCGCCCACATCAACGTGGACGAGTGCGGGGCACCCGAGCGGTTCCTGGGCAGCAAGATCGTGGCGGTGCCGGCCGTGGACGGGAAGCTCGACCTCGGGACGCTGGAGTCGGCAGTGGTGGGCGTGGGCGACCAGCACCGGGTCCAGCCCCGGGTGGTGTCGGTCTCCCAGGCCACCGAGCTCGGCACCTGCTACTCGGTCGGGGAGCTGACCGCCCTCGGCGGCTGGGCCCACGACCGGGGCATGCTGCTCCACGTCGACGGGGCCCGCCTGGCCAACGCCGCCGTGTGGGAGGGGCGCGATCTGGGTGACTTCGGGGTCGCTGCCGGCGTGGACGTCCTGTCGTTCGGGGCCACCAAGAACGGCGCCATGGGCGCGGAGGCAGTGGTCGTCCTCCGTCCCGACGGGGCGGCCGCCCTGCCCTTCATCCGGAAGCAGGCCATGCAGCTGGCCTCCAAGATGCGCTACGTGGCCGCCCAGTTCGTGGCCATGCTCTCCGACGACCTCTGGCGCCGCAACGCCGAGCATGCCAACGCCATGGCCGCCCGCCTGGCCGCCGGCGTAGCCGACGTCCCCGGGGTGACGTTGACCTACCCGGTGCAGTCCAACGCCGTGTTCGCCGGGGTGCCGGCGGAGGTGCGGGATGCGCTCCAGCGCGACTACCCCTTCTACGTCTGGGACGAGGCCACCGGGGTGGTCCGGTGGATGGCTTCGTTCGACCTGACGGCCGACGACGTGGACGGCTTCGTGGCCCGCCTGGCCGAGCTGGCCGCCGCCCGGTAGCCGCCGCCCGTCGGCAGCCGGCCGGTCACACCATGGTGGCCAGGATCTCCTCCAGCATGAGCATGCTGGTATCGGGATGGAGAATGGCGAACCGGGCCGCCGGCTCGCCCTCCCAGACCGTCATGGTCACGAAGGCGACCTGGGCGGCCAGGAGCTCGACCGTCCAGCGCTGGTAGTCCTCGGCCGTCCACCCGCGCCGGCGGAAGAGCACGATCGACAGGTCCGGCTCGAGCAGCAGCTCGAGATGCTCGGTCGACTTGATGTAGGCGCTGCACTCGGCGGCGGTGGTGACGGACCGCTCGATGGCCTCGCCGTAGGCGTCGCTCCCGTTCACGGCCAGCGAGAACCAGATCGGCAGCCCCCGGGCCCGCCGCGACAGGTGGATCGAGTAGTCGCTCGGGTTCCACTCCTCCCCTTGGATCACGTCGAGGTAGTCGGCCTGCTGGGCGTGGACCGCCTTGGCCAGTGGCGGGTCCCGGTACAGGAGGGCACAGCAGTCGAACGGGGCGAACAGCCACTTGTGGGGGTCGACGATGAGCGAGTCGGCCCGCTCGATCCCCTTGAACTTCCAGCGGGACAGTGGAGCCAGGATGGCGGCCCCGCCGTAGGCGGCGTCCACATGGAACCACAGTCGCCGGGCCTCCGCCACCGCCCCGATCCCGTCGAGGTCGTCGATGATCCCGGCGTTGGTGGTGCCGGCGGTGGCCACCACGGCCACGATGTCCCCGGTCGTCTCCTCCCGGGCCAGCGCGGCCTCGAGCGCCTCGCCGGTCAGCCGGTGGTCCGGTACCGGCACCACCAGCGGATCGGCCCCGATCACGTTCAGTGCCTTGGTGACGGAGCTGTGGGCGTCGGCGCTGACCACCACCCGGGGCCGCCCCGTGGACGGCTCGGGATGCCGGAGCCGGGCGGTGTCCCGGGCCACCACCAGGGCGGAGAGGTTGCCGAGGCTCCCTCCCGAGACGAAGCAACCTCCGGCTCCGACCGGGAGCCCGGCCTTGTCGGCCAGGAACCGGAGCACCTGGTTCTCGGCCGCCACCGCGCCGGCCGCTTCCATCCACGAGATGCCGTTGAGCGACGAGCACGACACCACCATGTCGAAGAGGAGCGACGCCTTGGTGGGGGCGGCCGGGATGAACGAGAGGAAGCGGGGGCTGTCTGCGGAGATCACCGCCGGCGCCAACACCTCGGCGAAGAGCCGGAGAACCGCCCCGGGATCGTGGCCGTCCGGGCCGATCACTCCGGCCAACCGCTCGGTGAACTCCACCGGGAAGACCCCACCGAAGTCGAGCTCGACCGGGTCGTCGGCCAGGCGCTCGCGGCAGTAGGCGAAGATCAGCTCGGTCATGGCCTCGTCGTACTCGAACATCGGGTTCCGCATGCATCCGAACGTAGTTCCGGGCCGTACTGTTCACCGCATGGCGGAACGAGATGCCTCCACGCTCCTCCGGACGCTGACCCTCAGCCGGCGACCCGGACGGTTCTGCTCAGTGGGCGTCGACGAAGTGGCCCGGGGTGTCGCCTCCGGCCACCGTCAGCGAGGATGAGGGCACCACCGACCCTGGGCATCGGGCGCCCTCTGCCCGGTGTCTCTCACTGTTGGCGGTACCGGTAGATGTTCGTCTGGCGGGCCTCGAACCCCAGCCGGGCGTAGAGCCGGTTGGCCGCCTCGCGGGTCGGGCGCGAGGTCAGGTCGACCGACTTGGCCCCCTCGGCGGCAGCCCGGTGCAGGGCCTCGACGACCAGCGCCTCGCCGGCTCCGACCCCTCTGGCCGCCTGGTCCACCACCACGTCCTCGATCCACGCCCGCAGCCCGGTCGGCGCCCGGAAGAGGGCCAGGGTCAGCGATCCCACGATGGTGCCGTCGCCGGTACGGGCCACGAACAGCACGGAGGAGGGGGCGCCCACGATCTCGGCCAGCTCGTCGCCGGTGGGCGGCGGCGTCGAGTCCGACAGCTGCGGCACCAGCCTGGCCAGCGCCTCCGTCAGCTCGGGCGTGACCTCGGTGGCCTCGGTGACGGACACCGCGCCGGGCTGCTCCGCGCCACCGTCCACCTCTCGTCCCGCCCGCTCGTCCATCACCATCAGACCTTTCCCGGGTCGCCGCGCCAGATGGGGATCCGCACCGGGTCGTAGAGGACCTCCACCGGATCGCCCCGCAGCGCCGCGAACACGTGGTCCCCCCAGCGCTCCAGCCCGGCCATGGGGGCGGGCAGAGCGTCGGGGCCGAACCATCCGACGTCGGCACACTCCAACGGATGGGCGCTGAGCTCCCCGCCCAGGGGCCGGCACTGGAACACCAGCGAGTAGAGCGGGATCCGGCTGATACCCACCCGGAGCCCGTCGAGCACGGCGATCAGACGGAGCACCTCCACCTCGATGCCGGTCTCCTCCTCGACCTCCTTCACCACCACCTCAGCTGCCGAGTAGCCGATATCGGCCCACCCGGTCGGGTAGAGCCACACGCCTGAGTCGGCCCGCTTGATGAGGAGGATCTCACCGTGTTCGTTCCCCACCGCCGCGCCCACCGCCACCTTGGGAGTGGCGTACCCGGGCACGCCCTTGCCTACCGTCGCCATCCACTCCTCGACCACCTCGTCGGCGTCGAGGATGCCATCGACGCCCTCGTCGGCCGCCACCTGGATGTCGGCCGCCACCCGCAGGATCTCCTCGAACCGCTCCTGTTCGTAGAGCGATTCGGTGAAGCCGAGGCCGGTGCGGGCGATGCCGGCCAGGGCCTGGCTCCAGCGCAGGAGCTGTTTGGTGGAGGGGGATGGTTCCACCCGCCCGACGCTACCGCACCGCCCTGCGGGCCACCGATACCTCCACCGGGCCTCTATCGGGCACAATGGGGCGTGCCCGTGAACGAGGACTGCCGCCACTACGTGATGAAGACCACCGCCCACGAGGAGAAGCTGGAGCGGTGCACAGTGGGCGCCAACGAGTCGATCCCCTTCGCCTGCCCCGATGGCTGCCTCTTCTACGAGCCCCGCAAGGTATCGGGCGCCGGGTGGACCATCCGCACCACCGACGACGGCTGATCCGGGGGCGACACCGCCGGCGTCACACCCGGGTGGCCACCACCGTGAACGTGAGCGGCAGGCGGGGCACCCCGGGCGGGGAGGTCCACCGGCCGGGCTCGACCTCGACCAGCCACGGGAACCGCTGGTGCACCGTCCAGTCGTGCTCCTCCAGCACGTCGATGCGGAGCCCCTGGCCGATCAGCGCCGTCACCACCTCGCCGATCCCGTGGTTCCACTCGTAGCTGCGGGTGTGGTGCAGCGGCCGGTCGGCGTCGGTGTAGGTGGTGCCCGAGTCGTCGACGTACGGCTCCACTTCCTCGAAGTAGGTGTGCTCCACCACCCTTGACTCGTCGGCCAACGCCCATGCCAGCGGATGGACGTCGTGGAGGTAGAGCCGCCCTCCCGGCCGGACCAGGGCGGCGGCCTGCTCGGCCCACCGCTCCACGCTGGGCAGCCAGCACAGGGCCCCCAGGCTCACGTAGACGATGTCGAAGGTGACGTGCTCGAGTGCCTCGGTGGCCCGGAGCACGTCGGCGCACACGAAGCGCGACCGGTCGGCCAGACCGGCCCGCTCGGCCAGCTCCCGCGCCACCCGGATGGCCTCCGGCGAGAAGTCGAGCCCGGTGACCCGGGCGCCGACGGAGGCCCAGGCCAGGGTGTCCAGCCCGAAGTGGCACTGGAGGTGCACCAGCTCGAGGTCGGTGACGTCCCCGAGGGCGTCCACCTCACCGTCGCGCGGCCCCGGCCGGGTGCGGAGCCACCCGTCGACGTCGTAGAACCGGGACGAGACGTGGACCCCCACCCGGTCGTCCCACTGGCGACGGTTGGCCCGGAGGCGACCGTCCAGCTCCAGGTCGGTCCCGTCTTCCCCCAGGCGGTCGTCGTCCACGGTCAGCTCTCGACCACGTCCCCGAGCAGGTCCACCTGGACGCCCTCGCCCCGCAGCCACTCGAGGGCCCGGTCCACCGCCTCGCCGTCGCCGTCGAGCTCGCAGATGATCCAGCCGCCGTGCTCACCGACGTCGGCCCGTCGGATGTTGGGGACGATGTCCAGCTCGCGCACCATGCGGGCGATAACCGGCTCGCGCACCAGCTCGTCGGGGAAGGTCAGCTTGACTCGGACGCCGATCATCGGGCGCCACCTGGGACCGTGGAGACCGATGGGGCGTCGGCCAGAGCCAGCGCGGCGTTCAGATTGCCCGAACGGAAGCCGTCGAGGTCGAGGGTCACATAGCGGTAGCCGGCACCGTGGACGGTGGCGGCCACGTCTTCGCGGAGTGCCACCACTCGGGCCAGATCCTCGGCCGGCACCTCGATGCGGGCGGTGTCGCCGTAGTGCCGGACCCGCAGCTGGCGCAGGCCGAGGGCGCGGAGGCCCGACTCGGCGTCGGCCACCGACCGCAGGGTGCCCAGCGTGACCGCCGTACCGTAGGGGACCCGCGAGGCCAGGCAGGCCGCCGCCGGCTTGTCCCAGGTCCGGAGGCCGATCCGTCGCGACCACGCTCGCACGCCGGACTTGGTGAAACCGGCGTCCACCAGCGGGAAGATCGCCCCCCGGTCGGCGGCGGCCTGTTGGCCCGGACGGTGGTCGCCCAGGTCGTCGAGGTTGACCCCGAGGACGACGGCGGGCGGGGTGCCCTCCGGCCCGGCCTCGGTCCGCACCGCCTCGGAGGCCAGGATCGGCTGCAACGCCTCCAACAGGGAGGCCTTGCAGTGATGACAGCGCGTACCGTCGTTGACCGAGTAGGCCGGGTCGGCCAGCTCGTCGGTCTCCACCTCCACCAGCCGGAGGCCCCACTCGTCGGCCAGCCGCCGGCAGTCGGCCCGCTCCTCGGGGGCCAGCGACGGGGAGACGGCGGTGACGCAGAGAACGGCTGACGCTCCCAACGTGTCGGTGGCGACCCACGCCAGGAAGGCCGAGTCGGCCCCGCCGCTGAAGGCCACCACCACCCGATGGAGCGAGCGGAGCGCCCGGCGGAGCCCCTCGAGGTCACCGTCGGGGACGGCCACCTCCACGGCGTCACACACCCGGGACCACCTGGGCCAGCACCGTCCCGACGGGCGCCACCATGCCGGTGACGAAGGCGCCGAACTCGGCGAACCGGGCCGAGCCCTCGTCGAATCGCATGGTGTAGACACACTCCTTCAGGTCGTCGGGGTGGACCCCGAACAGGGTGACCCCCCACTCCCAGTCGTCGATCCCGGTGGAGCCAGTGATGACCTGCACGATCCGACCGGCGAAGGCACGGCCGGCGGCGCCGTGCCCGTACATCAGCGCCTTGCGCTCCTCGAACGGCAGGGAGAACCAGTTGGAGCCCACGACGTTGCCGCGCCGCTTGGACATCGGGTAGAAGCAGAACGCCTGCATCCCCTGGGGCGGGAGCGTCGGATAGAGCCGGGTCTGCCTCATCTCGTCGGGGATGCCCGCCGCGTACTCGGACACCTCGGTCAGCGACACGAAGGAGTCGGCCAGGACCAGCCCTGCCCCCTGGATGTCGGCTTGAAAGGCCCGCAGGCGCCACAGGTCGGCGCCGAGCACCATGAAGCCCAGGTCCGCCTTGTGACCGAGCACGGCGAAGCAGATCACCTGGACGCCGTCGGCCTCGGCCCGTTTGACCGCGCCGACCACCGCCTCGAGGTCGACCCCCGGGGCGCCGCCCGCCCGCCCGTCCCCGGTGTCGCCGGCGGACCCCGGACGGGTGCCCGGCCAGGGCACCTTGCAGAAGAGGTGGAGCACGCCCCATCCGGTCGACGGGGAGAGAGGTTCGGTCACACCCGGGAGTCTAGATAGCCCACGGCACCCGGGACGTACGAGGGGCGCCCC
>JBKQTE010000111.1:0-4476 GCA_052143315.1 Acidimicrobiales bacterium | reverse complement strand
CGACCACCACCACCACGGCTCCGCTGATCGCCAAGCCGGCTAAGGGCTCGAGCACTCCGTGGGGGCTGATCGCCCTGGCGGTGGTGATCGTGGCGCTGATCGTCCTGCTGCTGGTGCTGCTCCGCCGCCGCTCGGCCCGGCAGGCGGCCACCGAGTGGCACCGGGCGGTGGCGCCGGCCCTGGTCGACGCCCGCCTGGCCCGCGAGTCGCTGCTGTCGGCCAACGCCACCTCAGAGGACCCGCAGCTGCGAGGGGCGGTCGAGGTCCAGGTGGACCGGGCTGCCCGGGCGCTGGAGCATGCCGCCACCGGCGCCCCGGACGAGGTGGACCAGGGCATCACCAGCTCGGTGGCGTCGTCGCTGCGGGGCCTGGCCTTCGCTATCGAGGCTGACCGGTTGCTGCGGCAAGGGGTCGCTCCCCCGACCGGAGTCCAGCTGGCCCAGGCCGACGAGGCCAAGCGGGGGCGCCTGGCCGAGTTCGACGGTGCGGCGTCCCGCCTGGCCGCCCGGGTGGGCACGGCCCGGCCGGGACGCCGCTGACCGACTGCCACCGGTGCCCGACCGATGGTGGCGGTACCGGGCCGCCGGTAGGCTTGTCGGGCTATGACCCGGATCGCCGACCTCCTGGCCAAGGGGCCGACCTACTCCTTCGAGTTCTTCCCCCCGAAGAACGACGCGGAGCAGGCCACCCTGGTCAAGACCTTGCGCACGCTGGAGCCGCTGGCCCCGTCGTTCGTGTCGGTCACCTACCGGGGGGGAGCCGAGTCGCGCCAGCGGACCTACGACCTGGTCACCGGGATGCTCCGGACCACCACCCTGGTGCCCATGGCCCACCTGATCTGCGTGGCCCACACCCGGCTCGAGCTGGCGGAGATCCTGGTCGCCTACCGGAGGGCCGGGGTGGAGAACCTGATGGCGCTGGGAGGCGACCCGCCGTCCGACCCGTCGCTGGCCGGCGGTGAGCTGGCCCACGCCTCCGAGCTGGTGGAGCTGGCCCGGGCCGTCGGGGGCTTCTCCATCGGGGTGGCCGCCCAGCCTGGCGGGCACCCGCTGTCGCCGGACCTGGCCAGCGACCGCGACCACCTGGCGGCGAAGCTGCGACTGGCCGACTTCGGGGTCACCCAGTTCTTCTTCGAGGTCGGTGAGTACACCGGTCTGGTGGCGGACCTGGTGGCCCGCGGGGTCGGGGCACCGGTGCTGCCGGGGATCATGCCGGTCACCAGCCTGAGCTCGGTGCCACGGATGGCGACCATGGGGGCGGCGGTGCCGGGGTGGATGGTGGCGCGGCTGGAGGCGGCCGACCGGCGGGGCGGTCCCGAGGCGGTGCGCGAGGAGGGCATCGTCATCGCCACCGAGCTGTGCCGGGGACTGCTGGCCGAAGGCGTGCCCGGCCTGCACTTCTACACGCTCAACCGATCGAACGCCACCAGGGAGATCTACGCCGCCCTCGGCTTGGCCCTCCCTCAGGGCTGACCGGGGAGCGGTCGGTTAGATTCAATCGGGCACCCGGTAGGCGGTAGTGGATCAGTTTGAACCAGGTGGCAGGGACGGCAGGGGAACGTGTGAGGCAGCGTCCTTTTGGACGCGCTCCCTTCGCTGATCAGACCGGCCGATCACAAAGACGCTCGCAAGGGCAACGAGATCGAGACTGCCAAGCACCGTTCCCGCAACCGCATGTCCCTTCAGCACCAACCAAAGCGACGCGCCAATGAAAACAACGGAGATCGCGAATCCTAGAAACAGTCCCCACCACGACCTTCGGCTACCTCCATCGACCGCAGTCTTTTCCAGCCCTTGTCGGTGGTGAGCCTGGTCCTCTGCCATTTTCAGGATGCGATCCGCGGAGCCGGGAAGGACGTCCTCGTATGCCCGCATTTCAGACGCGGGAGGTAGCGGTCACCTGTAAGCGGAAAACGCAGCGGTGATGATTGAGATCGCCGCCGGATCTCCATTCGCTTGCCTGATCGCCTCTTGAAAGGGCGGCGGAAGCGCGTCAACCAACTCTGCGGGAATCGGGAAGCCCCCTAGCTCGGAACTCTCAACTGGCTGAGAGTGGAGCAGGGGCGTGTCTGGCGAATCCCCGTCAGGATCGGGCATTAGGGGCGAATTTGGCCAGCGCCCTGCGAATGTGGTCCCCAACAGCCAGCCAGTCCTGCGTTGTGGCCCGGATATCAGGATCCTCGGCGCCGCTCGTTCGGTTGAACTCCGTCATCGCGTTGCCGAAGTCCATCAGCCGCCCTACGCCTTCGCTCCAAGTGGGCGTAGCGAAAAGGAATGTGGAACGATAGTCGTCGCTCATCTTGGCAACCATCCCGTCTTGTGAATCACACCGTTGTGATTCTCTCGGTCCTGCACGGCATCCATACTATCGGTCAGAACCGAACTCTCCTCAAGCACCGGCGGCCAGTCCAGGAGTCCTGCTATCTCCCGTACCGACCATACGTGGTCAGTCACCCCCGCCGCCATCGCCGCCATCGCCGGGGTCGTCGGCTGACCGGGGAGCGGTCGGTGGCAGAGGCGGGAGCCGGCCTCGGCCGACCCCCGCCCGTGCCGTCCCGCGTCGTCAGGCGGCCATGCCCAGGATTGGCTTGTTGAGGGCGAGGCCGCCGGCCGAGCCGTCGAAGGCGGCATCGCCGTAGGAGAAGATGCCCCCGTCGGCGGCGACCAGCCAGTAGCCGTGGCCGCTCGGCGTGGCCGCCATGCCCACCACCGGCTTGTTGAGGGTGAGACCCCCGGCTGACCCGTGGAACTGGGCGTCGCCGTAGGCGAAGATGCCGCCGTCGGAGGCCACTAGCCAGTAGCCGTTGCCGCTCGGCGTGGCCGCCATGCCCACCACCGGCTCGTTGAGGGTGAGACTGCCGGTGGAACCGTGGAAGGCGGCGTCGCCGTAGGCGAAGATGCCACCGTCGGAGGCCACCAGCCAGTAGCCCTGGCCGCTCGGCGTGGCCGCCATGCCCACGATCGGCTTGTTCAGGTCGAGGGAGCCGCTGGACCCATAGAAGCCGGCGTCCCCGAACGAGAAGATCCCGCCGTCCGAGGCCACTAGCCAGTAGCCACCACCGTCGGGGGTGGCCGCCATGCCCACCATTGGCTTGTTGAGGGTGAGACTGCCGGTGGAGCCGTAGAAGGCGGCATCGCCGTAGGAGAACACACCCCCGTCCGAGGCCACCAGCCAGTAGCCCCCGCCGTCCGGCGTGGCTGCCATGCCGACGATCGGCTTGTTGAGGGTGAGGCTGCCGGCCGAGCCGTCGAAGCCGGCACCGTAGGCGAACACGCCGCCGTCCGAGGCCACGAACCGGTAGCCGGGCCGGGTGATCGCCGCCGACTCGACCAGCGAAACATCGGGGAACCCGCCATTCCCGTAGGCAAAGCCGACGGCGGTGCAGGTCTGGCCAACGACGCACGAGACGCCTTCCAGTACGGCGCCGTCCTGGGGCGACGGATCCGGCGTCGACTGGAGTGCCCAGACCGAGCCGTTCCAGGCCATCGCCACCGTCCCACTGCCGACCGCGCCGCCGCCGCCGACGGCCACGCACGACGTGGTACCGAAGCAGGACACGCCGTAGATGTAGTTGCCGGAAGGCTCGTCGGCGGTCGGGCTCGGCACGATCGACCACGTCGTGCCGTTCCACTGCTCGATCAGGGTCGCCGACGGCGTGCCGGTGGACTCATCACCGACGGTCACGCAGAAGCTCGCACTCGGGCAGGAGACCCCAAAGAGATAGGAGTACGAGGCCCCGGGCTGGTCGGGGCTCGGCTGGATGGACCAGGCTGCCCCGTTCCACGCCTCGATGAGCGTCTGGGCGTGCATGCCGCCCTGGTCGGCGTACCCGACGGCCACGCACCATGACGGGCTCTTGCAGACGACACTTCCGAGGGTCTCGTAGTCGGACGGCGAGGCGTCCGGGCTGGAGACGGCCGACCACTGTGAGCCGTTCCACTGGAGCGCCGCCGTCCGTGCGCCCGTAGCGCCGACCGTGTCACCGACCGCCATGCAGAACGTGGTGCTCACACAGCTCACCCCGGCGAGTTGGTCCGCGGTCGGGCTGGGAGCCAGCGTCCACGATGAGCCGTTCCACTGTTCGATACACGACGCCCCGGGGGAGCCCCCCACCGCCACGCAGAAGGAGGTGGTGGTGCACGAGACGGCGGTGAGGTAGGCCAGGGAAGGCGTCGGCGGGCTCGGGAGGACGGACCAGACGGTACCGTTCCACTGCTCGATCAGGAGCGGCTTTCCCCCGCTTTCGGGGCCGGGCCCCACGGCCATGCAGAACGACGCCGACACGCACGAGACCCCGGCGAGGGCGTCGTATCCCGACACGTTGGCGGATGGGACGATCGACCACGCCGCTGGCACCACGGTGTGGGGGGCCGTGGCGCTCGCCTCCGCCCCAGCCGTGGCCCGAGGCGCGGTTGACGCCTGGGAGGGGCCAGCGGCCAACAGGATCGAGCTGGTGAGTGCGAGGGTGGAGACCAG
>JBKQTE010000110.1:0-25988 GCA_052143315.1 Acidimicrobiales bacterium | reverse complement strand
AGCCGAACACCCAGGCCGCCGTCGAAGGGGCCGGCGACACCGCCGGCACCCGATCCACCCGGACCGCCCTGCAGGACACCCGTCGAACTCATGCGCCAATCATCACAGGGGGGTGTGACAGGCAATGACAATCACCGACCGAACGGACCGCCGCCGACAGGCTCCTCCCAGTTCCCAGTTCGGCTCAAGTCCCCACGATCAGATCGAGTCGCACGTTTCAGGGCCTACGCCGGATCGATGCCGGCGACACCAGGGGGGGGTGCCGGCGAAGCGCCGGGGTGTGTCCCGGGTCCGGGCACGAAAGTGCAGGGTAGCGATGCGATCGCCGACCGCTTACTGTGCCAGGGGAGCCGGCGCCCAACACGCCCGTTCAACGCCAGGGAGAGCAAGATCATGCGCCGGTCTCATCTGTCGGTCGTCAGGGTGGCAGTGGCCTGCGCCGTGGTCGGCACGCTGCTCGCGGTGATCGCCCACTCGGAGGCGGCCGCCGCCCCCGTGCAGCTGGACATGAACGTGCTCCTGGTCGGCACGGGGCCATCGGACCCGACCACGGCTGCCTGGCAGTCGGCGTTGAGCAGCGAGGGCGTCACCTACACGCTCGCCACCGCCTCCGGGCCTTACGGAGGCGAGACCGTCGCGCTCCCCACCCTGACCACCGGGTCCGCCGGCAGGTTCGATGGGGTGGTGATCGCCGACTCGCCGACGGCCTTCGCCACCGGGCAGCTGAGCGCCCTCGACTCCTATGAGTCGACCTTCGGTGTGCGCCAGGTGGACGGGTACATGTACCCGTCGCCGTTCCTCGGGCTGACCGACGTCTCGGCAGGGTCGCTCGACAACGTGACCGCCCAGGTGACACCGGCGGGGCTGGCCGCGCTTCCCGGGCTGCCGGCAACCGTGCCGTTCGACGCCGGAAGCTACGGCTACCCGTCCTCAGTGAATGCTGGGGCGCCGTTCACCCCCTGGCTGGAGAACGCAGCCGGCGAGGTTCTGGCCGGGGTCTACCAGCACCCGGCCTGGGACTCCCAAGGTGGAGTGTCCGAGCTCACCTTCACCTTCGACTACAACGCCACGCAGCTCCAGTGGCTGCTGTTGGCGCCCGGGCTCATCAACTGGTTGACGCAGGAGACCCAGGTGTTGTCCCCGCCGAACCAGGGAATTCTGCCCGAGCCCGTGGTGGGGATTGCCTCCACACCCAAGGGCGACGGCTACTGGCTGGCCAATGCCGCCGGCCAGGTGTCCCCCCACGGGGCTGCCCAGAACGACGGCTCGCTGGTCGGCACGGCACTGAACGCCCCGATCACCCACATCGTGGCGACCAGGGACGGCAAGGGCTACTGGTTGGTCGCCGCAGACGGCGGCGTCTTTGCGTTCGGGGATGCCCGGTTCTTCGGGTCGATGGGCGGACAGCGACTCAGCGCCCCTGTCGTGTCACTGACCTCGACCGCCGACGACCAGGGCTACTGGCTGGTGGCCTCGGACGGGGGGGTCTTCGCCTTCGGTGACGCCGGATTCCACGGTTCGATGGGCGGGCACCAGCTGAACAAGCCGGTGGTAGGCATCGCTGGAGACACCAGCACCGGTGGGTACTGGCTGGTGGCAACCGACGGCGGTATCTTCGCCTTCGGCGGAGCCCCCTTCCTGGGCTCGACCGGATACCTCTCGCTCAATAGGCCGGTCAACGGAATGGCGCCCAGTGTCGGCAACCAGGGCTACTGGCTGGTGGCCTCGGACGGGGGGATCTTCGCCTTCGGTGACGCCGGGTTCCACGGCTCCATGGGTGGGATCCCCATCGATGCTCCTGTCATCGGCATGGCACCTGACAACACCACCTACGGGTACTGGCTGGCGGGCAGTGACGGCGGCGTCTACTCCTTCGGCGCGCCGTTCTTCGGAGCCGATTGATCGGTCGCCATCAGCACGCCGACGCTCGGGGAGCGCAGCCTCCGACGACGGCCCCGGCTGTCAGGGGTCGATAGGGTCAGGTGTCGAAAGGGGAGCGCTTCTTCCCTGCCCTCGGCTCCGGGGGCGGACTGGCCCGCAGTGCCGGCCAGCTTCCACCGGCATCGGGACAGCTAGCGGAGCTTCGCCTTCCCGCCCTGTTCGACGGCGGCGATGCAGCGACTCCGCAGCTCGCCGAGCTCCTCCTCGCCGAGGGTGTGGTCGAGGGCGCAGAAGCGCAGCCGGTAGGCCAGGCTCCGGGCACCGTCCCCGACCGACGCCCCCCGGTAGACGTCGAAGAGCTCCACCGACTCCAGCTCGTCGCCGCCGGCCCGCCGCAGGACCCGCTCCACCGCTCCGGCCTGGATGTCGTCGTCGACGGCAAAGGCCAGGTCGATGTCGGAGGACGGGAACCGGCTGACCGGCCGGGCCTCCTCGGGCCTCCGCGGCACCCGCCCCGGATCGAGCAGCACGCCCAGGTCGAGGTCGAGCCACCCCACCCGGGGCGGCCGCCCGTCCGTGCCCACCAGCCCCAGCGAGCCGACGATGGACGGGTCGAGCTCGCCTACCACCCCCACCGGGGTGGTCCGGAAGGTGATGCCGTCCCGGTCGGGCGGCGTCTCCGTGGCGCTGGTCAGCCCGGCGTACCGGAAAGGGTGCATGACGTTGGCGGCCGGGCCCAGGTGCGGCATCATCACCCAGTCGGCGACCCGGAGGGTGTCGGCCACCGCCCGCCATGCCGCCACCGCCGTCCAGGCGTCGTCCCCCCCGGCGCAGAAGACGGCGCTCAACCGTTCGGAGGTGTCGGCCGGCGGCCCCTCCCCGGGGTCGGCCGGTGGGTCCTCGAAGGCGTGGAACACGCTCCCCACCTCGAACAGCCGCAGGTCCCCCTGACGCCGCTCGGCGTTGTAGAGCAGCGCCCGCACCAGGCCGGGGACCATCGACGTCCGCAGGTACCGCTCGGAATCCACCAGCGGGTTGGCCACCTCCACGTACGGCGGCTCGACCCCCGACATGGCCTGGTCGAGCTCGCTGACGAAGGTGGGCGTCCAGGCCTCGGACGCCCCCAGGCCGCAAAGGACGTCCTTCAACGTCCTGCGGTCGCGCTGGTAGGCGGTCAGCCTCCCCGGCTGCGGCCAGGACGGGGTGCGCCGGGCCAACCGGGAGTACCCGTAGGTCCGGGCCACCTCCTCGGCGACGTCCGCCTCCCCGGCCGGGCCCGGCCGGACGTCAGGTCGGTAGGTGGGCACCGTGACCAGCAGCGAGTCCGGGCTGTCGCCCTCCACGGGCTCGGCGGTGATGCCCAGCGGAGCCAGCAGCCCGGCGATCTTCTGGCGGCTGAAGGCGGTGCCCAGCAGGCCGTTGACCCAGGGGACCCGGACGGTCAGCCGCACCGGACCGGGCACGTCGCCACGCACGTCGATCATCCCCGGCGCCACGGTGACCTGGTCGCCGGCGGTGGCCACCAGCAGCTCGCAGAACCGGTCGACGGCGCGGTCGATGCCCTCGGGGTCGCACCCCCGCTCGAACCGGGCGGACGCCTCGGTCCGGAGGTTCAGCCGCTTGGAGGTCCGGGCGATGGCCATGGGGGCGAAGTAGGCCGCCTCCAGCAGGACCCGGGTGGTGCCGTCGCCGATCTCCGACGACGCCCCGCCCATCACGCCGCCGATGCCCACCGGCGCACCGTCGGCGTCGCAGATCAGGCAGTCCTGGCCGGTGTCACCCAGGCCGGGGCCGGGACGCCCGAGCTCCCGCTCGACCCCGTCGAGGGTGGTGACCCGCTCCCCGCTCCCCGCCCGCCGCACCAGCAGCCCACCGCCGCCCAGCCGGTCGAGGTCGTAGGGATGGGTCGGCTGCCCTAGCTCCAACATGACGTAGTTGGAGGCGTCGACCACGTTGTTGATGGGCCGCATGCCGGCCAGGGTGAGGCGGCGGGCCAGCCACTTCGGCGACGGCCCGACCCGGACGCCGGTGATCACCCGGGCGGTGAAGCGGGGGCACAGCTCGGTGTCCTCCACCGTGACCGAAGCCAGCTCCTCCAGCCGCGGTCCGCCGGTGACGGCCTCCACGACGTCCTCGCCGACCGGTGGGATGGCGAACGGGATCCCCAGCCGGGCGGCCAGGTCACGGGCCACGCCGGCGATGCTCCAGGCGTCCGGCCGGTTGGCCTCCACGGCCACGTCGAAGACCACGTCCGGGTGGATCCCCAGGGTGTCGACCAGCCGCTGGCCCGGATGGGCGCCCTCTACCGCGTTCAGCACCATGATGCCGGCGTGGTCGTCGGAGAGCTCGAGCTCACGACCGGAGCAGAGCATCCCGTTGGAGACGACCCCCTTCATGGTGCGGCGCCCGATGGCGAACCCACCCGGGAGCACCGCGCCCACCGGCGCCAGGGGCACCAGGTCGCCCACCTCGAAGTTCCACGCCCCGCACACCACCTGCAGGCCATCGGCCTCCACCCCCGGCGCCGGCCGTGCGCCGGTGTCGACCACCACCCGCCGGATCTTGTCGGCGCCGTCGATGGGCCCGATGTCGGTCACCCGCGCCACCACCACGTCGCCCAGACCGTCGCCCACCCGCTCGACCTCCTCAACCACCAGCCCGAGGTCGTCGAGGGTGGCGGCCAGGTCGGCCGGGTCTCCGTCGAACGGGGCGAAGTCTCGAAGCCACGACAGCGGTACGCGCACTGCTCTCCTCTCAGGACCGGCGGGTCAGAACTGCCGCAGGAAGCGGATGTCGTTCTCGTTCAGCACCCGCATGTCGGCGATCTGGTGCCGCATCTGGGCGCACCGGTCGATGCCGAACCCGAAGGCGAACCCGGTCCACTGGTCGGGATCGATGCCCACCGACTCGAACACCGCCGGGTCGACCATGCCGCACCCCCCCAGCTCGATCCAGCCGGTCTGCGAGCAGGTGCGGCAGCCGCGGCCATGGCAGATGGTGCAGGTGACCTCGAACTCCGCCGACGGCTCGGTGAACGGGAAGTACGCCGGGCGCAGCCTCGAGTGGATGTCGGGGCCGAAGTAGGCGGTGGTGAACGACTCGATGGTCCCGGCCAGGTCGGCGAAGGTGATCCCCTTGTCCACCACCAGCCCCTCGACCTGGTGGAAGATGGGCAGGTGCCGGGCGTCGGGGGTGTCCCGCCGGTAGCAGCGACCGGGCATCACCGCGTGGATCGGCAGGCCGCCGTCGACCACCGCCTCCTCCATCAGGTGGATCTGCACCGGAGAGGTGTGGGTCCGCAACAGGGTCGACTCCGGTGCACCCAGCTTCAGGTAGAAGGTGTCCCACATGCCGCGCGCCGGGTGGGCCGGCGGGATGTTGAGGGCACCGAAGTTGTACCAGTCCGTCTCGATCTCGGGGCCCTCGGCCACCTCGAACCCCATCCCCACGAACACGTCCTCGAGCTCGTCGCGGGTCCGGCTGACCAGATTGAGGTGCCCGCGCCCGGGCGAGTTGCGGGGCCGGGAGGGGATGAACTCGGACAGGTCGAGCTGATCCGCCCGCATGGTCCGCTCCATCTCGGCCGTGGTGATCTCGGCCCGTCGCCGCTCCACCAGTGCCTCGATGGTCAGGCGCGCCTCGTGCAGGAGCTGCCCGAGCTCCTTGCGGGCCTCGGGCTCCAACGTGCCCAGGGCCCGGTGGGCCAGGGCGAGCGGGGACTTCTTGCCAGAGACGGCGGTGGCCACCTGCCGGATGTCCTCGGTGGTGGCGGCGGCGGTGACGGCGGCCTCGGCCTCGGCCACCAGCGCGTCGATATCGGCCTGGCCGGTCATCCCACCCCCCCACTGCCGCCCACGGTCGGTGCCGTCCCTGGTGCATCCATGCCCGGAATGGTAGAGCCCTCCGGCCCGTGGCCCACCGCCCGCCGCTGGCGCCGAGCCTCGAAGCACAGCACCGCTGCCGACACACTGACGTTCAGCGACTCGGCCCGACCCGCCATCGGGATCGACACCCGGGCGTCCAGTGCGGCCACCAGCTCATCGCCGAGGCCCGACGCCTCGTTGCCCAGGACCACCGCCACCCGGCGCGTCCAGTCGAAGGTGGTGTAGTCCACCCCGTCCCGGACCACCGTGCCGACGATGGCGAGCCCGTGGCGCCGCAGGCCGGCGACCACCCGGGCGGCTTCCCCGCCCATCACGATCGGGGTGTGGAACACCGAGCCGGCCGACGCCCGCACCGTCTTGGGATTGGTGGGGTCGACGGTGCCGTCGCAGCACACCACCGCGTCGACACCGGAGGCGTCGGCGGTGCGGATGATGGTGCCGGCATTGCCCGGATCACGGACGTCGACGCAGACCAGCACCATCGAGGCTCCGGCCACGTCCTCGTCGGTGGCCGGGACGAACCCCACCACCGCCAGCACCGGTTGGGGAGACACGGTGTCGGCGACCCGCTCCAGCACGCCGGGAGCCAGGTCGAACACCCGGGCACCGGCGTCGAAGGCTCCGGAGACCGCCTCGGCGACGGCCGGGGTGTCCCGGCCGCCCGGGGCCACGTAGACGGACTCGACGGCGGCCCCGGCGGCGAGCGCCACCGACAGCAGTTCGGCCCCCTCCACCACCAAGCACTGCTCGGACCACCGCAGGCTGCGCTTGCGCAGCAGCTGGCGGACCCGCCTGACCCGTTGGTGGGTGAAGGCCAGCCCGGGCTGGCTCAGGAAGCGGCCTCGGTGGTCGTCGATGCGCTGGCCAGCGCCTCTTCGGCCACCTTGACCAGGGAGGCGAACGCCTCCGGCTCACGGACGGCCAGGTCGGCCAAGACCTTGCGGTCCACCTCGACGTCGGCGGCGTGGAGCCCGGCGATGAACCGGCTGTAGCTGATGCCGTTCAGGCGGGCGGCGGCGTTGATCCGCTGGATCCACAGCTTCCGGAACTCCCCCTTGCGGGCACGCCGGTCGCGGTAGGCGTACTGCAGCGAGTGCATCACCTGCTCGTTGGCAGCGCGGAACGAACGGCTCTTGTTGCCGTAGTAGCCCTGCGCCTGCTCGAGAACCGCGCGGTGGTGCTTCTTGGCGTGGACTGCGCGCTTCACTCGGGCCATGGGAACTCCTTCTCGTATCGGGCGGTGTGGGTGAACCAGTCAATGGGTGAGTCAGTCAATGGGTCGAATCGGTGAATCGGTGAATCGACGACCGGCGTCCGACGATCTCGTCGGTGCCCGGCAGCGGCGACGGGTGGTGAGGTGTCGGGTGGTGAGGTGTCGGACGCGGTTGCCCGCCGGCCGATGCGGTCCGAGCTTCCGGACTACCTGCCGAGCATCCGCTTGATCTGCCTCTCGTCGCCGGGCGAGAAGTCCGTCTCGCGACTCAGGCGACGCTTCCGCTCGCTCGACTTCTTCTCGAGGATGTGGGAGCGGAACGCCTTGCGCCGGCGGAGACGGCCGGTCCCGGTCACCTTGATCCGCTTGCGGGCCCCGCTATCGGTCTTCATCTTCGGCATCGCTATCCCTCTTCCTCGATCGTGCTCTCCACCGGGGAGTGCTCCCCGGGCTGGTCCGGTGTCGCCGCCGCAGGTGCCGCCGCGCCCTCCTCGGCGACCACGCCAGCGACCACGCCGGTGTCGACCGCCGCAGGTGCCGAAGCCGGTGCCTCGGCAGCCGGTGTGGTGCCCGCCGTCTCCGGTGCGGAGCCCGGAGCCGGGGCGTCTGCCCCCGTCTCGGTCCCCGATCCGGCGGCGTGACCGTTCGGATGCTTCGGGCCCCTGGATGCGGCCGACTGCTTCGCTCGTTTGTCCGGTGCGAGCACCATCACCATGTTGCGCCCGTCGAGCCTGGGTTCCGACTCCGACTTGCCCATGCCGGCCATCTGCTCTGCGATCCGGTCGAGGATCTTCTTCCCCAACTCGGGATGGAAGACCTCACGGCCACGGAACATGATGGTGATCTTGACCTTGTGCCCCTCTTCGAGGAACTTGGCCACCTGTCGGGTCTTGGTGTCGAAGTCGCCGGGACCGATCTTCGGCCGGTACTTCATCTCCTTGATGCCGACGTGCACGGCCTTGCGCTTGGACTCCTTGGCCCGCTGGGCGGCGTCGAACTTGAACTTTCCATAGTCCATGATGCGACAGACGGGCGGGTTGGCCATCGGGGCCACTTCGACCAGGTCCAGATCCAGCTGGCGGGCCAGGTTCAGCGCCTCGGGAAGCGCCTTGATCCCCAGCTGCTCACCCTCGGGGTCCACCAGTCTGACCTCGCGGGCACGGATCCGTTCATTGATCCGAGGCTCATTGGTGGTGACGGTAGCTGCTATTCGACTGCTCTCCCTATCTTCGGGCCACGGACCTCCCGTGACCGACGAAAGAGGAGAACGGAGCTGCCACCGGAGCTGCGCCGACCGTGGTCGGCATCCGGACCCATTGACCCGACGCACGCGTACTTCCGTGGCCAGGTGGGAGTCGATGACCGCGCGACTCCGCTTCCTCGTTGTTCAGTGCTTTAGGCTACCAGCCGTGAGCTCTCTCTGGACACCCGATGGTGAACGACCGGTCGCCCCCCCCGGCACGGGAGGTCCTCCGGGCGACCCCGGGGGCGTCGGCGGCGGCCCCGGCGGGTCCCCCGTCGACGCCGAGGCGATGGCGGCCCAGGTCGAGGAGATGCGCGAGGAGCTGGCCAATGCCCCGGTGGAAGTGGTCGTGGCCAACCACTGTTACGGGCTGTTCGAGCTGTCGGCCGTCTACCTCTCCCAGGTGCCGCCGCTGCTCCCCCAGGCCCGGCTGGCCATTGACGCACTGGCGGCCCTGGTCACCGGGCTCGAGGGGCGCCTCGGCGAGTCCGAGGAGCAGCTCAAAGACGGCTTGAGCCAGCTCCGCCTGGCCTATGTCCAGATCGACGGTGCTCGGCGGGCGGCCGACCAGGCCGCCTCCGGGGCGGCCCCCAACGGTGCCGGCGGCGAACCCGCTCCTGGCACCGGCGACCCCGGCCCGGCTGCGGAGTCCGACACCGGCGAGTGAGCGAGCTCCCCGACGAAGGGGCCGGGCTCGAGCCGGTCGCCGGTGGACCCGCTGACCCCGTGGAGACAGGGTCAGCGACGCCCGAAACCATCGACCGCTCGCGGATCCGGAGTTTCCTCGGCATCTCCATCGGCCTGGTGGGCCCGCGCGCCAATCTGGCGGTGTCCGGCGTCCTCATCACGCTCTACGTCCAGCACCGGGCGTCGGGTGCGCTGGCGGTGACCTTCGCGCTCACGGCCGGGAGCCTGGTGACCTGGTTGACCTACCCGATCATGGGTCGCCTCAGCGACCGCACCCAGACCCGGGTCGGCCGACGGACCCCGTACATGGCCGGGAGCCTGGTGGTGCTGGGCGCCTGCACCTGGATGTTCACGGTGGTCCACGGCTACTGGATGCTGGTCCTGTTCATCGTGATCGCCACCCAGGCCTCCGCCATCTTCACCTTGACCAACGTGGCGGTGGTGCCTGAGGTCTTCGGGCGGAGCCGTTGGCTCAAGGCGCTGGTGCTCACCACGGTGCTCGGCACCGTGGCGGCCCTGGCCATCAAGGGAACTGTCATCGCCAGCTGGAAGCAGAACGACCCGGCCACCTGGAACCTGCCGTTCCGGTTGGCAGCGGTCATCATCATGTCGGTCGGGATCCTGGTGCTGATCCTGGTCCGGGAGGCGCCGACGGCCTCGGTCGGGGCCTCCGCCGACCGAGGGAAGCGGTCCCGTCGGATCCGGGACGAGCTGCGAGACATCCTGGCCGGGCCCAACGCCAAGGTGCTGGTGAGCGGCTCGCTGCTCTTCTACGCCGGCATCGGGTCGACCCTGTACGTGGCCATCCTCTTCTTCCAGCGGGACCTCCACGCCGGGGCCAGCGCCCAGACCATCGCCGGCCTGGCCACCGGGGTCCCGGTGTTCTTCATCGGCATCGGCCTCGGGATCCCGATCAGCCGGGTCATGTCGGTGCGTCAGCTGGCCATCGGTGCACCGCTCATCGGCGGGGTGCTGGCCGGGGTGCAGTACTTCGACACCCATATCTGGCAGGCGGTGGTGCTGAGCTACATCGGCGCGCCGTTCATCGGTGCCTACCTCATCGTGCTGGCCCCGATGCTGCTACAGCTGCTCCCGCGCGCCGGAGGCCTCGGGGAGCGCCTGGGGGTGCTGTTCTCGCCGTTCAACCTGTGCGGCGTGGCCGTCGCCTACGTGGCCGCCGCCGTGGTCGACGCCACCGGCAACTACCGGCTGATCTGGCTGTTCCCGGCGGCCACCGGCGTGGGTCACGCCGTCATCAACTGCTGGCTGAAGGTCCCCGCCAAGCAGAACACCAGCCCCGACATGATCAAACGGCTCTGGGAGTGGACCATCGTGCAGGCCGAGGCGATGTCGGAGACCGGCATCGTCACCGGCCTCCTCGCCGCCCCATTGCTGGGGGTGGTCACCGGCGAGGACGCCGACAGCGCGGTAGTCGTCGACATGGCCCGGAAGATCCTCGGCAACCCCTACGCCGACGACGAGGACGAGCCGGACCCCGAGGACGGGTCGCGACTTGGCGTCACCGGGGTGACCCAGGTGGGTGGCGGTCCGGTGGGGGGCGCCCGGTGGGGCGACCAGAAGTCGGGACCGGGCGAGGAGCCCGGTTCGGGCAGCGGGGCCGGTTCGGGCAGCGGGGCCGGTTCGGGCAGCGGCGGCACGATCGGGGTGTCGGAGGCGGAGCCCGGCCCGGTGTCGGGCGACAACGGAGCCGTGTCGGGCGCCAACGGCCGGGGAGGCGCCGCCGGCCGGCTCGGTGAAGACGCTGTCCCGGCCGGCGGGGTGATGCCCAGCGGATCGATGGTGGGAACCGGGGCCGGTCCCGGGTTGGAGGCCGGCGAAGGGGAAGGCGCGGGCATGTCCCGGGCCGGGGACGCCCCGGGTTCGGCGGCCGGGGTCTCCCCGGTCGGCTCCGACGACTCGCTGGATCCGGATCCGGATCCGGCCCCCGGAGACGACTGAGCATCAGCATCAGAACCGGAATCAGCATCAGCACCGACACCGGAACCGGCGGCGAACTCCAACGTCGCCCCCGGGGTCACCAGCCCGGGCAGCGGGCGTACGGACGACGCCTCGAGGCGACCGAGGTGGGCGGTGGTGACCTCCACCGCCACCAGGGTCCCCACCGCGATGTCCCGGGTGCCGTCGGTGATGGCCGTGCAGTGGAACTCGTACTGCCGGCCGTTGCCGAACTCGACCACGCCGACACCGCGCGGCTCGTCGAACTGGCTGACCCGGCCGATCTGGGGGGTGTGGTGGACCGGCGGCAGGTTCACCACTCCGCTCCATCCCGAGGTGGCCACCATGCTCCTCAGTGCACGATCTTGGCCAGGGCCAGCTCGATGATGTCGGTGGCGCCGCGATCCTTCAGGGCCGGGATGAGGACGTTGATCTCCGACTTCGGTACCACCGTCTCCACCGCGAACCCGCCGCCACCGAACAGCTCGGAGACGGTGGGCGAGCGTAGGGCCGGCAGCAGGGCGATGACCGCGTCGAGCTGGTCGGCGGCCACGTTCAGCTTCACCAGCACCTTGCCCCGCGCCTCCAGGGCGCCCTGCAGCAGGGTGAGGATCTGCTCCATGGCGTGGCGCTTCTCCCGGTCGTCGGCGGCGGCCCGATTGGCGATCAGCTCGGTGTGGGACACGAAGAGGGTCTCCACGATCTTGAGGCCGGCAGCCCGCAGGGCGCGTCCGGTCTCGGTGATCTCCACCACGCAGTCGGCGATGTCGGGGACCTTGGCCTCGGTGGCGCCGTAGGAGAGGCTGACCTCCGCCCGCACCCCGTGCTTCTCGAGGTACCGGCCGGTCAGCTCGGGGTACTCGGTGGCCACCCGGAGCGCCCCACCGGCCCCGGTACCCGAGGCGGCCAGGTCGGCCACCGACTCGGCCGGTGAGTCCTTCGGGACGGCCAGCACCACCCGGACCGGATTGGCGGTGGCCTTGGAGTACTGGAGGACCCCCAGGGAGGTGACCTCGCTCCCCCGCTCCTCCACCCAGTCGCGTCCGGTGATCCCGATGTCGAACATCCCGTCCGCCACGTACAGGGGGATCTCCTGGGGTCGGAGGATGCGCACCTCGTCGATCCGGGGGTCGTCGATGGTGGCCCGGTAGTCCACGTCGGACGAACGGGTCACCGACAGGTCGGCGGCGGCGAACAGCTCCAGGGTGGCCTTCTCCAGCGATCCCTTGGGCAGCACGACTCGCAGCACGGTCAGCCCACCCCGCCGGGGATCGCCGCCAGGGCCCTCACCATCTCGATCGCCGTCAACGCCGCCTCCCGGCCCTTGTTGGTCTCGTCGTCCTCGGAGCGCACCAGCGCCTGCTCCACCGTATCGGTGGTGAGGACGCCGAAGACGACCGGCACCCCGGTGTCGAGCTGTACCCGCTGCAGCCCGCTGGCGCACTCACCGGCCACGAAGTCGTAGTGGCCGGTGTCGCCCCGGATGACCGCCCCCAGGCAGATCACCGCGTCGACCTGTCCGGACCCGGCGAACCGCCGGGCGATGAGCGGCAGCTCGAACGCCCCCGGGGCCCAGGCCACGGTGACCGACCCGAGATCGCCGCCGACCGAGGTGATGGCATCCAGGGCGCCGGTGAGCAGCCGATCGGTGATGCCCCCGTTGAACTCGGCGCAGCCGAAGGCCAGCCGCACCCCGGCGCCGTCCACCGACGCTCCCCCCGCTCCTGAGGTGCCGTCGATCGACGATCCCACCCGGGCCGCCACCCGCGCCTTGGCCCCCTCCGGCAGCCGCGTCAGGTCAGAGGACGTCATCGAGGCCCTCCAGCAGGTGGCCCATCCGCTCGCGCTTGGTGCGGAGGTACTTGATGTTCTCGGGATTGGCCACCGGCTGGATGTGCACCCGCTCCACGATGTCGAGCCCGAACCCCTCCAGCCCGCCGTACTTGGTGGGGTTGTTGGTCATCAGGCGCATGGTGGTCACGCCCAGGTCGACCAGGATCTGGGCGCCGATGCCGTACTCGCGCGAGTCCGACGGCAGGCCCAGCTCGAGGTTGGCGTCGACCGTGTCGAAGCCCTCCTCCTGCAGGGTGTAGGCCCGGAGCTTGTGGGCCAGCCCGATGCCCCGGCCCTCGTGGCCGCGCAGGTAGACGATGACCCCGCTGCCGTTGTCGGCGACGGTGGCCATCGCCCCCTGCAGCTGGGGACCGCAGTCGCAGCGGAGGGAGCCGAAGGCGTCACCGGTGAGGCACTCGCTGTGTACCCGGACAAGGACGTTGTCCGCCCCGTCGACCTCGCCCATCACCAGGGCGACGTGCTGCTCGCCGTCGAGGACCGCCTCGTAGGCGACGGCGGTGAACTCGCCGAACTGGGTGGGGATCCGGGCACTGGCGATGCGCCGGACCAGCTTGTCGTTTTGGCGCCGGTACCGGATCAGGTCGGCGATCGATATGAGGTGGAGCCCGTGCTTCTCCGAGAAGACCTCCAGCTCGGCCAGCCGGGCCATGGACGACTTGTCCTCGCTGACCACTTCGCACAGCACCCCAGCCGGCGACATGCCAGCCGCCCGGGCCAGGTCGACGGCGGCCTCGGTGTGGCCGGCCCGCTTGAGCACGCCGCCCGGCCGGTACCGGAGTGGGAAGATGTGCCCCGGTCGATTGAGGTCGGAGGGGCGGGTGTGGGGGTCGGCCAGGGCCTTGATGGTGGCCGACCGGTCGGAGGCCGATATGCCGGTGGTGGTTCCGTGGCGGTAGTCCACGCTGACCGTGAAGGCGGTCCGCTGGATCTCCGTGTTGGTCGACACCATCAGCGGGAGCTCCAGCTGCTCGACCCGCTCGGGGGTGAGCGGGGCGCAGATCAGACCGGAGGTGTGGGAGATGAAGAAGGCGATCTTCTCCGGGGTGACGGCATCGGCCGCCATGATCAGGTCGCCCTCGTTCTCGCGATCCTCGTCGTCGACCACGACGACGATCTCGCCACGTCCGATCGCCGCTATGGCATCTTCAACCGCTGAGAACGGCATCGACCGTTGTCTCCTCCACTGTGCCGGGGCGTGCAAGTTCCACCCGCAGATCGGCTCCCAGGCTAGTGGCCGACCGGATGCTACCCCGCCAGAGCCCGCCGAGGGTCGCCGCGCCCGGCCCGGCGAAGAGCGGGCGGGCGTCGTCGCCCCCGAACAGGGCAGGGGCCAGGTAGAGCACGTACCGGTCGACCAGGCCGCCGGCGTGGAAAGCGTGGGCCACCGTGGCGCCACCTTCCACCAGTAGCTGGAGCACGCCCCTCGACCCGAGCTCGTCCAGGACGCCGGTGAGGTCGCCACCCAACTCCAGGGCGGGGAGGACGGCGGCACCCTCGGGGACGTGCCCCAGCACCACCCGGAGCGGCTGGTGGTCGGGCGTCCGGTGGTCCGGGTCGCCTTCCGGCAGCCGGACGGTCAGCGACGGGTCGTCGACCCGCACGGTGCCCGCCCCCACCAGCACCGCGTCAGACCTCGCCCGGAGGCGGTGGGCGTCCCGACGGGCATCCTCACCGGTGATCCACCGGCTGGTGCCGTCGGGGGCGGCGGTCCGGCCGTCGAGCGTGGAGGCCAGCTTCAGCACCACCCAGGGACGGCCGGTCCGGCGGTGGTGGAGGTAGGCGGCCAGCTGCTCGGACACCGCGGCGGCCCCGATCCCCACCTCCACGTCGATCCCGGCCGACCGGAGGGCCGCGACCCCGCGTCCGGCCACCTGCGGGTCCGGGTCCTCGACCCCCACCACCACCCGGCGGACCCCCGAGGCGATGATGGCGTCGGTGCACGGTGGCGTGCGGCCGTGGTGGGCGCAGGGCTCCAGCGTCACGTACAGGGTGGCCAGCTCGGCGAAGTCGCCGGCGGCGGACAGCGCCGCCACCTCGGCGTGGGCACCCCCGGGAGGGGCGGTGGCTCCGACGAACCAGCCCGGGTCGTCGACCCCGATCTCCGCCACAGCCGCCACAGCCGCCACAGCCGCCACAGCCGGACCCGCCGGACCCGCCGGACCCGCCGCACCCGGCTCGGCCCCGGAGGCAGGAGGCACCACGACCGCCCCCACCCAGGGGTTGGGCGAGGTGCTCCCCCGGACCCGCTCGGCGGCAGCCAGGGCCCGGAGCATCCACCGCTCGTCCCGGAGCCGGAGATCGTCGGTCAGGACGGACCGCCCATCACGGATCCCGATGCGTCCCTCGCCGCCGCCAGGATGCCCTTCACCGCCGCCACCGGGTCGGAGCGGCCGAACACCGCCGAGCCGGCCACGAAGACGTTGGCCCCCGACCCGGCCGCCCCGGACACGGTGTGCTCGTCGAGGCCTCCGTCCACCTCCACGTCGACGTCGAAGCCACCGGCCGACACTGCCCGGCGGACCTGACGCACCTTGGGCAGCACGTCGACGATGAACGACTGGCCGGCGAACCCCGGGAACACCGTCATGCACAGGACCATGTCGACCAGGCCCAGGTAGGGCTCGATGACCGCGAACGGGGTGTCCGGGTTGGCGGCCAGCCCGACCCGCAGGCCGAGGTCGCGCATCTGGGCGCAGTGGGCCTCGGTGTTGCCCACCTCCACGTGGACGGTGCACCCGTCGGAGCCGGCATCACGGAACGGCTCGAGGTAGCGGTCGGGATCGGTGATCATCAGGTGGGTGTCGAAGAACAGGCCGGAGCGCTCCCGCAGGGAGGACACCACCGGCGGGCCCAGGCTCAGGTTGGGGACGAAGTGGCCGTCCATCACGTCGAGATGGAGCCAGTCGACCACCGGCTCGACCTTGGCGACCGCCTCGCCCAGGACGGCGAAGTCGGCCGACAGGATCGACGGCGCCACCCGCAGCACCGGAGCAGAGGGGTCGGCCGACATGGACGCCGAGCCTACCGGGCACCGCGTGCCACGCCGGGCTCAGCCGCCCAGGCGGTCGCCGGGCCCGGGACGGACACCCCGCAGCCAGGCGCCGGCGTCCATCGGCTGGCGCCCCTCGGGCTGGACGGTGAGCAGGCGGAGCCGGGTCCCCCGGCCGGCCACCACGACGTCCCCGTCGAGGGCACCCGGGCTGGCGCCCTCGGGGGCCGCCGCCTCGTGGTCGGCGGCGGGCGCGGCAGTGGCCCCGAGCACCCGGAGGCGCTTGCCCCGGAAGGTCGTCCACGCCCGGCCCAGCCGCACCACGCGGCGGAGCTCGACCTCGGTCAGCTCCCAGTGCAGCTCGTGCTCCTCGGGCCGGATCTTGTCGGCGTAGGTCGGGATCCCAGCCTGGTCCCACGGGGTGGGGAGGCTGGCCAGGCCGTTCGCCAGGTTCACCTCCAACAGGCGGCAGCCGATGGCCACCAGCCGCCGGCGCAGCTGGTCGGCCGTCTCGTCGTCGTGGATGCCGGTGGTGACCTCGGCGTAGACGGGACCGGTGTCCAGGCCCGCCTCCACCTCCATCAGGCACACCCCCGTCTCGGAGTCGCCCTCCAGGATGGCCCGCTCGACCGGGGCGGCGCCGCGCCACCGCGGGAGCAGGGAGAAGTGGAGGTTGACCATCGGGAGCCGGTCGAGCACCGAGGTGGGCACGATCCGCCCGTAGGCCACCACCACCCCCAGCTCGGCGTGGACATCGAGGGCATCGTCGAGCCGGTCGGTGACCGGCAGGCCGAGCTCGAGGGCGGCCGCCTTCACCGGGCTGGGAACCAGGGCGCCGCCCCGGCCCCGGCGCTTGTCCGGTCGGGTGACCACCAGCGCCACGTCGTGACCGGCGGCCACCAGGGTGCGCAGGGGTTCGACGGCGGCATCGGGAGTCCCCAGGTACACCAGGCGGGCCATGGCGCCGGAGGTTATCGGACCTGCCACCCGACGGTGAGGCCGACCGGTCGGGTCCGAGGGCTCAGATCTCCCGGTCGTCCCCCGAGGGGGCCGACACCAGCTTGGACTCCATGGCCGTGGTGTCGAGCCCGAGGGCACGGTCGCGCAGGACCCGCAGGGCCTGCTTGCGCAGGTCGTCGTCGAGGCGCTCCACCATCAGGACGCCGTCGAGATGGTCCACCTCGTGCTGGAACACCCGGCCCAGGAACTCGTCGGCCTCGATGGACACCTCCTTGCCGTCGAGGTCGTACCCGAGGAGGTGGACCTCCATCGGCCGCACGATCCCCAGCCGTAGCCCGGGGATGGAGAGGCAGCCCTCCTCGTGGTACCACTCGCCGGCCGTCTCCACGATGGTGGGGTTGATGATCACCTCGGGCCCGTCGCCCACGTCGTAGACGAACAGCCGCTTCTGCACCCCGACCTGGGGGGCGGCCAGGCCGGCGCCGACGGCGTCGTACATGGTGTCCACCATGTCGTCCACCAGGCGGACCAGGGCGCCGTCGACGTGGTCGATCTCCCTGGCGGTCTGCTTGAGCACCGGGTCGCCGTAGGTGCGCACGGAGTACGAGGACATGCACCCATTCTACGGAGCCGGGCCGACCGGCGGCACCGGGGTCAGACGGCGGTGGGATCCACCTCCACGCGGAGCCGCCCGGGCGGGCGTGGCACCGCCTCCAGGGCGTCGCACAGGAGGCGGTGGTCGACGGCCCGCACCATCCGGCGGTCCTCCGACGGGGACGACACGGTGATCCCCTCCACCGTCCGCAGGCCGTCGGCGTAGGCGGCGGCGCCGGCTCCCCGGAGGAGCGCCAGCGCCGAGAAGGGCGGCAGGCCCAGCTCGGACCGCAGCTCCCGCTCCGGCCCGGCCAGCAGGGAGGGATCCCCGTGCACGGCCGACCGCAGCACCTCGTGGTCGGGCATACGGGTCTGCACCAGCAGGCGCCCATCGCCCCCGCGCCCGCCCACCAGCCTCGACGCCCGGGCCAGGAGGGCGAGCGCCTCCTCCCCGGCCCCGAAGCGCGGGGCCAGGAGGTGCTGGTCGATGTCGAGGAAGGCCACCGCCTCGGCGTGGGGCACCCGGTGCAGCGCCGCCTCGGTGCCCACCACCAGCCGGGCGCCGGGGTCCACCGTCTCGGTGGCGTGGCCGGACACCTCCACCGCCGCCGCCCCCACCAGGGCCGACAGCTCCTCGGTGGCCCGTGACACCCCGATCCGCAACAGCTTGAGGCGGGTGGAGTCGCACTCGGCGCAGATGGCCGGCCGGACCGACCCACACCGGCTGCAGCGCAGCTCCCCCCCGGCCTCCGCCTGGGCCATCGACCCCCCACAGCTGGTGCACCGGGCCAGCGCACCACAGTGGGCGCAGGCGAGCAGCCTGGCCCGTCCCGTCCGGTTGAGGACGCACACCACCCGACCGGTGGGCCGGTCCAGCACCGTGCGCAGGAGGACGACCAGCCGCTCGGAGAACAGGCCGGTGCGCGGGTCGTCGCCGGTCCGGTCGACCACCTCGACGGCCGGCCACCCCCGGCGCTCGACGTCCCGGTCGGTGGTCACCAGGGTGGCTCCCTCGAGCAGCGAGACGGTCGGACAGGGGCTGACCAGCAGCACCGGGGCAGCGTCCCGGCGGGCCCGCTCGAGGGTCACGTCCACCGCCGACCAGGTCGGCGAGCGCTCCTCCCGGTACGCCTCGTCGTGGGCGTCGAGGACCACGGCCCCCCGGAGCACCGCGAGCGGACCCCACGCCGCCGCCCGGGTCCCCACCACCACCCGCCGACCGGTGGCGGCCGCCTCCCAGGCCTCGGGCAGGAGGGCCACTGGAGCCCCGGCCCGATGCAGCCGGTCGGCCACCTGGGCGGCACGGGCGTGCGATGGGGCGAGGACCAGCAGCCCGTCGGGCCCCAGCCGGTGGACCACCTCCAGGGCGAGCAGAACGGCGTCGAGCGCCGGGGCCAGCCGGACCACGGTGGCGGTGGTCCCGTCCAGCGCCGCCGACACCATCCCCACCGACGCCCCGCCCGGCGACGCCACCGCCGGCCGCGGCCCGCCCGGAGCCGCGCCGGCCCGGCCGGACCCTTCGGCATCGTCGGACCGGACGGCGTGCCCCCGGGCCGGCCCCCGGACCACCCGGGGAGGCGACGCCGTCCCCAGGAAGGACGAGACCGGGCCGGCCCAACGCCAGGCCGCCCACTCGGCCAGCGCCACCACCGCCGGCGGGGGGCCGTCCCCGCTGGAGAGGGCGATGGGCTTGGGGACCACCCCGTCGGGCGGTGTCACGCCGTCCTCGACCACCCAGGCACCCACCCGGCGACCGTGAAGGTCGATCCGGACCCGGCTGCCAACGCCCACCCGGTCGGCCAACGCCTCCGGCACGGTGTAGTCGAACCGCCGGTGGACGGCCGGAATGTCCGGGACCAGCCGGACCACCCGGTGCGGCGTCCCGACGGGGCCGGGGCCGTTGACGGGGCCGGGGCCGTTGCCGGAGCTCGACGGGACCTCCGGCACCCCTGTCGGCGAAGCCCGGCTCAGAGGCCGAGCGCCTGCTTGAGGTCGTCGACTCGCGACGTGTCCTCCCATGTGAAGTCCTTTTCGCTCCGGCCGAAGTGGCCGTAGGCGGCGGTCTTCCGGTAGATCGGCCTCTTGAGGTCGAGGTCGCGCACGATGGCGGCGGGACGGAGGTCGAAGATCCCGTCCACCGCCTTGACGATCTGGGTCGGGTCGACCTTCTCGGTGCCGAACGTCTCCACCAGCAGCGAGACCGGCCGGGCCACGCCGATGGCGTACGCCACCTGGACCTCGCACCGGCTGGCGGCACCCGAGGCCACCACGTGCTTGGCCACCCAGCGGGCGGCGTAGGCCGCAGACCGGTCGACCTTGGAGGGGTCCTTCCCCGAGAAGGCACCGCCGCCGTGACGGGCCATGCCGCCGTAGGTGTCGACGATGATCTTCCGACCGGTCAGGCCGGTGTCGGCGTGGGGCCCGCCGAGCTCGAACACGCCGGTGGGATTGGCCAGGATCCGCACGTTGTCGGTGTCCAGGTCGGTGGGGAGCAACGGGTTGATCACGTTGTCGCGGAGGTCCGGGAGCAGCAGCGTGTCGAGGTCGACGCCGGGATCGTGCTGGGTGGAGATCAGCACCGTCTCCAGTGCCACCGGTCGCCCGTTCTCGTAGGTCACACTGACCTGGGTCTTGCCGTCGGGACGCAGGTACGGCAGGATCCCCACCCGGCGCACCTGGGCCAGGCGCTGGGCCAGCCGGTGGGCCAGCCAGACCGGGAGCGGCATCAGGTCGGGGGTCTCGTCGCAGGCGTAGCCGAACATCATCCCCTGATCGCCGGCGCCCTGGGCGTTCAGCAGGTCCTCGCCGCCCGTGCCGGCCCGCACCTCGAAGGCGTTGTCCACCCCCTGGCCGATGTTGGGCGACTGCTCGTCCAGCGACACGATGACTCCGCAGGTGTTCCCGTCGATGCCGTAGGCGTCGTCGTCGTACCCGATGTCGAGCACCGTCTGGCGGACCAGCTTGGGGATGTCGACGTAGGTGGTGGTGGTGATCTCCCCCGCCACCAGCACCAGGCCGGTGGTCAGCAGCGTCTCGCACGCCACCCGGCTGTTGGGATCGTCGGCCAGCAGGGCGTCGAGGACGCTGTCCGAGATCTGGTCGGCCATCTTGTCCGGATGGCCCTCGGTGACCGACTCGGAGGTGAAGGTGTATCGGGTGCTCACTGTGGATCCGTTCTTCTCAGGGGGTGATCATCATCTCGTAGGGTGCGCAACGGGCGGTCGTGGGCCCCGGGCCGACATCGCCCCCGCCGATGCCGGGCAGCCACGGCCACGGCGGCAGCCACGGCCACGGGTGCGGCTTGCGGGGACCCGACGTTGGTGCCCGACGCCCATCATCGCGCGGTGAGGAGCCGGACCACCCTATCCAACACCGCGTCGGCCACGGCGTCTTTTCCCGTGAGGGCCACCTCGGTGACCAGCCCGTCGGCACCCAGCACGGTGACGGCGTTGGTGTCGTGGTCGAAGCCCACCCCCGGGGCGGAGACGTCGTTGGCCACCATCAGGTCGACGCCCTTCCGGGACAGCTTGGCCGCCGCCCGCTCGGCGACCTCGTCGGTTTCGGCGGCGAACCCGACCAGCACCTGGGACCCGGGCCGGCGTCGACCCAGCTCGGCCAGGATGTCCGGCGTGGGCTCGAGAACCAGATCGGGGATGCCGTCGGCCTTGCGCAGCTTGGAGGGGGCCGCCACCTTGGGTCGGAAATCGGCCACCGCCGCCGCCATCACCACCACGTCCGCCCCGGGGGCCAGCGACACCATGGCCGCCTCCATCTCGGCGGCCGTCTCCACCCGGTGGACGGTGATGCCGTCGGCGGCCGGCCGGGTGGTGGTGGTCACCAGGTCGACGACCGCTCCCCGGCGGCGGGCGGCGTCGGCCAGGGCGTGGCCCTGCTTGCCCGACGAGCGGTTGGTCAGGAACCGGACCGGGTCGATCGGCTCGCGCGTCCCCCCGGCGGAGACCAGTACCCGTACCCCTTGGAGGTCGGGCGAGGCCGCGTGGGCCAGCAGTCCCAGGACCGTCTCGACGATCACCGCCGGGTCGGCCAGCCGACCGGAGCCGACATCGCCGCCGGCCAGGCGCCCCTTCTCCGGCGGTACCACCACCACGCCCCGGTCCCGGAGCACGGAGAGGTTGTGCTGCACGGCCGGGTGCTCCCACATCTCAGTGTGCATGGCCGGGCACACCACCACCGGGGCGGCGGTGGCGATCAGCGTGGTGGTGAGCAGGTCGTCGGCCAGGCCGTTGGCGTAGCGGCCGAGCAGGTCCACGGTGGCCGGGACGACCACCACCACGTCGGCCAGCTGGCCCAACCGGGTGTGTGGGATGGGGGACGCCTCGTCCCAGAGGCTGGTCTGGACCGGCTCGGACCCCACGGCGTCGAACGTCGCCTCGCCCACGAAGCGGGTGGCCCGTTCGGTCAGGACCGGGGCCACGTGGACACCGGCGTCGACCAGGCGCCGGCACACCTCGACCGCCTTGTAGGCGGCGATGCCGGCGGACACCCCGAGAACGACGAACGGTCGCGAGGTGCCCGGCATGGTCGTTCGGGCCGGTTCGGCTAGTCGGTGGACTCGGTCGACGCGGTACCCGCCCCGCCCTCGAGACCGATCAGCCCGGCCGCCTCGGCCAGGGCGGCTGCCTCCTCGAGTGCCGTCGCCTCGGCCAGCGCTGCCTCGTCGACGGGTTCGGGACGGGAGTAGGTCGCCTTGCCGGCGGCCACCTCCTCGAAGGCGATCGACAACGGCTTGCCCGACACCGAGGCGACCTGCGGCGGCACCACCACGCCGATGCCCTCGCCCAGGCTGTTGTAGTAGCTGTTCACCTGGCGGGCCCGGCGGGACGCCAGCGCCACCAGGGTGAACTTGGAGTCCACCTTGTCGAGCAGGTCCTCGATCGGCGGGTCCATCAGGGTGCTTCGGGTCTGGGCCATCAGGGTCCTTTGCGTGGGTCGTCAGGTGGGGTGGGCGGGGCGTCGGCTGCTTCGCCTGGGCCTCCCACCGCCGTGCCCCCCGCCGAGGCGGCGGAGCGGTAACGGTCCACTATACCGGCCACGTCGGCCACGGCCTGCACCAGGTCGTCGTTGACCACCTCGGCGTCGGCGATGGCGCGGCCGGCCCGGACCTCGTCGGCCCCGGCCCGGAGGCGCTTGGCCACGTGCTCCTCGTCGTCACCACGGCCGCGCAGCCGTTGGGCCTGGATCTCGTCAGAAGGGGGCACCAGGAGGATCAGCCGGGCGTCGGGCCGCTTGGACCGGACCTGCTGGGCCCCCTGGAGGTCGATCTCCAGCAGTACGTCGGACCCCTCGGGCGGCTCGGGCAACGGCGTCCCGTAGAGATTGCCGAGGAACTCGGCCCACTCGAAGAAGCCGCCGGCGGCGACCCGATCCTCGAAGGTGGGCCGGTCCACGAAGCAGTAGGCGTCGACCGGCTCACCGGGGCGCCGGGCGCGGGTCGTCCACGATCGGCTGAGCCAGAGTCGGGGGTCGGTCTCGACCAGCCGGGCGGCGATGGTCCCCTTGCCGGCGCCCCCCGGGCCGAACAGTACGAAGACCAGGGGACCGGCCCGACCCGTCGGGCCGAGGTGCGAAGCGCTCAGCGAGCGGTCTCTCTCAGCAGCGACTCGCGCTGGTTGCTGCCCAGGCCCTGCAGCCGGCGGCTCTCGCTGATGCCGACGGTCTCCATCAGGCGACGCGCTTTTACCTTGCCGAGACCGGGCAGGGACTCGAGCACGGAGAGCACCTTCATCTTCCCGACGGTCTCGTTGGCCTCGGCGTCGGTGAGGAGCTCAGAGAGGGTGAGCGACCCCAGCTTGAGTTTCTCCTTCACCTCGGCCCGCTCACGGCGGACCTGAGCGGCCTTCGCCAGGGCGGCCTGGCGCTGTTCGGGCGTAAGTGCAGGCGGTTGCGGCATGGACGCGACGATAGCGCCTCCACGGGCCGAGTTCATGCCCGATACTGGAGGCATGCCGAAGGTGGATCTCAACGCCGACCTGGGCGAGTCCGAATCGCTCCTCCCGTCGGACGTCGCCATCCTGGCCTCGGTGACCAGCGCGAACGTCGCTTGCGGGTTCCACGCCGGCAGCCGGGAGGTGATGGAAGCCACCTGTCGGGCCGCCGTCGAGCGCGGGGTGACCATCGGTGCCCACGTGTCCTACCGCGATCGGGACGGCTTCGGCCGGCGGGTGCTCGACGTCACCGAAGACCGGCTGCTGGCCGACATCGTCGAGCAGTGCACGACCCTCGCCGAGGTGGCCGCGTCGGTGGGCGGTGTCGTCGCCTACGTGAAGCCGCACGGCGCCCTCTACCACCGGATGGGGGTCGACCCGGGAGTGGCGTCCGTGGTGGTGGCCGCCCTCGAAACGAGCGGGGTCGCCATGCTGCTGGCCCAAGCGGGGTCGGTGGTGATCGAGGTGGCGCGCCGGTCGGGAGTGGACGTGGCCCGGGAGGCGTTCGCCGACCGCAGCTACCGGGCCGACGGCACGCTGGTACCCCGCATCGAGCCGGGGGCGGTGATCGACGACCCGGGCGAGATGGCACGGCGAGGCCTGTCGCTGGTCGGACGGAGCGGCGTCGAAGGTGTCGACGGGTCGTGGGTGTCGGTCGAGTGCGAGTCGCTCTGCGTCCACGGCGACAGCCCGGGAGCGGCGGACGCCGCCCACGCCATCCGGGTGGCACTGGAGTCGGCCGGGGTGACCATCGGGCCGTTCGTCCCGGCAGGTCGGTCGGAGCGGTCGGAGCGGTCGGAGCGGTCGGGTCGCCTGGGTCGCCTGGGTCGCCTGGGTCGCCGGGCATGACCTCCGAAGTGGTGCCCTTCGGTGACTCGGCGTGGCTGATCCATACCGACCACGCCGACCGGGGTGCCCACCGACTGGCCGACGCCATCCGCCGAGCGGGGGCGGGAGCCGGAGCCGCTCCCGCCACCCCTGCGGGCCGGGTCGAGGTACTGGTCGGGTTCGGCTCCGTGGTGATCGAGGTCGGCGACGCCGACACCGAGCCAGACCCGTGGGAGACGTGGCTCACCGCCGTCGTCGGTCGACTCGGGGCGGCCGGTCCGGACACCGACCGCCCCGGTGCGTCCGCCGAGACCGGAGCTGGGGGGCGAAGGGTGGAGATCCCGGTGGACTTCGACGGCCCCGACATGGAGGGCGTGGCGGCCGAGCTGGGCATCGGTCCCTCTGAGGTGGTGGACCTGCTGGTGGGCGCCGACCTCCGGGTGGCGTTCCTCGGCTTCTCTCCCGGGTTCCCCTACCTCGTCGGCCTGCCCGCCGAGTTGGCTTCGATCGCCCGGCACGCCACGCCGCGCACGTCGGTGCCGACCGGCTCGGTGGCCGTGGCCGGAGGGTTCGCGGCGATCTACCCCCAGCCGACTCCGGGCGGGTGGAGGCTGCTTGGACGCACCGACTTTCCCCTGTTCGACCCGGACACGCCCCCCTTCGCCCTGCTCCGGGCGGGGGACCGAGTGCGACTCCGCCGCCACCGGAGGCCGATCCGCGCCGCGGTCGGAGACGAGGACATCGGGTCGCCCGGGCACCGGAAGCCCGTGGTCGTCGCCGGTCCCCGGGCGGTCGAGGTAGTCGAGCCGGGCCTGTTCAGCCTGGTCCAGGACGGCGGGCGGGGGTCGCTGGGCGCCATCGGCGTGCCGCGGGCCGGGCCTGCCGACCCGATGGCGATGGCGCTGGCCAACCGTCTGGTGGGGAACGACGACGGCGACGCCGCCCTCGAGCTCACGGCCCGGGGACCCACCCTCCGCTTCGAGACCGACGCCCACCTGGCGGTGGTAGGCGCCGCCGCCGACGCCGCCTCGGTGGCGGTCGACAACCGGCCCGTCACCGATGGCACGGTCGTCCCGGTGTCGGCGGGACAGGAGGTGACGATCGGGACCATCGGCACAGGCCTCCGCGCCTACCTGGCGATCTCCGGAGGAATCGAGATCCCCGTGGTCGCCGGGTCGCGCTCCTCCGACGTGCTGAGCGGACTCGGGATGGGTCCCCTGATGATCGGCGATCGCTTGGGTCTAGGAGCTCCCGGACGACCCCACGGTCTCCTGACCCACACCGGTGGCCGTTCGGCGGCCGATCGGGAGTGGACCGTGCGGGTGGTGGCCGGGCCGCACCGGTTCCACCCGTCCTCGCTGGAGGCGCTGGTCTCCTCTGAGTGGGAGGTCGGCGGAGCCTCCAACCGGATCGGCCTTCGGCTGCGATCGGACAGCCGCGTCGCCGCCCCGTCGACGGGAGGGATCCCCTCCACCGGCATGGTGACCGGTGCCATCCAGGTCCCGCCCGACGGTCAGCCGATCATTCTGATGCCGGATCACGCCACCGTCGGCGGGTACCCGGTGATCGCCACGGTCATCGCCGCAGATCGCGGTCACCTGGGACAGGTACGGCCCGGCGACACAGTCCGCCTCGAGCTGGTCGACATGAGCGAGGCGCGCCGCGCCCAGCGCGACCACCGCCGCCAACTGGCCCGCAGGGTGTCCGGTTGGTTCCCGACCGAGTCGGGGACATAGCGGCCTCAGTCAGAGCGGCGTCAGACAGAGCGGCCCGCCAGCTGGGCGCGTCTGACGTCTCACTCCGTGGGCGGGAAGAGCGGGGACTGGTCGGCCGGACCGGATGACGGGCCCGGCTCCGGCGGACCGGGGCTCGGCCATCGGTCCGCCCGGCCGGGTCTGCCCGGCGGGTCCCCTCCCCCACCCCCGGTGTCGGGCTTCGTGCCCCAAGGCACGAA
>JBKQTE010000109.1:0-9882 GCA_052143315.1 Acidimicrobiales bacterium | reverse complement strand
GCACCAGCATTGCCAGATTGGTTTTGCCGCAGGCAGATGGAAAGGCCGCGGCGATATAGGTCTTCTCTCCTTGCGGCGACTCGACGCCGAGGATCAGCATGTGCTCGGCCATCCAGCCTTCGTCGCGCGCCATATTCGACGCAATCCGCAATGCAAAGCATTTCTTGCCCAGCAGCGCGTTCCCGCCGTAGCCCGACCCGTAGGAGACGATCTCCCGGGTCTCGGGGAAGTGGACGATGTACTTGTTGTCGGCGTCGCAGGGCCACGGGGCGTCCGTCTGGCCCTCGGCCAACGGGGAGCCGACCGAGTGGAGGCACGGGACGAACTCGCCGTCGTTGCCGAGCACCTCCAAGGCTCCGCGGCCCATCCGGGTCATGATCCGCATGGAGACGGCCACGTAGGCGGAGTCGGTGATCTCCACGCCGATGTGGGCGATCCGGGAGCCCAGCGGGCCCATCGAGAACGGGACCACGTACATCGTGCGTCCCCGCATCGACCCCTTGAACAGGTCGGTGAGCACGCCGCGCATCTCCGCCGGATCGCGCCAGTTGTTGGTCGGCCCGGCGTCCGACTCGAGAGTCGAGCAGATGTAGGTGCGGTCCTCCACCCGGGCGACGTCGCCTGGGTCGGAGGCGGCCCAGTAGCTGCTGGGCCGCTTGGCTTCGGACAGCTTGGTGAAGGTGCCGCCGTCCACCAGCAGCTGACAGAGACGGTCGTACTCCTCGGCCGACCCGTCGCACCACTCCACGGTGTCGGGCTCGGTGAGTGCTGCGATCTCGTCCACCCAAGCAATCAGCTTCTTGTGTTCAGTGGGGGGCATGGGCGGGTGGTTCCTCCTCGGGTGTCCGACTGACTGTCGACGGTGATCACAGGGAACACCTGGTGTTCACGGTCTGTTCATCCATGGTAGCGGTGGTGATCGTGGTGAATGCTAGGCAGGGAGGTGTGATCCCTCCCAATCGCGGGCCCCAGGAGGGCGGCGGGGCCCGCCCGGGAGACGAGTTCGCCCTGATCGAGCGGTTGCGGGCACGATTCGAGGCCGTCGGGGGCGCTGCCCCCTCCGGTCAGGTCTGGATCGGCGATGACGCCGCCGTGGTCCCCGCCGGACCGGGGCCCTACCTCCTGCTGGCCACCGACCTGGTGGTGGGCGGCGTCCATGTGGACCTGGCCTACTGCGACCTCGACGACCTGGGCTACAAGGCGCTGATGGTGACCGCGTCCGACCTGGCCGCCATGGGGGCCAGGCCCGACTACGTCCTGGTGTCGGTGGCCGCCCCCACCGGTACCGACGTCGAGCGGCTGTCGGCCGGGGTGGCGGAGGCGGCCGGGGAGGCCGGGTGCGTGGTGGTCGGCGGTGACCTGTCGTCCTCGCCGGCGCTGGTGGTGTCGGTGTCGGTGGCCGGCTCGCTCCACGGGTCCGCCGAGCCGGGGCCGATGCTGCGGTCGGGGGCCCGACCCGGTGACGCCGTCGTGGTGACCGGCCCTCTGGGGGCCTCGGCCGCCGGGCTGCGCCTGCTCCGTCAGGGGACCGTGGACGCCGGCGCCGAGGGGGCGGGAGCCGCCGCCATCAGGGCGCACCGGCGACCGGTGGCCCGGTTGGACGAGGGGGAGGTGGCGCGCCTGGCCGGAGCCACGGCCGCCATCGACGTCTCCGACGGGCTGGTGGCCGACGTACGGCACCTGGCGGCGGCGTCCGGGGTGGGCGTCGACCTCGACACGATCCCGGCGGCGCCCGGCTCCACCGCCGAGGAGGCCCTGGGCGGTGGCGAGGAGTACGAGCTCCTGATCACCACCGGGGACCTCCGGCGACTGGAGCGGGCGATGGCGGCCGCCGACCTGCGCCCCCCGCTCCCCATCGGGGCGTGCTCGGGCGTCCCGGGCCGCCTGACTCTGGCCGGGTCGCCGCTGCCCGAGGGCGGCTGGAGGCACCGGTTCGGGTGACCGGGCGGGGTCTCTCAGCGAATCTTCAGGATCCGCCAGCACAATTGACGCCATGAGCACCGGCGGCACCGACACCGACATGGAGGACCGCCGGATCCTCGTGGTGGACGACGAGAAGAGCATCACCGACCTGGTGGCCATGGCCCTCGACCTCCACGGGGCGGTGGTGCGGGTGGCCCATACCGGTGCCGACGCCCTGCGGGAAGTGCACGACTTCCGACCCCACCTGGTCGTCCTCGACGTGATGCTCCCCGACCTCGACGGCTTCGAGGTGCTGAAGCGGATGGGGTGGGACCGGCGCTCCCAGATGACGCCGGTACTGTTCCTCACCGCCCGGGGCGATGTGGACGACCGGATCCGGGGCTTGGCCGCCGGGGGCGACGACTACATGACCAAGCCGTTCAGCGTCGAGGAGATGCTGCTCCGGATCAAGGCGATCATGCGGCGCACCGACGGGTACGAGGACGTCGGCACCCACCTCACCTTCGCCGACCTCGAGCTCGACGAGGACAGCCACGAGGTTCGGCGGGGAGCGGCGTCGATCGAGCTCACCCCCACCGAGTTCCGGCTGCTCCACTACCTGATGGTCAACGCCGGCCAGGTCATCTCCAAGTCCCAGATCCGCGATCGGGTCTGGGACTACAGCTTCGACGGCAAGGTGAACATGGTGGAGGTCTACGTCAGCTACCTCCGCAAGAAGCTCGACGCTCACGGCCCGCCGTTGATCCGGACCGTCCGGGGGGTCGGCTACGCCCTCCGGGTGCCGGCGGAGCACGACTCGCCCGGGTCCGGCGGAAGCGCCGACTCCGACCGCACCCCGGTGGAGCGGTGACCCTCCGCCTCCGCCTGCTGGTGCTGGTGGTGGTCATCGTGGTGGCCGGTCTGGCCATCTCCGATGTCGTCACCTACACCTCCCTCCGTTCGTTCCTCCTCACCCGCGTGGACCAGCAGCTGGAAGCGGCCACCTTCCCGGTGGAGCGGGCCCTCGTCTCCCCGTCCTCCTTCGGCCCCCTGCCGGATGACAGCGGGGCGGCCTCCACCCACGCCACCACGCCGACCACCACACCGGGACAGACCACGACCGCCCCCCCGGGGAGGACGGGGAGCTCCTTTCACGCCGGCGGCGGGTTCGGCTCGCCCGGCCGGGGCTCGGGTGCCGGCGTCCTGGTCCCGCCCGGCACCTACGGGGAGCTGCTCACCGGAACCGGCAAGGTGAAGGCGCACGTGTTCTTCTCCTACGGGGGGAAGGCCCCGGCCGCGCCGGCCGTCCCGCCGTCCCTGCCCGGCTCGGGGGGCGTGGGTACCTCCAGCTTCTTCTTCACCACCTCCTCGGCCGGCAACGGGGTCACCTACCGGGCGGTGGCCCGGCCGCTGCCCGACGGTGCCGGGACCATCGTGGTGGCGCAGCCTCTGACCGACCTCGAGAGCACGCTCGGGCGGCTGCTGCTCATCGAGACGGTGGTGTCGCTGTTGCTGCTGGCCGTCCTCGGTTCCATCTCGTGGATCATGGTCCGTCGCGACATGCGCCCGCTCAATGAGATGGCCGAGACCGCCGGGGCCATCGCCGAGGGCGACCTCAGCCAACGGGTGTCGTACGTCACGCCGGGCACCGAGGTCGGCGAGCTGGGTCTGGCGTTCAACACGATGCTGGGTCGGATCGAGGAGGCGTTCGCCGCCCGGGCGGCGTCCGAGGAGCGGCTCCGGCGCTTCCTGGCCGACGCCTCCCACGAGCTCCGAACGCCGCTGACGTCGATCCTGGGGTACGCCGAGATCTTCGACCTCGGCGTCCGGGACCGGCCCGCCGACCTGGCCACCTCCATGCACTACATCCGGAACGAGGCGGCGCGTATGGGGACCCTGGTGGACGACCTCTTCCTGCTGGCGCAGCTCGACCGGGAGCGTCCCCTGACCCGGGAGCCGGTCGACCTGGCCGAGGTCGTCCGCCAGTCGGTCACCGGGTTCGAGGCCTCCGCCCCCCAGCGACGCATCGCCATCGAGGCCACCGGGCCGGTGCCCGTCGTCGGCGACCCCCACCGGCTGCGTCAGGTGGTCGACAACCTGGTGGGCAACGCCGTCACCCACACCCCGGACGGCACCGACATCCGGGTGGAGACCAGGGTCGAGGGCTCCGAGGCGGTGCTGACCGTGCACGACGACGGGCCGGGGATCGACCCGGACGACGTTGGCCGGATCTTCGAGCCGTTCTTCCGGTCGGATCCGTCCAGGGCCCGGGCCACCGGCGGGGCCGGACTCGGGCTGGCCATCGTGTCGGCCATCGTGGCGGCCCACGGCGGGACGGTGGCGGTCGTCCCGGGCGAGGGGACCACCTTCGAGGTCCGAATAGAGGCCGGGCCTATTGATCCAAATAGATCACCTGTCTTGTCAGATCACGGGATGACCTTTGAACGTGACAAAAGCACCGCTCTGCGTGGCGAAATCGAGCTCGACACCCCATCGGACCATGCTCACACTCCGTAGCCACTTGGGTTTCGCCAGTGGCATTGACGACAGAAACTTCCTGGTGACATAGCTGTACTGAGACGATAGGCTGCAAGGTACCTCGTCGTCCGGGAAGTGCTCCGTGCGGTCGAGCACTCGGTGTCCTTACCGGATATCGGGGTCCGGGGCAGCGAAGTTGGTCCAGTCCGTACTTGTGACTCGAGTGCTCAGCAGGGGGCGTACTCATATGCAGATGGAAAGCGCGACGCGTCATCTGGTAATAGCTGTCTCGCCCTTCGGGACACCCGACGCCGACGTGGTGGTGGCGGCCGTCCGGGCGGGCTCCCTGGGGGTGCTCGACGTCGGCCACGAGGCGGCCCCGGCCAGAGAGGCGGTGCGTCGGGTGACCGAGCGCACCTCCGAGCGGTTCGGTCTCCGGTTGGACGCCCGCGCCCCGTTCTCCGTCGAGGAGCTCGGACGGCTGGCCGCCGAGGCCGGGGACGCCCGTATCGACACGCTGGTGGTCGCCGCCGACGGGGTCGACTCCATCCGGCGGTGGGTGGCGCCGGTGGGATGGCCCGGTGGGGCACCTCGGGTGTTCGCCGAGGTCACCTCGGCCGCCGACGCCCTTCTCGCCGTTGCGGCCGGCGCCGCCGGAGTCATCGCCAAGGGCGCCGAATCGGGTGGCGCGGTCGGTGAGGAGACCGCCTTCGTGCTCCTCCAGGCGGTCGTCGACGCCGTGGATGTCCCCGTCTGGTCGCAGGGGGGGATCGGGCTCCATACCGCCGCCGCCGCCGTAGTGGGTGGAGCTGAGGGCGTGGTGCTCGATGCGCAGCTGGCCCTCACCGCCGAGTCGACGTTGCCCGCCCCGCTCCGCGCCGCGCTCCGGTCCATGGACGGCAGCGAGACCACCGTGGTCGGTGGGCACCGGGTCTTCACCCGCCCCGACCTGCCGGCGGCGGCGCTGTCGGCCGACGCCGATGCCGCCGAGGTGGCCGCCCGGACGGGCGGCACCGATCTCCACGGCGGGTTGGTGGCGGTGGGGCAGGACGGGTTCCTCGCCCGGTCCCTGGCCGACCGATACCGCACGGTGGGCGGGGTGGTCCAGGCCATCCGTGCCTCCATTCTCGACTCGCCGCCGGCGGCCCGCCGACAGCGCGCCCTCGAGCCCGGCTCGGCGTTGGCCCGCGATCTCGGTACCCGGTTCCCCATCGCCCAGGGCCCGATGACCAGGGTCAGCGACCGTCCGGAGTTCGCCGCCGCGGTGGCCGAGGGCGGCGGGCTCCCGTTCCTGGCACTGGCCCTGCTCCGCGGGGACGAGGTCAGGGACCTGCTCCGCCGGACCGCCGAGCAGGTGGGCGAACGCCCCTGGGGGGCGGGCATCCTCGGGTTCGTGCCGCCCGAGCTGCGCGACGAGCAGATGGCGGTGCTCCTCGAGCAGCCGCCGCCGGTGGCCCTCATCGCCGGCGGCCGCCCGTCCCAGGCCCGACCGCTCGAGGAGGCCGGCACCGAGGTCTTCCTCCATGTGCCCTCGCCGGGCCTGCTCGACCGGTTTCTGGCCGACGGGGCACGCCGGTTCGTCTTCGAGGGACGCGAGTGCGGCGGCCACGTCGGGCCACGCACCAGCTTCACCCTGTGGGAGGCGCAGCTGGCCCGGCTGCTTGCCTTCGACCGCCCCGAGGAGCTGCGCGTCCTCTTCGCCGGTGGTGTCCACGACGCCCGTTCCGCCGCCATGGTGGCGGCCATGGCGGCACCGCTGGTCGAGCGGGGTGCCGCCATCGGGGTCCTGATGGGGACGGCGTACCTGCTGACCGAGGAGGCTGTCTCCTCCGGCGCCATCCAGCCCGCCTTCCAACAGGCGGCGGTCGAGGCCGCCACCACCGTCCTGCTGGAGACCTCACCCGGCCACGCCACCCGCTGTGTCGACTCGGAATTCGTCCGGACCTTCGCCGCCGAGCGGCGTCGCCTGGTCGAGGCCGGCGCGTCGCCGAAGGAGATGTGGGCGGAGCTGGAGATGCTGAACCTGGGCCGGCTCCGCATCGCCAGCAAGGGGCTGCGGAGGGACGGCGACTCGATCGGGACGGTGCCTCCCGACGAGCAACGGCGCGAGGGGATGTACATGATGGGACAGGTAGCGGCGCTCCGGGACGACCTCACCACCATCGAGCAACTGCACACCGAGGTGGCGATGGGCTCGTCGGCCGTCCTCGACCGTCCGACCGCCGCCGACCGGGCCTCGGCCACGCTGTCGGGCCCCGCCACCGCCGAGCGGCACTCCCGCGACCAGGTGGCCATCGTGGGTATGTCGGCGATCTTCCCGGGGGCGGACAACCTGGACCGCTTCTGGTCCAACGTGGTGGCCGGACGGAACTCGATCACCGAAGTGCCGGCCGACCGGTGGGACGTCGACACGTACTACGACCCCGACTCGTTCGCTCACGGGGCCGGGCGACGCACGCCGTCGAAGTGGGGAGGGTTCATCCCCGAGGTGGGCTTCGACGCCCTGGCCTACGGGATCCCGCCGACCTCCCTTTCCTCCATCGATCCGGTCCAGCTCCTCAGTCTCGAGGTCGCCGCCCGGGCGTTGTCCGACGCCGGGTACGCACAGCGCCCGTTCGACCGCGACTCGGTGTCGGTGATCTTCGGGGCCGAGGCGGGCACCGACCTGGCCGCGGCCTACGGCTTCCGGGCCATGTACCCGCAGACGGTGGGGACCCTCCCCGAGGGGTTGGAGGCGACCCTGCCGGTCCTGACCGAGGACTCGTTCCCCGGCGTGCTGACCAACGTCATCGCCGGCCGGATCGCCAACCGCCTCGACCTCGGCGGTGTCAACTACACCGTCGACGCCGCCTGCGCCTCGTCCCTGGCCGCGGTGGACATGGCCTGCAAGGAGCTGCGGGCGGGGACCAGCGGGATGGTGCTGTGCGGGGGTGCCGACTTCCATAACGGCATCAACGACTACCTCCTCTTCGCCGGGGTGCACGCCCTGTCGCCCACCGGGCAGTGCCGGAGCTTCGACGCCGACGCCGACGGCATCGCCCTCGGGGAGGGGGTGGCCTGCATCGTCCTCAAGCGCCTCGAGGACGCCGAGCGTGACGGTGACCGGGTCTACGCGGTGATCGACGGCATCGCCGGCTCCAGCGACGGGCGGAGCCTCGGGCTCACCGCCCCCCGACCCGAGGGGCAGCGCCGGGCACTCGAGCGCGCCTACCAGCGGGCCGGCATCTCACCGGCGGAGGTGGGTCTGGTCGAGGCCCACGGGACCGGGACGGTGGTGGGGGACCGCACGGAGCTCACCACCCTGAACGACGTGTTCCTCGAGGCCGGCGCCGAGGTGGCCAGCGTGGCGCTCGGGTCGGTCAAGTCCCAGATCGGTCATACCAAGTGCGCCGCCGGGATGGCCGGCCTGATCAAGGCGGCCCTCGCCCTGCACCGTGGGGTGCGCCCGCCGACCCTCAATCTGAACGAGCCCAACCCCGGCTACGAGGCCGGGGCCAGTCCGTTCGTCTTCGACGGGACGGCCCGACCGTGGTCGACCGGACGTCGGGTGGCCGGTGTCAGCGCCTTCGGGTTCGGGGGTACCAACTTCCACGCCGTCCTCAGCGCCCACCGGGGGGACGACGCCCCGCCGCACGGGCTCGAGGAGTGGCCAGCGGAGCTCTTCCTCTTCACCGGCACCGACCTGGCCGATGCCCTGGGGCAGGCCGACCGGTTGGAGGCGCTGATCGACGGGGCCGACGACCCCGAGGCCCTGCGGCTCCGCGACCTGGCCGCCACCGTGGCCGGGTGGGGGCGTGGCGGACGGCCGGGAGCGACATCGGCGGTGCAGGTGGCGGTGGTGGCTGCCGACGTGGCCGAGCTGCGGGGTAGCCTCGCCTCTGTCCGGCAGGGCCGGTCGGAGCCGGGCGCCCGGGTGTTCGTCGCTGGCGGTGCCGCCGGACCGGCCCCGGTGGCGTTCGTCTACCCCGGCCAGGGGAGCCAACGGACGGGAATGCTGGCCGACCTGTTCGTGGCCTTCCCGCCCCTCCAGCGGCTGCTCCGGATGGGGGAGCCCTGGGTCGAGCGGATGTTCCCGCCGACCCCGTTCGGCCCGGAGGAGCGGGCGGCACAGCGGGACGCCCTGACCGACACCCGGGTGGCCCAGCCGGCCCTGGGTATCACCGGGCTGGCGGTCACCGAGCTCCTGGCGTCGTGCGGCGTGCGCCCTGACGTCGTCGGCGGCCACAGCTACGGCGAGCTGGTGGCGCTGGCCGTGGCCGGGGCCCTGCCCGAGGACGAGCTCCTCGGCCTCAGTGAGACGCGGGGCCGGGTGATGGTCGGCGCCGCCGGTGACGATCCCGGGACGATGGCGGCGGTGGCGGCGTCGGCCGACGCGGTGGCGCAGGTGGTGTCGGACATGGGGATCGAGGCCGGAGCCGGTGTAGTGGTGGCCAACGACAACGCCCCGGACCAGGTGGTCGTCTCGGGGCCGACCCCGGGGATGGAGCGGGCTGTCGAGGCCCTCACCGCCGCCGGTCTGACCTGTCGGCGGCTGTCGGTGGCGTGCGCCTTCCACTCCTCCGTGGTGGCTGCGGCCGGGACGGCGTTCGCCGAGGTGCTGGCGCCGGTGGACATCCGGCCCCCGGACATCCCGGTGTACGCCAATGCCACCGCCTCGCCGTACCCGTCGGAGCCGGATCAGATCCGCGAGCTCCTGTCCCGACAGCTGGCCAGCCCGGTACGCTTCCGTCAGCAGATCGAGGCCATGTACGACGCCGGGGTGCGGGTGTTCGTCGAGGCCGGCAGCGGGCGGGTCCTGACCGGGCTGGTCTCCCGGATCCTCGGCGACCGGCCTCACGCCGCGGTGGCCTGCGACGTCGGCGGCGACAACGGGGTGACCCGGTTCCTCCTGGCGCTGGGGGAGCTGGCCACACTGGGCGTCCCGGTCGACCCGTCCCGGCTGTTCGAGGGCCGCGCCGTGGCACTGGAGGCCTCGTCACTGCCCAGGCGGCCGGGGTGGCGGGTCAACGGCCAGCTGGTACGGAACGCCGCCGGAGCCGTCGTGCCCGGTGGGCTCCTGCCCGCCCCGGACACGGCCCTCCCGAGAGGCGCCGACATGGCGGGCACCGGCCTGGTCCCGGCCGGGCTGCCCGACCAGCGGGACACGGCCGTCCTGACGTACCTGCAGTCGATGCGCGACCTGGTCGAGGCCCAACGGGACGTCTTCCTGACCTACCTGGGGGGACAGCCGGGGGTTCCGGCGGCGCGCCCGCCGGCACCGGTCGCCCAACTGCCGGTGGCGGCGCCCGGGGCGCACGACCGGCCGGCACCGGGTAACCACCCCGAGACCGTCGGCCGGGCCGCGGACGTCGCCCCCTCGGTCGACGCCGACCAGGTGATGGCCCTGCTGCTCGCCCTGGTGGGTGAGCGCACCGGCTACCCGTTGGACATGCTCGGTCCGGACCTCGACCTCGAGGCCGATCTCAGCATCGACTCCATCAAACGGCTGGAGATCATCGGCGA
>JBKQTE010000108.1:0-10249 GCA_052143315.1 Acidimicrobiales bacterium | reverse complement strand
GGCCGCGTTGCGGGTCAGGTCGTTGACGTTGGGCAGGATCTGGCACGCCTCTTCCCACGGGTCCGTGGTCAGGATGGACGCCGTAATCTTGACCGCACGCTTCTGCTGCTCGAGCGACAGCGTCTTGAGCTTCGACCCCGAGACCACCACGGCCGCCGCCGCGCCGTCGCAGTTGGCCGAGCACATGGGACGGGTGTTCGGATAGGCGATCATGACGTCGTTCATGATCTCGTCGAGCGACATCTTCTTCTGGTAGGCCGCCATCGGGTTGAGCGTCGAGTGCGAGTGGTTCTTCTCGCTGATCTGTGCGAACAGCTCGAAGCTGGTGCCGCCGTAGCGGTGGCCGTACTCCATGCCGATCTGGGCGAAGACCCCCGGCATGGTCTCCGTCCCGATGCGGCCGTCGACGGGGGCGACGGCGCCGTAGCGTCCCGACGGCTGCCAGGTGGCGGAAGCCTCCTTGCGGCGGCCGCCGGCCAGCAGGCCGGCCCCGGACAGCTTCTCCACCCCGAAGGCCAGCCCCATGTCCGCCTCGCCGGACTTCACCGCCATGGCCGCCACCCGCAGGGCGGTGGCGCCGGTGGCGCAGGCGTTGGCCACGTTGTAGACGGGGATGCCGGTCTGGCCCAGCTGCTTCTGGAGCTGCTGGCCGATGCCGGCGCTGGCTGCCATCAGGCTCCCGGCCCCGATCACCCCCATGTCGGCCATGGTGACGCCGCCGTCGGCCAGGGCACCGGCCACCGCCTCGGAGGCCAGGTCGACCAGGTCCCGGTCGGGGTGCTTGCCGAACTTGGTCATGTGGATCCCGAGGATCCAGAGGTCGTCAGCTGCCATGGTTCACTCCTTCGGGGACCGGCTCGAAGCCGAACCCGATCGCCTCGGTGCCGTGCTCGTCCGTGCCGATGGGCTCGGTGGCCAGCCGCACCGGCATGCCCAGGGTGACGTGCTCGGGATCGGGCTCGACGTTGATCAGGTTGGCCCGGACACTGGTGCCGTCGCAGTCCACCACCGCGGCCACGTAGGGGACCGGCACCCCGGGGGCGGCGAAGGACACGATGGTGAAGGCCCGGACCTCGCCGGTGGTGGCCACGTCGGCTGTGGTGAACTCGTCCTGGCCGCAGCGGGCGCACCCGTTGCGGCGGTCGAAGTACCGGGCCCCGCAGGTGGTGCACTGGTGGGCGGTCAGGTGGGGCTCGGTCCCGAGCACCAGGTAGTCCACCAGCGGAATCTGATCAGCCATCGTCCCCCCGGTCGCTTCGGACGCTGTTTTCGCCACCGTAGTGGCTGGATGGGACCCGGCCGTGCAGCCGGTGGGCCCGGTCCCATAAACCGCCTCGCGGTTCTGCCAGGATTCAGGAGGGTCCTAAATCGGAGGCCGGATTGTCGTTCCGCAGGGGTGAGGCTCGTCAGTGGTGAACGCGACCAATCGTCGGTACCGGTACGGCGCCAGCTTCGTTGACCGCCAGTCGGGGGTGCGCTTCGAGGGCCACCACCCCGCCGAGCGGCCCGACCTCTGGAAGCGCTACCTGAACGAGGCGGAGGGGCGGTACCGCAGCTTCGGCTTCGAGGGCACGCTGCGCCGGAAGGAGCTGGAGGACGGGACCGGCGTGTCGCTCTTCTTCCTGGCCTTCGACCCCGCCGGCGAGGCGGTGGCCGGCGTGCGCTGTCACGGCCCGTTGGAGGGCAGTCACCAGGCGCTGTTGGTCGAGGAGATGGGTGCCTCGCCCGAGATCGGGTTGATCGCCCGCCAGATCGACGACTGGGCGCCCCACGGGGTCCTCGAGGTGAAGGGCGGTTGGTCGAACGGCGAAGCTGCCACCGGTCATCGCCTGGTGCATGCTCTGGCACGCTCGTTCGTCCACGCCATGCGCTGGCTGGGTGCCGAGTTCACCTTCGCCGCCATCTCCGACTCCCTCATGCCGTTCGCCCTCGAGACCGGGGCCGAGCAGGTAGGCACGTCCTCGGTGCCCTTCCCGGACGATCGGTACCGGACCGTCGCCCTGTCGTGGCGTCGGTCCCGCAGCTTCGAGCTGGCCACGCCGGAGCAACGGCAGGCTCTGCGCCGCGAGGCCGAGGAGCTGTCCCGCAGCCCCGAACTGCTCGGTGCCGGTCCCGTCTCGCCCGACTCGACGCGAACCCGCTCCTGGCGGCCGCTGGTGCTGGACGCCAGGGCCCGGGACCAGCGCGAGGTGCTCCGGGTCCTGCGCGAGGATCCCTCGCTGCAGGTGATCGACCGCCTGGGCGAGCAGCGCCGGCAGCTCTCGCAGATCAAACCGCCGCCCACCGGCTCGCGGGCGGAGCGGGAGCACCGGTGGGTCTACTACCCGTGGCGCCGGGCGGTGGTCCGGCTGCTGGCCCCGCGCGCCTTCACCATGCTCCGGCTCGATCGCAACCGCAACAAGCTGACCCGTTCCGAGCAGGCCCAGCAGCGGGCGCTCCGCATCGGCGTGGTGGGGCTCAGCGCCGGCCACACCATCGCCCACGTCCTGGCCATGGAGGGCCTGGCCGGCGAGCTGCGTCTGGCCGACTTCGACACCCTCGAACTGTCCAATCTCAACCGGGTCCCGGCCGGCGTCCTCGATCTCGGGGTCAACAAGGCGGTGGTGGCCGCCCGCCGGATCAGTGAGATCGATCCCTACCTCCGGGTGGTGCTGGTTCCCGAAGGCATCCGGCCCGACAATCTGGACGGCTTCCTGGACGGCCTCGACCTGGTCATCGAGGAGTGCGACTCGCTCGACATCAAGCTCCTCGTCCGGGAGGCCGCCCGCGCCCGCCAGATCCCCGTGCTGATGGAGACGAGCGACCGGGGCGTGCTGGACGTCGAACGCTTCGACCTCGAGCCGGATCGACCGATCTTCCACGGACTGCTGCCGGGGCTCCACTCCTCCGACCTGTCCGGCCTGTCGGTGGAGCAGAAGGCACCGTACGTGCTTCGGCTGTTGGGTGCGGGCGAGGTGTCCTCGCGCGGGGCGGCGTCGCTGCTGGAGGTGGGGGAGTCCATCACCGGATGGCCGCAGCTCGGCAGCGAGGTCACGCTCGGAGCCGCCACGGCGGCGGCGGCGGTGCGCCGGATCGGACTGGCCACGGACCTGCCGTCGGGACGGGTGCGCTTCGACGTGGACGAGGCACTGGCCGGCATCCTCCCGGTGGAGGTGGACGCCGAGGCCGGGTTCGAGGCTCCCGTGGAGACGACGGACCCTCCGCCCCCGGAGGGCGCCGATCCGGTCGACGTCATCGTCGACGCCGCCCGGCGGGCTCCCTCCGGGGGGAACATCCAACCGTGGCGCTTCGAGGCCGTGGGCGACGAGGTCCGCATGTACCTGGTCCCCGAGCGCACCACCACCATGGACGTGCGCCACCGCGGCAGCTATGTGGCCATGGGGGCCGCCCTGTTCAACGCCCGGGTGGCCGCCGCCTCGTTGCAGCGCCTCGGGTCGGTGCAGCTCTTTCCGGAAGGGGTCCCGTCGCACCACGTCGCCACCCTGCGGGTCGGGACATCGACCGACTACGACATCGCGCCCCTGGCGCCGTCGGTCTGGACACGGGTGGCCAACCGTCGGATGGGAGCTCCCTCGCCCATCGACCACCAGACGGTGCAGCTGCTCGCCCGGGCCGTGGAGCGCGAGGAGGCGCAGCTGCACGTGGCCACCGTCCGCCACCAGATCGACGGCCTCGCCGAGCTGCTGGCGGACTCCGACCGGACCCGCTTCCTCATCCCGACGATCCATCGCGAGATGGTGGGGGAGCTGCGCTGGCCCGGTCGTGACTCACTGGAGGAGGGGCTCGATGTCCGGACGCTCGAGCTCTCCGGCCCCGAGCTGGCCGCCCTCGACCTGTTGCGCCGACCGGACGTCATGGGCCACCTGGCCGAGTGGCAGACCGGCCGGGTGCTCGGCGCCCGCACCGACGCCACCATCAGGTCGAGCTCGGCGCTGGCCGTCGTCACGGTGCCGAGAGCGGACCCGGCATCCTACGTCCGGGGCGGAGCGGCAGTGGAGCGCTTCTGGCTCACCGCCGAGCTCCATGGGCTCGCCGTCCACCCGGTATCGCCGGTGTTCCTCTACGCCCGCGACGAGCGGGATCTCCTGGAGCTCGGGGGTGAACGCCACCTCGACGAGCTGATCGGCCAGTCGAAGCGGTTCAACGAGCTCTGGGACCTGGGAGACGACGAACACGTCGCCCTTTTGCTCCGCGTGAGCCACGCTCCTCCACCGGCGTTCCGCAGCCAGCGGCTCCCTCTCACCCACCTTCTGAGTCGCGATCGTCACATTGCGTGACTACCGATGCAATTATCGGTCGAAAAACCCATCGTGACCTTGCTCTTTGTACTCGCTCCATGCGATAGTAGCGCCCCGGACAGTGGTTACGGGTCGGTGGTGCACCACGTCCATTAATTGCTGATCGCATCGGCCAATAGCGGGATAGGTGTCTTATGACGAATCCTCCTCCCATGGCTTCAGGGGTGGCTGGGCTCCAGACTCGTCTGGTGATCGAGACGCTGGCCCAGACCGTCTCCGGGGCGGAGATCGTCGAGATCGTGGCCCGATCGGAGGAGGCCATCCCGGGCATCAATGCCGAGGCGTGGGCGGCACCCGGTTCCGAGGGCCCTGCCGCCCATATCCGCCGGCGCGTGCTGGCTCAGCTGGCCGGTGACAGCGGCGTGAAGTCGTTCTCGTGCTTGATCTCGGGGGTGGCGTGGGGGGCGCTGGTGGAGCCGGTCCAGGCCAAGGACGACGGCGTCATGGGGGCACTGGTGGTGGCGCGCCAGGGTCGGGCCTGGTCCAAGCGGGAGCGGTCGCTCGTCGAAACCTTCGGGGGCATGCTCAGCCACACCGCCACCCTGGCCAACAACGAGAGCGCCCTGCTCGACCAGCGCCGGTTGGACGAGCTGGTGGGCCAGGTGGCCGAACGGCTGATGTCGGGGTCGTTGGGCACCCGACAGGAGGTGCTGACCTGGACGACCCGGGCGCTGGCCGAGTTCCTCGGTGCGGACGTGGCGTTCCTGCGGCGCAACGACCACTCGCGGCGCCTCAGTATCCTCGAAGCGGAGTGGCCCCCGAGGGAGGCCAGCCAAGCCGATCCGCTCGGGGAGGTCCCGTTCGATGCCGACCCGATCTTCGCCGCCATGGAGCATCTCCGCGAGCCGTACCTGCCCGGCGCCAAGCACCTGCCCGACGACTATCTCGAGCGCGTGGAGAAGGCGTCAGGCGAGACGCTGGTCGGTGGCGCGGCGATGCCGCTCCTCAACGGGGACGTCACCTGGGGAGTGCTCGGGTTCCTCCATTTCCGGCTCCACGGCTGGACGCCCGAGGAGCTCGGCGCGCTCCAGGCGGTGGCGTCCATGCTCATGCAGCTCCAGGCCCGGATCGACGCAGAGGCGCGGACCCAGCACATCGCCCTCCACGACGACCTGACCGGACTGCCCAACCGGCGGGCGCTCCTGGCCGAGTTGGAGGGCCGGCTGAACGCCCACCGGGCGACCGCCGTCCTCTTCTTCGACCTGGATCGCTTCAAGGTGATGAACGACTTTCTCGGACATGCCAGCGGCGACCGGGTGCTCACCACCATCGCCGACCGGATCCGGACGAGCATCAGGCCCGGCGACTTCGCCGCCCGACTCGGAGGCGACGAGTTCGTGGTCCTCGTCGGCGGGGCCAGCAGCGAGATGGAGGTCCAGTCGACCGCCTACCGGATGCTCGAGGTCATCAGCGAACCGATCGAGCTGCCGGGCCAGCAGGTCAGCCACACGGCCAGTGTCGGGATCGTCCTGTCGAGGCCCGGGAAGAAGAGCGGGACGGAGCTGCTGGGTTGGGCGGACGTGGCCCTGTACGCCGCCAAACGGCGGGGCCGCTCCCAGGCGGTGGTCTTCGATGCGGCGCTGCAGAAGACGGTGGGTGAACGGTCGAGGGTGGAGTTGACCCTTCGGGACGCCGTCGAGCACGGCGGCCTGCGCCTCCACTACCAACCGGAGGTGGACCTGCGCACCGGGCGCCTGCTGGCGTTGGAGGCGCTCGTCCGATGGGAGCACCCGACCCTGGGCCTGCTGCCGGCGTCCGCTTTCATCACCGTGGCGGAGGAGACCGGGCTGGTGGTGGACATCGGGAACTTCGTCTTCGTCGAGGCATGCCGTCAACTGGCCACCTGGCGACGACGGTACCCGGAGCTGGCGATGGTCGTCCGGGTCAACATGTCCCCGGCCCAGTTCGTGATCAGCGGCCTGGTCGAGTTCGTCGAGGACTGCCTGCGCCAGCACGACATTCCGGGTGAGTGCCTGTGCATCGAGATCACCGAGCACGCCGTCCTGCAGGAGCCGGATCAGACGGCCCGCCTGCTGGGCGAGTTCCAGGCGCTCGGGGTGGAGGTCGCCATCGACGACTTCGGGACGGGGTACGCCTCGATGACCGAGCTGAAGCGCCTGCCGGTCGACCTGCTGAAGCTCGACCAGACCTTCGTGCAGGGCATCACCACCGACCCGCGCGACCGTGCCATCGTCGACGCCATCATCCAACTCGGGCGCGCCCTCGACCTCGGTGTCGTAGCCGAGGGCATCGAGTCGTACGCCACCCTCGACAAGCTCCTCGAGATGGGCTGCCATCGTGGCCAGGGGTACCTCATGTCGGTACCCAAGTCGCCGGAGGAGCTCGCCCCGGTGCTGCGGGCCGGGGGCATCGACCCGATGACGTTCCGGCCCGTCGAAGAGGCGGCGCTGGCCCGGGTGGAAGGCCTGCCGTGACGTTGGTCGACAGTCCGGTGCAGGCCGATCCGTCCGGGGAGCTGTACGAGCCCTGGCTCTTTCTGAGCATGCTCGATCAGCTGTCGTCCAGCGAGGTGAACATCGGGTTCGTCTACGCGGTGCTCGACCTGCTGGCCGAGCGGTACGGGCTGTCGGATGCGGTCATCGTGCTCGGGAACGAGACCATCGGCACCCAGGCGTTCCGCCTGGGGCGCAAGAGCGTCGCCGGCGACTCGTCGGCGAGCACCGCCGCCGGCCCGGCGCTGTACACGGTGCCGGACATCGTCCCCGAGATCGTCCGGGACGCGGTGGTCAGCGTCGGCCAGCTGTCGCTGACCATGCACCTCGCCCGTTACAGCGCCGATCACGACCCCCTCACCGCCATCGCCAACCGGCGGTACTTCGATGCCGCCCTGGCGGCTGCAGCCGTGCGGAGCTCCCGCTACGGCTGGGCGTTCACCTTGGTGATGATCGACCTCGACGGGTTCAAGGCGGTGAACGACCGGCTCGGGCACGTCCTCGGCGACAGCCTGCTGCGCTCCTTCGGGGGTGCGCTCCGCCGCTCCGTCCGCAGCGGTGACATCGCCGCCCGGGTTGGAGGTGACGAGTTCGCCGTCATCCTCTGCAACGCCGAAGGCTCCGAGGTCCTGGCCTTCACCGAGCGTCTCCGTGCCTACCTGGCCCTGGCCCCCGATCTGCAGTTCACCTTCGGCACCGCCACCTCGCCCCGCGACTCCACCGACCCGGCCGAGCTGTACCGCCTGGCCGACGCCCGGCTCTTCGAGAAGAAGGCGCTCCTCGTGCGATGACGGCGAGGATCGAGGACGACTTCGAGCTCGAGCTCCGGTCCCTTCCCGGGGTGGTGAGCGTCGGCATCCGCCATGGCGAGGGCGGCGAGGTGGAGGCGGTGTCGGTCCTCAGCCGCGGACAGGACCCCGAGGCGGTGAGGGAGAGCGCCGTGCAGCTGGCCAGCATCTACTTCCCGGACGTGCCGGTCGTGGTGGAGGAGGCCAGGGACCTCCGGTCGATCCTTCCGGAGCGCGCCAGGGTCGCGCTGGAGTCGGCCGGGTTCGAAGAGCACGACGGCATGGCCGAGGTCCGCCTGAGCCACGCCGGTCGGGTGGGGATCGGCCGGGCGGGCAGCGGGCCGCTGATCGGCGGGGCCGAGGCGACCCTGTCCGCCCTGCGCGACCTCGGCTACGGCATCCCGTTCTACCTGATGACGGTGACCGAGGTCGACATGTCCACCGGGACGTCGGTGATCCTCACGCTGCGGTCGCTGGCCAACAGCGAGGACCGGATGGGCATCGCCCGGTGGGATGGGGACATCGTGCTGTCGGCGGCCAGGGCGACGCTCGACGCCCTGAACCGCTACGTGTCGATCGACACGGATAGGCAGCAGGCGGCCCAGGACGCCGAAGCGCTGATCACCGGCGGAGCCTGAGACGGCGCACCACGTCCGCCGTCGACGGCAAGACGGGGCGGGACTGCTGTCTCACGCCGGAGGGGCCGGTATCCACCGCTTCATGTACCGGTCGAAGAGCGGCACGGTGAAGGCGAGCTCGCCCCAGGCGGGCGAGTAGACCAGCGCCCGCTTCATCAGGCCGTCCCGGACGGTGCTGACGGCGCTGGTGGCCTTGCCCAGCACGCCGGCCACCTCGGCCGACCGCACCGGGCCCGGTCCCAGCTCGGCCATGGCTCGCAGGTAGGCCCGCTCCGACCGGGTGGTGGAGCCGGTGCGCACCCGGAAGAAGCCGTCGTCCAGGCCGGCCATGGCCAGCGGGATGCTCCGCTCCACGTCGTCGCCGGTGATCCGGTTCGGCCCGTCGGCCACGTCCCACGCCCGCTTGCCGAACTCCTGGAGGAAGTAGGGGAAGCACTCGGTGACCTCGAGCACCCGGGACAGGGCGTCGTCCGACCACCGCACCCCCTCGTCGGCGGCGGGGAACTGCAGGGCGTCGACCGCCTGCTCGTCGGTGAGCGAGCCGATCCGGGGGAAGGTGAACATCCGCTCGGCGTACGTCTTGGCATCGCCGGTGAGGGCGGCCAGGGTGGGCAGGCCGGCCCCGGCCACGGTGATGGGCAGGCTGAGCTGGGAGGCCCGGTGGAGGCCGACGATGAGGGCGGTGAAGGTGGCCAGGTCCACGTAGTGCAGCTCGTCGACGGTGAGCAGGATGCCGGTCTGGTGGGCCCGGGCCACCTGGCCGAGCTCGACGAACAGGCCGGCCAGGTCGGCGCCCAGGTCGCCGGAGTCGGCGGGGCCGTAGACGGCGTCGACCTCGATGCTCAGCTCGGGGCCGTTGGGGATCCGGAGGGTGAAGGCCTTCAGCACCCCGAGGGCCCGCTGTACGGCATCGCCGATCCGCCGCTTGGCGTCCATCGACAGCAGCACCCGGCGGAGGGCGGCGGCGATGGCCGGGGCCAGGACCCCGTCCTCGGAGACCTCGATGTGTTCGTGGAAGTAGCCGTGGGACAGCGCCGACTCCTCGAACTCGTTGAGCAGGACTGTCTTGCCCACCCCGCGCAGTCCGGTGAGGAGCTGGCTCTGCCCGTTGGTGCCCCGCAGCAGCCGCTGGAGGGTGACGTCCATGGCGTCGATCTCCCCCTCGCGGCCGACCAGCGCCGGGGGCCGGGTCCCCGCCCCCGGGTTGTAGGGGTTCTGCACCGGGTCCATGGCGGTGAGTCTACTGAGTTATAGCGAGTTATAGCGGTTCGGCTATAAGACTCCCCGAAGAGGAGTCGACGGCCGACCGGGAAACTATAGGGAGACCCCAATAATTGACGAGATTCTCGCCGACCGCTGTCGACCCCCGCCGAGGAGGGTGCGGGGCGGTGGGTGTTCCTGAGCGAGGAGCTCCCGCACCGGCCGGTCCTGTGGATCGCTCAGGGGTCGATCAGGACACCGGGGTTCAGCAGCCCGCCGGGGTCCACCGCCCGTTTCGCCCCGCGAAGCTGGGCGGCGAACAGGTCCGGGCGCTGGCGGTCGTAGCCCGGCCGGTGGTCACGGCCGACCGCGTGGTGGTGGGTCACCGTGCCCCCTCCGGTGGCGATGGCCTCCATCACCGCGCGCTTCACCTCCGCCCACTGCTGCAGGCGGTCGGCCCGTCGACCGGGGGCGATGACGGTGAAGTACGGGGCGGCGCCGTCCGGGTAGACATGGGTGAGGCGGCAGGTGACGATGCCCGGCCACGCCCCCACCGAGCGGAGTGCCGCCTCGGTGGTGGCCCGGATGTCGGCGACGAAGGCGTCGAAGCGGTCCCAGGTGATGGCCGTCTCGAACGTCTCGTTGAGCAGCCCGAGCCCCACCAGTGCGTCCCGGAGGTACGGCGCCCGGAGGAAGGTCGCCCGCCAGCGGTCGGCCTCGCCGTCGGCCGACCGGTCCTCGCCGGTGCTGCGCCCCACCTTGCGCTCGATGGTCCCGCCGCACTGGCGCACCAGGGTGGCGGCTCTGGCCAGGGCGTCGTCGACCGGGTGGTCGGCCGACTCGAAGGCGAGGAGCAGGAGATGGGCGCTCCC
>JBKQTE010000107.1:0-10996 GCA_052143315.1 Acidimicrobiales bacterium | reverse complement strand
GTCGCACTCGTAGTCGCACTCGTAGTCGTACGCGGGCCCGGGCCGGCCCGGGCCGGCCCGGCGGCTGGAGGTGGCGTGTCGCCGGAGGTTGCGCCGTGCTGGCGGGCCAGCGCCAGCTGGCGGAGGTGCCCCTGCAGGCTGAAGCAGTCGGGCCCGTGCTCGACCCGGGTCCAGCTCCCGTCGGGCTCGAGCGTCCACGAGTTGGCCTCGTCGCGCAGGGCGGCGTCGAGGATGGAGGCCAGTCGTTCCTCGATAGCCGGATCGCGGATGGTCAGCACCGTCTCGATGCGCCGGTCGAGGTTCCGTTCCATCAGGTCGGCGGAGCCCAGTGCGACGCGTCGCCTCCGGCCGTCCACCCCGCCGAACAGGAAGATCCGGGAGTGCTCCAGGTACCGCCCGACGATCGACCGGACCCTGATGCGCTCCGACAGGCCGGGGACACCGGCCCGGAGACAGCAACGGCTCCGGACCAGCAGGTCGATGCTCACGCCAGCCCGTGATGCCTCGTAGAGGGCGTCGATGACCTCCGGGTCGGTGATCCCGTTGGTCTTGAGGACGATGCGGCCGCTCGGACCGGCAGCCGCCTCCTCGGCGATCATCTCCAGGAGGTGCGACCGCAGGGTCATGGGTGCCACCGCCAGGCGGCGGAACTCGGTCGGCGGGCTCGACCCGGTCAGGAAGTTGAACAGCTCGCTCAGGTCCGCACCGATGTCCTCGTCGGCGGTCAGGATCCCCAGGTCCTCGAAGAACCGGGCCGTGCGGGAGTTGTAGTTGCCGGTGCTGAGGTGGCAGTACCGGCGGGTCACGGCACCCTCGCGCCGGACCACCAGGGCCATCTTGGAGTGGGTCTTCAGCCCGACCAGGCCGTACACCACGTGGACGCCCGCCTCCTCGAGTGCCCGGGCCCAGGCGATGTTGGCCTGCTCGTCGAACCTGGCCTGCAGCTCCACCACCGCCGCCACCTGCTTGCCGGCCAACGACGCCCTGATCAGGGAGGCCACGATGGGGCTGTCCCCCGACGTCCGGTACAGGGTCTGCTTGATGGCCAGCACCCCGGGGTCCGCCGCCGCCTGGGCGATGAACGCCTCCACCGAGGTCACGAAGGAGTCGTAGGGGTGGTGCAGGAGCACGTCCCCCGCCGCGATCACCGCGAAGAGGTCGACAGGCGGGGCGTCGGCGGTCACCGGGACCAGCGGCGGGGCGGTCACCGGGGGCCATTGCGGCGCCGCCAGATCGGGGCGGTCCAGGGTGGCCACCGACCACAGGCCGCTGAGGTCGATGGGGGTGTCGAGCAGGTAGACGTTGGCCTCGGGCACGTCGACCTCGGACACCAGCATGTCGAGGAGCTCGTCGGTGATGTCGCCGGCCGCCTCCAGCCGGACGGCCTGGCCGAAGCGGCGGCGGTGCAGTTCGAGCTCCACCGCCGCCAGCAGGTCGTCCGCCTCGTCCTCCTCGATGGAGAGGTCGGCGTTCCGGGTGACCCGGAAGGCGTACTGCTCGGCGATGGTCATCGAGGGGAACAGGGTGTCGAGGTGGGCAGCGATGACCTGCTCGAGGGGGACGAACCGTTCGCCGTCGGGCAGGACCACGAAGCGGGGCAGCAGCGGCGGCACCTTCACCCGGGCGATGCGCTCCTGGGTGGTGCCGGGATCCACCACCCGGACCACCAGGTTCAGCGACAGGTTGGAGATGTACGGGAAGGGATGCCCGGGGTCCACCGCCAGGGGGGTCAGCACCGGGAAGATCTGCCGGTTGAACACGTCGACCAGGTACTCGCGATCGTCGTCGTCGAGGGTGTGCCAGTCCGACAGCACCACCCCGGCGTCCGCCAGGGCCGGGACGATGTCGCCGACGAAGAGGTCGCTCTGCCGGCGCACCAGGTCGGCCACCCGCCCGGTGATGGCCTGGAGCTGGTCCGAGGGGCGCATGCCGTCCGGGGACCGGGTCCGGAGCTCGGCGGCCACCTGGTCCTCGAGGCCGGCCACCCTGACCTGAAAGAACTCGTCCAGACCCTCGGCGAAGATGGCCAGGAACTTGGCCCGCTCGAGCAGGGGCAGCCCCGGGTCCGCCGCCAGGTCGAGCAGCCTGGCCCCGTAGTCGAGCCACGACAGCTCACGGTTGATGAAGCGCTCGTCCCGGAGCGCGTCGGCGGGGCGCTCGTCCCGGAGCGCCGTGACCGGGGACTCCATCACCGCTCGGACCTCATGACCCAAACATCGTACTGTCCGGCCGCCTCCCGACCATCGCCGGTGCCGGCGCCGCCGTGGCGCCGGTCACGGGACCGGCACCGGTAGGCTCGGCCCGTGCCGGTGATGACCCTGCGGACTCCCGAGTCGATGCGCCGTGCACGGGGGCTGAAGGGCCGGCGCCGGACCGAGCTCGGCCTGCTGGTCCTGGCCACGGTGATCATCGTGGCCGCCTATACCCTCATGGTGCTGGGCAACACGTCGTCGCTTCCCACCGACGCCATCCCCCTGCTGGTGGTGATGTTCGTGCTGGTGGCAGTGGCCCACATGGCCAACCGGATACTGGCCCCTGACGCCAGCCCGGTGATCCTGCCGATCGCCTTCCTGCTCAACGGCCTCGGCTACATGATGATCGTCCGCGTCGACCTGGCCCGCAACACCAGCTACGCCCCCCTGCAGCTGGCCTGGACCGCCGCCGGGGTGAGCGCCTACGTCCTGACCCTCTTCATGGTGCGCCGTTCCCGCGACCTCGACCGCTACCGGTACCTCCTGCTGGTGGCCGGCGCGGTGCTGCTGCTGTTGCCTCTGGTCCCCGGCATCGGGCTCGACATCGGCGGCGCCAAGCTGTGGGTGCACGTCGGCTCCGTCGAGTTCCAGCCGGTGGAGCTGGCCAAGCTCCTCCTCTGCATCTTCTTCGCCTCCTACTTCGCCGAGAAGCGCGAGATCCTCACCATCCCCACCGCCAGGTTCGGGAACCGGCTGATGCTCGACCCCCGTCCCCTGGTGCCCATCACCCTGGCCTGGGTGTTCTGCATCGGCGTCATGAGCCTCGAGCACGACATCGGCTTCTCCGCCCTGCTCTTCACCCTGTTCATCGGCATGCTGTGGGTGACCACCGGCCGCTCCGGCTACCTGGTCCTGGGGGTTGTGCTCTTCGCCGCCGGGGCGTACGTCTCGGCCCGCTACTTCAGCCAGACCCTGGTCCGGGTGGACGACTGGCTCGACCCCTGGAAGTACGCCAACGGCTCCGGAGACCAGCTCGTGCAGTCCTGGTACGGGATGGGCAGCGGAGGCATCGGCGGCACCGGACTGGGGCTGGGTGAGAACGCCTACCGGATCACCTTCGCCAACGCCGAGTTCATCTTCGCCGTCATCGCCGAGGAGATGGGGCTGCTGGGCTCGACCATGATCATCGTGGCCTTCCTGCTGCTGGTGGGAGCGGGGCTCCGCATCGCCCAGTCGGCCAAGTCGGAGTTCGCCAAGCTGACCGCCACCGGTCTGACCCTCATCATCGGGTTCCAGACGTTCTTCATCATCGGTGGCGTGGTGCGGGTGCTGCCGCTGACCGGCCTCACCCTCCCGTTCGTCTCCTACGGCGGCTCGGCCCTTGTCGCCAACTACGTCCTGATCGCCCTCCTGATGCGGATCTCCGACGAGGGCAGCCAGGCGGTCGACGCCGCCGAGCAGGAGTCGTTCCAGAAGGTCCAGGAGCGCCGGCGGGCGCTGGTGGCCGGCACGGACCTGGCCGCACGTACCCCGGCGTAGGTCAGCTGCCGGAGCCCGGGGGCGGCACGTCCCCCAGGACCTCGAACAGCCTCGAGTCGATGAGGATCGGCACCGGGACCGCCTGGCGGAGCGCGAGGGACAGGGCGTCGGTCGGGCGGCACGAGTGGACCGATCGCCCGTTCCGGCCGCGCAGGTCGAGCTCGGCGAAGTAGGTGGCGCCCTGCCGGCCCACCAGTCGGACGGCCACCACGTCGACGTCGAAGCCGGCCAGGATGTCGGCCACCAGCTCGTGGGTGAGCGGGCGGGGCGTTGGGATGCGCCGCAGGGCGTAGGAGAGGGCGATGCCGTCCTGGAGCCCGACCGAGAACATGAGCTGCCGGCGGGGCGACTCCGTCTCGCGCAGCACGACCGTCGGATGCTGGTTGGGTAGGTCCACGGTGACCGACGACACGATGGCCATCCGGTAGTCGCCCATCGGCACCACCTCGGGGCGTCCGTCGCCCGCCCTAGGGTCGGAGTCGGTCTCATCGTTACCGTCGGTCTCTTCGGTCTCTTCGGTCTCTTCGGTCTCTTGGGTGCCGTCCCTGCCGTCGGTGTCTTCGGCCGTTCGGTTGTCCGGCACCCCGTGGACCTCGGGGAGCACCTCGGCCCGCACCACGGCCAGCGCCGCCTCCATCGGATCGCTCTTCGATGAGCCGGTGGTCTCGCTCACCGGACGCTCCGGGCGTGCACGCTGACGGTCAGGCCCACCGCGGCGAAGAACACGATGACCGCGGTGCCGCCGTAGGAGAGGAACGGCAGCGGGATCCCCGCCACCGGCATGATCCCCAGGTTCATGCCCACATTCTCGAACACCGAGAAGATCAACAGGGCGAACACTCCGGAGCACAGCAGCCGTCCGTAGGTGTCCCTGGCCAGCTGGGCGGTCCGCAGCACTCGCCACGCCACCACTCCGTAGAGGAACAGAACGATGCTGCTGCCCACGAACCCGACCTGCTCGCCCACCGCCGAGAAGATGAAGTCGGTCTGCTGGGACGGGACGTAGGACAGGTTGGTTTGGGCCCCGCGGAAGAGCCCCTTGCCGAACAGGCCACCCGACCCGATGGCGTCCTTGGCCTGGGCGACGTTGTAGGAGGCGGTCGACCCGGCGGCGTTCGGCGAGATGAAGCTGGTCAGCCGTTCGATCTGGTACTTCTGGAGCAGGCCGGCCTTGAGGGCCACCACCACCACGGCCACGGCCCCGAAGATCAGGAGCAACAGGTACCTCCCCGGCATGCCGGCCACCGCCAGCATCACCACCAGGATGATGCTGAGCACGATGCCGGTCCCGAGGTCGGGCTGCTTGACGATCAACAGGATCGGCACCCCGGCCAGGATCACCAGTCGCACCAGGTCCCTGAAGTCCAGTCCCTCGGGCCGGCGGGCACAGTAGGTGGCGATGGCGATGATCACCGTCAGGGTGGCGAACTCGGACGGTTGGACCTGGAGCGGCCCGAGCGGGTACCAACGCTGGGCCCCGAGAGCGCTCTTCCCGACGAAGTACACCCCCACCAGGGCGAACAACGTCCCCACGTAGAGGATGGTGCTGATCTGCTCCAACCGCCGGTAGTCGAACAGCGCCACACCCACCATCACCACGGCACCGATGACCATGAAGACCAGCTGGCGTTTCAGGTAGTAGCGGGGGTCCTCCCCGGCCAGGGCCAGCTTTCCCCGGGTGGCGGAGTAGATCATCACCACGCCGATGAGGGCCAGCAGCACGCTGGTCCCGACCAGGAGGACGTCGAACCTGGCCAACTGCTGGCGCTGGCGGGCGGGCGCGTGTGTGTGGACGTAAGTCAAAGGGGGGCTCCGGCGACCAGGCTACCCGGGCGTCATCTCGCTCACGGATCGCCACATGGCCTCCACCGGCGCTTCGTGGCCGGTCCACCACTCGACCTGGAGCGCCGCCTGGTGGACCAGCATGCCCAGACCGTTCCGGACCCTGGCACCCCGGTCGCGGGCGGCGCCGAGCCACGGGGTGACCGCCGGGTGGTACACCAGGTCGACGACCAGCTGGCCGGGGCCGAGCAGGGCCGGATCGAGCGCCCAGGCCGCGGTGCCCGCGGTGCCCGCCATACCCGCTGGAGTGGCGTTGACCACCAGGTCGCACCGGGTGGACTCCTCGGGCTCCCCCACCCGCCCCACCGGCCCGGCCAGCGCCGCAGCCTCCTCGCCCCGGGTGCGGGTCCGGTTGACCACCACCACCTCGGCGGCGCCGGCATCGGCCAGGGCGGCCACGACCCCGCGTGCCGCCCCCCCGGCCCCGATCACCAGGCAGATGGTGCCGGCCGGGTCGAACCCGGCATCCCGACGGAGGGCCGCCACCAGCCCAGGTCCGTCGGTGCTGTCCCCCGCCAGCACCCCGTCCAGGTTGGACACGCAGTTCACCGCACCCAGCCGCTCGGCCAGCGCGGACCGGCGGTCGACCAGGGCCGCCACCGATGACTTGTGGGGCATGGTCACCGACAGCCCGCGGATTCCCAGGGCCCGTGCCCCCACCAGCGCCTCGGGAGCGCTCCCCTCCGGCACCCGGAACCCCACCGAGACCCAGTCGATCCCGAGCTCGGCAAAGGCGGCGTTGTGCAGCCTGGGGGAGAGGGAGTGGGCCACCGGGTCGCCGATCACCCCGACCACGGTGGTGGCGGCCGACAGGTCGGCGGCACGCACCGGGTCGCCGGGCAGCTGGGAGGGCGCACCGACGGGCATGGTTCCAGTCTCCCTCGGTTCGACCGCCGCTACGACAGCCCCCGCTGGGCGGCGATGGCCTCGTTGGCCTGCTGCTGGGCCAGGGTGTCGGCGAACGCCTCGGTACCGTCGGGCTCGACCACCACGAAGTACAGCCACGACCCGGCCGGCGGTTGCAGCGTGGCCTGGAGGGCGGCCGTCGACGGGAAGCAGATCGGCGTCGGGGTCAGGCCCTTGTTCAGGTAGGTGTTGTACGGCGTCACCGTGGCCAGGTCCTTGCTGGTGACCTTGCCGCCGTCCCTCCCCTCGGCGTAGAGGACGGTCGAGTCCATCTGGAGGGGCATGTCGTCGGCCAGCCGGTTGAGGACCACCCTGGCCACCGGGCCGAGGTTCTTCTGGATGACCCCCTCCTTCTCGACGATGGAGCCCACGGTGATCGCCTGGTACGGCGTCAGCCCGATGGCGGCGGCGCCGGCGGTGAGGTTCATGGCATTGGCCTGTTGATCGAAGCGGTCGATCATGTCGGTCAGCAGCTGGGTGTCGGTCTCGCCCGGCACCAGCTGGTAAGTCCCGGTGCCGAGCAGCCCGTCGAGGCTGATGACCCCCACCGGCTGCCAAGGCGAGTGGATGGTCCCCCCAGTGGCCAGCTGCTCGAAGGCACTCTGGTCGTGCCCGGGGAATTGGCCGACCCGGGCGGCCACCTCGGAGACCGTGAACCCGGGCGGGATCTCCAGGGAGAACACGTTGGGGCCGTTGGCCAGCACGTTGTCGACATCGCCGAAGCTGTCGTTCTTGTTGAAGGCGTAGGCACCGGCATAGATGGTCGGGGCGGCGTGCACCTGGCTCCATATCCGGTAGGCCAGCGAGCTCCCGATGACCCCCTTCTGCTCGAGGAGCCCGGCGAACTGGCTGGTGCCGTCGCCTCTGGGCACGGCCACGACGACCTGCGCCCCCTTCGGCCCCGTGGGGTTCGCCTCCCGGTCGACCCACAGGAAGCCACCGACCAGCACGGCCACACCGGCGAGGACGAAGAGCAGTCCGAGGATCCGGAACGGGTGGTGGCGGAACAGGGTGCGGTCCTCCCACTCCCCGCCCTTGTCGCCCTCCCCGCCCTCGTCGCCCTCCCCGCCCTCCCCGCCCTCGTCGCCAGACCCCCCACCGTCCGGGCCGGCGCCGGCCGGCGCCAGGCCACTGCGGGCCCGCTGCTGCAGCTGGGCCCGGGTCAGCCCGGCCTCGACCGGGGCGCCCGCCGCTTCAGGCTCGGGGACGAAGCCGGAGGTCGGCACCACACCCGGGTCGGCCGGCCGCCCGAACCCCTCCGGGATGGCTGGCTCCTGCGGGTCGCCCGTCCCCCCCGTCCCTCCGGCGCTCACCGGTCGCTCCTCCGGGCCTCGAGCCACGCCTGCAGGAGGACGGTCGCCGCCGAGCGGTCGATCACCTTCCGGCGGGCCTTCCCCGACATCCCTCCCGCCATCAGCGACTGATGGGCGGTCACCGTGGTGAGGCGCTCGTCGAACAGCTCGACCGCCACCCCGTGGGGGTCGAGCGACGCCCTGAGCGCCTCGGCCTCGTCCTCGGCGTCGGTCGCCGCCCGTCCCCGGGTGCCGTCCAGCGACAACGGGTGCCCGACCACCACCACCATCGCCTCCTCCTCGAGCACCAGGCCGACCAGGGTCCGGAGGTCCCGCTTGCGATCGCCGGTGCGCGCCACCGTGGTGCGCGGGGACGCCAGCGTGCCGGCCGAGTCGCTCACCGCCACACCGATCCGCCTCGCCCCGAGGTCGATGCCGACCGCCCTCCCCCGGCTCATCGGGACGTCGGCTACCGGAGCCGGCACCGCGGCTGCCGACGACACCCGTGCCGAATCCGGTGCCGAATCCGGTGCCGAATCCGGTGCCGACACCGGACGCTCGCCGTCATCCACCGGCGAGGGCTCGGCGGGCCTCGTCGAGCGCGCCGTCGATGCCCGACGGCTCCTTGCCTCCGGCCACCGCCACCTCGGGTGAGCCGCCGCCTCCGCCGCCGAGCAGCGGGGCGACCCGCTTCACCAGATCGCCGGCGTGGACCGACGGGTCGGCCGCCACCGCCACCGCCGCCTTGGCGCCGTCGGGGCTGCCGCCCACCACCACCGCACGGAGGTTCGAGAGCTTCCGGGCGCTCTGGGCCAGCTCTCGGAGGAGGTCGGGGGTGAGCCCGTCCCGGCGGGCCACCACCACGCCGTCGACGGCGCCGGAGGTGAGTGCCGCCGCCTCGGCCTGGAGCTCGCGGCTCCTGGCCTGCTCGAGGGAGCGCTCGGCGGCGCGTTGGCGTTCGAGGAGCCGTTCGATGGTCTCCGGCACGTTCTCGGGCTCGGTGCGCAGCAGTGCCGCCGCCTCGGCCAGGAGACCCTCGCGCTCGACGATCCGGTCGAGGGCACTGGATCCGGTGACCGCCTCGAGCCTCCGGGTGTTCGAACCGATGGACGACTCGGAGAGGACGGTGATGGGACCGATCATGCCCAGCGCCCCGACATGGGTGCCGCCGCACAGCTCCACCGAGTGCTCGCCGGCCCGCACCACCCGCACCCGCTCGCCGTACTTGTCACCGAAGAACGCCAGGGCGCCCATCTTCTCGGCCTCGGCCTTGGTCGTCTCCACCACCGTCACCTCGGCGTCGGTCAGCACGTCGGTATTGGCCATGGCCGCCACCGCTGCCAGCTCCTCGGGCGCCACCGGGCCGTGGTGGCTGAAGTCGAAGCGGAGCCGGTCCGGCGCCACCAGCGACCCCTGCTGGCGCACCTGGTCACCCAGCACCGTCCGCAGGGCGGCGTGCAGCAGGTGGGTGCCGGTGTGGTTGCGTCGCAGGGCGTCGCGCCTCGTGGCGTCGATGGTGGCCAGGGCGTCTTGCCCCACCAGCACCTCGCCGGTGATGCGCGCCCGGTGGGCGGACAGCCCGGGCAGTGCCGGGACGGTGTCGTAGACCACGGCGGTGCCGGTGGACGTGACAATGGTGCCGGTGTCACCCACCTGACCGCCGCTCTCGGCGTAGAAGGGGGTGCGGTCGAGGAAGATCTCCGCCTGACCGGGGTGCTTCGGATCGGGGTCGGTCAGGACCGCCACGACCCGGGCCGGCACCGAGTAGCTGTCGGGGCGCTGTCCGACGAAATGGGTCTGGCCCTCGGCGTCGAGCACCGTCCGGTAGGCCGCCTCCCCGGCCGTCACCTTACCGGCCCGGGCGGCGGCCCGGGCTTGGCGCCGCTGCTCGTTCATGGCGGCCTCGAATCCCTGGAGGTCGACCGTCACGCCCGCCTCCTCGGCGATCTCGACGGTCAGCTCCACCGGGAACCCGTAGGTGTCGTGGAGCCGGAAGGCCAGATCGCCGGGCACGGTCACCGTCCCGGTGGTCAGCTGCTCCTCGAGGATGGCCGAGCCGGTGGCCAGCGTCCGGAGGAACCCCTCCTCCTCCCGGGCGACCACGTCGATGACCAGCCGGTGGCTCTCCGCCAGCGCCGGATAGGCGGCGCCGAGGATCCCGACCGCGGCGTCGACCAGCCGGGGGGTGAACGGACCGTCGGCCCCGAGCTGACGTCCCCGCCGGACCGCCCGCCGGATGATCCGGCGGAGCACGTAGCCGCGACCCTCGTTGGCCGGAAGCACGCCGTCGGCCACCAGCATGGACATGGCCCGGCCGTGGTCCGCCAGGATCCGCAGACCGACGTCGGCCTGGTCGTCCCGACCGTAGGTGCGGCCGGTGATCGACTGGGCCGTCTCCAGGATCGGGAGGAACAGGTCGGTGGCGAAGATGGAGTCGACCCCCTGCAGCAGGGGCAGGATCCGCTCGAGGCCGGCGCCGGTGTCGATGCTCGGCCGGGGCAGCGGCTCGACGGTGACGGCGTCGAGCCGGTTGTACTGCATGAAGACCAGGTTCCAGATCTCCACGAACCGCTCTTCCCCACCGTGGGCGGGGCCGCCCGGGGCGCCGTAGGCATCCCCCTTGTCGAAGTAGAGCTCCGAGGACGGACCGCAGGGCCCGGTGTCGCCCATCTTCCAGAAGTTGTCCTCTCCCATTCGTTGGATCCGCTCGGAGGGGATCCCGACGACGTCACGCCAGATCTGCTCGGCCTCGTCATCGCTGTCGTAGACGGTGATCCACACGCGGTCGCCGTCGATGCCCAGCACCTTGGTGACCAGCTCCCACGAGAAGGGTATGGCCTGCTCCTTGAAGTAGTCACCGAAGCTGAAATTGCCGAGCATCTCGAAGAACGTGCAGTGGCGCATCGTCGTGCCCACGATGTCGATGTCCACCGTGCGGAAGCACTTCTGCACCGATGTGGCCCGCAGCCACGGCGCCTGTTCGTCGCCCGTGAAGTACGGCTTGAAGGGCACCATGCCGGCGATGGTGAACAGCACGGTGGGGTCGTGCGGGATGAGGCTGGCCGACGGCACCACCACGTGGCCCCGCTCGGCGTAGAAGCCGGTGAAAGCGGCGCGCAGCTGGTTGGCGTCCATCGAAGCGATGCTACTGGGCGCACGAGCGGGCCCCGTGCCCCCCGGGGCTCCGGGGGCGGCCCCGGTGACGACGCCGGGGCGCTCAGCCGG
>JBKQTE010000106.1:0-38292 GCA_052143315.1 Acidimicrobiales bacterium | reverse complement strand
GTTCACCTTGGAAGTGCCCTTCTGTGCGGAGAATCTGGTGTCTCGACAACAACAGTTTCCCCTACTGGAAGGGCGTTTCCGCGGACGCGGTCAGGTCAACTCAAATGGCGGCGTGAAGAGCTGGGGCCAGTGCCTGGTGCGCCGATCGCTTCGGACGGAATCCGAAACTCACCGGGTGGAAGTCGGCCTCGAAGATCGGCTCAAGGACGATCTTCGCTGCCGTCATGATCACCCGATCGGTGACGGTGGGAATGCCGAGTGGCCGGGTTTCGCCCGACCTGCCCGGCTTTGGGATGTGGACCCGCCGCAACGGCTTCGGCCGATAGGAACCGGATCGAAGTTCTGCGGCGAGGCCGTCGAGGAAGACCCGCACTGACTCTGTGCCCCCGGCTTCGATGGCGTCGATACTCACACCGTCGATACCTGGGGCTCCTTGGTTGGTGGCCACGTCCACCCACGCCCTCCACATCACATCACTGCGGGTGAGCTTGTCGAAGAGGGCATGAAATCGACGTGTTCGGTCCTGCTTGGCACTGCGATAGAGCACGCGTTGAAGGGCTCGAACGGGATCCAGGCCATCGGCCTGTCTGACGGATTTAGCCGAGTTCTCGGCACTCATCAGCGTTCCTCTCTTCATTGTCGTGCATCGATGAAGCAGGGGCCCTTCGCTCAGAGCAGGTTGTGTTGTCCTGCCCGTCGTCACTACTACGACCCCCTCCGACTCCCTCTCGGCTGCCGGCCACTTCCCGGGGTCACCGGTTATAGGCAAGCTCGCTCCTGACCCCCGCAGGGCCGGGGCCGAGTAGGGCCTCTCCAGTTCCCTCGCCACCCTTCTGACCGTTCCACGTCCTCTACGCCGGAGGGTCCTTCGGCACCCGCTCCAGGATCTCTGGTGCCTTCCGTGGCCTTCGCCAAATCCACACAGGCTCGGCTCCCTCACTTCCCTGCTCATCGCAGGAATCTTTCACGACGCTGCAGACTTCGCTTGATGCTGCGGACCGGCCAGTTGCTCGACCCCGCTTCGACCCCGGTCTCTCAACCGAAGCCGGGGGCTCCGCTACCGGGGACCCTGGCGTCTCCCCGGACCGGACTCTCACCGGCTGGCTGACGAGAGCTTGCGCTCGGCTACGTCATGGTCACTCCTTTGTGCTCATTGCGTCCGAGCTGCTGGACGCACGTGGATCGAGGCTTAGACTGGACACGACAAGACGAGCGGAATTCCTTTGGTTCCGATCAGCTGGGTAGATTAGGCCTCTCCGGTCAGGGAGTCCGGTGGGGTGCAAGTCAAGTACCAACGGTCGGGCTCCATTTCACGCTGTGAGCGTCGATGGCAGGCGTTCTCGCTTGGGTGAAGGAAGTTGAACTAGTAGGAGGTTGGTCAGATCGAGTTCAAGACGCTTCTGTACGAGGAGGCCGACGGTGTGGCAATGGTCACCCTCAATCGCCCCGATGTGCACAATGCCTTCGACGAGGACATGCAGCGTGAGCTCCGTGATCTGTGGGGAAGGCTGAAAACCAACGACGAGGTTCGATCGATCGTCTTGACTGGGTCCGGTGACAAGGCCTTCTGCACCGGAATGGACCGATCGGGCGTTCCGACGGAGGAAGGCGAGCACTTCTTCCAAGCCCTGACGTACGAGGACCCCGGTCGAAGTATCGGTCCTCGGAGCCAGGGGCTATGGAAGCCAATCATTGCTGCCGTGAACGGAATGGCATGCGGGGGGGCCTTCTATCTCCTTGGCCAGGTTGACTTCATCGTCGCAGCGGAACACGCTACCTTCTTCGATCCGCATGTCACCTACGGGATGCCGGCCGTGTTCGAGCCAGCGCTAATGGGAAAGAAGATGCCATTTGGCGAGGTCATGCGCATGACCTTGTTGGGAGGTCGAGAGCGTATCTCGGCGCGGAAGGCAGAGCAGATTGGTTTGGTTACTCAAGTAGTTCCTTCGGCCGAGTTGATTGAGGTGACGCGACAGCTGGCCCTGACGATCGCGTCGTATTCCCCGGCTGCAGTCCAGGCCTCATTGCGGGCAGTATGGGCCGCTCAAGAGATGCCGCCCGGCCAAATGGTCGAGCTTGGCAATCTCTTCCTCAACCTGGCCACTACCGCGGAATCACTCCGGAATAGCCAGGAAGTTTTTGAGAAGCGTAAGCCCGAACCTCCGACGATCCGGTGATCGAATACAAGAGGTCCCGGCTTCGGTGGATGTGACCGGTGTGTCAGGAACTAGTGCCATCCGTGTCGAAGTCGTCCCACCCATCGCATGGATAGTCCTGGACAATGCCGAGCACGGCAACCCAATCGATCGGCGCTTCATCGATGAGATCGAGAACGCCTGGAAGAACCTTGCCGTGAATCCTGATTTGAGAGCAGTCGGTGTCCGCTCGACCGGACCCTCCTTCTCTGTCGGCGTTCAGACCTATGACGGTCGTCCGCGCGGATCCATCGGCCCAAGAGCTTTTGGTAATTGGCTTCCCGTGCTCGTTGAGCTGCGGGGCGACATAGCCGCCGGAGCATTTGAATTGCTCGGGCAGGCTGACGTGATCGTGTCCGCTCCAGATGTACTTCTGACAGTCCCTGCAGATCCTGCAAGCAGACTTGACGTCCAGTATCTGCGCCCTAAGGTCCCTGAGCCCGAACTGCGACGGCTCGCGCTCATCGGTGCTGCCCATCCCATGACTGCTGACCGAGCGGCTCAGCTTCGACTAATAGACGCAATAGTTCCACGCCAGCACCTACGTCGTCATTCGATCAAAACCCTCAACGAGCTAGCGGGTGGCAGCCACTAACGACGAAGTTCATGATGCCAACACCGATATCAGCCGATGTCCATCGTCGCACCGCCGGCCAGGTCGGCGCGGCAGCCGATGTCCCGGGGCATCGGCAGGGGGACGCACAGTGCCGTGTCCACCCGCTCGACGGTTCCCAGTTCACCGCTCCCCACGATCTACAGCACCCGCAGGAGCATCGGGTTGTAGCGGTAGTGGAAGGCCTCCATGACCACCCGGTCCTGGACGGCGACCGGAACCGCCACCGTGCGGGCCTCGGTGGCGTTGGCCGTGAACGGCTTCTCGCTCATCACGTCCTTGCCGGTCTCGATCGCTCGCAGCGTCCAGGCGCCGTTCGGCCTGTTGGGCAGCGGGTCATACACGGCGTCGATCCCAGGGTCCTCCAACAGGTGCCGGTAGCCGGTGTGGACCCGGGGGATGCCGTGCTCGGCCGAGTGGGCCCGGGCCCGACCGACGTCGCGAGCGGCCACCGCCGCCACCTCCACGCCGTCGACGGCGGGGCCAGGCGGAGGCAGGCGGCGGGGGCGATGCCGGCGGCACCGAGGATCCGGATCCGGAGCGTCACGACGTCACATCCGGCCGGGCGCGTTCAGCGGGAGACATCGCCGAGGGCCTCGGCCCTGCGGCGCAGCTCGGGGTGGTCCGGCTTGCCCACACCGAGGACCGGCACCTCGTCCACGTGGACCACGAACTCGGGCGTCTTGAACCGGGCCACGCCCTCGTCGGAGAACCACCGACGGCAGGCATCCACGTCCACCTCCGCATCGGCCACCACGAAGGCCACCACCCGCTCGCCGAACCGGTCGTCGGGCCGGCCGACGACGACCGCCTGGCGGATGCCCGGGTGACGCTCGAGCACCCGCTCGACCTCGGCCGAGGCGATGTTCTCGCCCCCTCGGATGATCAGCTCCTTGATCCTCCCACCGATGGTCAGCCAGCCTTCGTCGTCGAGCACGCCGAGGTCCCCGGTGGCGAACCAGCCCCGGCGCACCGCCTCGCGTGTCTCAGTCCGATCGCCGTAGCCGACGAACAGCTCGGGGCCGCGAACCTGGACCTCCCCGCGGACCCCCGCCGGCACGGGTCGGTCGGTGACGGGATCCACCACGCGGAGGGCCGCGTCGCCCACCGAGTGACCATCGGTGTCGCGTGCCTTGTCAGCCGGGTCCCACCAGGCGCTGGTCGTCACGGTCGGTGCCTCGGTCGAACCGTAGGTGCGCTTGACCAGCGCGCCGAGCCCCTCGCGGGCCGAGTCGATGAACTCCGGCGTCACCCCCATGGCCCCGCACGAGACGATCCGCAGGTGCTCGACCTGGCGTCGGTAGCCGGGAACGTCCATCAGCGACAGGAAGATGGTCGGTGGCCCGATCATGAAGCTGGCCCGGTGACGACCGGCGAGGGCGACGGCGCGCTCGGGGTCCCACCTCTCCATGAGCACCACCGGCATGCCCGCGGCACCGGGGACGAGCACCGAGTTGAGGAGGCCCGAGACGTGGGCGAGGGGTGAGGGCATAAGGGCGACGTCGTTTGTGGAGAGCCCGTGGGCGGCGGCCATGCTGTGTGCCTTGTAGGCCAGTCCGCGATGGCTGTGCAGCACGGCCTTGGGGTTTCCGGTCGAGCCCGAGGTGAACAGGATCACGCCGATGTCGGCACCGCGGGCAGCGCCTCCGGGCAGGGGACGGCCGGACAGCAGTGCGTCGAAGCGGGGGTCGCCGTCGCGCACGCCGACGACCCGCTGCGAACCGGTGGCATCGGCCAACGGCAGGCCCTCGGCTGCCAACAGGACCGCCGGGTCGAGCTGCTCGAGGATGCGCTCGACCTCAGCCGACCCGACCAGGTGGTGGATGGGGCTGGCCAACGCGCCACACCGCCAGCAGGCGTGGAAGAGCACGACCGCTTCCCACCAGTTGGGCAGCTGCCACGCCACCACGTCCCGATGGCGCACGCCCATCGACCGCAGGCCACCCGCCACAGCCGAGGCCAGCGCGTCGAGCGTGGCGTGATCGAGGACGACGTCCCCGTCGACGACCGCGGGTGCCGTGGGCAGGCGCGGCGATACCAGCAACCGGTCGAGAGCCGGGCGGTCCCAGGCCCCGCCTGGACTGCGGTAGCCGGGGGCACCGACCTGGGGGAAGCTGGCCCGCAGTCTCACCGGTCCACCGTGTCGGCCCGAGGGCCCGGTCCGGCCATCGACCACTCGGGTCTGTATGCCGCGCGCTCTCGCACGGATCTCTCCCTTTCCACCGTCGTCACCCCCGTAGCTCGGCGCCTCGGTCGCCGCTCCACCACTGTAGGACGGGGTGGCGGACGTGGCGAGAGGAACGGGAGGACCAGCATCGCCGTTCCGGCGTCCCGCCGCCGAACTCCCGCCGGTCGCCCGGCGGTGACGGTGCGGTCACGGTACATCCGCTCCGATGGGCACGGGCCGGTAACCGAGGATCGATGACGGGCGCGCCGTCGACCGAACGACCGGGGACGAACGCCCAGGCCGCCACTTCGATCACGCGGACGCCGGAGAGGGCTTGGGACATGGGGTGGTTCCTTTGTTCGGGCGGCCATCAGGACAGGCCGGACGTCACGGCTGAGGGTCGATTTCGGTGTCCCGGCCGCAGGCGTGGAGGCCGGGGTCAGTCGTGCGAGGTGGCGGCAGCGGCCAGGTCGCTGGCCAGAGTGCCCCACTTGGCCACTCCGTCGCGGGCCTGGGAGCGGATCGACACGTCGTGCCCGGGCACCTGGGCCCGCAGGCTGCCCACGGTGCACGCCTCCCTGCCTCCGAGCACGGTGAACGGGTCGTAATGGAAGTGGTGCATGGCGTTCAGGTGCGTGATCCGGTCGACGTCGTGGTCGCTGACACCGTCCAGGGATACGGCCAGGGTCTCGGGGGCGGTCGGCCAGGTGGAGTCGGAGTGCGGGTAGTCACACTCCCACATCACGTTGTCCATCTCGAGGAACTGGCGGCTGGCCACGCCGAACCGGTCGTCGATGAAGCAGGTCAGGACGTTGCGGTTAAATACCTCGCTGGGCAGCTCGTTGCCGTAGTCCTGTCCGGTCCAGAGGTGGTGGCGGTCGTAGTTGTAGTCGATGCGCTCCAGGAAGTACGGGATCCAGCCGATCCCACCCTCGGACAGCGCCACCCGCAGGTCGGGGAATTTGCGCAGGACCGGAGACCACACCAGGTCGGTGGCGGCCTTCACGATGTTCATCGGGGTCAGGGTGATCAGGCAGTCCATCGGGGCGTCCGGGGAGGTGATGACCAGCTCCGAGGACGAGCCGATGTGCATGCACACCACCACCTCCTCCTCACCGCACGCCCGCCAGAACGGGTCCCAGTGGTCGCTGTGGACGCTCGGCCACCCGAGCTTCGAGGGGTTCTCCGAGAAAGTCACGGCATGCGCCCCCTTGGCCGCCGTGCGCCGCACCTCGGCGGCCATCACCTCGGGGTCCCAGATGGCGGGCAGGGCGCAGGGGAGGAACCGACCCGGGTGGGTCCCGCACCACTCGTCGATGTGCCAGTCGTTGTAGGCCCGGACCATGGCGAGGGCCACATCCTTGTCCTCGGTGCGGGCGAAGAGCTGGCCGCAGAACTGCGGGAAGGAGGGGAAGCACAAGGAGCCAAGGACGCCGTTGGCATCCATGTCCTTCACCCGCTCGTCGATGTCGTAGCAGCCCGGGCGCAGCTGGTCGAAGGACGTCGGCTCGATGCCGTACTCCTCGAGCGGACGGCCGGCCACGGCGTTGAGCGCCACGTTCGGCAGGACCTGACCTTCGTAGAGCCAGGAGTTGGTCCCGTCCTCATTGGTGATGAACCGTGGGGCCAGGTCGACGTACTTGGCCGGCAGCCGGTCGTCGAACAGGCCCGGCGGCTCGACCACGTGGTCGTCCACGCTCACCAGCACCATCTCGTTGATCTCCATGGCGAACACTCCCTCTCGCCCCCCCGGGCGTGGTGAGGGCGATTCTTCCAGACCCTTCCCCTGATGTCACCTCCCACGCCGCCGACCCGGTCCCCGCGGTCCCGTCGCACCGACCGACGGGACGAAGGCGATCAGCCCTCGTGAACCAGGCGGCCGCCCACGACGGTGGCCGCCACCCGACGGCCCTCGGGGTCGTCGAGCGTCCGACGGAGATCGTCCCCGAGGAGGCAGAGGTCCGCCGCGGCGCCGACGGCGATGGCGCGGGCCGGGCCCCCGGGGTCGGCGGGGTCCGACAGGAACAGTCGCAGGGCCCGCTCGGGGGTCAGGCGTTCGGCGGGCCCGACGACCCGGCGCGACCGGGTCGTCCGCCGCACCGCCGACGCCACGGCCACCCACGGGTCCTCGGGACCGAACGGGGCATCGGTCCCCGCGCCCAGGCCAACCCCCGCCCGGTCGAGTCCGGCACATGGGTAGAGATGGGCCCGGTCGTCCCGCTCGACCTCGTCGAGGTACTCGTCCCCCCGGTCGAGGAGGAAGGCGGGCTGGGTCACGACGGTGACCCCCAGCACGGCCAGCCGCTCGACGACGTCCGGGGGGAGGACGGCCCCGTGCTCCATCCGGTCGCCGGGGCGGGTTCCGGCGGTGTCCCAGGCTGCCAGGGCGACGACCGCCGCCACCAGCGACACGCAGTGGAGGCCCACCGCCCGACCGGACCGGTGGGCCCCGTCGATGCGCTCGGCCAGTCCATCCACGTCGGGGAGGAGCCCGTCGGCGACCATCAGCTTGAACGGACCGACCTCCAGTTCGTCCGGCAGGCCCCGGGCGTCGGGCCCGACGTCCCCCATGACGCGGATCCGCTGCGCCAGGGCACCCGCACGCCGGGCGGCGGCCAGCACCTCGAGGTCAGTGACCGACCGTGTCGGTGTGGCGTCGGTCACGCCGGTGACCCCGTACGAGGCCAGGCGGCAACCGATCGACCCGAGGTCCGGGGGTTCACGGCGCGGGAGCCGCCCGGCGAGCCAGGCATCCTGTTCGCACAGTCGGCCGGTCGGCCTGCCGGCGCCATCCCGCTCGATGCCGTCCAGCTCGGCGGCGTTCCCTCGTGCAGCGTCCCGGGAGTCGTCGAGGTCGAGCCCGACGGCTCGGCAGGCCGCCGAGTTGAGCACCCACAGGTGTCCCGAGCGGTGCTGGACCCGCACCGGTCGGACGGGCACCACGCGATCGAGGTCCCACCGGTCCAGCCGACCGAGGTTCCGCTCGTGATACCCGACGGCGCGGAGCCATTCCCCTGCGGGCAGCGCGGCATCGGCGGCCGCCAGCACCCGCCCGAGGTCGGTGCGGTCCGTCACCTGGTCCGCACCGACCTCCACGGAGCCCGCACGCGCCGCCATGGCCATGAGGTGGAGATGGTGGTCATGGAGGCCGGGCAGAGCGGCAGCCGCGCCCCGGACGACCGTCTCCCCTCGACGGGGGGTCAGGTCGCCCGCCATTTCGGTCACCACCCCGTCGGCGCAGCGGACGTCCACCCGCTCGCCCTCCACCTCCACGTCCACGACCAGGAGGCCGTCCGTCACCCCGCCCCTCCCGTTGCGGTCGACGACGACCCGGGTCCACCGACGAGTCCCCCGGCCACGTCGGCCATCGAGGCGCCCAGGAGGTGGTCGCCCCCATTGGCCAGGGCCCCCAGCACGGCCGCCGCCGCCGCCAGACCGGTCACCGGGTCGGCCACGGCATCGGCACAGAAACACGGGCCCCGGTCGTCCCGGACCACCAGCCCACCGGCGGCGGCGGCATCGTCGCCGAAGGCGACTCGGTCGGCCGAGCCCGGTACGCCCCCGTAGCCGGTGATCGACAGCCACACCCGGGGTCGCCCGTGACGCACCGAGTCCTCGGGGTCGAGGCCGAGCTGCTCGATGGCCCTCGGCCGGGCCGAGGTGATCACCACGTCGGACTCGTCGATCATCCGGTGCAGGACCCGGCGACCGCCCGGCGTGCCCACGTCCACGGTCACCCCATCCTTGCCCTCGTCGAGTGTGGCGAAGTGTCCGCGTGACCCCGTCCGCGCCCCGTCCGGGCGCGTCGAGGACTCGACCTTGACCACCCGGGCCCCGGCCCGCAGGAGCAGGGCGCCGACCAGAGGTCCCGCCCACAGCGCGCTCAGGTCGGCCACCACCAGGTCGCCGAGGTCGGACGGTGGACGGCGCTTGGCCAGTCGACGTGCGGTGATCCCGTCGATCCCATCCGCAGACCCGACCGGGACATCGTGGCGGGCCTGCCGCTCCCCCACCCGGGCCACCGGCAGGCCGAGCCCCGCGGTGCGCCCGACGAGATCCTCGCCACCGGAATCTCCCACGGCGGCAGCGACCGGGGACCAGTCCCCCGCATCCACGGGACCGGGCAACCCGAGCCACGCGGGCACCAGCTCCCAGTCGGAAGGGCGGGCCAGGGTGACCGCCATCCAGCCGTCGGCGGTGGGCAACAGCCGGGAGGACCCTCCGCAGCTGACCGACCCGCGGCGGTGCAGGGCGCCGAGCCGTGCCCGGGCGGCCATCAACCCAAGCGGGTCGACGCCCACCGTCCGGCCGAGGCGGGCCGAGTCCCGGGCGATGGACGCGGCGAGCGCCTGCACGCCTGGCACGAGTCCGGGGGGCGGACCGAGCGCAGGCCCGTCGGCTCGACCGGTGAGCGCACTGAGACCCGAGTTCCACCACGTCGACGGCGACCGGTCCGCCACCGCGGAACCACCGACCGCTGCCCGATGATCGGCACCCCACGCGCTGCGACCCATGCCGGACACACGTTACCCTCGAACCATGGACCCCACGCCGCTAGCCGGATCGGCGTTCGCCCGGGCCGCCGCCACGGGGGACGTCTACGAGCACCTCGCCGGGCTCGGCGGCAGCGTGGTGGTGGTCGACGCCGACGAGCTCCCCGACCGGCTCGACGCCGACGCCATGGACCGCCTGGCGACCCTGCCCGCGGTGGTGGTGGCATGCGCCTCCTCCCTCGACCGTCGTCCCGAGTGGGCGGACCTGGTGTCGGCGCCCGGCGACCCGCGGCTCGACTCCGTGATTGCCACAGTGGCGACCCAGCCGCTGGCGTCCATCGTGCTCAGCCTGCTGCTGCGCACTGGCGGTGGGCGCTCGATCCCGGAGGGGCTGGTGGCCGAGTCCACCGCCTACGGGCTCCTGCAGGCCGGTCCCGAGTTTTCCCGCTGGCGGTCGGCCCACCCGGTGCGCGAGCGGTCGGATCCCGATGGGCCACCGGTGCGAGTCGAGCGTCGTGGCGACGAGCTGACCATCACCCTGCACCGCCCCCTTGTCCGCAACGCCCTCGACTCGGCGATGCGGGACGGACTGGTGGAGGCCCTCACCGTCGCCGCCCGGGACCCGTCGGTCACCGTGGTCCACCTCCGCGGATCTGGCGACTCGTTCTGCAGCGGCGGCGATCTCGACGAGTTCGGCACACGCGCCGACCCGGCGACCGCACACCTGGTGCGCCTGCTGAGCAGTCCGGCCCGGTCGGTGGCCGAGGTGGCCGGCCGCACCGTCGCCCACCTCCACGGGAATGTCGTCGGATCCGGGATCGAGCTCGCCGCGTTCGCCGGTCGGGTGGTCGCTGCCCCGACCACCCGGATCTCGCTACCCGAGGTGCGGCTCGGCCTGATCCCGGGCGCCGGGGGCACGGTCAGCCTGCCCCGGCGGATCGGCCGCCACCGGACCCTCCACCTGGCGCTCTCGCCGGGCCCGATTGACGCGGACACCGCGCTCGGGTGGGGGCTGGTCGACGAGGTGGCCCGCTGAGCCCTGCCGTGCCGTGTGGCTCGGCCGGGTGACTAGCGGGACCTGCGGCGAGTGCCGGTTGTTATCGTGCGTCGGTGACCGACCGGCCCCGTCCGACCGGAACGATCCCTGGGCACGCCGGGACCTGACGGTGCCGCGGATCAGGACCGGCGGTGGACCGGGACCCGAGAGGAGCCGGCCACGTTGGACATCCGGACCCGTGTGCAGGCCTCCTCGTCCGCGGCCAGCCGGGGCCAACGGCGGGCGGGGGCGGCGATGGCCACCCGGCCCTCCATGCCGGCCAGCGCCGGCCCGAGGCAGGTGTGGATCCCGAAGCCGAAGCCGAGGGCGAGGGCCCGGGTCGGCATGCGCCCGATATCGGACACGTCGGGCCGGTCGAACGCCCGCTCGTCCCGGGTGGCCGACCCGGTGACCAGGAGGGTCGGGTGACCGGCGGGGACGGTGACCCCGATGTGGACCGAGTCGCGGACCGAGAACCGACCCCCGTACAGCGAGGGGGGGCAGGAAGCGCAGGACCTCCTCGACGGTGGACGGGATCGTCCCAGGGTCGTCGACCACCCAAGCCCACTGGTCCCGGTACCGGCGGAACAGCACCACCGTGTTGGCCAGCAGCTTGGTCACCGTCTCGTCCCCAGCTCGGACGGTGGCGCTCCTCCATGGTGAGCTCGAGGACGTAGGACCGGCTGGCGACGGCCGGCTCGACGCCCTCGGGAGTGGGGTCCATCCGCCCCGGCCGGCGCACCAGGGCGAGGTCGAGCCCTTGACGGATCTGCTGGCGCTCCCCTTCGGGCACGCCGAGCTTCCGGCAGATCACCTCGACCGGAAACGGATCGCTGAAATCGGCCACCGCGTCAAAGGACCCGGCCCCGTCGAGGGGGGCGAGGGCGTACTCGCCCGAGAACGGGTCGAATACGGGCGATGCGCCACCCCCACCCTCATCGGCCATGCCCGGCTCCCGGCTCCGGTGCACCTGCCCCGGTCACCGGCGACGGTGCCGGCGGTGGCCCGTCAGCTGGCGAACGCGCCGATCACCCGACGGCCGAACGAGCGGATCGTGGCCGGCGGGGCGAAGTCGGTGAACCACACGTAGCACCGGTCGACGCCACGGCGGTGGTAGCCGGCGAACCGGGAGACCAGCTCGGACGCGTCGCCGACCGCCAGGTCGGTGGACATGCCACCGAACCGCCGCTCCGCCGTGCCGGTGACCGCCGGGCGCTCCGCCTCCTCGGCCACGTAGGCCACCAGGTGCTGCGTCGACACCCGCGCCGTTCCCACCCGCGGCCGTAGCTCGTCCAGGCGGTCCAGGTGGTGGGCGGGCAGGTTCCACCAGTCGGCGTGGCGCCGCACCAGCTCGAGCGTCCGCGGCGACGACCCACCCACGACGACCGGGATCCGGTCGAGCGGGGTGGGCTGCTGGCCCGGGCAGTCGACCCGGAAGTGCCGGCCGTGGTGGACCACCGGGTCGCCGCCCCAGAGCGCCTCGAGCAGCTCGAGGGTCTCGGCCAGGCGTTCGCTCCTCGCGGCGGGCCCGTCCTCCGTCACCCCGTAGGAGACCAGTTCCGCCGGGACCGACCCCGACCCGAGACCCAGCTCGAACCGGCCACCCGACGCGTGGTCGAGGGTCACGCACTGACGGGCCAGCACGGCAGGGTGGCGCACCGCATCGCAAAGCACCAGGTGACCGACCCGGAGGTCGGTCGTGCGGGCGGCCACCCAGGTGGCCACCGTCATCGCCTCGAACAGGGGTGCCCGCTCGGACAGCGGGGCCGCCAGGTGGTCCATGAAGGCCACCCCCCGGAAACCCGAGGACTCGGCCGCCACCGCCCGCTCGGTGATGGCGTCCATGCCCATACGCATCTGGGGGAGGTAGAGGAAGAACTCCGGTCCGCTCATGTCCTGCCGCTCCCTATCGTCACCTTGGCCGTCCAGTCGGGGTGCCCGTCGGCACGGTGCACCCGACCGCCCCACCGCTGGCATCGTCCCGGTCGGCGTTACGCTCGGGCATGCTAATCATCGCCTCATTCGAGGACCTCGCCCCGTTGATCGGCCGGCACCTCGGCTACAGCACCCACCACCAGATCACCCAGGAGCGGGTGGACCTGTTCTCCGAGGCGACCGGCGACCGACAGTGGATCCACGTCGATCCCGAGCGGGCCACCGCGGGACCGTTCGGCGGGACGATCGCCCACGGCTACCTGACGCTGTCGCTCGGGCCGACCTTGATCCACGACATAGTGACCTGGCAGAACATCCGGATGGGGGTCAACTACGGCCTGAACAAGGTCCGGTTCCCGAGTCCGGTGCCGGTCGGGTCCACCATCCGCCTGGGGGCCTTCCTGGCCGGGGCCGAGTCGCTGGCGGACAGCGGGGTCCAGGTCGCCCTGGACCTGACCTTCGAGGTCGACGGCTCGACCAAGCCAGCCTGCGTGGCCGAGCTGCTCCTCCGCTACTACTTCGGCGAGTAGCGACGGCAACCTGCTCCCCGGTGCAGCGCGGCCTGGCCCAGCGCCGGTGCGTCGCCCACGGGCGGCGCTGTCATCGCCCCGGTCCCCCTCGCATCAACTCACGTCCCCGTCACAGTACGTCGGTCCCGGCTGCCACCGACTCCCGCAGCCCGGCGGCCAGCTCGCTCCGGTGGAACGAGGCGTCGCCGAAGTCGAGCTGCGAGAACTGGGCCCGCTTGATGAACAGGTGCAGGTCGTGCTCCCAGGTGAAGCCGATCCCCCCGTGGACCTGCAGGCCCGAGGCCATCACCCGCTTGGACGCGTCGGCGCACCAGACCTTGGCCGTGGACGCCGCCAGCTCCCATCCCGGCTCGCCGGTCGACGCGGCCCACGCCGCGTACCAGGCGGCCGAGCGCATCCCCTCCACATCTACCAGCATGTCCGCACAACGGTGCTTGACCGCCTGGAAGCTGCCGATGGGGGCCCCGAACTGGACTCGGACCTTGGCGTAGGCCGTGGCCAGCTCGAGCACCCGCCCGGCACCCCCGAGCAGCTCGGCGGAGGTGGCCACCGCCCCGAGTGCGCCCAGCCGTTCCGACTCGGCCGGTCCGCCCAGACGGGTGGCCGGCGTGCCGTCCAGCACCAACCACGACAGCGACCGGGTGACGTCCATGGCCGGCTCGGGCCGGGGCCGGCCCTCGGCGGCCAGGTCGACCAGGAACACGGCATCGGGCACCACCACGACGGCGACGTCGGCCACCGCAGCGCCCTCGACCGGGCCCAGGCGGCCGGTGAGGGCCGATCGGTCGCCGTCGTGGTCGGCGGTCAGGGCACCCGGCCGGCCCGACCAGGCCACCGCCGCGGTGCCCGTCCCCCCGATCAGGGCGGCCGTGACGGAGGCGCACTGGTCGCGGCCGGCCAGTGCATCGAGGGCCAGCAGCTGCGGTGCGAGCGGGACCGGCGACGTATGTCGGCCGATCTCCTCGAGGAGCACGACCGCCTCGACCCATCCGAGGCCGAGCCCGCCCCGGTCCTCGGGCACGGCCACCGCCGGCCAGCCCTGGTCGACCATGGCGGCCCACAGCGACGCGTCCAACGGGTCACCGGACGTGAGGTGGGCACGGACCTGCTCGGGGCCCGAGAAATGGTCGAGCAGTCGGCGGGCCTCCTCCTGGAGCGCCCGCTGGTCGACGGAGAGGTCGAAATCCATAGCTGGATAGTATGACCGCGATGCCGCCGTCCGAGTGGGTCCCGTGGACCTGAGTCCGAACGCCGATGAGACGGCGCTCCGATCCGACATCCGCTCGTGGCTGCAGGACCACCTCCCCTGGGAGTATGGCCGAGGCCTCCCCCCGCGCTTCGACGACCTGGCCGACGAGGTGGCGTTCGGGCGGCGGTGGCAGGCCTGGCTGGCCGCCGACCGGTGGGTGGGCATCACCTGGCCGGAGGCCTACGGCGGGCGCGGGGCCGGCCCGACCGAGCACTTCATCGTGCAGGAGGAGCTGGCCCGGGCCCGGGCCCCCGAGCTGGTCGGCCGCATCGGGGTCAACCTGGCGGGGCCCACCCTCCTGGCCCACGGCACCGAGGAGCAGCGGATGCGCTGGCTGCCGGGGATCCTCTGCGCCGGGGAGCTGTGGTGCCAGCTGTTCAGCGAGCCCGGGGCGGGCAGCGACCTGGCCTCGGTGGCCACACGGGCCACCCCGGTGGAGGGGGGTTGGGTGCTGGAGGGGCAGAAGGTGTGGACCTCCTATGCCCAGTTCGCCGACTGGGGAGTGTGCCTAGCCCGCTCCGACCCCGACGCGTCCAAGCACCACGGCCTCTCCTATTTGGTGGTCGACATGCACGCCCCGGGCGTCGACGTGCGCCCGCTGGTGCAGCTCACCGGCGAGGCCGAGTTCAACGAGGTCTTCCTGGACGGTGTCTTCGTGCCCTCCGACCGGTTGATCGGCCCGGTCAACGAGGGGTGGAGGGTGGCCAACTCCACCCTCTCCCACGAGCGGGGGACCAACCCGCGCCAGCTGGTCATCCACATGCAGCTCCTCGAGGAGATGCTCACCCTGGCCGCCGACAACGGTGCCTTCGACGACGTGCGCCTCCGCCAGCGGCTGGCCCAGGCCTACGTCGAGGTCCGCTTGTTCCGGCTGCACAACCTGCGCAGCGTCAGCCGCCTGGCCAAGGGGCTCGACCCGGGGCCGGAGGGCAGCGCCCTCAAGCTGTACTGGAGCGAGATGAGCAAGCGGCTGCACGACACGGCCATGGCCGTGCTCGGGGACGCCGCACCCCTGTGGCACGGCGCCGGCCACAACCCCGGGGACGGGGGATGGCAGCGGTCCTGGCTCTACTACCAGGCGTCCTCGGTGTGGGCCGGGACCAACGAGATCCAGCGGACCATACTGGGCGAGCGGGTGCTGGGCCTGCCCCGGCCCGCCCACGCCGCCGGCCGGGACGACCGGACGAAGACGAGAGGGAGCGTGCCCACCCGTGGATGACCCTGTGGTGCTGTACGAAACGCGTGGCCACGTGGCCACGATCACGATGAACCGACCCGGCGTGGCCAACGCCCAGGACACCGCGCTGATCGACGGCATCGACGCCTGCTTCGACCGGGCCGACGCCGACGACGGGGTCCGGGTGGTGGTGCTGGCCGGCAGCGGCAAGCACTTCTCGGCCGGCCACGACCTGAAGGCGCTGGTGGGGGACACCGAGCCCGACGAGTGGCGGCTGATGCGCGAGACGCCGGAGGGGAAGTTCCGCCACGAGCAGGTGATGTACGTCGACCGCTGCCAGCGCATCTACCACTTCCGCAAGCCGACCATCGCCGCCGTCCAGGGGGCCTGCGTCGCCGCCGGCCTCATGCTGGCCAGCATGTGCGACCTCATCGTGGCCGCCGACGACGCCACGTTCCAGAATCCCGTGCTCCGGATGACCGGCGCCGGTGTCGAACTGCTGGTCGAGCCCTGGGAGCTCGGCATCCGCAAGGCCAAGGAGTTCCTGTGGACCGGCGAGATCCTCGACGCCCAGGAGGCCTGGCGCCTCGGGCTGGTCAACCGGGTGGTGCCGCGGGCCGAGCTGGCAGTGCGGGCGCACGAGTTGGCCGAGCGGGTGGCCCTGGTTCCGCCGGTGACCGCCCAGGTGGTCAAGGACTCGCTCAACCACACGGCCACTCTCATGGGCAAGGAGGCCTCCTGGAAGTACCACTTCATGGCCCACCACTGGATGCACAACACCGAGACGGCCGCGTCGGCCCTCGCTGCCCGCAAGGAGAAGACGTCGATGTCCGAGGTTTTCGCCGAACACCGTGACTGACGCGGCCGACCGGCCACCACTCGCGGGAATCCGGGTCATCGACGTCGGTACCCGGATCAGCGCGCCGTTCTGCGCCGGTGTGCTGGGCGACATGGGGGCCGACGTCATCAAGATCGAGGACCCGGTCGGGGGCGACTTCATGCGCACCATCGGGCCGTTCGCCCCGACCGGCGACGACGGACCGGGGTACTCGATGTGGTGGGCAGTCGAGGGGCGGGGCCGCAGGGGCGTGACCCTCGACCTGCGGCGGCCGGAGGGCCAGGCGCTGTTCCGGCGGCTGGCAGCCACGGCCGACGTGGTCTGTGAGAACTTCCGACCCGGGGCCATGGAGCGCTGGCACATTGGCCCCGACGACTGCGACCCCCGGCTCGTCTGGGCCCGCATCAGCGTGTTCGGGCAGGACGGCCCCTACTCTGGCCGCACGGGACTCGACCGGATGGGGATCGCCTACGGGGGCCTGCTCCACCTGACCGGCTACCCCGACCGGCCACCGGTGCGACCGGGCCTGTCGATCTCGGACTACCTGACCGGCACGTTCGCGGCCTCGGCCGTGGCCGGCGCCCTCTACCGTCGGGACGGACCGGACGGGACCGGACGGGGTGGGGTGGTCGACGCCCCCCTGTACGGGTCCATCCTGCGCATCCTCGAGTGGACAGTCGCCGCCCAGGACCGGCTCGGGCTGGAACGGCGCCGGGAGGGCAACCGGATGGCCAACTCGGCCCCGCTCGACAACTACCCGACGGCCGACGGCACCTACGTCTGCGTGGTGGCCGGGTCGGACGTCAACTTCCGCCGTCTGTGCGCGGCCATGGGCCGTCCCGGACTGGCCGACGACCCCCGATGGGCCACCCTGGCGCAGCGGGCCGCCCGGTCGGACGAGATCAACGACCAGGTGGCCGCGTGGACATCGACGCTGACCGCGGCCGAGGTGGAGGCCGCCTGCATCGCCCACGAGGTCCCCGTGGCTACCGCCTACACCGCGGTCGACATCCTGGGCGACCCTCACTTCGCCGCTCGGGGCGACCTGGTGATCGTGGACGACCCGGTGGCCGGCCCCCACCGGCAGCAGGCGCCCTTCCCCCGCATCGACGGGCACCGGCCCACGCCGCCCCGGCCCGCCCCTCTACTGGGCGAGCACAACGACGAGGTCTGGCGGGGGCTGGTCGGGCTCAACGCCGACGAACTCGAGGGCTACCGGTCCGACGGCGTGATCTGAGGGTCACGAGGACGGGGAACGCTCCGGCGTCTCCGACGACATCACCCCGTGGTCCGGAGACTCTGGTTCGCCGGTCCACAACGAACCCTTGCAAGGGAGGGCGCCGGGCGAGTCGCGATTATCGAGTGCCCCCGCAAAGGCCCTGACACGGGTGACGCGCCTCCCGGAATGACCACACGGGAAGCTTCCTCGGGTGGAAGTCCAACCAGGAGGTGCGGTGGGACGTGGAGTCCGGCATTCGAGTGTTCCGGCGGCCCTGACCGCGAGAAGATCTATCGGGTCGGGCACGTGCTGGTCGACGAGTTCCTGGAGTTCGCATCGATCCGATGTCGGCCGAGCACGGTGCGGGCCTATGCCCACGACCTGAAGGTCTACTTCGGGTTCGTCGACAAGGAGCCTACCGACGTGACCCCGAAGAGCGACTCCCTCCCGATCGCCTGCGCATCCTTGAGGCGCTCGACCAGACGGCCGAGGTGCGGGTCCGATCGGCGCTCGTCCAGGCACGCCGCCCAGTCAGCGCAGGCGGGCGCCGGTCGCAGATCGCCGTGACGGGTGGTGCGGCTCACTGCGTCGGCGTAGCCCACCAGCCGGGTCCTGTCCGGGTCGGGGCGGACCCGCCCGAGCTCCCCCACGAGGAGGCTGAGGGCCAGGACGGGGGCGTCCGGTCGGGCATGTGACGAACCTTCCGGAACAGGGTCCGTCTGATGACCTTCGTCCCACGGCGTGCCGGCGTCGGTCGGGAGCCGGACGCGAACCGGTCGCTCAGGCCTCGGGGGGTGCCGTGGAGCCGGTGAAGTCGGAGGCACGCCGGCCGGCGAAGGCCGCCATCCCCTCGGCCATCTCCGGCGACACGGCGCCCAGGGCCTGGAAGTGGGACTCGCGGTCGAGCGAGGCCGGCAGCGCCGTCTCGAAGCTGGCGTTCAGCAGCTGCTTGGACAGCCCGAGCGAGCGGGTCGGGCCCTGGGCCAGCCGCACCGCCAGCTCCCCGGCCGCCTCCGCCAGCCCCTCAACCGTGGGGAGGCACCGGTAGGCGAGGCCGAGGTCGACGGCCTCGGCGCCCACCACTTCTTCCCCCAGCAGCACCATGGCCTTGGCCCGGGGCAGGCCCACCAGGCGCGGCAGGAGGTACGCCCCACCGGCGTCCACCACCAGGCCCCAGCGGGCGAACGACCAGATGAACCGGGTGGTGGCCTGGGTCAGCACGAAGTCGCAGGCCAGAGCCAGGTGGGCCCCGGGGCCCACGGCCGTGCCGTTGACGGCGGCCACCGTGGGCTTGTCCAGTTCCCACAGCTCGCGGATGAAGGTCTGGACCCCCTTGCGCAGCGCCTCGCTGGTCGTACGGGGGTCGAACCCAGACGCACCGGCCCGGCTGACCGTCGACGCCCGCAGGTCCATGCCCGAACAGAACGAGTCGCCCGTGCCGGTCACGAGGAGCGCACGCACCCGGGCGTCGTCCCGGGCGGCCCGGACGGCATCAACCAGGTCGTCACGCATCTCCACGGTCAGTGCGTTTCGGGCGCCGGGCCGGTCGAGGGTGATGCGCCCGACGTGGTCCTCGCCGACTTCGTAGCGGATCATCCCGGGATGCTATCTGTCCGTCCCGTCCACTAGCTTGCCCGTCATGACCGGATCCGCCAACGACGGCAACGGGCCCGGTGGTCCGGCGCCGGACAAGGTCTGCTCGCTCGACGAGGCGGTCGGTCACGTCCGGGCGGGCGACGCCGTCCACATCGTCACCAACCACACCCGGTGGACGGCGGCGGCCCGACACCTCGTCCGGCACTGGTGGGGCCGTGACCCGGGATTCACCCTGGTCATGCTCAGCCTGTCCAGCCTCGGGACCCTGTTCTTCCGGGGAGGCCTGGTGGACAAAGTGGTCACAGGCTACTCGGGCGACGTCTTCCCGAGCTTCTCACCCAACCCGCGGTTCTCCGGGCCCTACCTCCGGGGGGAGGTGGAGGTCGAGCACTGGTCGTTCCTGACCTTCCTCCAGCGCCTCGAGGCCGCCGCCCGAGGTCTTCCCGCGGTCACCACCGGCTCACTGGCCGGCTCGTCGATGGCCGACAACCCGGGCTACACCCAGGTGGACACCCCGTTCGGTCGGGTTGGCCTCCTCGAGGCCTACGCCCCGGACATCGCCCTCCTCCACGCCCCCCTGGGCGACCGCCAGGGCAACCTGGCCTTCCAGCCCCCGGGCCTCGAAGGAGTCTGGGGGGCGCTCGCCGCCCGGCGGGGGGTGGTCGCCACCGTCGACCGGGTGGTGGACGACATCCGCCCGTGGTCCCACCTGGTCCAGGTCCCAGCCCATCGGGTGCTGGCCCTGGCCGAAACCCCCATGGGGGCCCACCCCGGCGGGCTGTTCGCCCGCGACCTGCCCGTCGACCCCTACGGCGAGGACCTCGAGTTCTGGTCCGAGGCGCGCACGGCCAGCCACGGCGACGACTTCGACGCGTGGATCGAGGAGTGGGTGCTCGGGCCGGCGTCCCAGCAGGAGTACCTGGAGCGCCTGGGCGACCGCCGGATCGCCGGCCTGCGCCGCCGGGCCGAGCCCGACTCGTGGCGCGACGACGAGGCCGCCCACCCCTCCGACCTCGCCGCGGCCCCCGTACCGTGGGAGGTGGCCGCCGTGCACGGAGCCCGGTACCTGGTCGAGCGGGTGCTGGCCCTCGACGCCGATGCCGTCCTGGCCGGCGCGGGTGTGGCCAACCTGGCCGCATGGCTGGCCGTCGACCTGGCCCACGGCGAGGGCTCGCCCGTGGTGCTGGCCGCCGAGCTCGGCCTGTGGGACTACCGGCCGACGCCGGCCGACCCCTTCATCTTCAACCACCGCAGCTTCCCCACGGCCGTCATGCTGGGCGACGCCGAGCAGGTGCTGGGTGGTCTGGTCAGCGGTCCCGGCACTTCGCTGCTGGCCTGTCTGGGCGCGGCCCAGATCGACCGGCACGGGAACATCAACTCCACGGTGATCGGCGACTCGGTGTTCCTCGTCGGCTCCGGCGGCGGGAACGACGTGGCCAGCTCGGCCGACGAGGTAGTCGTCATGTCCACCCTGACCCGTCGGCGTGCCGTGGCGGAGGTCCCCTACGTGACCTCGCCGGGCCTACGGGTGCGGGCGTTCGTCACCGACCTGGCCTTGTTCGAGCGGGACGCCTCTGGCGAGCTGGCCCTCACCGCCGTGGCCTCGGGCCCCGGGTCGGTTGCCGAGCGGGTGGCGCACGTCCGCGACCTGTGCCCATGGGACCTGCACGTGGCCGACGACGTGGCCGAGCTGGACCCCCCGGAGGCGGGCCACATCGAGCGGCTCCGGCGGTGGGACCCCGAGGGCCGGTTCCTCCGTCCCAGCGCCTGATCACCGGCTACCCGGCCAGCGGGTCCATCCAGCCCGGCGACACCGTGGTCCGGCCGGCCACGGCCGACGACCCGATGAAGTTGCGCTGGGCCTCCACCGTCCCGGCCCCGAAGCACAGCCCCCGGATGTCCCGGTAGGCCCGCTCCACCGGGTACTCGTGGCTGTAGCCGTAGCCACCGTGGATCTGCATGGCCTCGTCGCACACCAGCTTCGCCGCGAGGTTGGCCGCCGTCTTGGCCAGCGCCGTCTCGAGGGGCGGCGGGGTCCCGCCCGGGCCGGCCAGGTGGACCGCCCGGGTGAGCAGCAGCCGGGCCCCCTCCAGCTGAACGGCCATCTCCGAGAGCTTCCACCGCAGTCCCTGGAGATCGCCGATGGGACGGCCGCCGAGCTGGCGCTCGTTCATGTAGCGCACGGCGTGCTCGAACGCACCCTGGGCCGCGCCCACGCACATGGCGGCGTTGCCGCACCGCTCGTGGTTGAGGTGGCCGAGCAGCACCTTGAACGCGGCGGTGGTGGACGGCTCGCCGGCGACCAGGACGTCGTCCTCGATAACGACCACGCCGTCGAAGGCGACCTCGGCCTCGGTGGCGGCGTGGATGCCCATGCCCCAGTGGCGGCCGGTGAGCTCGACCCCCTCGCGGTCCATGGGCACGACCACCGCACCGATGCCCCTGGCCCCCTCGCCCCCGGGCCAGCGGCACCACACCAGTATCCCCGCGGCCCGGTGCCCGAGCGTCGAGTAGTTCTTGTAGCCGGACAGCCGCCACCGGCCCGGCCCATCGGCCACCAGGGCGCTGCGCATGTCCTGGACGGCCGAGCCGGCGTCGGGCTCGGTGATGCCGATGCTGACGATGGCCTCACCGTCGGCCACCGACGGGAGCCACCGGTCCTTGAGCGCGGCGCCGCCCAGGTGCTCGATCCCCCGGGATGGGCCGTTGAAGGCCAGCTGGCAGCAGATCGCCGTCGACACGTCGTGGCGGGCGATCTCCTCCAGCACGATGGCCGCCTCGACGTCGCCCAGGCCGAGCCCACCCCACTGCTCCCCGATGGTGACCCGGAACAGGTCGGCGGCGGCCAGAGCGGCCACCGCCTCGGTCGAGAGCTCGCCCGACAGATCGGCATCGCGGGCCGCGGGGGCCACTGCGCGGGCGCCGACCTCCCGGGCCAGGGCCCGCAGCGCCTGCTGGTCGTCCGTCTCGGCGAAGGGGTCGGTACCTCGGGAGGTGGACACGGTGAACCGGCTTTCTGGCGGAGGGGTGGGACGGTCGGCTGGTGCCGCGGGCACGGCCCTGGTTGACCCGGAGGCGTTGCCATAGTATTCCGCCGCTGGTGGCGCCACCCTCCCCGCACCGGGGACCGGCGCGGGACGACGACGGTGCAGAGGAGGACCATGCTGTTGGAGAACCGGGCGGCGGTAGTGACCGGCGCCGGTCGGGGCATCGGCCGCCAATTCGCCCTCGAGCTGGCGGGCCAGGGCGCCTCCGTGGTCGTCAACGACCTGGGTGTGAGCCTCCGGGGCGACGCCGACGAGGAGGACGCGGCGGCCGCGGTGTGCCGGGAGATCGAGGAGCGGGGCGGTCGGGCGGTCCCGTCCTACGAGTCGGTGACCGACTTCGCCGCCGCCGAGCGGATTGTCGCCACCGCCGTCGACACCTTCGGCGGCATCGACATCCTTGTCAACAACGCCGGCATCGTCCGCGACCGCACGCTGGTGAAGATGAGCGAGGACGACTTCGACGCCGTCGTGGCCACCCATCTGAAGGGTGCCTTCAACTGCACCCGCCACGCGGCGCCGGTCATGAAGGAGGCCGGGTACGGGCGCATCGTCAACGTCACCTCCTCGGCCGGCCTGCGGGGCAACTTCGGCCAGACAAATTACGGGGCGGCCAAGGCCGGCATCATGGGGATGACGTTCGTCTGGGCGCTGGAGCTGGGCCGGTCGGGCATCACCGTCAATGCCATCGCCCCCGCCGGCGCCACCCGGATGACCGCGGCCCTGGCCGGGGACGACGGGGAGGTCGAGCCCCGGCTGGACCCGGCCATGAACGCCCCGCTGGTGGCCTTCCTGGCCTCGGACCGGGCCGGGCACGTCAACGGCCAGCTCTTCGGGCGGACCGACTTCAGCTACACCCTCTTCCAGCACCCAAAGCAGATCGCGTGGATGCACAAGGACGGGGGGTGGGATGCCGACTCGGTGGCCGAGCAGTTCGATGCCATGCTCGGCCAGCACCTCCAGACCGTGGGCATGGTCATGCCCTCGGGCCTGTCCCAGGACGCGGCCCGGAAGTGAGCTCACTGGATCGTCTGACGGTGACCCGTGCCGGGGGCCCCTCCACCGGCGACGCCCAGGATGTCCCCAAACGGCAGCACCGCCCCCCGCCGAACAGGCGGGTCAACCGGCGCACCTGCGGCTCCCCGCGCTCACCGGGGGAGCCCGAGGATCCGCTCGCCGATGATGGTGCGCTGGATCTCCGAGGTCCCGCCGGCGATGGACGCGGCCTTGCTCCACAGCCATTGCCGCTGCCAGGCCCCGCCGTCCGGGTTGCCGTCGGTCGACCCCCACAGCGGCGACGCGTCACCAACCACGGCCAGGGCGGCGTCGGAAAGCGACTGGGTCATGTCGGTCCACGCCAGCTTGACCACCGAGGACTCCGGCCCCGGCTCCTCGCCGCGACTCAGTCGGGTCATGGTTCTCCAGTTGTGGAGCCGCAGGACCCGTAGCTTCACGTAGGCGTCGACCAGCTGGTCGGCAACCAGCGTGTCGTCCAGCGCTCCGCACGAGGCGGCCAAGTCGACGAGCCGGCCGAGGTAGACCTCGTGGACGACCTGCTCCTTGAAGGGGAAGGTGGTCCCCCGCTCGTGTGCGAGCGTGGTGTTTGCCACCTCCCTGCCCCGGTGGACCGCCCCGACCACGTGGTCGGCGCGGACGAACACCTCGTCGAGGAAGACCTCGTTGAACTCGGCTTCCCCAGTCATCGTCACGAGCGGCCGCACGTCGACCCCGGGAGCAGTCATGTCGACGATGACGCACGAGATCCCCCGGTGGCGCGGGGCGTCGGGGTCGGTGCGCACCAGGGCGATGCCCCACCGGGCGTACTGGGCGTAGCTCGTCCACACCTTCTGGCCCTCGAGGACCCACCCGCCCTCGGTGGCGACGGCCCGAGTGGCCAGCGAGGCCAGATCCGAGCCGGCACCGGGCTCGCTGAACAGCTGGCACCAGATCTCCCCGGCGTCCAGGATGGCCGGCAGCCACCGGTGTCGCTGAGCGTCGTCCCCGTGGGCCAGCAGCGTCGGGCCGACAAGGTTCACTCCGGTGCGATTCACCGGCTGGGGCGCTCGCGATCGTGCGTACTCGATATTGAACAGGGCCACCTCGACGGGCGAGGCGCCGCGACCGCCGAATTCCTCGGGCCAGTGGATGCCCACCCACCGGTCGGCAGCCAGCCGGGCCTGCCAGCGTCGGCCCCACTGGAATTCCTCGTCGAAGGAGGTGAACACCGGTGCCGGCTCGACGTTGGCCCCTAGCCAGGAGCGAAGCTCGTCGCGGAACCGGGCCGACTCTTCGGACAGGGAGAGATTCATTGCCACCCGTTGTAGTGCACTCGGGCCCGGTCTGCCGACGGATCCGTGTCCGTCATGCCATACTCCCCCAAGGCAACCTCCGGTCGGGGACCGGATCGGACCGGGGAGGAGGGGGTTGACGATGACTGCGCCCACGACGGTCGACATCGACCCGATCACCGCGGAGGTGGTGCGGTCGGCGATGGAGACGGTCTGCTTCGAGATGGCGACCTACGTGTCCCGTACGGCCACGACCCCGATCCTCAACCAGTCCAACGAGCGCAATGCCACCATCCTCGACGCCGGCGGCCGGTTGGCCGCCCTGTCCGTAGGCATTCCCCAGTTCATGCTGTCGAGCACGCTGCCCGTGCGGTATGCGCTCGAGCTCTTCGGCGAGGACCTGCAGCCCGGCGACGTCATCGTGGCCAACGACCCGTACCACGGGGGCGGCCACCTCCCCGACTTCAATGTGTTCTCCCCGGTCTTCGACGACGGCGGCGAGCTCCTCCTCATCGCCTCGATCCAGTGCCACCACGGCGACACGGGTGGCGCCATGGCCGGTGGTTACAACGTCTTCGCCAAGGACATCTGGTCCGAGGGCACCCGGTACCCGGCCCTCAAGATCTTCGACGGGGGCAAAGAGCGGCGCGACGTGGTGGCCCTCATGCGGGCCAACAACCGCCTCCCCGGCTTCATCGGCGACCTGCGTTCCCAGGTCGGCGCGGCCCAGCTCGGCGTGGCCCGTCTCCAAGAGATCGCCCGGCACCACGGCGCGGACACCGTTCGGTCCACCGTCGAGTGGTCCATCAACGACTCTCGTCGCCGGCTCCAGCGCGAGATCGCGCAGTGGCCCGACGGCGTGTACGACGCCGACATCTACGTCGACTCGGACCCGGCCGGCAACACCGACATCCACGTCCACGTAAGCGTCACCGTTGAAGGGACACGGCTGATCGTCGACTTCACCGGGTCGGACGACCGCCCCGGGATCCAGGCCTGGTCCACCTTCGGCAACACCCGCGGGAACATCGTGGCCCAGCTGGCCTCCATGGTGGACCCGACCATCGCCAAGAACGAGGGGTTCTTCGACTCGATCGAGATTGTGGCGCCACTGGGCTGCTGCCTGAACCCGATCGAGGGCAAGCCGGTCTCGAGCGGCACCCACCACCCCGGCGTCGAGGTCAGCGACGCCATCGCCGTGGCGCTCAGCGCGGTGATTCCCGAGCGGTGCAGCCCCCAGAGCTACAAGTTTGGGAGCCCCCGTCAGATGTGGGGGGACCTCGACCCCCGCACGGGCAAGCCGTTCTTCGACCATGGCGGCGAGGTCTCGGCCGGCTGGGTCAACGCGGTCAAAGGCGTCGACGGCTGGGGGGCGCTGTCGGCCTCCAACGGCAATCTCATCAAGGCCACGGCCGAGTTCAACGAGGGCCTCTTCCCCCACTTCATCCGCAATCGGAACTACCGCACCGACTCGGGCGGGGCCGGCCAGTGGCGTGGCGCCCCCGGGAGCCTGTTCGTCAAAGAGACCCGCACGCCCACCTACATCAACCAGTACGTGGTCAACCGGATCCACCTCCACCCGGGCATCGCCGGGGGCCACAGCGGCGCACCCGACCGCTGCATCTTGAAGGGATCGGTCGAGGTGGCACCGTCGGTTGCCAACCTACTCCTCGACACGGGCGAGCAGCTCGTCTACGAGTTTGGTGGCGGGGGCGGCTGGGGCGACCCGTTGGATCGCGACCCGCAGGCGGTCCTGGACGATGTCTGGGACGAGTACGTCTCGGTGGAGGGGGCATGGCGCGAGTACGGGGTCGTGGTCACCGGCTCGCTCGAGGACATGACCCTGGCCCTCGACGAGGGGGCCACCGCCGCCGAACGGGCGGCGCGGCGCCCAGCCTGAGCCTCACCTGACCGCAGAGGAACAGCATTCCGCCCGGCCTGCCGCAGTCGGCCGTGGTGCCTTGAGCCCGCTGCCTTCCCATGATAACGTCGTTCTCGTCGCAGGAGATTCTTCGTTCCCGATCTGGCGCCCCACATCGGGCTCTGCGCGACCACACCCGGAGGGGGACCACCGTGCCATCGCGAAACGTCGACTTCCCGATCTTCGACGCAGACAACCACATGTACGAGACCGAGGAGGCGCTGACCAAGTTCCTCCCGAAGCAGTACGCCAAGGCGATCGAGTACGTCGACATCAAGGGCCGGACGAAGATCGTCGTGCGGGGGACGATCAGCGAGTACATCCCGAACCCTACCTTCGCGGTGGTCGCCGCCCCCGGGGCACAGGAGGAGTACTTCCGCCACGGCAACCCCGACGGGAAGTCCTACCGCGAGCTCGTCGGTGAGCCCATCAAGTGCCGCCCGGCATTCCGCGCCCCTAGTCCACGCCTCGAGCTGATGGACGAGCAGGGCATCGACCGGGTACTGATGTTCCCGACGCTCGCCAGCCTCATCGAGGAGCGCCTGAAGGACGACCCCGAGCTGATCCAGGTCATCGTCCACGCACTCAACGAGTGGATGTACGAGACGTGGCAGTTCGACTACGCGGGCCGCATCTTCGCCACCCCGGTGATCGCCATGGGATTGGTGGACAAGGCACTGGAGGAGCTCGAGTGGGTCATCGGGCGCGGTGCGCGCTGCGTGCTGATCCGGCCGGCCCCAGTACCCGGGCTACGGGGCACGCTCTCCCCCGGGCTCCCCGAGTTCGACCCGATCTGGGAGCGGATCCAGGAGGCGGGGCTGCTGGTGGCCATGCACGCCTCGGACAGCGGCTACAACCAGATCGCAAACTGGTGGGAACACGACTCGGAGTTCCTGCCGTTCCAGCCGTCGGCGTTCCGCTCCCTGTCCCAGGGCCGTCGACCCATCTACGACACCATGGCGGCCATGGTCTGCCACGGAGCCTTCACCCGCTTCCCCGGCCTCCAAGTGGCTGCGGTGGAGAACGGGGCCAACTGGGTCCGTAACCTGTTGGACGACCTGGAGGACGTGTACCACAAGATGCCCCAGGAGTTCGCCGAGGACCCGAAGGAGGCGTTCCTCCGCAACGTCTACGTCAACCCGTTCTGGGAGGACAACCTACAGGCCCTGGTGGACCTCGTGGGGCCCGGCCACGTCCTGTTCGGCAGCGACTACCCGCACCCCGAGGGGCTCCGTGACCCGATCACCTACGTGGACGAGCTCGCGGAGATGCCCCACGAGGCGAAGGCCAAGATCATGGGCGGCAACCTGGCCGGCCTCATGGGCGTGGCCGTGCCCGCCTGACGTCGCCATGGCAACCGTCACCCCTGGCTGCCCGACCGGATCAGGCCGGTACCTGGAGACCGAGACCGTCGCAGGTGGTCAGTGACCTCCGGCACCGAGCACGACGAGGTCATCGACTCGGGCGACCACGTGATCCAGCAGCTCAACTTACGCGACGTTCAGCACCCCGGTGCCGACCTCGCCATGGAGATGGACATCCACGATCGGGTCACCAACCCGCGAGGCGCGCTCCAGGGCGGCCTGCTCGCCACACTGGTCGATGTCGTGGCCGGACGGGCGGTGCTCGACGACGGCCCCCGCGAGAGCGTGGCCACGGCCGACATGACCATCCACTACCTGCGCGGCGTCACCGTCGGCCCGGCGCTGGCCACGGCCAAGGTGGTCCGCCGGGGCCGCACCCTCGCCGTCGTGTCCGTCGAGGTGACCGACGTCGGGAGTGGCAGCCTGTGTGCGCTGGGCACGGTCGCCTTCTCCATCTCCCGGTCCCGTCCCCCCGACGGGAACGGGACGGTCGGCTCCCTTGCGGCGGCTCGCCGGTGAGGCGCTGACCCAGATGGCCGGGAGCGCCCGGACGCGGACGGACCACGGCACATGAGCGACGACCTGGGCACACCGCACCTCCGACTGGAGCGCGACGGGCCGATCGCCTGGTGTGTCATCGACCGGCCTGCGGCCAGGAACGCCTTCACCCCGGCCATGTACTACGGGCTCAAGCGGGCCGTGCAGCTCGTCAACACCGACCCTGACCTCGCGGCCCTGATCGTCACCGGCGTCGGCGATGTCTTCTCGCCGGGTGGGGACCTGGGCGGACGGCACGAAGAGGGCGAGTTGGCTCCCGGCGCCCTGGGCCAGGATGTGCTCCCGTTCCTCGCCATCCGTGACAGCCAGGCACCGGTCATCGCCGCGGTCAACGGCATCTGTCAAGCCGGTGGGCTGCTGGTCGCCATGATGGCCGACATCGCGGTGGCGAGCGAGCGGGCCACGTTCCGCGTTCCGGAGCTGCTGCGCGGCATACCCGACGCCACCTATGCCGCCGCCCTGCCCGCCCACGTCGGCATGGCGATGGCCCGGGACCTCCTGCTGTCGGCACGCCCCTTCGCCGCGGACGAGGCGCTCCGGATGGGCCTGCTGTCACGCGTCGTCCCCCACGACGAGCTGCACGAGGCGGCCGTCGAGGCCGCCCGGCAGGTGCTGCGGACGGCGCCGACGGCCCGGTCGCAGGTGAAACGCATGCTAAACGAGCGCTATGGGCTCGTCGACTACCAGACGATGTTCTGGGCCCTGAATCACTCCGACGAGCCCCGCGAGGGCATGCGGGCCTTCATGGAGAAGCGGTCACCGGCTTGGGTGCCGCCTGGTCTGTGATCCGGCCTCGACCTGCCGGGCGTGGGCGTGTCCGCCTGACCACCCTGCGGGCCGAGCGCAGTCCGGCGGGCCTCAGTCCGTCAGTTCGGGCCCGACGATGGCCACGAAGCTCACGCACTCGCCTGGGGCTCCGCCGAGGTTGTGGGTCAGGCCCAGGGTGCATCCCTGGGCCAGGGTGGCGATCTGGCGCTCGGGCGGGGCCTCCTGGCGGAGCTGCAGCCAGCACTCGAACAGCATCCGGAGCCCCGACGCCCCGATGGGGTGCCCGAAGCTCTTCAGGCCCCCATCCGGGTTGACCGGCAGCTCACCGTCCCGGTCGAAGGTGCCGGCAAGTACGTCCTTCCAGCCAAGTCCCCGCTCGGAGAACCCCAGGTCCTCCATGAGGACCAACTCGGTCGGGGTGAAGCAGTCGTGCACCTCGGCCATGGCCAGCGACGCCCGCGGGTCGGTGATCCCGGCCTGCCGGTAGGCGTCCTCGGCCGAGCGGACCACCTCCGGGAAGGTGGTGTAGTCGTAGTCGGGATCGATCGGGCCGCCGCCCGGTCCGGCCACGAAACTCAGGGCTTTCACGTAGAGGGGGTGATCGGTGTAGCGGTGGGCGTCCTCGGTCCGGCAGATGATCGCCGCCGCCGAGCCGTCACTCACCCCGCTGCAGTCGTAGACCCCGAGGTCCCCGGCCACCAGCGGGGACTTCGTGATGGTCTCCATGGAGATCTCCTTGCGGAACTGGGCCCGAGGGTTGACCGCGCCGTTGCGGTGGTTCTTCCAGGCGATTCGGCTCATCACCTGCTTCATCTCCTCGGGATCGACCCCGTACCGCTCGGCGTAGGAGGGGGCCACGAAGGAGAAGGCGGCCGGGGACGACAGGGCGGCGTCGGTCCCGTCGCCCACCGGGCGGATGCCGGTGAGACCGGAGTAGCCGGTGTCCTTCAGCTTCTCCACGCCGATGGCCATGGCCAGGTCGTAGGCGCCGGAGGCCACGGCGTAGCAGGCATTGCGGAACGCCTCGGAGCCGGTGGCGCAGAAGTTCTCCACCCGTGTGACGGGCTTGTAGTCGATCTTGAGGGGCTTGGCCAGGGTGATGCCCGACGTGCCCGAGGTCATGGTCCCGAGCCAGAACGCGTCGATGTCGTCCAGGGTGACCCCCGCCGAGGCGATGGCGTCCTTGGCCGCGTCGATCAGGAGGTCGTCGACACCCTTGTCCCAGCGCTCGCCGAACGGCGTGCACCCCATTCCGACGATGGCCACCCGGTCACGGATCCCGTTCGAGCTCATGCGTTCCCTCCTTCGTCATCGGCGACATGAGGCGCGTGGATCGGACGCGCCTTCCAGAAGTAGTTGTGCACGCCCTTGGCCGTGTTGAGGCGCCGGAAGCTCATCTCCACCCGGGTGCCGGTGGCCACGGCGTCCGGGTCGGCGTCGGTCATCTCGCAGCGGTAGCGGCCACCCCCGTCGAAGTCGACCACGGCCCCGATGAGCGGCGGCGACATGGAGAAGGCCAGGCGATCGATGGTGAACGTGGCCACCCGGCCCCCCACGTCGGCGAGCCGGACCCGGTCCATCTCGTCGATGGTTCGACACCGCAGGCACACCCGGGCCGGAGGGAGGTGGCGGAAGCCGCAGGCCCGGCAGTCGCTGGCCTCGAACCCGCTCTTCCACGGCGTGGAGCGCCACGTGGCCGGAGCGCCGGGGCGCTCCGGGTCGGGACGACGGGGCGGCTCCCGGAGGAGCTCGCCCCGCCACGTCAGGAACCGCGTGTACGGCACGTCGCCACCGCCCGACGCCGCCAGCCCGGCCACGTCGGCCAGCCCGGCGACGCGCCGGGACTCCCGGGCGAAAGGGAGGGCGTCGGTGGCACGCAGCAGCACCACGTCGGCACCGTCGGCCACGACCACCAGGGCGAGGAGTGAGCCGGGCTCTGCCCGCTCCAACAGGTCGGCCAGGGCCGCGCCCGCCTCGGCCGCCCCAAGGTTCCCTACCGTCGCCGCCCGGTCGGCGGCGAGCGCCTCGGGCCGGACGCCGAGCGAGCTGCGGACGGCAGCCACGGCACGGGTGTGCAGGCCGACCACGGCGACGTGGCCGACATCGGTGGCCACCACGCCCGCCGATTTGAGGGCATCGGCCCAGGCCTGGGTGGCCAGGGGGACGTAGACCTCCTGGCCGAACCGCTCCTCCCACACCTTGGAGTCGGGCTCTCCCGGGGTCCGCCAACGGTCGAGGAATTCGGTTGTCGTCCCAGCGTGGGCGACCCAGTGAGCCACGACGGCGTCGCCCGGGCCCCCGAAGACGAGCGCGACGGCTCCGTCTCCACTGTCGCGCTCCTCGGGGCCCCCGGCCAGTCCGGTCCGCAGGTCGGACAGCACGGCAACGGACCGGTGGTCGACGGCGACGGCGGAGGCGGCACGGAGAGTCCCGACCGAGGACCGCACGGAGCCGACCATGTCGTACGCGCCGGCCCAGTCGGGCAGTTCGAGCGCCCCGTGGATCGCCGTGGCGTTGGTCTTGTCGAGGTATGCGGGTGCGGGGGTCGAGAAGAAGAGGTCCTCGGGGAGGGGGCCGTCGAGGGCACGGAGCGCGCGGCGTGACGCCTCCACGCCCATGGTCGTGGTGTCCTCGTCGTAGGAGGCGACCGACCGGCTGCCTCGTCCGGACGGCCCCCCGAGGCTGGCACCGATGGCGCTGCGTTGAAGGCGCCAGTACGGGAGGTACACCCCCCACGACACGATGCCGGCCGTCATCGGCGAGCACCTTGGCCGTTGCGGGGCGGAATTGGGTTCTCGTGCACGGGGAAGAGCATACTTGTCGGGTCGGGGAACCTACTCTGAGCGCCCCGGCGCCACCCGCATCGAGGCACCCGCCGCCCGGGGCCCGGAGGCGGGGGCCAGAACCCAGGAGGGTCATGCGACGGCATTTGTTCCACGACGAGCACGACGAGTTCCGGTCGAGCTTCCGGCGGTTCGTCGAGGCCGACATGGTCCCCCGGTCCGCCCGGTGGGACGAGGCCGGGATCGTCGACCGCGAGGCGTTCGAGCAGGCCGGCAAGCACGGCTTCCTCGGCATGGCCATCCCCTCCGAGTACGGCGGCGGCGGCAGCGACGACTTCCGCTTCAACCTGATCGTGGCCGAGGAGCTCCACCGGGTCGGTATGAACGGAGCCGCCCTCGGGTTCGCCCTCCACAACGACATCTGCCTCCCCTACTTCCTGCACTACGCCACGCCCGAGCAGTGCAGCCGGTGGCTCCCAGGCATCGCCCGGGGTGACCAGATCCTGGCCATCGCCATGACCGAGCCCGGCACCGGCTCCGACCTGGCGTCCATTGTCACCTCCGCCATCCGGGACGGCAACGAGCTCGTGCTCAACGGGTCGAAGACGTTCATCACCAACGGGATCAACGCCGACCTGGTGGTGGCGGCAGTCAAGACCGACCCCACGCTCGCCCACAAGGGCATCAGCCTGGTGGTCGTCGAGCGGGACGCACCCGGGTTCACCCGCGGGCGCAACCTCGACAAGCTGGGTCTCCACGCCCAGGACACGGCCGAGCTGTACTTCACCGACTGCCGCATCCCCGTGGACAACCTGCTCGGTACCGAAGGGCAGGGCTTCGCCCACCTGGTGGCCAACCTGCCCCAGGAGCGGCTGTCCCTGGCCGCGGGCGGCCTGGCCGGCGCCCGGGCCGCCCTGGACTGGACGACCGCCTACGTGCGCGAGCGCACCGCGTTCGGCGTGCCCATCGGCTCGTTCCAGAACACCCGGTTCACCCTGGCGGAGGTGGCCACCGAGGTGGAGATGGGTCAGGTCTTCATCGACCGCTGCGTGGAGGCCCTCAACGTCGGGGAGCTCACGGCCGAGGACGCCGCCATGGCCAAGTGGTGGTGCACGGAGATGCAGGGCCGGGTCGTCGACCGCTGCCTCCAGCTCCACGGTGGCTACGGCTACATGTCCGAGTACCCGATCGCCAAGGCCTTCGTCGACGCCCGGGTCACCACGATCTACGGCGGAACCACCGAGATCATGAAGGAGATCATCGGCCGCTCCCTCCAGCTGGGGTGACCGGGACGGTCAGACCGTGGTCGTCCCCACATCGACCAGGAGGTCGCCGTCACTGGTCATCGAGCACCGGTCCCCGGGACGCAGGATCAGGGTGGTGAACGGGCTGGTGATCGCCGCTGGTCCGGAGACGGTGGCCCAGGGCCGGAGTGCTTCGGCGTCATAGACCGGCCCGTCCGACCAGCCGTCAGCCAGCCACATCCGCCGCGTGCCGATCGGCTGCGGGTCGGCATCGGCCGGCTCGAGTGCCAGATGGGCCATCTTCTCCACCTCGCCGATGGCGGTCAGTCGGATCCCCCGCAGCACCGGCTCCTGGGCCCGGGCCTCGATGAGCCGGGCGGCTTCGTTGCGCCGGTGGAACTCGGCCACGGCGTCGGCCACCTCCGTCGGGGCGCCGACGGGGATGGTGACGTCGAACGTCTGACCTGGGTAGACGAGGAGCAGCGACCATTGCAGCTGGATCCGGTCGTCGGGCACCCCGGCCAGACGCAGCTCGCCCGTGGCCACCTCGGCCAGCCCGTCGGCCAGGCGCTGCAGCACGGCTGGATCGGCCTCCTGCCAGGACACCACGTACCCCCGGGAGTCGTCGATCACGTGGTCGGCGGTGAGCAGCCCGAGGGCGGACAGACCGGCCGCACCCCGCGGGATCAGCACGCGCGACATTCCGAGCGCCTCGGCCTGGGTGGTGGCGTGGACGGCCCCCATCCCGCCGAAGGCGACGAGATCCAACGACCGGGGGTCACAGCCGGCAAGGGACAGTGACCGGCGCACGGCATCGGTCATGTGGGCGTCGACCAGGCGCACGGCAGCCACCGCTGTCTCTTCGGCGTCGAGTCCCAGCGGGGCGCCGAGCTCGGCCAGAGCGGCCCGGGCCCCCTCAAGGTCGAGCTCCATTCGCCCGGCGGCGAACCCACCCGGCTCGAGCCGCCCGAGCACCAGGTCGGCATCGGTGATGGTGGGCCGGGCGCCGCCGCGCCGGTAGCAGACGGGCCCGGGAACACTGCCCGCCGACTGCGGTCCGACCTGGAGGACGCCGTCGTCGAGCCAGATGATCGACCCTCCTCCGGCGCCGACGGCGTCGATGTCGACCATGGGGATGCCGATGCAGTAGCGGTGCCGCCAGTTCCAGTCCATCTTGATCTCGGGCCGGCCGTTCCTGATGAGGCAGAGGTCGTAGCTGGTCCCGCCCATGTCGACGCTGACCACGTCGCCGAGGCCGGCCCGCGTGGCCGCCTGGGCCGCCGCGGTGACGCCACCGGTCGGGCCGGAGCCGATGGTGGCGACGGCGCGCTGGCTGGCCGCCGACGCGGTGGCCACCCCTCCGGCCGAGGTGGCCACCAGCAGGTCGTGCTGGTAGCCGGTCGCGGCCAGGAGCTCGCTGAGCCGGCCGAGGTACCGGGCGATGGGCGGGCCGATGTAGGCGTTCACCAGGGTCGTCGACGTCCGCTCGAACTCGGGTGGCTTGGGCAGGACCTGGTGCGAGAGGGAGACCATCTCGACGTCAGGGTACTCCTCACGGATGATCTCGCCGGCTCGGAGCTCGTGGGCCGGGGCGAGGTACGAGTGCAGGAACGACACGGCGATCGAGGTCACGCCGAAGGCGCGCAGCCGGGCCGTCGCCTTGCGCACCGCCTCCTCGTCGAGGGGCGTTTCCACCTCCCCTTCCGCTGTCATTCGCTCCGGGATCTCGAGACGGACCCGCCGGCGGGCGATGGGGTCGGGGGGCGGGAACGCAGGATCCCAGATCTCCTCTTTGTAGCAGCGCCGGAATTCGATCTCGTCCCGGAACCCCTCGGTCACGAGGAGGCCGGTGGGCGCCCCCGACATCTGGATCATGGTGTTGTCCCCGGTGGTCGTCCCGTGCACGATCGTCCTCGTGTCGGCGGCCAGCTCCTCGACCGAGATCCCCTCGGCCGCGGCCAGCTGCGACAGTCCGGCCAGGACACCCTGGCTCTGGTCCTCGGGGGTCGTCGGCGCCTTCTCCAGCACCACCGATCCGTCGGGGCGAAGCAGGACGCAGTCGGTGAACGTGCCCCCGACGTCGATGCCGATCCGATAACTCACGACCCTCCCTGGGATCTCACGGTGCGGGATGCGACCCGCCTCTGGGCGGAGCCTATCCGGACGCCGAAATGCGTGGAGGACGGTTATCGGCGAGGCAGAGGGCCATTCTCAACGGGTCAGGGCGCGCTACCATCCACCGCATGCCAGCCGTGACCGACCGGGGCCGTCGGGGCGCCGGACCGCTGAGGAAGCCGGGATGAGCGCCGGACCGACCGACGCGAACGCGGCGATCTCCTACGGGACCCGGCTCGCCCACCTGGTCGGTGAGCGGGGCGACGCCACCGCGGTGACCCTCGTGTCGGAGGACGGCAGCGAGCGGAGCGTCGGCTGGCAGGAGCTGGACCGGCGATCGAACCAGCTCGCCCGCGTCTTCGCCTCCCGTGGCTTGGGCATCGGCGAGCCCGTTGCCATCTGCCTGAAGAACTCCGTCGAGCACCTGCTCGCGGGCTTCGCCGGCTGGAAGGTCGGGGCGGTCGTGGTCCCCATCCGCTGGGACCTCCCCGATTGGGAGCGCGACCGCCTGATGGCCGTGCTTCGGCCTGCGCTGGTCGTCGGCACCGACGTACGCTCCCTCTTCGAGGAGAGCGCAGGCGAGTCATCCGATCCGCTCCCCGACGCCGTGTCGCCGCGCGGGTGGGGCGTGTGCAGCTCGGGGTCGACCGGGACGCCCAAGGTCATCGTGCAGAAGGCACCGGCCCTCTACCGGCCCTCCACTGCGTTCACGTCGGCGGTGGTGGCCTCGTACGGGCCGATGCAGCCGGACCAGCGGGTGCTGTGCCCGGCGCCGATCTACCACACCAATGGGTTCACGGCCTTCCGCGTCCTGCTGCACGGCGACCCGATCGTCCTGATGGAGCGGTTCAAGGCCGAGCTCGCACTCGACATCATCGAGCGCCACCGCATCACGGGCTTCATCGCGGCGACGCCCATGCTCCAGCGGATGGCCCAGGTCCCGGACATCGACGACCGTGACCTGTCCAGCCTGAGCTGGGTCCATCAGGGGGCCGCGCCCCTGCCCCGGTGGCTGGGGCAGCGCTGGATCGACCTCGTCGGGGCCGAGCACTTCTACATGTCGTACGGGTCCTCCGAGCAGATCGGCATCGTCGTGTGTCGCGGCGACGAGTGGCTGGCCCATCCGGGAACCCTCGGACGCGGGATGGGCGAGACCGAGGTCCGCATCGTCGGGTCCGACGGCGACGCGCTTCCGCCTGGCGAGGTCGGTAGCATCTTCCTCCGCTCGCCGACTGGTCCGCTCGCCATGTACGTCGGCGACGACGTGGCGCCGATGGAGGAGACCGCGGACGGCTTCCACTCCGTGGGCGACCTGGGCTGGATGGACGAGGACGGCTACCTCTACATGGTCGACCGCCGGGTCGACATGATCGTGACCGGCGCGGCCAACGTCTACCCGGCCGAGGTGGAGGCCGCGCTGAGCGAGCACCCCGGCATCGCCGACGTCGTGATCATCGGCCTGCGGGACCCGGAGTGGGGAAAGCGGGTCCACGCCATCGTCCAGCCGGCCGAGCCGTCGCTCGAGCCCGCGTCGGTCATCGCCTACGCCAAGGATCGCCTCGCGCCGTACAAGGCCCCCAAGTCGGTGGAGTTCGTCGAGTCGATCCCCCGCACCGAGGCCACGAAGTTCAACCGTGCCGCGCTGGTGGCCGAGCGCGAGAGCCCCGAGGACGGCGAGAGCCGCCCGGTAGAGCGTGGTCCGTCCAGCTGGCCGGCCCGGTGCGGCCCCGGCAGCGCAGACGTCACGACAGTGGTAGGACCGATCGGCGAACATCCAGAAAGGGAGTGATTCGGGCATGCCCGATACCTCAGAGAATGGCAAGTACATAACCTACGAGGAGCTGGACGATGGCGCCATCGTCCGGATCCTGCTGAACCGTCCGAAGACCCGCAACGCGCAGAACCGGGGACTCCTCGTCGAACTCGACGAGGCCTTCCACCGCGCCGAGCAGGACGACAAGGTCCGGGTCGTCATACTCGGAGGTGTGGGCCCGCTCTTCTCCTCCGGCCATGACATGGGTTCGAAGGAGTCCCAGGCCGAGCGCGCGCCCGGTCCCGACCAGCACCCCTCGATGACCATGAACGGCGCCACCCGCGAGGGGGCCGAGAACCGGATGCTCCAGGAGTGGCACTACTACTTCCAGAACACGCTCCGGTGGCGCAACCTCCGCAAGATCACGGTGGCGCAGGTGCAGGGGACGGTGTACGCCGCCGGACTCATGCTGATGTGGGCGTGTGACCTCATCGTCGCCGCCGACGACGTGTACTTCGCCGATGTCGTGGGCACGCGGCTCGGCATGTGCGGTGTGGAGTACTTCGGTCATCCGTGGGAGTTCGGGCCCCGCCGGACCAAGGAGCTCATGCTCACCGGCGACGCCATCGACGTCCACGAGGCGCACCGCCTCGGCATGGTGAGCAAGGTCTTCCCGGTGGACGACCTGTCCGAGCGCACTCTGGCCTACGCCCGGCGGATCGCCCAGCTGCCCACCATGTCCGCCCTCCTCATCAAGGAGTCGGTCAACCAGACGGTGGACAACATGGGCTTCTACAACGCGCTGCAGGCCTGTTTCACCCTGCACCAGCTCAACCACTCGCACTGGGCCGAGATCCACGAGTCCAAGTACCCGGTGGCCGAGGAGCAGGACGGCGTCCCGAGTTGGCGCGTGGCGCCGCCGGTGCTGCTCTCCGTCAAGGACCAGGTCGAGGGTCCGGTGGCCGGGGGCTGAGCCCGCACGGCCCTCCGGGGCGCTCCCCCGCCCTCGGATCACCTGACCGCACGCAATGATGCGATCGCCCCCGGGCGATCGCATCATTGCGTCCGGAGCCGGCCCGCGCCGCACCCCGCGTGCGGCCTCCGGTATGGCTAGAGTGACTCGCACCCGTGGGGAGAAGGGGTGTAGCGGCTAAGGGAAACGTAGTTGGGGGATCCGGAGAAGCCACGCAACGTACACGTGCCTGCCCGTCCGCTCCGACCGTCCGACACCGATCCCTGCGCCGGTCACATCGCTACTGCTTCGACATGTCAGACGTGTTCCGTACTCACTAGGGAGGAAGAATGATCAGAAGCCGGACCAAGACCGGGGTGCTCCTGGCCGCCGCACTGGCGTTGCCGCTGCTGGCCGCCGGGTGCTCGAGCGGCAGCTCGTCCACGGCGACGAC
>JBKQTE010000105.1:0-7830 GCA_052143315.1 Acidimicrobiales bacterium | reverse complement strand
CAAGGGAGTCCGCCGATGAGCGCAGTGATGGAGGGCGTACGCGTCCTCGAAGTGGCCGAGCACACCTTCGTCCCCGCGGCATCAGCGCTGTTGTCGGACTGGGGTGCCGAAGTCATCAAGATCGAGCACGTCGAGCGTGGCGACGCCATGCGCGGGCTGGCGTCGACCGGCATCGCGGTCGTGCCCAACGACGTTCACGTCCTCCTCGAGCACTCCAACCGGGGCAAGAAGAGCCTCGCCCTCGACCTGACCACCGAGGACGGCCTGGCCATCCTCCACAAGCTCATCGCCACCTCCGACGTGTTCCTCACCAACAAGCTCCCGGGAGTGCGCACCAAGCTCCACATCGCCCTCGACGAGGTCCGGGCCCACAACCCGTCCATCATCTACGTGCGCGGGACGGGCCAGGGCGAGCGCGGGCCCGACGCCGACAAGGGGTCGTACGACTCGCTGGCGTTCTGGGCCCGATCCGGCGTAGCCGCCGGCGCCCAGCGGCCCGAGTACGACCTCGTCCCCCCGCCCCCGGCCCCCGGGTTCGGTGACTCCATCGGGGCGATGACCATCGCCGGGGGGATCATGGGCGCCCTCTTCCACCGGGAGCGGACCGGCGAAGCGGCCACCGTGGACGTCTCGCTGCTCGGCGTGGGGATGTGGGCGATGGGTCAAGCCCTGGCCCTCTCGCTCGTCCTCGACCAGCCCTGGGCGCCCCCGCCGGCGGACGCCATGGGATCGAACCCACTGTCTCGCACCTACCAGACGGCCGACGGGCGCACGCTCTGGTTCACCTGCCTGCAGGGCGCCAAGTACTGGCCGCTCCTGTGCGAGTCGGTCGGTCGGCCCGACCTGGCCGCCGACCCCCGGTTCACCGACCACGCGTCACTGATGGCCAACAGCCGCGAGGCCGTGGCCGAGCTGGACAAGGTCTTCGCCGGGGCCACCCTGGCCGAGTGGCGCGAGCGCCTGGCCGACTTTTCGGGCCAGTGGGCCGTCCAGCAGAACACGCTCGAGGCCGCGGCGGACCCCCAGGCGATCGCCAACGGCTATGTGCAGGACTGCGAGACCGCATCAGGCGCTCCGTTCAAGCTGGCGGCGGCCCCGGTGCAGTTCGACGGCCAGCCCCCTGTCCCCGGTCGGGCCCCGACCCTCAACGAGCACGGCGACGCCATCCTCGAGGAGCTCGGCTACGACTGGGACACCATCGTGGACCTGAAGGTCCGCGGCGTCGTCGCCTGACCCGACCACCCACCACACCGACTCCCGAGAGGACATCGACATGAGTACGTTTGACGCATTCCGATTCGACGGCAAGAGGGCGCTGGTCGTTGGAGGGGCCACCGGCATGGGCGCCGCCTCCGCCGAGCTGTTGCAGTCCGCAGGAGCGGACGTGGTGGTCATGGACTTCGCCGACGTCACGCTGGAGGGGGCCACGTCCATCCACCTCAACCTGGCCGAGAAGGACTCCATCGACGCCGCCGTGGAGCAGCTCGACGGTCCGGTGCACGCGCTGCTGTCGTGCGCGGGCGTGGCCGACGGCACCCCCGGCATCGAGAAGATCAACTTCATCGGGCACCGACACCTCATCGACCGGCTCCTGGCCGAGGACCTCCTCCCCCGCGGCTCGGCCATCGGCTTCATCTCGTCAGCCGCCGGGCTGGGCTGGGAGTCCAACCTGCCCCGCATCAAGGAGTACCTGGCCACCCCCGACTTCGACAGCGCCGTGGCCTGGATCGCGGCCAACGGTGGCGCCGACTACCTGTCGACCAAGCAGGCCATCTGCGCCTACGTCGCCACCCAGGCCATGCCCATGCTGCAGCGCGGCATCCGGATCAACGCCACGTGCCCCGGCCCCACCGACACCCCCCTGGCCCAGGCCAACAAGGAGATGTGGCTGGGCTTCGGCGCCGACTACCGCAGGGAGGTGGGCGTCGAGGCGGCGACCCCCCTGGAGCAGGCCTACCCGCTCGTGTTCCTGTGCAGCGCGGCGGCCTCGGCCATCAACGGGATCACGATGGTCACCGACTCCGGCTACTTCGCCGCCGGTGTGACCGAGGCATTCCCGCCCGCCACGGACGTCGCCAACTTCCTGCTGGGCCGCCTCTCCTGACGGTGACCGACGGCCCCGGACGGGACCGGAGGCGGCGCGCCCGACCGGGGCGACCCGGTGCCCGCGCACCGGACCGAGCCGGACTCCGCAGATGACCGCACCCGAGCCCTTCCATCCCGAGCTCCGCGGCACGGCCCGCTGGCTGCCGCGCGCGCCCATCGGGCCGTGGACGCTGCGTCCCGTCCGGCTGCTGACCAGCCTGGTCTCGCTGGCCGCCGCCAAGCAGGTGACGGTGGAGACGGTGGGACCGGTCGCGGTGCGGGTCCACCGGCCTGCGGGTCGCACCAAGGCCTCTCCCGCCATGCTCTGGATCCACGGGGGAGGCTTCGTCATCGGCTCGGCGGCCCAGGACGACGCCCTGTGCCGCCACTTCGCCGACGAGCTCGGGATCGTGGTGGCCGCGGTCGACTACCGACTGGCACCGGAGGCCCGGTTCCCGGTGCCCCTCGACGACTGCCACGACGCCCTGGTCTGGCTGGCCGGCCGGCCCTACGTGGACGCCACCCGCATCGCCGTGGGCGGAGCCAGTGCCGGCGGCGGGCTGGCCGCCGCGCTGGCCCTCTTGGCCCGCGACCGGGGTGAGGTGCCTCTCGCCTTCCAGCTCCTCACCTACCCGATGCTCGACGACCGCACCGCCTGCCGCACGGGGATCGATGAGCGCCACTTCCGGCTCTGGAACAACAAGGCCAACCGCTTCGGCTGGCAGTCCTACACCGGCCTGGCGCCGGGCTCGCCGGGGATCACCGGTCTGGCCGCACCCGCCCGGTGCGACGACCTGTCCGGGCTCCCTGCGGCTTGGGTCGGGGTGGGGACGCTCGACCTCTTCCACGACGAGGACCTGACCTACACCCAGCGCCTCGGGGCAGCCGGAGTCGAGTGCGCCGTCGTCGAGGTGCCGGGGGCCTTCCACGGGTTCGACCTGGTGGCCAAGGCCCGGGTCGTCCGGGAGTTCCGGGCCGCCCAGGTTGCCGCGCTGGCCGGCGCCCTGCACTGAGGCCGGCGGCCCCGGGCGGTCCGCTACACGGGACCCCGACCGGCGCGCACCGCCTGCTCCAGGAGCTCGATCACCCAGGCCAGCCCGCGGATCGCATCGCGCGGATCGACCCGCCAGTCACCGACGAGGTGCTCGAAGGCCTCGACGCTCCACAGGACGTCGAACAGGGCTGCGGACAGGACCCGGTGCTCCTCGGGCCACGAGCCCGCCGCGGCCGCCACGGCGCCGAGGAGCGCTTCCTTCTGGCGTCGGTTGGCGTCGACCAGGGTGGCGTCCAACGGGGGCCGTGGCTCCATCGGGTACGACGCCACGTGGTCCAGTATCCGGGTGGCCACCGCGGCGATGTCATCGAGCCCCATCCCCTCGAGGTCGATGCCGGCCTCCTGCTCGAGGCGGTGCATGACGGCATCGGTCAGGCCCCGCTCGTTCCCGAAGTGCCGGTAGACGGTGCGCTCGCTCACCCCGGCGCGGACGGCCACGGCCCGCACGGTCAGCCGCTTCCAGTCCCGGATGGAGCCGGCGTGGAGGAGCTCGGAGCCGGCGGTGACGACGCGCTCCCGCGAGGCCGCCGCCTGCTGGCGTCGCAGGGAAGTATCGTAGGGACGGCTGGGCCGGACCGGCGCCGCCGGATCGGGCTCGGACGGAACGGTCACCGGTGGTCGACCGGACATCCCCCGCCCACCGCGACGACCGGGCGCACTCCGCCCGGTGACCGACCGGTCACGGTGTCGTGACCGGGAGGGTCTCCCATCCGCGGACGGTCGACGTCGGAGCCAGGTGGGCCATGTCCGCCTCGACGTCCCAGGAGGGGAACCGGTTCAGGATCTCGTCGAGGGCGACCCGGCCCTCGAGCCGGGCCAGCGCCGACCCCAGGCAGAGGTGGATGCCGAACCCGAAGGTCAGCGGTGCCCCGTCCTGGCGGTGGATGTCGAAGCGGTCGGCGTCGGGGAACCGACGGTCGTCGTGGTTGGCGGCGGCCGGGATCATCTGGACGATGCTCCCTTCGGGCACCACCTGCCCGTGGAGCGCGACGTCGCGGGAGGTGACCCTGGCCATGTGGGGGGCGGGTGTCTCGAACCGCAGGAGCTCTTCGATGGCCCCGGGGATCAGCGAGCGGTCCTCGACCAGCTCCCGGCGCTGGTCGGGATGGTCGCCGAGCACCTTGCCGGTCCAGCCGATGAGCCGGGTGGTCGTCTCGTTGCCGGCCCCGGCTACCACGGCGATGTAGATGAGCAGCTCGTCGCGGGTGAGCCGGCGGACCGTGCCCGTCTCGTCCTCGAACTCGGCCTGGAGGAGCTCGGTCATGATGTCGTCGGAGGGGTGCTCGGCCCGCCAGTCGATGTACTCCCCGAACAGGCCGCCGTCGATGAAGTTCTCGGTCACCTCCATCGGCTGCCCGGCTTCGGTGCGGAGGTTGGCGTCCGTGTTGTCGCGGACGGCCTCCTGGTCTCGCTCGGGGATCCCGAGCAGCATGCCGATGACCCTCATGGGCATCTGGGCCCCCAGGTCGGCGATGAAGTCGAACCCGCCGGCGCCGACCAGGGGGTCGAGGCAGCGGATGCAGAACTCGCGGATCTTCGGCTCGAGCTCGGCGACCCGCCTCGGCGAGAAGACCCGGGACAGCAGCCTGCGGTGGACCGTGTGCACCGGTGGGTCCTCGAAGATGAGCACACCCGGGGGCATCTCGACGTTGGCCCGGATCAGCTCGATGATGCCGCCGCGTCCCGAGATGAACGTCCTGGCGTCGAGCAGGCCCTGCTCCACGTCGGCAAATCGGGTCAGCGCATAGAAGTCGTGCGGCTCGTTGTAGTAGAGCGGCGCCTCCTCCCGCATCCGGCGGTAGACCGGATAGGGGTCGGCGTCGATCTCGACGCTGTAGGGGTCGTAGTACAGATCGTTGGCGCCCTGGACCGTCATGTCGCACCTCCCGGAAGATTCATGTCGTACTCTGACACGAAATTGCGGGGCGATCAAACGGCGTGCGGTCGGGCGCTCAGCCGAACCGTTCGGCCAGCTCCTCGCGGAGCACCCGGCGCAGCAGCTTGCCGGTCTCGCTGAACGGCAGGTCGTCGCGGATCTCGATGCGCTCGGGTGTACGGGTCGACCGCAGGGCACCCCGGACGAAGTCACGCAGCTCGTCCTCGTCGACCACGGCACCCTCGGCGGGCACCACGGCGGCGACGACCTTCTCCCCCCAGTCGGGGTCGGGGATGCCCACGACCGCCGCGGCGGCGACGGAGGGGTGCTCTAGCAGCGCCGTCTCGATCTCTCCCGGCGAGAGGTTCTCGCCACCGCGCACGATAACGTCGTCGAGCCGGCCGTGCACGAAGAGGAAGCCGCCCTCGTCGAGGTGGCCCTCGTCGCGGGTGTTGAACCAGCCGTCGTCCGCCCCGGCCCCGTGGCCCTCGTACTCCCCCGCTACCTGCTCGCCCCGGACCCAGATCTCGCCCCGGGTACCCGGGCCCAGCACCGTGCCGTCCACGTCCCGGATCACCACCTCGACGGTCGGGAGCGGACGGCCCACCGAGGCCAGCCGGGCTCGAAGTTCGGGGTCCTCACTGGCGTGCGCCTGGCGGTGGTCGTCGGGGCCCAGCAGGGCGATGGTGCTGGCCGTCTCGGTGAGCCCGTAGGCGTTGACAAACCCGACCCCCGGCAACAGGGCCATCGCCCGCTCGATGACGGCCGACGGCATCGGGCCGCCACCGTAGGAGAGCGACCGCAGCGACGGGAGTCCGCGGTCGTCCCCGGCCACCATGTCGAGGATGCGGTTGAGCATGGTGGGGACCACCATGGCGTGCGTGACGGCCTCGGCCCGCACCACATCGGCCCAGACCCGGGGTTCGAAGGTCTCGAGGTGCACGACGCGTCGCCCCGAGTAGGTGGACGAGAGTACCGAGGAGATACCGGCGATGTGGTACGGCGGCACGCTGACGACCGCCGCCTCGTCCTCGCCTGCCCCGGCGAACTCCACAGTGGAGATCACATACGAGGTGAGGTTACGGTTGCGGAGCACCGCAGCCTTCGGTGCTCCGGTGGTGCCGCTCGTGTACAGCAGGACGGCGACGCTGTCGGGATCGCCGGCATAGGGATCCGCCTCCTCCACCGACGTGTCGGCCGTCCGGTCGAGGAACTCCTTGCGATCGATCATCTCGATCCCCGGTATCCGGCCGAGCCGCTCCGCGACGCCCTCCCCAGTGATGACCGTGGCTGGGGCCGTGCGGCGCACCAGGTCACGAAGCTGCTCGTCGGTGAGGCGGTAGTTGATCGGGACGAACGGCTTTCCGGCCAACGTGGCGCCAAACAGCGCGATCGGGACGGCCTCGGAGTTGAGGTCGACCATGGCCACGCGCTCACCGGGCATGCCGGCCAGGACCGTCCCGGCGCGCCGGGCCCTGGTGGCCAGCTCCGCCATGGTGATGCCGTCGGACACCCGGCCGAGCGCGACCCGGTCGCCCATGCCGTCGGCGGCCATCTGGAGGAGCATCCCGACGTGCATGTCCGGTGGGTCAGTCCGAGGAGGGCAGCGGCTTGGCGTCCTTGAGCACGAGCAGCTTCGCGCCGACGGACAGCGACGCCGTGCCGCCCTTGGAGCAGAGCAGCTCGAGCTCGCCGGTCCCGTCGGTGTACCGCTTGCCGATCAGCGTGCCCCCGTCGAAACCGGGCTCGGCCGACAGCCCGGCCGGCGGTTCGTCACCGATCGGGACCACCGGGTGGCCGCCGCACTTCAGGTCGACAGCGCCGGTCGGAGTCTTGATGACCACGACCTCGGTCTCACCGACCGCGGACCGGAGCCTCACCCCGGGCTTCAGCTCGACTGCCACTGACATTCTCCCCCTGTCGCACGTTCCGTGCGTCGGAACACCATCTGACTGGGCAGCATCCCATGCCCCACTCGGCGAGGCAAACCAGGCTCTCCAGTGCGGAAACGCCGTTTCCTCACTGATCGGGGCCCGAGGACGGGCCACCGGGCAATTGAGTACGACGTCGTAGTCACCTGGCGTGATGGCGCCCCCGACCACCCGTGACCACCCGCGACCGACCTCCGGTACGAGGGCCCGGTCCTCCTCCTGTTCTCCAGGCAGGCACCCGGCCGCTCGGGATCATGGGCCAGCGGCTCATGATCCACCCCCCCACCGGTGACCAACATCATCGACCGGCTCGAGGCCCAGGGGCGGGTCCGGCGGAGCCCTCACCCGACCGACGGTTGCACCACGCTGGCCGAGATCACCAAGGCCGGCCGGACGCTGGCCCTGGAGGCCGCCATGGCCGTCAACACCGTGGCCTTCGGCCTCGCCGGGCTGAAGGGGCGGGACCTCCAGGACCTGCAGCGGGTCATCGCCACGCTCCGCCTGGGCAACGGCGACCTCGTCGAGTGACGCACGGCGCCGGCGCCGATTGGCGTCAGTCCTCCACGATCGAGATGGCCTGCTTTGGGCAGACCCGGACCGCCTCGAGGACCCTGGCGCGTGCCGACTCGTCGGGCGTCTCGTTCAGCACCGCCAGCTTGTCGTCGTCGTCGAGCTGGAAGATGTCGGGAGCAACGCCCATGCACAGGGCGTTGCTCTCGCACTGGTTCATGTCCACCACCACGCGCATGGCGCTCCTTGTTCTCCTGGGTCCCCAGGCGGTGTTCGGGGCCGGCAGACCCGAGGGCGCCGGCCGGTATCGGATGTATCGGGTCTATCGGGCGACGGGAGGGGACAGGGCGTGCGCACCGACCGGTGCGCACGCC
>JBKQTE010000104.1:0-26871 GCA_052143315.1 Acidimicrobiales bacterium | reverse complement strand
ACTGGTCCGGTCGGCGCTGGCATAAGCCGGCCGGCCGGGACCGGGCCAGTCAGTGTCCCCGCGCCTCCCATGCCGGGAGGTCCGGCGCCTCCCGACCGATGGTCGTCTCGTCCCCGTGCCCGGGCAGTACCCGGGTCTCCGGCGGCAGGGTCAGCAGACGGTCACGGATGGAGGCGATGATGGTCGGGAAGTCCGAGAAGCTCCGCCCGGTGGCGCCCGGCCCGCCCCGGAAGAGGGTGTCGCCCGAGAACACCACGCCACCGGCGGCAGCGTGGAGGCAGCAACCGCCCGGGGTGTGGCCGGGGGTGTGGATGGTCGACAGCACGGTGCCCCCCACTTCGAACCGGTGCCCGTCGGAGAGCCACCGGTCGGGCCGGCGGTCCGGATAGACCTGGTGCCACAGCTCGAGGTCGGCCGGGTGCAGCCAGATCGGCACGTCGAGCTGATCGGACAGCGCCGCCGCTGCGTTGATGTGGTCGTTGTGCCCGTGGGTGGCGATCAACGCCGAGGTCCGCCGCCCGGCCACGGCCTCGACGATGGGCCGATGGTCGTGGGCGGCGTCGATGATGACGACCTCCCGGTCGTCACCGAAGAGCCAGACGTTGTTCTCGACCTCGAAGGCGCCCCCGTCCAGCGAGAACACCCCTTCGGTGACGACCCGATCGATCACAGGGAGTTGACCACCACGGAGCGGAGGACCTCGCCCCGCTGCATGCGGGCGAAGGCCTCCTCCACACCGTCGAGGGGGATGGTCTCCGACACGAACCCGTCGAGGTCGAGGCGGCCCTGCAGGTACAGGTCGATCAGCATGGGGAAGTCCCTCGACGGCAGGCAGTCGCCGTACCAGCTCGGCTTGAGGCGCCCGCCACGGCCGAAGAACTCGGTCATCGGCAGCTCGATGGTCATCCCCGGCGTGGGCACGCCCACCTGCACCAGGGTGCCGGCCAGATCGCGGGCGTAGAAGGCCTGCTCCATCACCGCCGGGTCGCCCACCGCCTCGATGCAGACGTCGGCCCCGTTGCCGCCGGTCAGGGCCCGGATCGCCTCCACCGGATCGCTGGTGGAGGCGTTGACGGAGGCGGTGGCGCCGAAGCCCCGGGCCAGCTCGAGCTTGGCGTCGTCCAGGTCGACGGCGATGACGGTGGCAGCACCGGCCAATCGGGCCCCGACCACCGCCGCGCAGCCCACTCCCCCGCAGCCGAACACCGCCACCGAGTCGCCTGGTCCCACCTCACCGGTGAACATGGCACTCCCGATGCCCGCCATCACCCCGCAGCCGAGCAGGCCGGCTGCCTCCGGGCTGGCCCGGCGGTCCACCGGGGTGCACTGGCCGGCGGCCACCAGCGTCTTGTCGGCGAAGGCCCCGATGCCGAGGGCCGGCGTGAGCGGTGTGCCGTCGAGCAACGTCATCCTCTGGGTGGCGTTGTGGGTGGCGAAGCAGTACTGGGGCCTTCCCCGCCGGCACGACCGGCACTCGCCGCAGACGGCCCGCCAGTTGAGAACGACGAAGTCGCCGGGGACCACCGACGTCACGCCGGCGCCGACCTGCTCGACCACCCCGGCCGCCTCATGGCCGAGGAGGAAGGGGAAGTCGGGGGTGATGCCGCCCTCCCGGTAGTGGAGGTCGGTGTGGCAGACCCCGCAAGCTTGCACCGCCACCAGCGCCTCGCCGGGCCCCGGATCGGGGACCAGGATCGTCTCCAGCGTGACCGGCTTGCCTGCCCCGGTCGCCACCACTCCTCGGCCTTCGAACGGCATGCAGCATCCTCGTTTCGGTTCAGTGATCGTCCGGCATCGGGATCCGGTCGGCCGAGGGCCGCCGGGCCCGCGTCAGCGGGTCAGCGGGTCAGCTGGGAGGCGGCGGACACGGCCCGGGTCTCGTGGTCGAGCGCCACCGACAGCTGCTCCGGATCGATGGTGACGTCGGAGCGCAGGGCGTCCACCACTGCCCCGCTGACCTGGTCGGCTTGAGCGGTGATCCGCCCGGTCTCGGCCCTGGCCGTGTCCAGGTCCATCACCGGCACACCCTTGGTCACCAGCACCAGGGCGTGGTCGTGTCGACGGGCCTGGTCCTTGAGGTGGGCGACGAGGTGCGGCAGCTGGCCGACCGGGGTGCCGGCGGTACCGGCCGCCCGTACTGCCATCTCGGCGGCGCTGATATGGGTCCAGAGGTCGCGGCGGAGGCGGAGGGCCTGGCGTCGGGGGCCGGTGACGACCAGGGCTCGGGCGGTGAGGGAGGTCCGGTGGGCCTGGGACCAGGCGGCGGCCAGGGCCTCGGGCGGCGACGTGGCGATGGCCTGGGGGACGACCTGGCCGAGGCGCGCCCTCCAGCGGCGAACCCGCCGGACTGTGCGCCAGGCAACGAAGCCGCTCAGCCCGCAGACCGCCACGAAGCCGAACGACAGGATGATCAACGCCACATCGGTCACTTCACTCATCGCGTCTCCTCGGTGCGTCCGGTCCGTTCCGATCCCCATTCTCCTCCACAAACGGACACCCGTCACTGCAGGCGCCGCACGCGGGACCCGAAGGCCGGGTCGTCGCACCGCGCCCCGGGCGCGGGCAGTATGGACGACCATGCGACGGCCGCTGACAGGAACGACGGTTCGAACCCGGGCGACGGTGGCGGTGGCATGGGCGGTGCTCGGTGTCGCCGCCCTGTCGGCGACCGCCCTGCCCGGCCCGGCCGGCACGGCCGGCGCCGAGGCACGAGTCGTCGCCCCGCACTCGTCGGCTCCCGTCATCACCCCGTCCCCGGGTGCCGCCTTTGCGGGCGACGCCCCCGATCCTGACGTCGTCCGGGTCGGCACCACCTACTACGCCTTCACCACCGGAACCACCTGGGGGAACAACCTGGGCGTCCTGATCGACACCTCCGGCGACCCGACCCAGGGGTGGAGGACGATCGACGGCCTCAGCTACGGTTCCACCGCCCTGCCGGCGCCACCGGGTTGGGAGCGCCCCGGAAGCCAGACCTCTCCCGGGGTGATCCAGTGGGCCGGACAGTGGTTGCTCTACTACGACGCCTTCGACACCGCCGTCGGTCATTTCTGCCTGTCGGTAGCGACGTCCCCGACGCCGATAGGGCCCTACACCGACACGTCGACCGGGCCGATGACCTGTCAGGTGGACTTCGGAGGCTCGGTGGACCCCTCACCGTTCGTCGACCCCGCCACCGGCACCCTCTGGCTGCAGTGGAAGTCCAACGACGGATCGTCGACACTACCGGCCTGGTTGTGGTCGGCACCGGTATCGGCCGATGGGCTGACCGTCTCGACCGAGGCCGCGCCGATCCTCGGCCAGGACACGACCGCCCACCCCTGGGAGACGACCATCGAGGAGCCCGACATGATCGAATCCGGTGGGTCGTACTTCCTCTGGTTCTCAGGGGGCGAGTGGGACTCCGCCGACTACGCCGAGGGGTACGCCGTCTGCTCGGGCCCCGCCGGCCCCTGCGTCCAGCCCCAGACCGGCCCGGTCTTCACCTCCTACGGTTCGGTCTCCGGCCCCGGTGGGGCGTCGCTCTTCACCGACCCGGCCGGCGGTTGGTGGATGGTCTTCGCGGGATGGAGTGCCGGCTGCACTTCCTACACGTGCGGGGGGGCGCGGGAGATGCACGTGGCCACGGTGGACCTGCCGGCTCCCACCGCCGTCGGCGACGTCGTGGGGATGGCCGCCACCCCGGATGGCCGGGGGTACTGGCTGGTGGCCTCCGACGGCGGCATCTTCGCCTTCGGGGACGCCGGCTTCTACGGGTCCACCGGCTCCCTGGTCCTGAACCGCCCGGTGGTGGGGATGGCCCCCACCGCCGACGGGCACGGCTACTGGCTCGACGCCTCCGACGGCGGCATCTTCGCCTTCGGGGACGCCGGCTTCCACGGGTCGATGGGCGGGGTGCCCCTCAACCGACCGGCGGTGGGGATGGCCGCCACCCCGGACGGCCGGGGGTACTGGCTGGTGGCCTCAGACGGCGGCATCTTCGCCTTCGGGGACGCCGGCTTCTACGGTTCGGTGGCCTGAGACGGCCCCGGGCCGCCAGACCGACCACCGCCGGTGTAGGCCGCCTGTTAGCGGTGCCGGACCGTGCCGGTTCCGGACCGTGCCGGTTCCGGTACGGTCGTGGATGACCCGAACTCCCGGTCCCGACCCATCGGCCCGCACCGGGTGGCACACCCAGGAGGCAGCCCGGTGACCCAGCTCGAGACGGACGGGACCCATGCGACCAAGGTGGCGCAGCAGCGGAGGCTGGTCACCGACATCCCGGGACCCCGGTCACTCGAGCTCGACTCCCGCCGATCGCAGGCGGTGGCGCCGGGGGTCAGCTCGGTGATGCCTGTGTACATCGAGCGGGCGTCGGGTGCCGTCCTGGTCGACGTGGACGGGAACTGCCTCATCGACCTCGGCTCGGGCATCGCGGTGGTGAGCGTCGGCCATGCCGTCCCTTCGGTGGTCGACGCCGTGCGGGACCAGATGGCCCGGTTCGCCCACACCTGCTTCATGGTCAACCCGTACGAGGGGTACGTGGCGGTCTGCGAGGCGCTCAACGACCTCACCCCCGGATCCGGATCCAAGCGGAGCGCCCTGTTCAACTCGGGAGCCGAGGCGGTGGAGAACGCTGTGAAGATCGCCCGGCACGCCACCGGCCGGCAGGCGGTGGTGGTCTTCGACCACGCCTATCACGGCAGGACCAACCTGACCATGGCGCTGACCGCCAAGAACATGCCCTACCGGGACGGCTTCGGCCCCTTCGCCCCCGAGGTCTATCGGGTCCCCGTGTCGTACCCGTTCCGGGATCCAGACGGCTTCACCGGCCAGGACGCCGCCGCCCGGTCCCTCGAGCAGATCGAACGGCTGGTCGGCACGGCCAACGTGGCCTGCGTGCTGATCGAGCCGATCCAGGGCGAGGGCGGCTTCATCGTGCCCGCCCCCGGGTTCCTGCCCGCCGTGGCCGGCTGGTGCCGCCACCACGGCGTGCTGCTGGCGGTGGACGAGATCCAGACCGGGTTCTGCCGCACCGGGGACTGGTTCGCCAGCGAGGACGAAGGGATCGAGCCAGACCTGATCACCACGGCCAAGGCGCTGGCCGGCGGACTGCCGCTGGCGGCGGTCACCGGGCGGGCGGAGATCATGGACTCGGTCCACATCGGCGGCCTCGGCGGTACCTACGGCGGCAACCCGGTCGCCTGTGCCGCCGCCCTGGCGGCCATCGGAACCCTCCGATCGGAGCGGTCGGCCGAACGGGCCGTCCGGATCGGCGGGGTGGTGACCTCCGCCCTCCGGTCCGCCCAGGACCGGCACCCGGGGATCGGCGACGTCCGGGGCCGGGGAGCCATGGTGGCCGTCGAGCTGGTACGGCCCGGCACCCTCGAGCCCGACGCCGGCGCTGCCCGGCGGGTCGCCCAGTCCTGCCACCGCCACGGGGTCGTGGTCCTGACGTGCGGCAGCTTCGGCAACGTGATCCGGCTCCTTCCCCCCCTGGTCATCGACGACGCCCTGCTGGACGACGGCCTCGGGGTGCTGACGGCCGCCATCGACGACACCCTGGCCTGATCCGGACCGCCGGGCCGGGACGAACGCCCGTTGCCAACCCGGGGTGCACGGCTTACGGTGGCGGCGGAGCCACCGCCCCCCGACCACGAGGAGCCGTCGATGACCGAGACACCGTCACTGCCGCCCGGCACCCCGTCGTGGGTCGACCTCGCCAGCCCCGACGTGGGGGCCTCGGTGGCCTTCTACGGAGGGCTCTTCGGGTGGAACGCCATCGACCTGGGCCCCGAGGCCGGCAACTACCACCTGTGCAACCTCGACGGCCTGAACGTGGCCGGCATCGGACCGATCATGATGGCTGGGCAGCCCCCGGCGTGGACCACCTACGTCAACGTCGAGGACGCCGACGCCACCGCGGCCAGCGTGGCCGAGGCCGGAGGCATCGTCTTCGCCGGCCCCATGGACGTCATGGACAAGGGCCGGATGGCGATCTTCGGCGACCCCGGCGGGGCCCTGCTCGGCCTGTGGCAGCCGGACGGTCACCCTGGGGCCGATCTGGTCAACGAGCCCGGCAGCCTGGTCTGGAACGAGCTCACCACCCGGGACGTGGAGGGGGCGAAGGTCTTCTACGGGAGTGTGTTCGGGTGGGGTACCGACACCCACCCCATGGGAGACGTGGCCTCCTACACCGAGTGGAAGCTGGGCGAGCGGACGGTGGGCGGCATGCTGGAGATGCAGGACGACTTCCCGGAGGAGATGCCACCGTTCTGGCTGGTGTACTTCGCCGTGGCCGACTGCGACGCCTCCCTGGCCAGAGCCACCGGGCTCGGGGGCACGGTGATGGCGCCGCCGATGGACCTTCCGGTGGGGCGGATGGCCGTTCTGATGGACCCGGCGGGCGCCGCCTTCGCCGTCATGGCCCTGGCCGGCGAGTAGGGCACGGGGCCCGGCCCGACCGGCGCCGGGGAGCACCCCGACTTCGCCCCCCGGAGGTTTTTCGGCAAGAATCAGGGCGGCGGCAGCCCTGTCCTCCGGGACACGGGACCTGACGGTGCCCGTCGCCCCCGTACCTCGCCCGCAATCGTTAGGAACTCTCGGCAATGCAAGCGCTCGCGTCGTGGTGTGTCCGCCGACGGTGGATCGTCCTTGGCATCTGGCTGGTCGCCCTGATCGGCGTGACCCTCATCTCCCAATCGGTCGGCACCGCCTACTCGAACAGCTTCAACCTGCCCCACACCGAGTCGACCGAGGCCGTCTCCCTCCTCCAGTCGGCCGCCCCCAGGCAGGCGGGCGACTCCGAGCAGATCGTGTTCCAGACCTCGGACGGCAGGAAGGTGACCGATCCGGACGTGCAGGCCGCCATCACCACCATGCTCGCCAAGGTGTCACAGGTGCCACACGTCACCAAGATCGTCAGCCCGTACTCGCCGCAGGGTGCCACCCAGGTCGGCAGGGACGGGACCATCGCCTTCGCCACCATCACCTTCGACGTACAGGCGCAGGCCATCGACGTCACCCAGGCCCAGCACTTCGTGTCCGTGGCCGAGTCCGCCGACGGGCACGGCGTCACCGTGGCGGTGGCCGGCCAGGTGGCCGAGACGTCGAACAAGCCGTCCATCGGTGGCACCCTGCCCGGGGTGATCCTGGCCCTCATCGTCCTGCTGCTGGTGTTCGGCTCGATCTTCGCCGCCGCCCTGCCCATCCTGTCGGCCCTGGCCTCCCTGGGCACCGCCATCGGGCTCATCGGGCTCCTCAGCCACGTGCTGAAGATGCCGGTCTTCTCCGTCGAGCTGGTGCTGTTGATCGGCCTGGGGGTGGGTGTCGACTACGCGCTGTTCATCGTGACCAGGCACCGGCAGGGCCTGCTGGCCGGGATGGAGCTGGAGGAGTCGATCGTCAACGCCGTCAACACCTCCGGGCGGGCCGTGCTCTTCGCCGGCATCATCGTCTGCATCGCCCTGCTCGGCATGTTCGCCCTCGGGGTCACCTTCCTCTACGGGCTGGCGGTGGCCGCCGCCATCGGGGTGGCCTTCACCATGATCGCCGCCCTCACCCTGCTGCCCGTCTTCCTCAGCGTCATCGGTCCGCGGGTGATGAGCCGGAAGCAGCGGCGGAGCCTGGCCACCGACGGCCCCCGGGTGGTCGGCGCCGGCTCGAAGGGGTTCTGGCCCCGCTGGGCCGACTTCATCCGGAGCCGACCGGTGGTCCCGGCGGTCGTCGCCCTGATCGTCGTGGTGCTGGTGGCCCTGCCGTTCTTCTCGCTGCGGCTCGGCTCCTCCGACCAGGGCAACGACCCGACGGGCACCACCACCCGCCAGGCCTACGACCTGCTGGCCGAGGGATTCGGGCCCGGGTTCAACGGTCCGCTGCAGCTGGTGGCAGTGCACCAGGGCACTGCCGACACGGCCGCCGTGGCCCGCCTGGCCGCCGAGGTGAAGGCCCAGCCCGGGGTGGCGGCCGTGGCTCCGCCGGTCACCCTGCCGGCCCGGAACGGCCAGCAGCTGTCGTTGATCATCGCCTACCCCACCTCGGCCCCGGAGGACGCCGCCACCACCGACCTCATCGATCACCTGCGGGCCACCACCATCCCGCAGGCGGTATCGGGAACCGGCACCACGGTGTACGTCGGTGGCAACACCGCCATCTTCGTCGACTTCGCCCGGGTGCTCTCCTCCAAGCTGCCCCTCTTCATCGGCCTGGTGGTCGTCCTGTCGTTCATCCTGCTGGCGATGGTCTTCCGGAGCATCGTCATCCCCCTGACCGCCGCCGCCATGAACCTGCTCTCCATCGGGGCGGCCTTCGGGGTGATGGTGGCCGTCTTCCAGTGGGGCTGGACCGCCTCCCTCATCGGCGAGACCCGGCCCGGGCCGGTCGACGCCTTCTTGCCGGTGATGCTCTTCGCCATCCTGTTCGGGCTGTCCATGGACTACGAGGTGTTCCTGGTCAGCCGCATCCACGAGGAGTTCCTGAAGTCGAGGGACAACCGGGTGGCCGTCCGCAACGGGCTGGCGGCCACCGGCAAGACCATCACCGCCGCCGCCCTGATCATGATCCTCGTGTTCGGCTCGTTCGTCCTCGGTGGCATCCGCGTGATCAAGGAGTTCGGCATCGGGCTGTCGGCCGGCATCTTCATCGACGCCTTCGTGATCCGGATGGCGGTGGTGCCGGCGTTGATGTTCCTGTTCGGCAAAGCGAACTGGTGGCTCCCCGGATGGCTCGACCGAGTCCTGCCCCGTCTGTCCGTCGACCCCGAAGACGCACCGTCCGTTGGCGGCGAGGGGACGCCGGAGGCGCCGGCCAGCCCCGAGCCCGACACCGTCACCGTCTGAACGGCACAGGGGCGGGGGGACGCTTGGGTGCCGGGCGGACTCGAGAGAGCGGAGCGAGAGGGGTGCACTACCTTCTCAGCCATGGACCGCCACCGGTACATCGCCGAAGGACGGGACACGGTACCGGGCTGGTTCCAGCGGACCGACGCCGTCCTCTTCGACGCCATCGACTCGGCACAGCGTCGGGCCGGGATCACCGGGGACATCCTCGAGATCGGCTGCTACCAGGGGGCCAGTGCGGTGCTCCTCGGGTACCTGCGTCAACCGGGCGAGCGTTTCATCGTCTGCGATCTCTTCGATGGCGCCGTCACGCACCCAGAAGACGTGGTCGAGCGGCAACGCTTCTACACGGACCTGAGCCGCCGGACCTTCGAGACGAACTACCTCAAGTTCCACCGGGACCTGCCCGAGATCATCGCCGGCCCGTCGTCGGGACTGTTCGACCTCGGGCTGGCACGGACCTGCCGCCTCATCCACGTCGACGGTTCGCACACCTACGACGTGGTCCGGTCCGACCTTCTCCTGTCGAGACAGCTCCTCATGCCCGGTGGAGTCGTGGCGTTCGACGACATCATCTCGATGCACACCCCAGGGGTGACGGCGGCGGTATGGGAAGGTGTCCTGCGCGACGAGCTCGTCCCCCTCTTCCAGTCGCGGAAGTTCTACGGCACCTGGGGTGCTCCGTGCCACATCGACATCCCCGAGGAGCTTCCCTCCCATCCCCACCACGTCCTCGGCCACACCATGCTCCACGTCGAGGATCCATCACCCCCGGGAACGGGCCCCGCCATTACTTCGATAGCCTAACTGTGTGACTCCCGAACCACCCCCCCTCGACCGCCTCCGCCTCGGCCGGACCGCCGCCTGGCTGGCCAAGCAGGTCGAGATCGGCCTCGACTCGGTCGGGCTCTCCGCGCCCCAGTACCGCGTGCTCGGGCTGCTCGACGAGAGCTCGGCCGTCTCGTCAGCGCTGGCCGAGCGCTTGGCCGTCCGCCCCCCGAGCGTCACCGCCGTGGTCGACGGCCTGGTGGCCCGGGGCCTGGTCGAGCGCCGCACCGTCGCCTCCGACCGGCGACGGGTGGACCACGTCCTCACCGTGGAAGGCCTGCGGGTGCTGGAGCTGGCCGACGCCGCCGTCGACGCCCGGCTGTGCGACATCGCCGGCTGCCTCGACGACCGGGCGGGCGCCGAGCGCGCCCTCGACGGCCTGGCGGCCTGGCGGCCGGCCTTCGGCGCCTGGCGGGCCGCCAGGCAGCAGGTGGCCCGGTGAAGATCCCCACCCTGCGCCCCCGCCACGGGGGCACGCCCGAGCCGGCCAACCAGTTCATCCCGATGACCGAGACCGCCCGCAACGAGGCGCCGCGAGCCACCATCGACCCGGACACGTCGCTGTCGTGGCTCCGACGCGCCCTGCCGGTGATGCGCGCCCACCAGGGCATCTTCATCACCTCGCTCGTCCTGTCCTTCGTCGGCCTGGTCCTGATGGTACAGATCCCCAACCTGTTGCACTACGCCATCGACAACTCCATCGAGGCGCACACCGTCCCCCTCAACCACTACGTCTGGTGGATCGTGGGCCTGGGCCTGGTCGGCGCCGTGACCGGGTACATCTCGCGGCTGTTCATCTTCGAGACGGCCTACGACATCGAGTACGACCTGCGGAACATCATCTACGAGCACCTCACCAAGATGTCGTTCGCCTTCTACGACCGGGTCCAGTCCGGACAGCTGATCTCCCGGGCCAACTCGGACATCCGCTCGGTCCAGATGTACATGACCTTCGCCCCGCTGATTCTGGTGCAGTGCTCCATGGCGGTGGTGGCCTTCGGGTTCATGCTGTCCATCAACGTCCCGCTGGCCTTCATCGCCATGGCCACCATGCCGTTTGTCTACTTCACCGGGGTGAAGATGCGGAAGTCGATGTTCCCGGTGTCGTGGCTCATCCAGTCCCGACTGGCCGACGTGGCCACCATCGTCGACGAGAACGTCAACGGGGTCAGGGTGGTCAAGTCCTTCGCCGCCGAGCAGCAACAGCTCCGGGCCCTTTCCGGCGCCGCCGAGAAGGTCCAGTGGGGCTACATCAAAGATGCCGACCTCCGGGCCCGGTTCACCCCGATGGTGCAGAACCTTCCCCAGGTCGGCCTGGCCCTGGTGCTGCTGTTCGGCGGCTACATGGTCATCCACGGCCACCTCGGCCTGGGCGCCATCGTGGCCTTCAACTCCTACCTGTTGATGCTGCAGGCGCCGTTCATGATGCTGGGCATGCTGATCATGATGGGGCAGCGGGCGGCGGCCTCGGCCGGTCGGATCTACGAGATCCTCGATGAACAGCCCACCATCACCGACTCACCCGACGCCGTCGACCTAGTCGACTGCAAGGGTGATGTCCGGTTCTCCCACGTCGACTTCTCCTACGGCTCGGACGACGAGCGCCTGGTGCTGGCCGACCTCGACCTGCACATCCGGCCCGGCGAGACGGTGGCCCTGGTGGGACGGACGGGCGCGGGGAAGTCCACCGTGGCCCGGCTTCTGACCCGCTTCTACGACGTGCGCTCCGGCTCGGTCACCATCGACGACCACGACGTGCGCGACCTGACCCTGGCCAGCCTGCGGGCCAACGTCGGCATCGTGCTGGACGAGCCGTTCCTCTTCTCGGTGTCGGTCAGGGACAACATCGCCTACGGCAAGCCGGACGCGGCCCCGGACGAAGTGGAGGCGGCGGCGCGGGCCGCCGGCGCCCACGAGTTCATCAGCCGGTTGGTGCACGGGTACGACACCGTGATCGGCGAACGCGGCTACACCCTGTCCGGTGGCCAGCGGCAGCGCATCGCCATCGCCCGCACCCTGCTGGTCAACCCGCCGATCCTGGTGCTCGACGACGCCACCAGCGCCATCGACGTCCAGGTGGAGCAGCAGATCCACTCCAGCCTGCGCGTGTTGATGGAGGGACGCACCACGCTTATCGTGGCCCACCGCCTCTCGACCATCTCCCTGGCCGACCGGGTGGTGCTCCTCGACCAGCAGAAGATCGTGGCCGACGGCACCCACGCCAGCCTCCTCGAATCCACCCCGCTCTACTCCGAGGTGCTGGCCCAGGCCACCGAGCTCGAGGCGGAGGAGCTGCGGCGGGCGGGGGCCGGGGCCGACGACGATCCGGCCGGGCAGCTCACCGACTCCGGCCGACGCGGGGTGGTCCGATGACCTGGGGCGGCGGCATGGGAGGCGGCGGCGGCTTCGGCGGCGGCTTCGGCCAGGGGGCGGTGGGGAGCTCGGCGGCCGCCGGCCTGCCCTTCGCCGGGATCCCCCACGAGCTCCAAGCGGGCGTGGATCGGCTCCTGGCGTCGGAGCCCGAGTACGGCCCGCCGACCGTGACCTTCGAACAGAACAGCTCGGAGGCCGAGCTCCGGCGGCTGTCGCTGTGGCGGCTGCTGACCAAGTACCCACGCATGTTGGTGTGGGCCGGCCTGCTGGTGATCGTCATCGCGGTGGTCGGCCAGGTCGGCCCGGTCCTCACCGGGGTTGCCATCAACGACGGCATCGCCCACAAGGACTTCGGCGTGGTGGCCCTCATGGCGGGCCTCTACCTGGTGAGCATCGCGGTGACCGCCGGCGCCCAACGGGTTCAGGTGCAGGTCACCGGGAGGATCGCCGCCTGGGTGATGAACGACCTCCGGGTGAAGGTCTTCGCCCACCTACAACGGCTCTCCCTCGGGTTCTTCACCGCCGAAAAGGCCGGGGTGGTCATGTCCAGGATGACCAGCGACATCGAGAACCTCCAGCAGCTCCTCCAGGACGGGCTGTCCCAGCTGGCCATCCAGGCCCTCACCATGGTGGTCATCACCGTCACCCTCTTCGTCCTGAACGCCACGCTGGCACTGGTGGTGGTGGTCCTGATCATCCCGGCCCTGGTGCTCGCCTCGCTGTGGTTCCGGCGCGCCTCCGAGCGCGGCTACGACCGGGTGCGCGACGGCATCGCCAACGTGCTGGCCGACCTGTCGGAGAGCCTCCACGGGGTCCGCATCGTCACCGCCCACAACCGGCAGCGCCAGAACGTGATCCACCACCGCAACGTGGTTGGTGACTATCGCGACGCCAACAACTACACCGCCCACGTCAACGCCCTCTACGGGCCGGGCACCCAGCTACTGGGCGTCCTGGGCCAGGCCGCCCTTCTGGCCATCGGCGGCACCATGGTGGCCCGCCACACGCTGGCCATCGGCACGCTGGTGACGTTCTTCCTCTTCCTCAACCGCTTCTTCCAACCCATCCAGCTGCTGGTCCAGCAGTACAACACCTACCAGCAGGGGCAGGCGTCGGTGCTCAAGCTCCGGGACCTGGTCGACACCGAGCCCACGGTACGGGAGGCTCCCAATGCCATCGAGCTGCCGCCCATCGACGGAGAGATCGTCTTCGACCACGTGACCTTCGGCTACGACCCGGCGGTCCCGGTCATCGAGGACGTGAACCTCCGGATCGCCCCGGGGGAGACGGTGGCCTTTGTCGGCCCCACCGGTGCCGGAAAGTCGACCCTGGCCAAGCTGGTCACCCGCTTCTACGATCCCACCTCCGGCCGGGTACTGATCGACGGCCACGACCTCCGGGACGTCACCATGCACTCGCTCCGTCGCCAACTCGGGGTGGTCCCCCAGGAACCGTTCCTCTTCGCCGGGACCATCGGCGACAACATCGCCTTCGCCCGACCCGACGCCACCGACGAGGAGATCCACGAAGCGGTGGACAAGGTGGGGCTGACCGACGTGATCGAGCGGGTGCCGGACGGCCTCGACACCGTCGTCCACGAGCGGGGCCAGACGCTGTCGTCCGGGGAGCGCCAGCTCATCGCCCTGGCCCGCGCCTTCCTGGCCCATCCCCGGGTGCTGGTGCTCGACGAGGCCACCTCCAACCTCGACCTGCAGTCGGAGACGAAGATCGAGTCCGCCCTCGACGTGCTGCTCGAGAACCGGACCGCCATCCTCATCGCCCACCGGCTGTCGACGGCCATGCGGGCCGACCGGATCGTGGTGGTCGACGGCGGCCGGATCATCGAGGTCGGACCTCACGCCGAGCTGGTGGCCCGGGGGGGCCGCTACGCCGAGATGTACGAGACCTGGGTCCGCCAGTCCGACACCGCCGAGCACCACTGACACCCCTCGGGCACGGGTACGTGGATCGGCGCGGGCTGCCGGCGGCCCGATCGGCTAGAACAGAGCGTGCCAGGCCAATCAGCGGGTGCCGTCTGGCGCCCCGATATCCAGCGGAGGAGCGTCATGGGATTCTTGGACAAGGTGAAGGCACAGGCCACCGTGCTCGCCGACAAGGCGCAGACCGGGGTCCAGCAGGGCCAGGTGAAGCTGGCCGAGATGCAGGCGAGCAAGCAGGAGGACCATCTCCTCCGCCAGCTCGGGGCCTACGTCTTCCTCAGTGAGCGCGATCGGCCCCAGCCCGATGGTGAGGCCAAAGTGGCCGAGCTGATGAGCCAGCTCGACGCCCTGGAGACCGCCGGGGCGGTCGTCTCCGTGACCCCCGACCCGGCGGCGGTGCCGCCCGGCGGTGCCGTCCCCCAGGCCGGACCGGCGCCTGTCGACGGAGCGGTGCCCCAGGCCGGGACCGTGCCCCAACCGGCGCCGCCCGCCCCTCCGGTGGCGGACCCGGTGCCGACGGCGGCTGCCCCCGGCGCCGTGGATTCCGTGCCCCCCGCCGGAGGGGCGATCCCCAAGTCGGGGGGCGGGCTGCCGGGACAGTAGGGACCGGCGCCGGTCGCCCGGTTCCCGAACCGATGCCGACCCTTCGGCTCGGTCGAACGCCCGATCGACGCCTCTTGTGGGCCATGATGACCGGTACGAGACAACGCCGTCCGACCCCGACCCACCCGAGGTGCCCGTGTCAACTTCCATCCGACTGCTGTTGGCCGACGTGGACGGCACGCTGGTCACCCAGAACAAGCAGCTCACCGATCGGGCCGTCGACGCCGTCAAGCGGCTGCACGAGGCCGGAGTCGCCTTCGCCGTCACCAGCGGCAGGCCGCCCAAGGGCATGGAGATGCTGATCGATCCCCTGGACCTGTCCACCCCCATCTCCGCCTTCAACGGCGGGCTGGTCGTCGAACAGGACATGTCGGTGATCGAGCAGCGGACGGTGGCCGAGGAGATCGTCGGGGAGATCGTCGAGCTGATGATGTCGTCGGGCCTGGCGCCGTGGATCTACCGGGGAGCCGAGTGGTACGTCCTCGACCCCGAGGGCCCGCACGTCGACCGCGAGAGCGCCACCGTGGAGTTCGGGCCGACGGTGGTCGACAGCTACGACGACCTGCACGACGGAGTGGCCAAGATCGTCGGTGTCAGCGACGATCACGACGCCATGGACGAGGCCACCCAGGCCGTCTCGGACCGGTTCGGCGGGCATGTGTCGGCAGCCCAGTCACAGCCGTACTACCTGGACGTCACCCACCCTGACGCCAACAAGGGAGTCGTCGCCGTGTTCCTGTCCGAGCGGTACGGGATCCCGGCCGAACAGATCGCCACCATCGGCGACCAGCCCAACGACGTGCTGATGTTCACCAGGACGGGGCTGAGCATCGCCATGGGCAACTCCTCCGACGCGGTGCGACAGGCGGCCGACCAGGTCACCGCCTCCAACGAGGACGAGGGCTTCGCCATCGCCGTCGAGCAGTTCGTCCTCCCCCGGGCCTGACTCCCGCCGGTCGCGGCTCCCCGGTCGTCGCCACGGACCGTGACCGGGGACAGCGCCGTCACCGGGCGGATCTGGCGCGCGGCCTCGGTGGAACCTTCGTGGCTAGCTCTTGAGGGCTTCCTGCAGCTCGTTGGCGATCTCGTCGGCCGAAGCGTCCAACGCGCGCTTGACGACTTTGGAGGCACCCTTGATCGCCTTGTCGACTCCCTTTTCGATGGTTGGCTCCCCCACCACGATCAGCCCTGCTTGGTCAGAAGTGAGCTCCGCAGCCGCCTCTTTGAGCTCTTTACGCGGCAGTTTTCCGTGCCCGAACGCCTCGGGGACGATCTGGATGAGCGGGCGGTCCTTCCGCTTGGCGATTTGGGGCTTGCCGTCCTTCTTGTCGATCACCGCCGCGTCGTACTTCCCGATCAATTCATCCTTGTGCAGTTCCTCGATGGCGTCGAGATCGGACAGGGCGTCGGCGACACTGGCGTAGACAGCGGTGTAAATCATCAGATCCTGATCGTTGGCCATGAGTTCTCCTTGGTTGGGCAGGTTGAGCAGCGGTTCAAGGCTGTCAGCTGGGGTGGCAATTCGCAACCGGTCGGCGCCAAAGACTCGTCCGGCCGGTTCGATCCTCGGCCCCCTCCGTCTGTGGGTTCTCACCTCCAGGGCCAGCGGGGCCCGGGTCATCGGACCCCTGCAGCTCGGAACTGCACGCTGATCCGGGGTCCGACCGGCCGCTTCGTTTTGGGGACGGCGTGCTCGAAGGTCCGCTGGCACGATCCGCCCATCACCAGAAGGTCGCCAGCTCCCACCTCGAACCGGCGTGACGTGCCGCCGGCCCGCGGTCGGATGGCCAATCCCCGACGGGCTCCCAGCGAGACGATGGCCACCATGGTGTCCTCCGTCGACCCCCGTCCGATGGTGTCCCCGTGCCAGGCCACGCTGTCGCCGCCGTGGCGGTACAGGCAGAGTCCGGCGGTGGCGAACACGTCCTGCGGCGCCGGCCGGTAGTGCTCGTCGAGCGCCCGCATGGCCTGCCCGAACAACGGCGTCGGTAGGCGGTCCGTGTCACCGTAGAAGCTGACCAGCCTGGGGACGTCGACCACCCGGTCGTACATCCGTCGGCGTTCGGACTGCCACGGCACCCGGTCTGCCAGCTCCTCGAAGAGGGTCCCGGCACCGGCTACCCACTCCCTCCGGAGATCGACCCAGGCGCCCCGCCCGAGGACGGTCCGCTCCACGGTGGCGCCGAGCGGGCGCAGGCCGACCTCCTCGGCGACGTCGAGCAGTGAGGCTTGGAACACGAGCACCGGGATTGAGTATATGCCATACACGAACGTATGTTCGTCAGCCGGCGGACCGTGCAACCCGGCCGACCGGTCCACCGGGAGGCTGCCCCCGACCCGCGGTCGGTACCGGCTGGCACACTGTCGGAGTGGCTCCAGATCTTCCCGAGCTGATCGTCCTCGACGCCCCGAGGTGGCGGAGCTGGCTCGAGGCCCATCACCGGGATCCGACCGGTGTGTGGCTGGTCCTGGCCAAAAAGGGCACCAAGGAGCCGACCGCCCTCACCTACGACCTGGCCCTGGAGGAGGCTCTGTGCTTCGGATGGATCGACGGCCAGTTGGGGCGACGAGACGAGCGCACCTACCGGCAGCGGTTCACACCGCGGCGGCCCGGGAGCTCGTGGTCAAAGCGGAACGTGGGTATCGTCGAGCGCCTGGTGGCCGAGGACAGGATGCATCCGGCCGGCCAGCTGGCCGTCGACCAGGCCAAGGCCAACGGCCGGTGGGAGCTCGCCTACGCCGGCCAGTCGGGCATCGAGGTGCCTTCCGACCTGGCCGCCGCCCTGGCCGCCGAGCCCAAGGCGGCGGCTATGTTCGACCTCCTCACCCGGGCCAACAGGTACGCGGTGCTCTACCGGATCGAGACCGCCGCACAGAGTCGTACCCGGGCACGCCGAGTCGAGCAGCTGGTGGCCATGCTGGCTCGGGGCGAGACCATCCACGCGCAGGCGCGCTCGCAGGAGCCGTGAGGGAGGCCCGTCCTCCGGTGGCGACGGCGGACGGGCGGTCGATCATCCGACATTCGGGGCTTCCCAGGCGGACCGTCCCAGGCGGTAGAGGACGTGGCGCCGGAGGGGATGGCCGACGGGGACCGACGGATGGTCGAAGTCGTCGTCGGGGTCCCGGGTCATGCCCAACCGTGCCATCACCGCCTGAGAGCGCCGGTTGCCCGGCACGGTGAACGCCACGATCTCGTCGAGACCGAGCTCGTCGAAGCCGAAGGCCACCGCCGCCCGGGCCGCCTCGGTGGCGTAGCCGTGTCCCCATGCCGGACGGGCCAGGCGCCAGCCGGTCTCCACGGCCGGTGCGCACGGCGTCCCCGGCCGTACCATGCCGAGCCCCACGAACCCGAGGAACTCGGCGCCGTCACGGGACTCCAGCGCCCACCACCCGTAGCCGCGCTCCTCGAAGCTCGACTCCGCCCGCTCGATGAACGCCGCGCTCTCCTCGGTGGTCAGAAGCGAGGGGAAGTGCTCCATCACCACCGGGTCGGCGTTGAGGGCGGCGAACGGAGCCTGATCGGGCGGCTTCCAGCGCCGCAGATGGAGCCGCTCGGTCCACAGCCCCGGTCCGTCGGTCATGCCCAGCGACGGTAGCCGCCACCACGGTCCGCCCGGCGCCGCCCGGCCGACGCCCGGTGCTACGCCAGGGATCGACCGTCGGACCGCGGTTCGGAGGCCACCCCCCCGACGGTCGCTCCGGTCGGGTCGTCGGCGCCGACCAGCGCGCCGTCCAGGTAGGCGACCTGGTTGGTCCGGACCGCCGGGATCCGGGGCCCCGGCAGGACGATCCCCACCAGGTTGAGCGGATCAGTGGCGTTGAGCACCACCACCTCGCCGGAGCGCGGCAGCCTCCGCACCCCCCGGAGCCCCTCGAGCGCCTCAGGCAGAGCGAACTGCTCACCGGCGAAGCCCGTCACGAAGCGACCGCCGCGCACCACCCCGCGGGCCTCGAGTCGCCGGAGGGCTCGGGCGATGTCGCGCCACGGCACGGCCAGCGACTCCCGGGCCATCAGGTCCCAGAAGACGACCCCCCACCGGGCCAGCAGCTGCTCGGCCACCGCCTCCGCCAACGAGTCGGGCTCGTCGTCGGGATCCGGCCCGGGCAGCAGGGCCCACCGGCCCTCGCCGCTGACCCGGCCGGTGCCGGTCCGGCGCCGGCCGCCGGTGCGGCGACCGGTGTGCCGGTGCCGGCGCTGCCAGGTCTCGCGGGCCGAGAGCAACGAGCGCACGGCACCGAACCCGTCGGCAGTGACGAGCCCCCGGGCCACCAGGTCCCAGAGACCCTCCTCCACCTCGACCGGCAGCCGGCCGGTGCGGGCCCCCAGCTCGTTGTGGAAGAGGGCGCCGTACCGGCGGAGGGCATCGAGGATGTCCCGCCCGGCCCCGTGGGCCGGCTCGAGCGGTAGGGCGCCCCCGCGCGCCGCCAACAACAGCCACGGCAGGTCGTCACGGGCGGCGAAGGAGACCGGGGTCGAGCGGGAGGGGCTCGCCGAACCCCGGGCGGCGGACGGACCGTCCGACGGTGGCCTGATGCCCAACCTGCCCCACACCAGTGCGCCGGAAAGGCAGGCGTCCTCGAGCCATGCCCCTTGGTAGTGCTCGATCCGTGACGGCAGCACCGCCTGTTCCCAGGCACCGGCGGCGACCTCGAAGCCCTGCAGCTGGTCGACCACCGACAGCACGCCGAGCCGACCCTGTCGCTGGGTACCGGGGGCCACGTGCTGCCACCGCAGGAGGAACCGCATCAGATCCTGGGCCGACACCGGCTCGATCTCGTTGCGCAGCCGGTTCCGGGTGTAGGCGTGGATGCGGGCCAGTAGGCGCCGGGCGCACCACTGGACCTCCCCCGGCCGGCCGGCCGTACCGGGATCCGAGTCGAAGTGGCCCTGCATGGCGAAGCCCTCGGCCTCCAAGCGGGCCAGGCCCACCCCCACCCGTCCGGACGGGAGGGCGCTCAAGTGCGCCAGGTGACCCGCCGTCACCGGACCGGCGACATCGAGGTGGCCACGAAGGACCTCCGCCACCAGCTGGTCGGGATCCTGCTCGGGAGGGAGCCCCGCTGCCAAGCCGACATCGGCCGGGTCGAACGTGGCGTCGGGCCAGAGGAGGCCGATCCATCGCAGGCGCTCGGTGGCCACCCACAGCTCGGTGGCCCCGCCGTCGACCCGGACGATGCCGACCCGGCCGGCACGGCGCAGCTCGGCGAAGAGGCCGGCGCAGGCCGCCTCGGACCGCAGCACGATCACCGACAGCAGCAGGTCGTGCAGCTCCTCGGCGGTGCGGATATCGGGAGCCGCCTCATGGCGGACACGGAGGATGGCGGCGTCGTCGAGCCGACCCAGGTTGCCCGGCTCGAGAGGGACCCCGCGTCGCATCTGCACGGCCCGGGTCCGTCGCTCCTCGAGCGGGGCGTCGTCGAGGAAGGTGTACGGCTTCCCGTTGAGGATCTCCTGGGCCAACACCGAAGGCTCGGTCGTCTCGATGGCGTGGACCCGGATGGAGCCGTCCTCCATGCCCCGCAACCGGTCGCACAGCCCGTCGATGTCCATCGCCTCGTGCAGGCAGTCATCGAGGGTCTGGCGCACCAGGACGTGATCGGGGATCTGGATCGGGCCGGCCGGGGCGTTCTCCTGACAGGCGGCCAGGGCCGGGAAGACCGCTCCCATCAGGTCGTCAGCCTCCATCCGCTGTATGGGGAGCGGGGTCCGCCTCCCCCCGCGGAATCGCAGCACGCCCAGCGACCGATTGAGGTTCCACCTCCACCGGGAGGCGAACATGGGCGACACCAGCACCGCCTGGGAGAGGACCGCCGGGGCGGTGGTGGACCGCAGGAGCTTGGCGGCGTCGCCCACCGGGAAGCTGTGCTGCGGGCCGAGGGAGAGCACCACGGCATCGTCCGACGCCGCCGCCTGCAGCTCGAAGTCGAAGGTGGCGCAGAACCGCTTCCGCAGGGCCAGTCCGAAGGCGCGGTTGATCCGCCCCCCGAACGGGGCGTGCACCACCAACTGGGTCCCCCCGGCCTCGTCGAAGAACCGCTCGAAGACGATGTCGTGGTGGGTGGGGAGCACGCCCAGCCCGGCGAGGCCGGCGGCGAGGTACTCGACCACCTGCCGTGACGACCCTTCGTCGATGCCGCAGTGCTCGCCGACCCCACGCCGGACCGGGGCGAGCGGGTCGGCGGAGAGGTCAGCCGGCAGCTCCGCCACCATGGTGCCCACCCGCCGGCGGAGCTCGGACACGTGGTGGGAGAGCTCATCGGTCCGGCTGGGTGCCTCGCCCAGCCAGAAGGGCACGGTGGGGTTGGCCCCCTCGGCGTCGACCACGCGCACCACACCCTGTTCGACGCGCCGGACCCGCCAGGAGTGGGTTCCGAGCAGGAACACGTCACCGGCCATGGACTCGACGGCGAAGTCCTCGTTCACCGTCCCCACCGTCACCTCGTCGGGATCGAGGACCACCCGGTAGTCCCCCACCTCGGCGATGGCTCCCCCACTGGTCAGCGCGGCGATCCGGGCGCCCCGGCGGGGCCGCAGCATCCCGTTGACCCTGTCGCGGTGGACGTACGCCATCCTCCGGCCCCGACCGGTGGTGATCCCCTCGGAGACCAGCTCCAGCACATCCTCGTACGCTCCGTCGGAGAGCTCGGCGTAGGGGGCCGCCTGACGGATGAGAGCCACCAGCTCCCGCTCGTCCCACTCCTCCGACGCCGCCACCTCGGCGACGACCTGCTGGGCCAGGATGTCGAGGGGGGCCACCGGAGCGATAGTCCGGTCGAGATCGCCGGCCCGCACGGCGGCCAACAGGGCGGCGCACTCGACCAGCTCGTCGCGGCTGAGCGGGTAGAGGATGCCGTGGGGGACCCCCGAGCGCGAGTGGTTGGAGCGACCCACGCGCTGGAGGAAGGTGGCGATGCTCCGGGGCGAGCCGACCTGGCACACCAGCTCCACCGGGCCGATGTCGATCCCCAGCTCGAGCGAGGCGGTGGCCACCAGCGCCCTGAGCTCGCCGGCCCGCAGCCGCTCCTCGACCCGCTGGCGCCGCTCCTTCGACAGGCTGCCGTGGTGGGCGGCCACCTGCTCGGAGCCCAAACGATCGGCCAGCAGGTGGGCCAAGCGCTCGGACATCCGCCGGGTGTTGACGAAGACCAGGGTGGTCCGGTGGTCGGCGACGTGGGCGGCGATCCGGTCGAGAACCTCACCCAGCTGCTCGGTGGAGGCCACCGCCGACAGCTCGGTGTCCGGGAGCTCGATGGAGACCTGCAGGTCGCGACGTTGGCCGCAGTCGACCACGGTGGCCGACCGGCCCGTGCCCACCCCGGTCAGCAGGCGGGCGGTCTGGTCGATAGGACGCTGGGTGGCGGACAACCCGATCCGCTGGGGCCGGGGACCCACCACCAGCCGGTCGAGACGCTCGAGGGTGAGGGCCAGGTGGGAGCCCCGTTTGTCCCTGACCAGGGCGTGGATCTCGTCCACGATCACCGTCTCGGTGGTGGCCAGCATGGTGCGGCCCCGGGCGGAGGTGACCAGGAGGTAGAGCGACTCGGGGGTGGTCACCAGGATGGTGGGTGGTCGGGTGAGCATGGCGGTGCGGGCGCTGGCCGGGGTATCCCCGGTCCGGACGGCCACCGTGATGGCCGGGGGCGCCTCCCCGCGCTCCTCGGCGATCTGGCGCATCTCGGCCAGTGGGCGCTCGAGGTTGCCGTGGACGTCCACGGCCAGGGCCTTGAGCGGCGAGACGTAGACGACCCGGGTGCGGGGGGTGGACGACATGTCGACGCCCTCCCGGTAGAGCCGGTCGATGGCCATCAGAAAGCCGGTCAGGGTCTTACCGGAGCCGGTGGGGGCGGCGATCAGCGTGTCGCCACCGGCCCGGATGGCCGGCCATCCCTGCTCCTGCGGCGGCGTGGCCCCCTCGGGGAAGCGGCGGCGGAACCACTCGGACACCACCGGATGGAGCTGCAGCCCCGGAGCCTCCGATCCCATGCTCCTATTTCACCACGGGGATGTCTCCGACCGATCGGGGGGCCCCTGACCAGGGCATGCCCGCCGCTACCCTGGCAGTGTGGAGGTGCGGTCCGACGCACCGCTCCGCCTCGACGAGAGGAGCCCCCATGCCCGACGCCACCTTGACAACCGGCGACGGCCGACCCGTCATCCGACTGGAGCGGCCGCTCCGCCACCCGGCGGCGGAGGTGTGGCGGGCGCTCACCGACCCCGAAGCGCTGACGGGGTGGTTTCCGGGCACCATCATCACCGACGTCTGGGAGGTGGGGGCACCGCTGACCTTCAGGGAGGAGGGTCACCCTGACTCGTCCGGCATGGTCCTCGAGCTCGAGGAGGCACGGCTGCTGTCCTTCACCTGGTGGGGAGACGTGCTGCGCTTCGGGCTCACTCCCCAGCCGGACGGCGGCACCCTGCTCGTCCTGACCGACGAGCTCGACGCCGACACCGCCGCCCGGAACGCCGCCGGTTGGGAGGTGTGTCTCGGACGGCTCCTCGACGGCGATGGGGCCGACATCGAGTGGGGGCCCCGATTCGACCACTACGCCGACCTGTTCGAGCCCGCCCTCGGTGCCCAGGCGGGTCCGCCGCCCGGCTACGGCGACGCCGACTGACGGTACCCCCGAGAGGCTCCGGTGCAGGACCCGACGGCCGGGTCCTACGTGGAGCGGACGAACTCGACCACGGCGGCGGCCAACTCGGGACCCTTGTCCTCCTGGAGGAAGTGGCCGCCGCCCTCGATGGTGACGTGGTGGCGGCCCTTGGCCCCGGGAATCCGCTCCTGGAGGACCCGGTGGGCCCCGGCGGTGATCGGGTCGCCGTCGCTGAAGGCGGTGAGGAATGGCTTGTCGAACCGCTCGAGGACCCGCCACGCCGCTCGATTGGCGTCCGAGGCCGGATCGTCCCAGGTGGCCGGCACCAGCAACGGGAACTGCCTGGCCCCTTCGACGTAGGACTGGTCCGGGAAGGGGGCGTCGTAGGCGGCCACCACCTCCGGGGCCAGGTCGCCGACGCACCCCATGTTGACGATCGCCCCGGCAGGGAAGACCTCCACCTCCTGTGAGAACGTCCTCCAGGCCCGGAACGCCTCGCCCGGGTCGGAGTCGCCGGTCGGCAGGTAGGTGTTGGCCGCCACCACCCGCCGGAACCGCTCCGGGTGCTCCGCTACCAGGCGCAGGCCGATCAGGCCGCCCCAGTCCTGGCAGACCAGGGTGACACCCGCGAGCCCGAGGTGGTCGAGGACCAGGGCCCGCATCCACTCGACGTGGCGGGCGTAGGTGTACTCGGAGCGGGGGGTGGGTTTGTCGGAGCGCCCGAACCCGACCAGGTCGGGGGCGACGACCCGCAAGCCGGCGTCCACCAGCACCGGCACCATGCGCCGGTAGAGGAAGCTCCAGGACGGCTCGCCGTGCAGGAGCAGCACCACGTCGCCGCCGGCCGGCCCCTCGTCGAGATAGTGGACCCGGAGGGACCCGCCGTCCCCATCGGGGAGCTCGGCATAGTGCGGCTCGAACGGGTACTCCGGGAGCCCGTCGAACCGGTCCTCGGGGGTGCGGAGCACGTCCATCGGGTGACACCTCTTCTCGGCGGTTGTCGCATCGAAGTCTTTTCAGCGAGACTGACAACAGTAGCCGCACCCGATCCCGGCGAGCGGGGTCCGGCGGCCGAAATGGGGGACACGTGGGACGGAACATCCTCTTCATCACCACCGACCAGCAACGGTACGACGCGCTCGGCTGCAACGGCGGTGCCGTCGCCCGCACCCCGGTGGCCGACCGGCTGGCGGCCGAAGGCATCATCTACCGGCGGGCCTACAACCAGAACACAGTGTGCATGCCGGCCCGTTCCACCATGCTGACCGGCCAGTACGTGCGGAGCCACGGCGTGGTGGCCAACGGCGTGCCGCTTCCCGTCGACGCCCCCAGCGTCGCCGCCTACCTGTCGGAGAAGGCGGGGTACAAGACGGCGCTGCTGGGCAAGGCCCACTTCGAGCCGGCCTTCGACCCGGACGGTCGGTGGGAGGAGAACGCCCGAGCGGCCCGGGGCGACACCGGCCCATGGCGGGGGTTCGACCGGTCCGTCCAGGCCATGCACGCCCCCTCCTTCAACGGTCATCCGATCGCCCACTACGGCAGGTGGCTGATGGCCAACCACCCCGAGTACGTGGAGAGCTTCGGCGGCATCCTCGGCGCCGAGCCGGGCGGCGATACCGGTGCCCCGGAGACCAAGAACAACGACATCCCCCGGGAGTGGTACCACACCGACTGGGTGGCCGACCGGGTGGTGGAGTGGTTGGACACCGTCGACCAGGACGACCACTGGTTCTGTTGGATGAGCTTCCCCGACCCCCACCATCCGTGGGACCCCCCGGCATCGGAGCTGGCCCGCGTCCCGTGGCGCGACATGGAGCTGCCGGCCGGCCACCCCGGCTCCCCCGACGCCATCCGAAAGGTCCTGGCGGGCAAGCCGGCCCACTGGCTGGCCTGGTACGAGGGGACCTGGGCCAACGCCGAGGGCGGTCCGATGGCGTTCTTCCCGGCCTCCCTGACCGACGACAACCTGCGCGAGGTGACGGCCAAGACCCACGTCATGAACGAGCTGATCGACGAGGCGTGCGGCCGGGTGCTCCGACGGGTCGACGAGCGGGGGTGGGCCGGCAACACCGACGTCATCTACACCACCGACCACGGCGAGCTGCTGGGCGACTACGGCTTCCTGTACAAGGGGCCGTTCCACACCGACTCGCTGATGCGGCTGCCGATGATCTGGAGACCGGCATCGAGTGCCGGGGTCACCCCGGCGGCGGTCACCGACCCGGTCGGCCAGGTCGACCTGGCCCCGACGTTCTGCTCCATCGCCGGGGTCGAGCCGGCCGAGTGGATGCAGGGCTCGGTCCTGCCCACCGCCGACGGCACCGGTCGGGAACGGATGCTGTGCGAGTGGGACAGCCAGTTCCCCGGGTACGGCATGCACCTGCGGACCATCTACCGGGACGGGTGGCTGTGCACCGCCTACCAGCCCAGCACCGCCGGCCAGCCGAACGGTCTCGAAAAGGGGTGGGGCGAGGCGGTGCTGCTACCGATCGCCATCCAGTACGACGGCACCGAGGGCGAGCTCTACCACCTGGACGAGGACCCACACCAGTGGCACAACCGCTGGGACGACCCGGCGGTGGCCGGGCTGCAAGCCGACCTGGTGGACGACCTGCGGTCGAGCCTGGGGGCGCTCCCGACCCGGTCCCTCGAGGTGGAGGCCCCGGCCTAGGGGCGACAACGGCGGCCGATGGGCAGGCCAGGTCCTGCCCGCTCAGGCGGCGGCGATCCCCGGAGCCCGGCTCCCTAGGCTGGCCCGATGCTCACCGTCTACGGCGTGGTCGTGCTCTCCTTCATGATGGTCATGTACGCGCTGGAACGGCGGCACCGGTCCTTCGTCCTGGCCTTCGCCGCCGGCTGCCTGCTCTCGAGCAGCTACGGCTTCCTGTCGGGGGCCTGGCCGTTCGGGGTGGTCGAGCTGGTCTGGTCGGTGGTCGCCCTCCGTCGGTACCTGGGGACGATCCCGGAGGGACGGCCGTCCGACGGGGCGTAGGAGTGGTCCGGGACCCGGCGGATGCCGGGCCCAGCCGGTCGGACGCCGCCCGGCGCTCCATCTCGGCCAGACTGACGGCATGGCCACCGCCGCCGGAGAGCCTCGCATCGAGCCTGTCGAGCATGACGCCGGCACCCTGAACATCTTCGCCACCCTCGCCCGCAACGAGGGGCTCTCCAAGGGCTTCCTCCGCCTCGGGGGCCATCTCCTCGGGGGCGGCGTGCTCCCGGCCCGGACGCGGGAGCTGATCATCCTCCGGGTGGGCTGGCGGTGCGGGTCGGAGTACGAATTCGGGCAGCACACCTCCATCGGGAAGTCGGCCGGCCTGACCGACGACGAGATCGGCCGGCTGGCCGACTGCGGGACGGGAACCTGGGTCCAGGCCGACCGGGAGCTCATCGACCTGGCCGACGAGCTCTGCGACGACGACGAGGTGTCCGGCGGCACCTGGGTGGCGCTCGCCTCCCGCTTCACGGATGCCGAGCTGCTGGAGCTGGTGGTCCTCGCCGGGTTCTACCGGATGGTGTCGGGGATGTTGAACAGCGTCGCCGTCGCCCTCGAACCGGGGACGGCGGGGTGGCCGCCGGGCGCCACTCCGGAGCGACGGGCCCCGCGCCAGGTGATCGCCGGCGACGGAGACCCCTCCACCCCGGCATGTGTGTGTCGTCGCCCGACAGGGGACCGATCCGACCCGGCCGGATCGGGCCCCTGCCGGTCAGTAGCC
>JBKQTE010000103.1:0-21036 GCA_052143315.1 Acidimicrobiales bacterium | reverse complement strand
CACGAGCTGGCGGTGCAGCTCACGCCGGTGGCGGTGGTGGATCCGAACGCCACGCTGCCACCGGTCAGGTTCGCCCCGCTGACCGTGACCACCGTGCCTCCACCGGCCGGGCCGCTGGGCGGGATGATCCCGGTCACGGTCGGGGCGGGCGGCGGCGGGGGAGCTGTGTAGGTGAACGGCTGGGCGGCGCTGGTCCCCCCAGTGGTGGTCACGGTCACGCTGACCGTGCCGGTGCCGGCCGGTGAGGTGGCCGTGCACGAGCTGGCGGTGCAGCTCACGCCGGTGGCGGTGGTGGATCCGAACGCCACGCTGCCACCGGTCAGGTTCGCCCCGCTGACCGTGACCACCGTGCCTCCACCGGCCGGGCCGCTGGCCAGGCTGATCCCGGTCACGGTCGGGGCGGGCGGCGGCGGGGGGGAGCTGGAGGCAGCCACCTCGTACACCACTGCGCTGTTGAGGTTGCTGTCGAAGAAGAGATCGCCATGGGCATCGACTGCGACTCCACCCTGTTCGGGCCAGTTGTCCGCAGGCTCGCTGTAGACGACGGTGCCGTTGGCGGCGTAGGCGCCGGTGCTCTCGTTCCCGGTGTACTCCATGACCCGGAAGTTGCCGGTGTCGTAGGCGAAGAGATCGCCGTTCTGGTCCACGGCGATTGCGCCCACCCCGCCCAGCGTGCCGGCGGGCGCGGACAGCTGGCTGAGGCCGTTCCCGCTCCCGCCGGCACCGGCCACGGTGACGCCATTGGCGGAATAGGCGCCGGTCGTGGGGTTCACCAGGTACTCCTGCACCCGGTGGTTGGGCGGGTCGGACACGAACAGGTCGCCGTTGGCGTCCAACGCCACTCCGCCCACCCCGCTCAACTGGCTGGCCCCCGCCCCCGTTCCGCCCACCCCGGCGACGGTCGTCCCAGTGGCCGCGTAGGTGCCGGTGGTGGCGTTGATGGCGAACTCGAGCACCTGGCTGCCGTCGGCAACGAACAGGTCGTTCTTCCTGTCGAAGGCGAGGGAGCTGGCGACGAGCTGTGACAGCTGGGTGGCACCGGGCACGACCACGCCGGCGGACGGATAGGAGCCCGTGGCCGGGTTACGGAGGTACTCCAGCACCCCGGCGGCGTTCGCCGGATTGGCGACGAACACATCGCCGGCGCTGTCCACGGCCAGTCCGGTGGATCCACCCCCGATGAACGTACCGAGAGGGGAGTAGGCACCGGTGGTGGGATTGACATGAAACTCGTTGACCCCGAGGTCGTTGATCGCGACGCCGGTGTTGTCGATCGAGTCGGAGACGAAGAGATCCCCTTGACCGTCGACGGCCAGGGCGCTGATTCCGGCGTTGACCCGCCCCTGTTGGCCCAGCACCGTGCCCTGGGGGGCGTAGGTGCCTGTCGACGAGGTGTAGGTGAACTCCAGGACCATGTCCCACACCGTTTGGTTCGGATCCGAGGTCTGGGCGGTTTGGACGACGAACAGGTTGCCGTGTGAGTCGAAGGCCATCCCGGTCGGCCCGACCATGTCGGCGGGGGCCACCTCGACGCCGCTGGTGGCGAAGGTCCCGGTCGTCGGGTTGTAGGGGTACTCGAGAACATCGTCGTAGCCGAGGTAGCCGTAAGAGACGAACAGGTCACCGTTGGCGTCGAAGGCGACCGAGTTGGACAGGTTGGGCAGTGTGGCCACCACGGTCGAAGCCGGGGAGTAGGCGCCGGTGGACGAGTTGTAGGCGTACTCCACCACCCGGCCGTTGAGGCTGTCGGCGACGAACAGATCCCCTCTGGCGTCCAGGGCCACGCCGCTCGGATTGTTGAGCTGGTTGGACCCCGTGCCTGCTCCCCCGGCACCGGCCACTATCACACCCGTCGAGGCGTAGGTGCCGGAGGCAGCGTTGAGGACGTACTTCACCACTCGATCGTTGCCGCTGTCGGCGACGAACAGGTCCCCGTTGGCGTCCAAGGCCACCGCACTCGGACTGCTCAGCTGGGTGAGCCCGGAACCCCTGCCTCCTGGTCCGGCCACCGTCGTCCCTGATGAAGCGTAGGAATCGGTCGCGGCGTTGAGGACGTACTCCTGGACCCGGCTGTTACCGCCGTCGTCGACGAACAGGTCGCCTTTGGCGTCGAGGGCCACTCCACTCGGACCGTTGAGCTGGTTGGAGCCCGAGCCCGTTCCCCCGGCACCGGCCACCGTCGCTCCGACCTTGGCGTAGGCGGAAGTGCTGGAGTTGAAGGTGTACTCCAACACCCGGTTGTTCGACTGGTCGGCCACGAACACGTCGCCCTGGCTGTCCACCACCAGGCCGCCCGGACTCCCGAGCTGGCCCGAGCCGATACCGAAGGCGTCGACGCCGGCCACCGGAACGGGGGTGCCCCCCGCTACCGCTCCTCGGGCCGGCGGAGACGCCGCCAGGAGCATCGCCACCGCTGCCACCAGCAGAGCGACGCTCACCGCCCCCCGCAACCAGGTGGGAGCACGGCCGGACGAGCGGTCCAGACGCCTGTGCATGCGACTCTTCACGGAGTTGACCTTCCACCGAGGGGACCTCACTCAAGTTAAGGAATCCACCGCATGGGGAGAACCCCCCTTCTGGCGTGACAACCCCGGTATTTTCGGCTCCGGACCCGCACCGTTGGGACGGATCGGGCTTCCGGCCGACGCCGAGGCCGACCCAGTTGGCCGGTGAAAGGAGAGGCCCAACAAGGGGCTTCGCCGGTGGACCGACGTGGTCGGGATCTTCCCGAACCGGGCGGTCCTCATCCGCCTCTGCGGCGTCGTGCCGGCCGAACAGCACGACGAGTGGGTGGTCGCCCGGTGCCACATGAGCACCGAATCGCTCACCAAGGCACGAATGCACCGGGTGGCCGGCGGTCAATGCCCTTGACGCTTGATTCCGTCGGATCGGCCCGTCACGATTCTCTTGCCATAGACAGCCATGGACGAGTCGCCAATCGACATAGAACAAGGGAGCGTACATGGGTACATTGACGTTTCAAAGTACACCTGTATCGAATAGGGTGGGTGAGTTCCATCAGTCGATGCACGGTCCCGGTCATGATGACCGGTGCTTCTGACCGACACCGACTGATGGAGACACCACCATGCCAGGCCCGCCGTCGAATAACGCATTCAATGGGCCGCCGTGGGTCTCGCCCGTCGGAGCGGGCGGAATTATTCCGGTCGGCTGGGTGGTTGTCATCAATGCTGACCACACATTTTCAGTAATTCAAGCCGGGGGATAGTTCGGGATTATCTACATTGTGTGTCTGCGTTTTCGCTTGGTACGCGCGAATTGCGCTGATGTCATGAGGGAGTCCGACGCCCAGTCGTTGGAGATCATGGGTCGGCTGTGCACCATCGTCGGCGGTGCCACGGCCGCCAACCACGACAACTAGGGGCGGGACGTCCCCCGAGCGCGAGGCAGCCGGGGCGTGAACCCCGGCTGACCTGCGGATTCTGGTCGGGCTGCCCGGATTTGAACCGGGGACCTCTGCGTCCCGAACGCAGCGCGCTAACCAAGCTGCGCTACAGCCCGTCCGTCGGACCCGGCACGGCTGCCGGTCCCGAACGGGGAAATCCTACCCGACGGTGGTGCGCCCGGTCCCCGGGTCGCCGCCCGCTCCGCGGCCGTCGATCCCCGGGGTCGCCGGGATGAGCCGCTTGGCCACCACCTTGGCCACCCGGCGCTTGTCCATCTCGGCCACCCGGAGCTGCCAGCCGCCGACCTCGATCGACTCTCCCTCGCTGGGGATGTGCCCGAAGGCGTCGAAGAGGTAGCCGCCCAGGGTCACGTACTCGCCCTCGGCCACGTTGATCCCCAACCGCTCGCGAACGTCGTCGACCGACGTCCTCCCGTCCACCAGCCATCGGCTCCCGTCCACCCGGACCATGTCCGGCTCGTCCTCGGGGTCGAACTCGTCAGGGAGGTCACCCACCAGGGCGCCGAGCAGGTCCTTGACCGTCAGGACGCCTTCGACCCCGCCGTGCTCGTCCACCACCACGGCGAAGGCCCGGCGCTGGCGCCGCATCTCGGCCAGCACGTCGAGCACCAGCCGCGACTCGGGCACCAGGAACGGCTGGCGCAGCCGCCGGGAGATGTCCAGCGGGTCGGGCGTGGCGATGCCGACCTCCGCCTCGCCGGCCTCCGGCTCGTCCAGCCCGTCGGCGGGCAGGACGGTGGGTCCGGGGCCACCTGGCGGGCGCCGCTCGAACCGACCGCTCTGGATCCGCCAACCCGAACGGAACAGGTCGTTCACGAACAACACCCCGATGAGGTCGTCGAGGTTGTCGTCGTACACCGGAAAGCACCGGTGGCCCGACTCACGGACCACCCGGGTCACGTCGTCGGCGGTGACCGGGATGGAGAGGGCGACCACGTCGACCCGGGGCGTCATGACCTCGCGGACGTCGGTGTCACGCAGGTCGTGGAGCGCCTCCACGATGAACAGCTCCTGGGCGTCGCCGCCGCTGGGCAGCCGTCCCCCGGACTCAGGACCCCGGGCCTCGGCGGCGCGCGCCCGCTGTCGGCGGGAGGAGCGGCGACCCTTGGGGCCGGTGGTGGGGTGTTGGTCGTCGTGTCGTCGGAACACGGACCCTGCCGTTGCTGGCCCGGGAGGGCCCCTCAGGCGCCGGCGGCGCGAACCGCAGGTACGACGGACAGAGGCTGGTAGGACTCGTCGTAGTAGGTGCCCCCGTCGAGCAGGGATGTCACTGCCCGGCGCAGCCGGATCGGATCGAGCGGCTTGACCACCCACCCTTCGGCGCCCGAGCGGCGGGCCACGAACACGTCAGGGCGCCGGTCGAGCAGCATCAGCACCGGCACGTGGTCGATGTTGCCGTACGACTCCTCCAGTCGCAGCTCGAGGCAGACGGCCATGCCGCCCATGTTCCCCATCTGCAGGTCCACGACCACCAGGTCCGGGAGGTCCTCGGCCACCGCCACCAGCACCTCGGGCCCCGAGCGGGCCTGGCGGATCTCGATGTCGGGCCGGCCGGCGATGGACGCCACCTCTGCCCTCACCGACGGGGCGTCGCTGGCCACCAGGATCGAGCGCACAGGCAGAGGTTAGCCTGCCGGCCTGGGCTCCTCCGCCGGCTCGGGGGCCGTCGGGGACGGCGGACCGCTCTCCTCGAAGAGCAGGTCGGCGATCAGCCCCAGGCCGGCCAGGTCGTGGACGTCGGAGTTGAGGAGCGGAACCCGGGCCACGGGCGCCGGGGCCACCTTCCCGATCAGGTCGGCGTAGGCCTGCTCGTCCCGGTCGGAGGCTGCCGTGTAGCCCCGGAGGTTCGCCAACAGGCTGCGGAGCGGCTCGCCGGCGGCCCCCTCCGCCGGCTCCAGGCCGTCGAGCCGGGCCAGCTCGAGGTCTTCGATGAACCGTGGCTGCACCCGGTTGACGATGAGGGCGGCCACCGCCATGTCCGACTCGTCGAGCTTGCCGGCGAAGTGGACCGCCTCGCCGACCGAGTCGGGACGGGGCGACGCCACCAGCACAAAGGCGGTCTGGGGCTGGGTGAGCAGCACCCGCACCCGGGCCGCCCGGTCCAGGAACCCCTCCTCCATCCCCTCGAAGGCCTGGAAGAAGGTCACCGCGTCGCGGACCATGTCGGCCCCGGCCACCTTGGACAGGGTCCGGAGCATGGCGTGGGCCGCCACGCCGAGGAACTTCAGCCCGACCCGGGTCGGGGCCATCAGGGCCCGGAAGATCCGGTTCCCGAGGAAGCCGGTGAGTCGTCGGGGGGCGTCGAGGAAGTCGAGGGCGTTGCGCGTCGGGGGTGTGTCCACCACCACCACGTCGAACCCGCCCTCCTCGGCCAGCTCGTACAGCTTCTCCATGGCCATGTACTCCTGGGTCCCCGACAGCGCCTCGGTCAGGTTGCGGTAGATCCGGTTGGCCAGGATCCCCTCGGCCTGCTTGGGGGTGTCGGCATAGCGGTGGACCAGGTCGTCGAAGGTGCCCTTGGGGTCGAGCATCAGGGCCGACAGCTCCCCGGGCCAGTCGCCGGCGATCAGCGAGGGGCTGTTGGACAGCGAGTCGAGCCCCAGGGAGTTGGCCAGCCGGCGGGCCGGGTCGATGGTCACCACGCACGCCTTCCGTCCCAGCCGGGCGGCGTGCAGGGCGAAGGCCGCCGCCGTGGTCGTCTTGCCCACCCCGCCGGAGCCGCAGCAGACGATGATCGACCGCTCACGGACGACGTCCGTCAGGGCAGCTCGGGAGCACCGGTCGTCCTCCGGCGTCATGTCCCCTCCTCCCGGCCGTCCGGGAGGGCCCTGATCCCGGCAGCCAGCTCGTCGGCCAGCACCTGCAGCTCGGCGGGGCCGATGGAGGCGGCGAACACGAACGGGACCCGCAGGTGGGGGAGCGGCAGCCCCCGGGCCAGCCGCTCGATCTGCTCCCGCTGGAGGTCCTCGCGGGTCCTCCGGAAGTGGCTGGCGGCGTCCAGGGCGGCAGCCACCGTGTCGTCGAGGGACACACCGGCTTCGGCGGCCGCCTTGACTGCGGTCACCTCGAGATCCGGCGCCGGGGTGTAGCAGGCGTTGACGATGACCGGCCCGAGCGAGATCCCCACCTTGTCCTCCAGCTGGTAGGCGGCGTCGATGGCCTCGTTGACCGGCATCTCCTCGGGCAGGGTGACCAGGACCACCTGGCACCGCCCGGGATCGGTGAGCAGCTCCACCACGTCGGCCGCCTGCGCCTTCACCGGGCCGCCCCGGGCGGCGTCCACCAGGCCGCTGGCCGACGACAGGAAGGTCATGGTGTGCCCGGTGGCCGGGGCGTCCACCAGGATCAGGTCGGCGATGCCGCTGCGCTCGATCTGTTTGACCTTCCCCAGCACCAGCACGTCCTTGATGCCGGGGATGGCCCCGGCCACCACGTCGATGACCCCCGAGGACAGCAACCGCTTGGAGAAGCGACGTAGGCCGTGGTCGTCGAAGTACTCGATGAGGGCCTCGTCAGGGGTGATCATGCGGGCGGCCACCGTCCCCTTCGGAATCGGGGTGCCGTCGCCGTCCGGGGGGTCCACCTCCACACTGCCGGCTCCGGCCGCCCCGAGCACCGCCCGCTCGTAGCTGAGGGAGTCCTCGTGGCCGAAGGCGTCGGGGACGCCGGACCGACCCTCCAGCTCGACCACCAGCACCGATAGGCCGGCGTCGGCGGCCATCCGGGCCAGGGCCGCCACCATGGTGGTCTTCCCGACGCCACCCTTGCCCGCCACGATCAGGACGTGACTCTGCCTGCAGAAGAAGCTGACGTCCATGACCTACCGGAGCGTAGCGGTCCGGTGCCGGGTGGTCCGGTTCACCCTCCACCGGGGGTGAACCGGTCGAAACCTTCCTCCGGGGGGCCGGATCAGGTGGGGAATCCTGGTCAGAGCCCTTGTCAGTGACTCTCGCCGCGAGTACGTTCGCTGCGTGGAGGGCGTCCGCCGGACGTGAAGGGGGATGGTTGCATGGCGCAGGCTCTAGACACGTGGCAAGCGAAGGCGTCGTGTCGCGGCCCGCAGGCCGAAGTGTTCTTCCCTCCGTCGCACGCCGAGCGCAAAGAGGAGAAGCTCCAGCGTGAGGAGCGGGCCAAGGCCATCTGCTCCACCTGTTCGGTGCGGGCCGACTGCCTCGAGTACGCCATCCGCATCCACGAGCCCCACGGGATATGGGGCGGCCTGAACGAGACCGAGCGCAAGCAGCTGACCGACCGCCGGGCCGGCTGAGCCTTCGGCCGGCGCCGACGGCCTCAGTCCAGTCCGAGCGCCTGGTCGGCGGCCCGGACCCCCTTGGAGGCGCACACCCCCGATGGCTGCTGTCCGGTGGCAGTGCACACGCCGGCGGTCAGGTAGTTGGCCGACGCCAGAATGGCCCGGGACTCGGGCGTGGTGCCCAGCTTGAGGTCGCCGACGATGGTGCTCTGGGACAGCTGCCCGAGGGCCGAGGGGCTGAAACCGGAGGTGCCCGCCACCATGGCGTTGCCGATGTCGACGAACGGGAACGGCTCGGCGGCACCGGACGGGCGGTACCGGCTGACCAGCTGCTGCTGTCCGGTGGTGAGGGTGGCGATCCGGGTGTAGACGCCGTGGGCGTCGGGGACGTTGGAGTACAGCTCGATCCCTTCGAAGGCGAGGTACGGGCTCGAGTAGCTCGAGTCGACGAAGGAGAAGGTCTGGACGCCGGGGAACACCGAGGTGTTCGACGACTGCATGTTGTCGAGGGCACCGAAGGATCCGAAGCGGGACAGGGCCACCACCAGCGCCCACCGCTCCGAGGCGCAGAACGGGCAGTACTCGGCCCCCACGAAGAGGACCTCCGGCTTCCCCGCCGCCGACATCAGGCGGGGCTGCCCGGTGACCACGGTCGGTGCCGTCAGGCCGGTCCCGGGTGCCGTCACCCCCACCGCGTCGAAGGTGGAGGCGGGCACGGCGGCCAGCGAGTGGAGCACCGCCGGGGCGGTGGCCGTCCGGTGGACCACCCGGACGGTGACCGGCGTGTCGGTCAGGGCGAAGACCAACAGGGCGACGACGCCGACCAGTAGGACCGCCACCGCCGCCCAGGCGAAGCGGGCGGTGCGGGTCAGCGGCGGTCGGGCGGTGTCCTTGGGCACTCGCTAGGCGCTGTCGCCGGTCCCGTAGCCGGGCGCCAGCACGATGGGCGCCGAGGTGACGATGATCACGAAGAGGACGAAGGTGATGACGTGGACGCCCGAGCACCACAGGCAGATCGCCTTGATGACGAACAGCTCGGCGCTGATCAGGTAGATGATCATCCCCACCCCGGTGAGGGAGAGCACCAGGCGGGCGATGTGGACCCAGCGGTTGGCCGTCCGCCAGGCGGCGGGCAGGCACAGGACGATCATGGGGACGAAGAAGGCCAGGCCGAGGACGGCCACCGGTATCCCGAAGATCTCCGACTGGGGGCTGGTGGTCACCTTCTCGCAGTTGATGGCCCCGTTGTCCGAGCACACCAGGGCGACGTGGGTGTCGAAGTGGGTGATGGTGAGGTAGGTGGCCACCCCGAGCCCGAAGACGCTGAGCGCCAGGGTGGTGAGGGGCTGCCAGCGCAGTGTCGGCATCGCTCCGCCTCTCCGTCCCGGTGCCCGGGTCAGCTCAGCTTGAGGGCTTTGGTGGCAGCCTGGACGCCCTGGCTGTCGCAGACCTTGGACGGCTGCTGGCTGGTGCTGGCGCAGATGGCGGCGCTGATGTAGTTGGCGGTGCCCACGATGGTCTGGGTCACCGAGTTGGTCGGGTCGTCGAGATTGCTGGCGATATCAGCGTGGGTGAGGCCAGCCAGCATCTGGGGGTTGTAGGTGGCGCCGGAGATCAGCGCCTTGTTGCCGATATCGATGAACGGGAACCCGATCGACCCCGGCGTGGTGTCGCCGGGGAGGTAGGTGGGCGAGCTGTACTTGGTCAGCACCGCCTCCTCCTCCTTGGTGGGTTGCGTCAGCGACTTGTAGCCGTTGCACGAGGTGTCGCTGGCGTCGGGGATGTTGGTGCAGGTCTCGATGGGGAAGAACGTCAGGTACGGGCTGGTGAAGGTGGCGTTGGCGAAGCTCAGGGTGGGTGTGGCCGGGTAGACGTCGGTGTGCGACGAGGCGGTGACCTCCAGCCCGCTCCAGGTGCCGAACCGGGCCAGGGCCACGGCCAGCCCCCAGCGCTCGGCGGCGCAGTACGGGCACCACTCGGCGCCGTAGTAGAGCATCGCCGGCGACTTGCCGGCGATGGTGAGGGCCGGCTGTCCGGACAGCACGGTGGGCGGATTGGGGGTGGCCTGGGAGGGGATGTTGACGCCCACCGTGTCGAAGACGGAGGCCCGCACGTTGGTCAAGTCCGTGACGATCGAGGCCGGGGCCGGGGTGACCGGGGTGTAGCTGGCGTTGGTGGTGGTGGGTGATCCGCTGGTCACCTTGACGATCACCAGCACGGCGATGATCACCACCACCAGGCCGACCGCCCCCCAGGCGACCAGGGCGCCGGAGACACCCCGCGGCGGCTTGGCGGTCGACGCACCGGGCCGCCCGGGCCTCGGGGCGTTGCCACCCTTGGCGCCGGCGGCCGGGCGTGGGCTGTTGCCACCCCTGGGCTTGCCGGCCGGGGCCTTGCCTGACACCGGGCGGCTCTGGGCCCGGCTCTTGTCCTTGGCCGACTGGCCGCTCACCGGCTTGGGCGTGTTCCCACCGGGCTTGGGCTTGTTGCCCCCGCCGGTGCCTTTGGGCTGGTCTTGTGCCATCGCTCCGCAGTCTGTCGTCGTCCTGTGGTCCTGGCGAGCGTAACTGCTCGGCGAGGGGCGGTGGGGTCGAACCCCCATCGGACATACGGTCCTTATCGGATGTTTATGCATACAGTGAGAAGCCATGTCCGCCTTCCTCGAGCCCGAAGGCCCTCCGGCCCCCCGGCCCTCCGGGGCTGACGACACGCTGACCTGGTCGGAGGTGTCGGTCGACGGCCACGCCGTGCGCTACACCGCCTCCGGCCACGGCCCCCCGGCGCTGTTCCTCCACGGGTGGGGGCTCCGGCCCCACGCCTACCGGGAGTCGATCCGGCACATGGGCATGGCCGGCTGCCGCGTCCATGCCCCCGCCATGCCCGGCTTCGGCGGCACCCCCGAGCTGCCGGTGGGTCGGCGCGGCTTCAGCGGCTACTCCGCCTGGGTGGGCCGGTTCCTCGACGCCGTCGGTGTGGACGAGGTGGCACTGGTGGCCGGTCACTCCTTCGGCGGCGGGGTGGCGACCGCCTTCGTCCACGACCGACCCGACCGGTCGGACGCCCTGCTGCTGGCCAACGCCATCGGCAGCCCGACCTGGGCGTCGCTCCCCGACGAGGTCCGCACCATGGACCAGCGCCCGATGTGGGACTGGATGCGGTACTTCGGCACCGACGTGCTCCACTCCACCCGCCCCCTCCGGGTGCTCCCCACCCTGGTGGAGAACTTCCTCCCCAACCTGGTGCGCGATCCGGTGGGCCTGTTCCGGACCGGTGCCTTCATCCGCCGGGCCGATCTGGTGGCCGAGATCCGCGCCATCGCCGCCCGCCGCACCCCGGTGCTGATGGTGTGGTCCGACCGCGACGGCCTGGTGCCCCGCTCGGCCTTCGACGAGCTGCGCCACGCCGCCGGGGTGGAGGGAACGGTGGTGGAGGGGTCGCACACCTGGCTGATCGCCGACCCCCGGCGCTTCGGCGAGCTGGCCATCCGCGCCCTGGCCGAGTCGGGGGCGCTCATGTCGCGCCCGACGCTGCGCACCGTCTGACCGCTCCGCAGCCCGGCAACGCCGGTACCCCGGCGGTAGCCTCGGGCATGGCCCCCGTCCCCGTCCGCGATGCCGCCACCGTGATGCTCCTGCGGGACACCGTCGACGGCACCGGTGCCCCCACCATCGAGGTGTGCATGCTCCGGCGCAACCTGGCCTCCGAGTTCGTGGCCGGCGCCTACGTGTTCCCCGGCGGATCGGTCGACCCCGAGGACGGTGACGCCGAGATGGAGGCGCTCTGCCGCGGTCTGAGCGACCGCCAGGCCAGCGACATCCTGAGCGTCGACTCCGGTGGCCTCGCCTTCTGGGTGGCGGCCCTGCGCGAGTGTTTCGAGGAGGCCGGCGTGCTGGTGGCCCATGTCGCCGCGGGGGAGGGGGCCGCCGAACCTGCCCTCCTCGACACCACCGATCCGGTGGTGGCCGCCCGGTTCGCCGGCTACCGGGACGGGGTCAATGCCGGGACCACCCGGCTCCTCGACGTGTGTCGCGCCGAAGGGCTGGCCCTGGCCGCCGACTCCGTGTACTACGTCAGCCGCTGGGTCACGCCCGAGCTGGCCCCCCGGCGGTACGACACCCGGTTCTTCGTGACCGCCGCCCCGGCCGGGCAGGTGGCCCGGCACGACGACACCGAGACCATCGCCACCATCTGGGTCCGTCCGACCGACGCCCTCGACCGGTTCGAAGCGGGCGAGATCGAGCTGCTGCCGCCCACCATCGCCAACCTGAGGAACCTCGCCCCCTTCACCACCACCAACGAGGCGCTGGCCTGGGCGGCCGGCGTCACCGACGTGGTCACCATGCTGCCGATCGTGCTGGTCGAGGACGGCCAGATCCTGGTGCTGCGGCCCGGGGACGACGGGTACGTGGAGGCGCTGGCGGACAAGGTGGCCTCGGGCGACCCCTCGCAGGAGCTGGCCGACGCCGCCCGGGCGGCCTGGGGCACGAAACGGTCAGCACAGGGCGCATGACCGTCGGGGACCCCGACGTCCCGGTCCGTCTGTTCGGCGACGTGACCCGGGTGACGGCGGCCAACCCGGGGGTGATGACCGGGCCCGGGACCAACACCTACCTGGTGGGGACGGGCGACCTGGCGGTCATCGACCCGGGGCCGGACGACCCCCACCACCTCGACGCGGTGGCCAGGGCCGGTGGCGGGCGCATCCGGTGGATCGCCGTGACCCACACCCACCCCGATCACGCCCCCGGTGCCGCCAGGCTGGCCACCTGGACGGGTGCCGAGCGGGTGGGGTACGCCTCACGCGACGGGTTCGTCGCCGATCGCACCGTCGGGGACGGGGCCACCCTCGCCGCCCCCGGCCTGGCGCTCCGGGCTCTCCACACCCCCGGGCACGCCTCCAACCACCTCTGCTATCTCTTCGACCGGCCCCCGGGGGACGGCCCGGCCCGCCTGCTCTTCTCCGGTGACCACGTGATGCAGGGCTCGACGGTGGTGATCTCCCCGCCCGACGGGGACATGACCGCCTACCTGGCCAGCCTCCGGCTGGTGCTCGACCTCGCCCCCCCGGTGGACGCCATCGCCCCCGGGCACGGATCGGTCATCGACGACCCGGGCGCCGCCGTGGCGGCCTACCTGTCGCACCGGCTCGAGCGCCAGGCCGAGGTGGTGGCCGCCCTCCGCCGCGCCGGGACCGCCACCGTCGACGAGCTGGTGCCGACGGTCTACGACGACGTGGACCCGGACCGCTTCCCCATCGCCCGGCGTTCACTGTGGGCCCACCTCCGGAAGCTGGTCGCCGACGGGGTGGTGGTCACCGACGATCCCGACGACATCGGGGCCGCCTACCGGTGGTGCCCGGCCTGACCGGGCTCAGACCGTCGGGGCGCCGGCCTCGACCGCCGCCTCCACCTGCTCGAGCAGCCGGGCGCTGCACGAGTCCATGGCGATCACCGGGGCGATGACGGTAGCGATCCGCTCGGCCATGGCGGCGAACACCTCGGCCAGCGGCTGGCCCTCGTCCAGGGCCACCGGGGTCCCGGCGTCGCCGCCGGCCGAGACCGACGGGTGGAGCGGGACCTGGCCCACCACCGGGACGCCGATGTCGGCGGCCAGGCGGGCGCCGCCGCCCGAGCCGAACAGGGCGTAGGAGGTGCCGTGCTCGCAGATGAAGTCGCTCATGTTCTCGATGACCCCGGCCACCCGCAAGTAGCCCTTGCGGGCCATGTCGGCGGTCCGGGCCGCCACCTTCTGGGCCGCCACCGGCGGGGTGGTGACCACCAGCACCTCGGTGCGGGGCAGCATCCGGGCCAGGCCCATCTGGATGTCGCCGGTCCCCGGGGGCATATCGATCAGCAGGTAGTCGAGCTCCCCCCAGTGGACGTCCTCCAGGAACTGCTGGACGGCCCGGTTCAGGACCAGGCCCCGCCACATGATGGCGCTCTCCTCGTCGGCCAGGAAGCCCATCGACAGCACCCGAAGCAGGCCGTCGCCGACCCGGAGCTCGAGGGGGACCATCTTCTTGTCCCGGGCCTCCACGTCACCCGACATCCCCAGCAGGCGGGGCACCGAAAAGCCCCAGATGTCGGCGTCGAGGACCCCGACCGTCAGGCCCCGCCGGGCCAGTGCCACCGCCAGGTTGACGGTCACCGAGCTCTTGCCGACGCCGCCCTTGCCCGAGGCGATGGCCAGCACCCGCGTGGTGTCGGGGATGTCGGTGCGCGGAGCCGGGTCGCGGGCCAGCAGGCGGGCACGGGCCATGACCGCCTTGCGCTGCTCGGCGTCCATCACCCCGGTGGTCACCGACACGTGCGCCACCCCGTCGATGGCGGCCACGTGGGTCTCGACGTCGGCACTGATCTGGGTGCGGAGGGGGCAGCCGGCGACGGTGAGGGCCACCTCCACCTCCACGGTCCCCGGCGCCGGAAATCGGACGGCGGTGACCATGCCCAGCTCCACGATGTCGGCCCCCAGCTCGGAGTCGACCACCGAACGGAGGGCGTCGCGGACCTGGTCCTCCGAGACCGCTGTCCCCGGGGCTCGGGGGTCGTCAGTGGGCGCCACACAGGAATTCTACCGTCGACACCCGTGCGCCCACCCGCCGGCTGTACCGCTCGGACGGATGGGCGGGTACGCTTGCGCCAGCGGTCACGGCAGCCACCGACGGTGTCGTCGACCGAGTTCGACTCGAGCTGCAGGAGGAGTGTCGGTGAGCGCAACCATGCAAACCGTGAGCATCGGAAAGAAGCCGAACCCGGTGACGTTGACCGACGTCGCCGCCTCCAAGGTGGCCGAGCTGCTGGCCCAGGAGGACACCGACGGGCTGGCGCTGCGGGTGGCCGTCCGCCCCGGGGGGTGCTCGGGCTTCAGCTACGAGATGTTCTTCGACGCCGACATCGCCGAGGACGACGTCGTCCGCGAGTTCGGGGAAGCCAAGGTCAAGGTGGTGGTGGACGCCGCCAGCGCCGACCTGCTCAAGGGCTCGACCCTCGACTACAGCGATGGCCTCCAGGGCGCCGGGTTCCACGTGACCAACCCGAACGCCACTCGCACCTGCGGTTGCGGCTCCTCCTTCAGCTGAGCCGCTGATCCGGTTTCGCGTCGACGGGGCCGACGTCGGGGTTCCCGACGACGGGTCGTCGTTGCTCGAGGTGCTCCGCGACCGTCTGGGCATCCGGACGCCCAAGGACGGCTGTAGCCCCCAGGGCCAGTGTGGCTGCTGCACGGTCTGGGTCGACGGGTCCCCCCGCGTCTCCTGTGTGACCCCGGCCCGCCGGGTGGCCGGCCGGGAGGTGACCACCCTCGACGGCCTCCCCGACGGACGGGCCGACCGGTGGGCCGACGCCCTGGTGGCCTGCGGGGGGAGCCAGTGCGGGTTCTGCACCCCCGGCATCGTCATGCGCCTGGCGGCGCTCGAGTCCCCCGACGGCCCCGTGTCCCGGTCCGCCGCCGTGGCCAGGGTGGACCAGGCGCTGGTCGCCCACCTGTGCCGCTGCACCGGCTGGCAGTCGATCGAGGAGGCGGCGGCCCGGGTGCTGGGCGGTGAGGCCGACCGGCCGGTCAGTGCCGGCCGGGATCTCGGTGCCGCCGCCCGGCGGGCCGCCCTGGAGGGCGGCGCCCCCCAGCACGTCGGCCCGGAGGTGGCGCTCGGCCTCGGGGGGTTCGCCGACGACCGGGCCCCGCTCGACGCCCGGGTGGCGGTGCCCTCGGGTGACGGCGGGTACGCGGTGGCCGACACCTTGGGGGAGGCTCGCCGCCTGGCCGGGAAGGTGCAGGGCCGGCGGACCACCGTCCCGCCCGGCCACCCGGTGGAGGTGCCCCCCGGGCAGTGGGCGCTCACGCTCCGCACCGCCTGGGTGGAGCCGGCCTACGTGGAGCCCGACGCCTCGTGGTGCATGCCCGGCGGCGCCCCGACCTCCCCGTGCGCCAACGGCGGTGCTTTCGGTGGGAAGAAACGGTCCCCGGTGGGCGAGGTGGCCCGCCGCCTGGCCGACGAGCACGGCCGGCCGGTCCGGGTGCTCTGGTCGCGGGAGGACGTGGTGCGCCTCGGGCCCAAGCGGCCACCGGTGGCCATCGGTATGGCGGCAGACGGTTCCGGGGTGCTCCGGATGGGGGTGAGCGGCCCGGCCTGGACCGAGTCCGAGATGGCCCCGGTGCGGGAGCTGGTGGCGGCGGTGGCCCCGGGCCTGGTGGTCGGACAGGTCCCGGTGGTGGGGCCGCCGGTGTCGGCCGACCTCCGGGCGGCGGTGTGGGCCGAGGCGGCGGTGGTCGAGGCGGTCCGCCGGGTCGGGAGGCACACGTCGGGGGCGTCGACCGGCGTACCGGTGGCGGTGACCGCTCCCTCGGGCGGCCGGGCCGTGGCCACGTGCCGGGCCGACGGGTCGGTGGAGGTGACGCTGTGCGGCGGGGCGGTCCTCGACGAGGTGGTGCTCCGCTCGTACGGCATCGGCGCCGCCCACCAGGCGCTGGGCTGGGTCACCTCCGAGGGGCTGGCGGTGGATGCCGACGGTACGGTCGGCGACCTGACCATCCGATCGTTCGGGATCCTGGCCGCCCGGGCCACCCCGCCCATCACCGTGCGGGTCGAGGACCAGCCGGGACGGGAGCCGGTCAACGCCTCCGACGCCGCCTTGGCGGCGGTCGCCGCCGCCCGCTGGCTTGCCACCGGCCTGGCGCCGGCGTGGCCGACCGGCGCCGTGCCCCACCCCGGGTAGGGCGAGCTGGTCGGTCCCCCGACCGCCGGACCGCACCCTCACTAGGCTGCGGTCCGGCGGCCGGCGACGAGCATGGAGAGGCTTCCCCTGATGAGCACCCCGATCGGCCCCTACACCCCCATCGTGCGAGCCGGCCCCTGGTTGATCACCTCCGGCCAGCTCGGCCTCGACCCGTCGGCTGACAGCCCCACCTTGGTGGAGGGAGGGGCCGGCGCCCAGGTTGCCCAGGCCCTGGCCAACGCCCATCGGCTGCTGGCCGGTGAGGGGGCGACGCTGACCGACGTGGTCAAGACGCTGGTCTTCATCACCGACATGGCCGAGTTCGCGGCGGTGAACGTGGCCTATGCCGACTTCTTCGGCGACCACCGACCGGCCCGCTCGATGGTGGCGGTGGCCGGGCTGCCCATGGGGGCCCTGGCCGAGGTGGAGGTGTGGGCGTACGCCCCCCCGCTCAGGACACTCGAGAGGAGACGGTCGTGGCGAAGCCGGTGAACCCCTGAGCGCCGTGCCCCCCGACGGCCAGTACCTGCTGGGCAACCGCCAGGCCGAGGCCGGGCGGCGCTTCGATGCCCTCTCGTCCCTCTTCGATCCGTCGACCTTCCGTCACATCGAGCAGTTGGGGATCGCACCGGGGTGGCGGTGTTGGGAGGTGGGTGCCGGCGGACCGGCGGTTCCCCGGTGGCTGGCGGCCCGGGTCGGGCCCGCCGGCGGGGTGGTCGCCACCGACATCGACACCTCGTGGCTGGACGCCGCCGGGCTGGACGGCGTCGAGGTACTTCGGCACGACGTCGGTGCCGACCCTCCACCCGGTGGCGGGTTCGACCTGGTCCACGCCCGCCTGGTGCTGGTGCACGTGCCCGAGCGCCAGCGCGCCCTGACGGCGATGGTCGCCTCCCTCCGCCCCGGAGGCTGGCTGCTGGTGGAGGACGCCGACCCGGCGCTCCAACCCCTGCTCTGTCTGGAGGAGTCCGGCCCCGAGCAGCGTCTGGCCAACCGCCTGCGCCGGGGGTTCCGGCAGCTGATGGCCGACGGGGGCGCCGACCTGGCGTACGGGCGGACGCTGCCCAGGCTGCTGCGCGAGGCCGGCCTCGATGGTGTGCGGGCCGACGCCTACTTCCCCATCGCCTCTCCGGCGTGCGCCGCCCTGGAGACGGCGACGGTGGAGCAGATCCGACGGCGCCTGGTCGACGGCGGCTTCGCCACCGACGGCGAGGTGGACGAGCACCTCCGCAACGTCGCCACCGGAGGGCTCGACCTGGCGACGTCACCGATGATCTCGGCCTGGGGCCGGAAGCCTCCGGCCGGCCAGGACGTCTACGCTGCCTAGCACCTTCGGGTGCTGGGTGTGCTCGGGGCCCGCAACGGCGAGGAGGGCACGACATGGGCGTGGAAGTCGACATCTGGGTGTGGCCGCAGCTGACGGTCGCCCCCGGCGCCACGGTGACACTGGACCACTGGGTCACCGGGGCCGATGGGATCTCCGCCATCGATCCCGACCACTGGTACTGGATGAGCGCCGTGCCGGACTATGACCCGTACCAGTTCAACGAGGGCCCCGTCCTCGCCATGGGCATCGAGATCGTGGAGCAGTACGCCTACCGGGCCTATCAGGGGTCCATCGGGCCCAACAACGCCGTCTGGCGGGCGACCTGGCATGCGCCGAGCGGCGCCGAGGAGAACGTCAGCTACTTCCGCCCCCGCCTGCTGGTGGCGCCGGCATGACCGGGCCCGAGTTCCACCTCGTCCACGACGGCAGTGGCCGGATCCTGGCCATGGTCGACGCGGCGGAGACCGCCGGTCCGGACGGCAGGCGTCTCCGGCACGAGCCGGTGGCCCGACCGGGGCAGCAGGTGGTGCGCCTCGTCCTCTCCGACGAGCACCTGGCGGCGGGTCCGGCTGCGCTCTTCTCGGAGTTCGAAGTCGACCTGACCGCGTCCCCCACGACGCTGCGCCGCCGAACGGCGCCCTAGGGCGCCCAGCTGGTCTGGCCGAAGCGGTAGCCCACCGACCGGACGGTCTGGATCAGGTGGGCGTGCTCCTCGCCCAGCTTGGCCCGGAGGCGCCGTACGTGGACGTCGACGGTCCGGGCCCCGCCGTAGTACTCGTAGCCCCATACCCGGCTGAGCAGCGTCTCGCGGGTGAAGACCTTGCCGGGGCGGGCGGCCAGAAAGCGCAGGAGCTCGTACTCCATGTAGGTGAGGTCCAACACCCGCCCGGACACGGCGGCCTGGTAGGTCTCGAGGTTGAGGACCAGCGGACCGTGCTCGAGGAGGTCGGGCCGCAAGCCGCGGCCGGTCCGCCAGAACAGGTGGGCCAGCCGGGTGGTCAGCTCGTCGCCGTTGACCGGCTCCAGGCAGAGGTCGTCGAACAGGTCCTCGCGCAGCTCCAGCTCGGTCAGCTGGCCGCTCTGGACCACCACGATGACCGGGGCCAGGGGCACGTCCCGCTTGCGGAGGTGCCGGCACAGCAGGAAGGCGCCCGCCGGGTCCTCCCCACTGGCGATGACCGCCCCGGCCCAGCCGTCCTCCGGTTCGTCCACCTCGGCCGCCTCGGCGCGGCCGACCGCCCGCCAGGGGTAGCCGGCCCGATCGAGGACGGCGACCACGGACGGCGGGGGCGGGTCGGGGAAGCACAGCAGCGGTTCCACGTCTGGTGCCTCCTCCCTCTCGCCCTATCCGTTCAGAGTCACTATTAGAGCAGCGGGAGGTACCGGTCGAGTTCGAACTGGCTGACGTGGGCTTTGTACTCGCCCCATTCGGCCCGTTTGTTCCGGATGAACCACTCGAAGACGTGCTCCCCCAGGGTGTCGGCCAGCAGCGACGACGACTCCATCATCCCCACCGCCTCGTTGAGGCTCCCGGGGAGGTGGGTGATGCCCTTGGCCACCAGCTCGTCGACGGAGAGGTCGAACAGGTTGGCGTCCGCCTCGAGGGGGAGCTCGTATCCCTGCTCGATGCCCTCGAGCCCGGCCGCCAGGATGACGGCGAAGGCCAGGTAGGGGTTGCAGGCGCTGTCGGGGGCGCGGTACTCGATCCGGGTGGACTCGGTCTTGCCCTGCTTGACCACCGGCACCCGCACCAGGGCCGAGCGGTTGTTCCGGGCCCACGACATGTGGATCGGCGCCTCGTAGCCGGAGACCAGGCGCTTGTAGGAGTTGACCCACTGGTTGGTCACCGCGGTGATCTCGCCGGCGTGGCGGAGGAGACCGGCGATGAACCGCTCGGCCACCTCCGACAGGCCGTGCGCCCGCTCGAGGTCGACGAAGGCGTTGGCGTCCCCGGAGAAGAGCGACATGTGGGTGTGCATGCCCGAGCCCTGCACCCCGGCCAGCGGCTTGGGCATGAAGCTGGCGTGGACGCCCTGCTGGCGGGCCATCTCCTTGACCACCAGGCGGACCGTCATGACCGTGTCGGCCATGGTCAGGGCGTCGGTGTAGCGCAGGTCGATCTCGTGCTGGCTGGGGGCGTCCTCGTGCTGGGCGTGCTCGACCGGGATCCCCATCTCCTCGAGGGTCAGCACCGTCTGCTGGCGGATGTCGCTGGCCCGGTCGGCCACGGTGAGCTCGAAGTACGACCCGCGATCGATGCCCTTCGGCGTCGACGTGGGATCGGCACCGTCGAAGTAGAAGAACTCCATCTCCGGGGCGACGTAGAAGGTGAAGCCGCGCTCCCGGGCCCGTTCCAGGGCGCGGCGCAGCACGTGGCGCGGGTCACCCTGGAAGGGCGAGCCGTCGAGGTTGAGGATGTCGCAGAACACCCGGGCCACCGGCGCCTCGGGGGAGTCGGGGCGGGTGCCGTGGGGGCCGTTGCCGTGGCTGTGCCACGGGAGCAGCTGAAACGTGTTGGCGTCGGGGCGGGCGAGGACGTCGCTCTCCTGTACCCGGCTGAACCCGTCGATGGCGGACCCGTCGAAGGTCATCCCCTCGTCGAGGGCGTTCTCGAGCTCGGCCGGGGTGATGCTGAAGGTCTTGGGCGTGCCGAGGACGTCGGTGAACCAGAGCTGCACGAACCTGATGCCGCGCTCCTCCACCGTCCTGAGGACGTACTCCTCCTGGCTCCTCATGGGGTCGGCTACCTCCGGATTCGCCGCAGGGTCGGGTGTCGGGTCGGGTGCGATGCCGTCATTGTCGCAGTTCGCAGGGGGCAGCGGGGACGGCGGGGCTCGAGAGGTGCACAGAGCCGGGCCCCGATGGACCCGGCTCTGTGGCGCTCAGGGGGCGGGCGACGGTGAACCCGCAGGTCACCATGGCCCTCGTGGCGTAGCGGTCAGCTGGAGGCGGCGTCGCCGCAGACCGTCTCCACCAACACCGCGGTGACCTCGTAGGGATCCATGTTGGCGTTGGGCCGGCGGTCCTCCAGCCAGCCCTTCTTGGCCTTGGCCACGGCCCACGGGATCCGGATGGAGGCTCCCCGGTCCGAGGTCCCGTAGCTGAACTTGGTGAAGTGGGCCGTCTCGTGGGCCCCGGTGAGGCGGCTCTCGATGCCCACGCCGTAGACGGCGATGTGCTCGTCGATCTTCTTCCCGATGGCCTCGCAGCCGGCGATGATGGCGTCCCAGCCGCCGTCCTCCCGCATGGCCTTGGTCGAGAAGTTGGTGTGGGCACCGGCCCCGTTCCAGTCGCCCAGGATCGGCTTGGGCTCGAGGGT
>JBKQTE010000102.1:0-12308 GCA_052143315.1 Acidimicrobiales bacterium | reverse complement strand
CTCGCGCCGCGCCGCCAGCAGCGAGGCCGCACCGAGCAGGGAGGCCACGTGCACGTCGTGGCCGCAGGCGTGCATGACGCCCTCGACCTCGGAGTGGACGGCGCGCGCCTCGTCCTCCTGCACCGGCAGGCCGTCGAAGTCGCCCCGCAGGACGACGTTCCGCCCCGGCCGGCCCCCTTCCATGGTGAAGATGCCCCCGGTCTCGGTGGCCCGCAGCGTCTCGGGGATCTCGAGCGCCGCCATGTGGGCCCGGATCAACGCCGTCGTCTCGTGCTCGTCGAAGGCCAGTTCGGGCCGGCGATGCAGCACCCGCCGCAGGTCGACCATGTCGTCGAACACGGCCTCGGCGGGACCCGGGCCGAACGGGTCCGTCACGTCACCGGCTCAGGAGGTCGCGGGCGATGTGGGTGACCTGGATCTCGTCGGTGCCGGCGTAGATCTGGAACACCTTGGCGTCCCGGGCCAGCTGCTCGACTCGGAACTCGGCCATGTAGCCGTTGCCGCCGAACAGCTGCACCGCCTCCATGGCCACCTCGGAGGCGGCCTGGGCGGCGTACAGCTTCATCGCCGACGCCTCCGCCAGCGTGAGGCTCTTCCCCGCCGACGACAGTTCGATGTGCCGGAACACCAGGTTCTGCACGTTGAGCCGGGCCACCTCCATCTTGGCCAGCTTCAGCTGGATCAGCTGACGATCGCCGATCCGCTGGCCCCAGAGCATGCGGCTCCTGGCGTACTCCACGGACAGCTTCAGGCACTCCTCGATCAGGCCCAGGGACATCGCCGCCAGGCCGGCCCGCTCGGTCACGAAGTTGCCCTTGGCCGACTCGCGCCCACCGGTGGGGCTGCCCTCCGTCTCCCCCAGCAGGTGCTCCCGGCCGACCCGGACGTCCGACAGGAAGAGCTCGCCGGTGGGCGAGGAGTGGAGGCCCATCTTCCGGAACGGGGCCGACTGCTCGAACCCGGGCATCCCGCGGTCGAGGACGAAGGCCAGGACCTGGCGGTCACGCAGGGGGGTGTCCGATCCGTCGTCGAGCTTGGCGTAGAGCACCACCGTGTCGGCGTACGGCCCGTTGGTGATGAAGGTCTTGTTGCCGTTGAGGACGTACTCGTCACCGTCCCGCCGGGCTGAGGCGCGCATACCCCCCAGGGCGTCCGAGCCCGAGTCGGGCTCGGTGATCGCCCAGGCCCCGACCTTGTCGAAGGTCAGGAGGTCGAGCCCCCACCGCTCCATCTGGGCCGGGGTGCCCTGCTTCATGATGGTGCCGGCGGCCAGACCGAGGCTCACACCCATGGCGGTGACGATGCCCGGGCAGTAGTGGCAGAGCTCGATGATCGGGATGAGCGTCATGGCGGCGGCGCCACCGTCCCCCTTGCGCTCCGCCCGCTCGGCGGGGGACTCGGCGCCCTCGCCGTTGCGCTTCCGGTCGAGCTGCTGCTTGAACCGGTCCCGAGCCATCTGGTCCATGCCGAAGGCGGCCTGCATCTTGCGGATGATGTCGTAGGGGGGCAGGTCGCCGTGCTCCAGCTCGTCGAGGTGCGGTACCACCTCGGCTTCGATGAACCGGCGGACGGCGTCCCGCACCATCAACTGCTCCTCTGACCACTCGATCATCGCCGGGCCTCCTGTCTTCCTCTTGCCCCCACGGCACGGTCGGGTGCCGGGCACGAGGCTAACCGAGGTCGGCCTACGCTCGGGATCATGCGACTGGCTCGACGATCAGGCGGTTCCAGGGCGACTCCCTACGAGCGGTGGGGCGGGGAACCGTTCTTCGTGGCCCTGGTCGACCGGTTCTACGACGGCGTGGTCGCCGACCCGCTGTTGCGGCCGATGTACCCCGAGGACCTCACCGAGTCGAAGGCCCACCTCGCATTGTTCCTGGCCCAGTACTGGGGCGGTCCCGACCGCTACAACCAGCAGCGGGGCGCCCCCCGGCTCCGTATGCGCCACGCCCCCTTCGTCATCGGCTCCGCCCAGGCCGAGGCCTGGCTGCGCCACATGACCGATGCCGTCCACGCCGGCGGGCTGGACCCGTCGGACGAGGAGGAGCTGCTCGACTACCTGTCGATGGCGGCCAACAGCCTGATCAACTCCCGCCCGTGAGAGGGACCGGTCAAGCCCGGTGCCACGGTCGGGCCGTCTACGGGGCGGCGGGGTGGAGCCGTCTGACGTCGACGGAGACGTCGAGGGTATGCCAGTCGCCGCCGCCGAACACGATGCCCTTCAGGGGTGATACGTCCGAGTAGTCGCGGCCCCAGGCGATCGTCACGTACGAGCTGCCGACCACCCGGGCGTTGGTGGGATCGATGTCGAACCAGCCCCAGCCGGGGACGAAGACCGAGGCCCAGGCGTGCGAGGCATCCGCTCCGATGAGGCGTTCCCCGCCGTGCGGCGCCGCCGTCTCGAGGTACCCACTCACGTAACGGGCCGACAGCCCGACCGAGCGCAGGCACCCGATGGCCAGGTGGGCGAAGTCCTGGCAGACCCCGCGCCGGTGCCGGACGACGTCCTCGAGCGGGGTGGTGACGGTGGTGAACCCGGGGTCGTAGGCGAAGTCCTCGAAGATCCGGGCGGTCAGCTCGGACACCGAGTCGACCAGCGCCCGGCCACCTCCGAACGACGGCGCCGCGTACGACGCCAGGGACGCCGACAGGGGCACCGACGGCGATTCGAAGCAGTACTGGCGGGCATCGAGCATCCCCGGGGACAGGTCCGCGCACAGCTGGTCCCGGGCCCGCTCCCATGACGGACCCACCGGCGGCAGCGGCTCCCGCATCTCCACCGCCACCTCGCTGGTGGAGGTGATCACCAGCTCGTCGAAGGGCCCGTCCACCGCGAAGGCGATCACCGGGTTGCCGAAGAAGTCGGTGCGCTCCGTCCAGCTGACCGGGGTGGGGGCCACGAGGACGGCGTTGGACAGGCACCGCTGTCGATCGGTCTCGCGTGGCCGGAGGTGGGCCTCGTTGCGGCAACGCGAGACCGGGGCGTTGTACCGGTACCTCGTGGTGTGGACCACCCGGTACGTCACCGGACCTCACCGTCGGGGTCGAGCTCGAGGGACGGGCTCTGCTCGGCCAGCGAGGAGAGCCGCTCGTGGGCGAAGTAGGTACGCCGGAGGGTGTCGAGCAGCCGGACCAGGGTGTCGTCCACCTGGCCGAGGACCGAGTCGAGCTCCGGACGGCGCCCGGTGCCGGCGTCCACCTCCGCCAGTCGGTCTGCGTCGGTCAGGCGGAGGACCGTGGTCGCCTCCAGCACCAGCTGCTCCTGGGCCGCCATGCGCTGGGCCGACGACTGCTTGGGAAGGTCGGCCAGGTGCTCGAGCAGCCGCTCGAGCTGGTACATGACGCTGCGGGGGTTGCGGGTGTCGTAGACGAGCAGGTCGACCGCACCGGTCACCTGCATGGTCGACTGGGTCCTCCGCCGGAAGATGATCAGGCTCTCGGACGTCTTCAGCAGGGACTCGATGAGGAGGTCCTCGACCACGCCCTCTCGCTGATCGACCAGGACCGACCGCAGGAGTCGGACCAGGGACTGGGCCCGCTCCAGCCGGCGCCCGGCGTCGAGGAAGAGCCACACCGGGTCGCGCTCCATGTTCTCCGCCGACAGGCCGGCCAGGGCCAGGAGGGCCTGGAGGAGGCGTTGCAGCCCTGCCTGGAGCCCCACCAGCTGCGCGGGTGGGCGGTTCCGGAGTCGGGCCAGCTCCTCCTCCACGTCGCCGATCAGCTGCCAGGTGTCGGCGGAGAGCTGCTCCCGGACCGAGTAGGAGGCGTCGATCAGCAGAGCCAGCGTGGAGACCAGGCTGCCGTCCACGCCGCTGTCGAGCACCAGGGCCATGGCCCGCCGGTCGGTGGGTATCTCCCCGAGCGCCTCCTCGCCGGTCGCCCCGCCGTCCGGCGGGGCGTCGTCGTCCGCCTCCGACACCGGGTCGAAGCCGGACACGGTGCCCAGTGCCGACACCAGGACCTGGAGCGACTCGGCCCCGCCGGCGCCGCCCCCGCCCAGGGGCTGGTCCAGGCGGGCCAGGACCGTGCGGATGAGGCGGATGACCAGCTCGGCGTGCTCGGCGGTGCGGCCCATCATGAACAGTTGGGCCGCCACCCGGCTCGGCAGGGGAGTGTGGGAGCCGAGGTCGAGCCGGGGCGGGGAGGCGGAGGCCACCGCCTGGAGCCAGGCGCTCTGCTGGTAGGACGGCTCGGGCGAGGCCACCCAGGTGTCCTTGCTGGTGCCGCCGCCCTGGCTGGACACCACGGTGGCCTCGGGGGTGGCGCCCACCCGGGTGAGCCCGCCCGGCAGGACCGTGTAGCCGTACCCCGAGCCCCCGCCGGTCGCCTCGTCGGCCACCAGGAAGGTCCGGAGGACGGCGGGGCGCGGCTCGAGGGCCCCCGAGGCCCCCACGGTGGGAGCGGTCGACGGGGCCAGGTACTCCTGGCCGACCCAGGAGGCGGGCTGTTGCCGGATCCTGTTCCGCAAGGCCTCGAGCTGCTCCGCCGACAGGGTCGATGCCAGCACCGGGTGGCCGCCGGCCGTCGGGTGGGCCGGCAGCACGACCAGGTCCTCGAGGTGGGCCAGCACGTGGCTCAGGCCGTCGTCCCGGCCGCACCACCAGGTCTCCGGTCCGGCGATGGCCAGCTCCTCGCCCAGCAGGGCCGGCGCCAGCGTGCGCAGCAGCCCGGTGATGGCCGGGCTCTCGATGACTGCCACGCCCACCGGGTTGATCACCGACACCCGCCCCCGCCGGGCGACCTCCATGAGGCCGGGCACCCCGAGCAGCGAGTCGGCCCGCAGCTCGACCGGGTCGCACCAGGCGTCGTCGACCCGCCGCACCACCACGTCGACCGGGTCGAGCCCCGCCAGCGAGCGGAGCCAGACCCGGTTGTTGCGTACTTCGAGGTCGCGGCCCTCCACCAGGGCGTAACCGAGGTAGGCCGCCAGGTAGGCGTGCTCGAAGTACGTCTCGGTGTGGGGCCCGGGGGTGAGGATCACCACCCGGGGGTCGTCCACACCGTCAGGCGCCACGGCGGCGATGCCGGACCGGAGCGAACGGAAGAACCCGGCCAGCCGCTCCACCCCGGCCTGGAGGTACAGGTTGGGGAGCACCCTCGACAGGATCGACCGGTTGACCAGCGCGTAACCGAGGCCCGACGGGGCCTGGGCCCGGTCTCCCACCGCCCGGAAGTCGCCTTGGGCGTCCCGCACGACGTCCACGGCGGTGGTGAACAGCTGGTGGGCGCCGGGCAGCGAGATCCCATCGCTGGGTCGCAGGAACGCCGGGCTCCCCAGCACCAGCTCGGGAGGCACCAGGCCGCGCTCGATGAGCAGCCGGGGTCCGTAGATGTCAGCCAGCACCAGGTCCAGCAGGCGCACCCGCTGGGCCACGGCCGTCTCCAGGGCCGCCCAGCCCGCCTGATCGAGGACCAGCGGGCAGGGATCGAGTGACCACGGCCGGCGCCGGCTGGCGGCGTGGTTGAGGACGGTGTAGGTGGCCCCCTCGTTGCGCAGGAGCCGGTCCAGCTCGTCGCGACGGGCCATCAGCCCGGAGGGCTCCAGCCCGGCCAGCTCGCCGATCACCTGGCGCCACCTCTGGCGGACCGAGCCGTCGGCCGCCACCAGCTCGTCTGGCCGACCCGGGAGGGTGGCGTAGCCGTCGGGAAGGACGGTTCCGGGATGCTGCCCGTCGTTCCCCACCGGCTCCGCGGTGGCCGTGGTCGTCACGACGCGGCGGACTCCGGCTGCCAGCGGGCCAGTGCCGGGTGGAAGTAGGTGCGGTCGATGCAGCGGTGGACCTCGGCCAGGGCGATCTGCACGCCGTCGAGGAACTCCGCCAGCCCGCTCAGGGTCAGCCTCGGCACCGGAGCCGAGGCGACCAGCAGGGAAGCCTCGGCGCAGGCCTCGATGGCGTCCTCGGCTCTCGGCAGCTCCTTCAGGTGGCTGCGGACCTCGCTGAGGCAGGCGCTGACCGCCCGTGGGAACCGGTCGTCCTGGAGCAGGAAGCGGAGGGTGGAGCCCCCCTGGGGCCGGGCCGGCATAGCCCGGCGGAACGGCTGGTAGGCGGCCAGCGACCGGAGGACCGCCATCCAGTGGACGACGTCGTACGGATCGTCGCCCCGCTGCATGGACAGGTTGTCCGACCGGACATCGAGGACGCGCGTGGTGAGGTCGGCCCGCTCGAGGTTCTGGCCGATCCACAGGAAGGACATCGCCTCGTCACGGTTCATGGCGCCAAGGAGTATGCCGGTGATCCGTTGACATCCGGCCACCACCCGACGGAGCCACAGGACGCGGCCCTCCCGGGTGTCCGCCTCGGCCAGGTGGTCGACGCTGGTCAGCCACAGGTCGTTGCAGACCTCCCACGCCTCCCGCGGGACCACCGGCCGGGCGGTGCGGAGATTGGCCCGGGCCGAAGCCAGCGAGGCGAGAATGGAGGTCGGGTTGTCCCGGTGATGGAGGACGAACTCGATCACGTCGGCCTCGGCCGCCACGGTGTCACCGCCCTCCACGGCCGCCGAGTGCCGGAGCGTGAATTCGGAGTGGACGCCGACGATGGAGAGCAGCGGCTCCCACCCCACGTCCTCGCCGATCGGCAGGTCGACGTGGGTGTCGGTGTGGACCTGCACGATCCGGGCCGTGCTCTCCGCCCGTTCGAGGTACCGGCCGGCCCAGTAGACGGCCTCAGCCATACGGGCGAGCAGCATGGTGCCCTCCTTGCCTTCCTTGTTCTCGTCGAGTGTGCCGTCGTACGCGCCCTGGACCCTGGTCACGGGTCGTCCCGCCCGGGTGCCGGCCCCGCCGGGGCGCCGAGCGAGGTGTCGACCACCCAGGTGTCCTTGCTGCCGCCCCCCTGCGACGAATTGACGATGAGCGAGCCGGCGGTGCGGGCCACTCGAGTCAGCCCGCCACGGGTCACGTACGCCCCCTCCGGCCCGATCAGGGTGAACGGCCGGAGGTCGACATGGCGCGGGGCGATGTCCCCGTCGCACATGGTGGGAGCGGTGGACAGGGACAGGATGGGCTGGGCCACCCAGCCGCGGGGGTTGTCGTCGATCTCCTTGGCGATGCGGGCCAGCTCGCCGGGCGCGGCCTGGGTGCCGACCATGATCCCGTAGCCACCGGACTCGTTGGCCGGCTTGACCACCAGTCGCTCGAGGTTCTCCAGCACGTGCCGCCTCGAGTCGGGATCGCCGCACCGGAGGGTGGGAACGTTGTCGAGGACGGGCTCCTCGTCGAGGAAGAAGCGGATGATGTCGGGGACGAAGGCGTAGACGCCCTTGTCGTCAGCCACCCCGGCCCCCGGTGCGTTGACCAGTCCGACCCGGCCCGATCGCCATGCCCGCATCAGCCCCGGGACCCCGAGAGCGGAGTCGGGCCGGAAGACCTCGGGGTCGAGGAAGAGGTCGTCGATGCGCCGGTAGATGACGTCGACCCGCTCCAGCCCGTCGATGGTCTGGACGTACACGCAGTCGTCGTCGAGCACCACCATGTCGTTCCCCTCCACCAGCTCCACGCCGAGCTGCTGGGCCAGGAAGGCATGCTCGAAGTAGGCCGAATTGTGGATCCCCGGGGTCATGACCACGATGGTCGGGTCCCCCGGCGAGGGGGAGACCGACGACAGCAGGTTGGCCAGACGCCCGATATAGGGGTCCACCGGCTCGATGCTGTAGTACCGGAACATCTCCGGGAACACGTGCTTGGTCACCATCCGGTTCTCGAGCAGGTAGGACATGCCCGACGGGACCCGCAGGTTGTCCTCCAGCACGTACACGGTGCCGTCGGCGTCGCGCACCAGGTCGCTGCCGCAGATGTGGGCCCAGATGGCACCGGGCGGGTCGACGCCCACGCACTCGGGCCGGAAGTTGGGCGAGCCGGACACCAGCTCGGCCGGGACCACGCCGGCGGCCACCGACCGCTGGTCGTGGTAGACGTCGTCGATGAACAGGTTGAGGGCGTTGAGCCGCTGGACCAGGCCGGTCTCGATGTGGTGCCACTCGAGGGAGGAGACCACCCGGGGGATGATGTCGAACGGCCACGGTCGGTCGACGCCGGCCGTCCCGTCGTAGACGGTGAAGGTCACCCCCACTGCCCGCATCTCCCGATCTGCCGCTTCCTGGCGTTCGGCCACGGCGTCGGGCCCCAGGGCCTGGAAGTGCCGCCACAGCGCCGCCGCCGCCGGGCGGGGGACGCCGCCGGGCCCCACCAGCTCGTCGAAGAAGGCGCCGGGATCGTACGAGGGCCACGGGGGCAAGGCCGGCCGCCTTTCACCGGCGGCTGCCCGTAGCTCGGAGATCTTCACCTCACCGGTATACGCCGGCGATGGGTCCCACGGGTTGCCGCAATGTTTCTGCTCCATGAATGGCGTCTTCCGGTAGCATATCTGTTGCCGATCGGGCCGCCGGCCCGATCCGTGTGGGTCGTGTGCCACGGGAACTTCCCTGGTGGCATCGGGGTTTCCCGTACCGCGGCCCGGGCGGAAGGCCCGAAAATCGAGTCCAGGAGTTGCCGTGCCCGCCGAGACCCACGTGGAGAAGGGTCCGCTCGATCGCCAGCAGGTGTTCGAGCTCACCCGCGACCTGCTCGCCGACATCTTGGAGATCGAGCCTTCGACGATCACCGAGTCGTCGTCGTTCGCCGAGGACCTCAACGCCGACTCCCTGGCCCTGATCGAGCTGGTCGAGGCGCTGGAGGAGGAGCTGGGCGAGCGCTCAGTCGGCTTTCGCATCGACGACGAGGACCTCGAGGACCTCCGCACCGTACGGGACGCGGTGGACTACGTCCACATCAAGCTCGAGGGGGCCTGAGACGTCCGACCTGATCGGGTACGGCTTCGCCGATCCGTCCCTGCTCGAACAGGCGCTGTCCCACCGCTCGTGGTGCGCCGAGCAGGGGGATCGGCCGTCCAACGAGCGCCTCGAGTTCCTGGGCGACGCCGTGCTCGGGCTGGTGGTGGCCGAGCACACCTACCGCGCCCACCCCGAGCTGCCCGAAGGGGTGCTGGCCAAGGTCCGGGCGTCGGTGGTCAACACCCGGGTGCTGGCCGAGGTCGCCCTCGAGCTGGGCATCGGGCCGCTCCTGCGGCTGGGCCGCGGAGAGGACCTGTCGGGAGGCAGGGCCAAGGAGTCGATCCTGGCCGACACCGCCGAGGCGATCATCGGGGCCATCTACCTCGACGGGGGCGTCGACGAGGCCCGGAGCTTCATCCTGGGCCGGCTGTCGCAACGCATCGAGGCCGCCATCGTCGAGCCGGGGGAGTCCGACCACAAGAGCCGCCTGCAAGAGGTCTCCGTGGCCCTGGGCCGGGGCGTGCCCAAGTACAACGTGGACGGCCACGGGCCCGACCATGCCAGGCGGTACCTGGCCACGGTGTACGTTGCTGGCGACCACCTCGGCATTGGCGAGGGGCGATCGAAGAAGGACGCCGAACAGGAGGCCGCCAGGTTGGCCTGCGAGGCGTTGGGGGATCAGAGAGGCGGAGGGGATGCCTGAACTTCCGGAGGTGGAAACCATCCGGCGCGACCTGCAGGGCGAGGTCGTGGGACGGAAGATCAAGTCCGTGGAGGTGCGAAACGGCCGCACCGTTCGGCGCCATCCGAGCGCCAAGCACTTCCGCGCCCGCCTCGAGGGCCGCACCGTCACCTCGATCGGCCGCTCGGGAAAGTTCCTGCTCCTGGGCTTGGACGACGGCGGCACCCTGGTCGTGCACCTGGGGATGAGCGGCCAGCTGCAGCGGGCCAAGAGCGTCAAGGAGCCCAAGGCCCCCCACACCCACGCGGTCGTCACCTTCACCCAGGGCGGCCAGCTGCGGTTTGTCGATCCGCGCACCTTCGGTGAGCTCTTCGTCTCGACGCCGGTCGAGGGTGGTCCGGCCGTCCCGGAGCTGGCCCACCTCGGCTTCGACCCGCTCGAGGACGTCATGAGCTGGGAGAAGTTCTGGGTGCTGCTGACGTCCCACAAGTCGGGGCTGAAGGCCCTGCTCATGGACCAGGAGTTCGTGGCCGGCATCGGCAACATGTACGCCGACGAGATCCTCTTCGCCGCCGGTCTCCGCGACGACCGCCAGTCCAACTCGCTCTCCTCCCAGGAGGTCCGCCGGCTCTACCGGTCGATGGTCGAGACGCTGGCCGAAGCGGTCAAGCGACGGGGATCGTCGCTGGCCGACGAGCAGTACCGCGACCTCTTCGGCGAGGTGGGGGAGTACCAGGGCCAGCACCAGGCGTACGACCGGGAGGGCCAGGCCTGCCGCCGGTGCCGTTCGACCATCATCCGGGTCAAGTCGGGGGGCCGTTCCACCTACCTGTGCGAACACTGTCAGGTGTGACCTGGCCCTCCCCGGGCACCTGCTGGTGCCGGTAGGGTCAGCCCGGTGTTCCTGAAGTCCCTCTCGCTCAAAGGTTTCAAGTCCTTCGCCGATCCCGCCGTGCTCGAGTTCGAGCCGGGGATCACCGTGGTGGTGGGCCCGAACGGCAGCGGCAAGTCCAACGTGGTGGACGCCGTGGCCTGGGTGCTCGGGGCCCAGGGCCCCCGCACCCTGCGCTCGTCGAAGATGGAGGACGTCATCTTCGTGGGCACCGCCAGCCGGCCGGCGCTGGGCCGGGCCGAGGTAGCCCTGACCATCGACAACAGCTCGGGCAAGCTGGCCTCCGACCTGGCCGAGATCACCATCACCCGCACCCTGTTCCGGTCCGGGGACAGCGAGTACGCCATCAACGGGACCCCCTGCCGGCTCCTCGACGTCCAGGAGCTCCTGTCGGACACCGGCGTCGGGCGCCAGCAGCACGTCATCATCAGCCAGGGTCAGCTCGACGCCATCCTCAACGCCCGCCCCGAGGACCGCCGGTCGGTGATCGAGGAGGCGGCCGGGGTGCTGAAGTTCCGGCGCCGGCGCGAGCGCTCCGAGCGGAGGTTGGCCTCGACCGAGGAGAACCTCGAACGCCTCTACGACCTGGTGCGGGAGGTCAAGCGCCAGATTCGCCCGCTGGAGCGGCAGGCGGCGGCGGCCCGCTCCCACGGCGAGCTGGCCGCCGAGCTTCGGGCGGTTCGGCTCTACGTCGCCGGCACCGAGCTGTCGGTGCTGGACGGACGCCACGCCGAGGGCACCCGGACCCGGTCCGAGCTCCGCACCACCGAGGAGCAGCTCCGGGCGTCGCTGGCCGAGCTGGACACCGCCACCAGCCGGACCACCGACGAGCTGTCCACCCAGCGAGAGGCCGACCTGGCGTCGTCGTTGGGTCGGGTGGAGGGCCTGGTGGAGCGGGCTCGCGGCCTCACCGGCGTGCTGCGTGAGCGCCAGCGGTCGCTCACCCAGGCCCTCGACGCCGCCGCCGACGCCGACGTGGTCTCCACCCTCGAGGCCGAGGGGGCGCGGCTGGGAAGCGAGCTCGAAGCCGCCGAGGCCGAGACCGAGGCACTGGCCCCGGAGCAGGCCGGACTGCTGGAGGCCGAGGAGGCCGGGGCCGCCGCCCTGGATGAGCACCTGGCCACTTGGGGGGACGAGGCAGGGCTCCGCCAGGCGGACCGGGCGGTCACCGAGGTCCGTGGCCAGCTGGGCTCGCTCGAGCGGGGTCTCGAGCGGGACCGTCGGGCCCTCGAGCAGATCGCCGCCCGGCTGGCCTCGGCTCAACGCCGGGCTGCCTCCATCGAGGGCGAGGACCACGAGCTGGCCGAGCGGCTGGCAGAGACGGAGCGGGCCCGCCATCAGCTGCAGGCCACGGTGGCCGAGACCGAGACGGCCCACACCGCCGCCACCCGCCGCCTCGAGGTGGCCGAGGAGACGCTGCGCCAGGCGGAGCAGGAGCACCACCGCTCCGAGGCCAGAGCCGACGCCCTGGAGCGGGCCCTCGACGAAGCCCGGGGGGCCGCCGGGGCCGAACTGCTGGCCGGGGTGGACGGCGTGGTCGGCATCCTCCTCGACCTGGTGGAGGTGGACGCCGGCTGGGAGGACGCCTTCGAGGCCGCCGCCGGGGCGTCGTTGGCGGCGGTGGTGGTGTCGGGGAGCGGCCCGGCCCGTGCCGCCCTGTCCCGGCTCCGCCAGGGAGAGGCCACCGGGGCGGTGCTGGCCCTGACCGGGTCGTCCGCCGGCGACGAGTCGTCCGGCGAGCAGCCGCCGTTCACCGACGCCGTCCGCCACCACGTGCGGCCGCGCTCGGGCCGGCCCGGCGTGCACGGGCTCGACGCCGTGCTCGACACCCTGCTGGCCGGCTCGGTCTGCCCCCGCGGCGGGTGGACCGACGCCATCGACCTGGCGCTGTCCCGACCCGACCTGGTGGTCGTGACCCGGGAGGGCGACCGGTTCTCCTCCACCGGATGGCGGGTGCGGGCC
>JBKQTE010000101.1:0-27033 GCA_052143315.1 Acidimicrobiales bacterium | reverse complement strand
GTGCCGGCTCGAGCCGGCACCGCTCGGCTACCTGCATGACGTACTGGTCACGCACCAGATCGTCGGGGTGCTCGGCCACGGCGGCCAGGGCGGTATCGGCGGCCTTGGCCCGGCCCTCGGCGGTGGTCAGGTCGGCCGTCGCCAGCAGCCGCTCCACCCGGAACTGGAGGAACGGCCTGGCACGGGCGATGGCGTCGCGCAGGGCCTGGGGATCGGTCCGGGCCAGCTCACCCGGATCGGCCCCGGGCGGGAGGTCGGCCACCGCCACGTCGACCTCGTGGCGACGCTCCCACTCGTAGAAGCGGCCGGCCGCCGACTGGCCGGCGCCGTCGGCATCGAAGGCCAGTACCACCCGTTTGGCGAAGTTTCGGAGCAGCCGGAAGTGCTCATCCCCCAGGGCGGTGCCACAGGTGGCGACGGCCCGTTCCACTCCCACCTCGAAGAGCCCGATCACGTCGGTGTACCCCTCGCACACCACCACCTCTCCCGAGCTGATGATGTCTCCCTTGGCCCAGTTCAGGGCGTACAGGGTCTTGCGCTTCGAGTAGATCGGGGTCTCGGCGGAGTTCTTGTACTTGGCCGGGTCGCGGCTGCCGGGGAGCACCCGGCCGCCCAGGGCGATCGGGTGGCCGGAGGGGTCGCAGATGGGGAAGAGGATGCGCGCCCGGAAGGCGTCCTGCAGGCGTCCTCGCCGGTTGACGAAGCCGAGTCCCGAGCCGACGGCCAGGTCGTCGCTGAGGTGCAGGGCGACGCAGAGGGCGTCCCAGTCGTCGGGAGCCCAGCCCAGCCGGAACCGGCGGACCGCGGCACCGTCGTAGCCGCGGGAGCGAAGATAGTCGCGGGCCGGGCCGGCGTCGGCGTCGGTCAGCAGCCGCCGGTGGTACCACTCGGCAGCCTGCTCCATGGTGTCGAGGAACGCCTTGCGGCGCATACTGTCCCGACCTGCGTTGGCGTCCTCGTGGATGGTGATGCCCGACTTGTCGGCCAGCCGACGTACGGCGTCCACGAAGTCGAGGTGCTCGGTCGCCCGCACGAAGCTGATGGCGTCGCCCTTGGCCTGGCACCCGAAGCAGTAGTAGAAGCCCTCCTCGGCGTTGACGCTGAATGACGGCGTCTTCTCGCCGTGGAACGGGCACAGCCCCACCCAGCGTCGCCCCTGCCGCTTGAGGGCGGCGTGCTCTCCGATCAGGGCGACGATGTCCGTCGCCGCCCTGACCCGGGCGACGTCCTCATCGGGTATGCCCATAGTTCATGACGGTACCGCGTCGGAGCCGGGGACCGACCGGCGCCCGGCCACCGGCGGCCGCCGGTGTCCGGGCGCTCAGCCCTTGGCCCGGGCGCCCGTCCTGGCCGGAACGTGCCCGGCCAGTACGGCCTGGGCGGCGGCCAGCCGGGCGATCGGCACCCGGAACGGCGAGCAGCTGACGTAGTCCAGGCCGGCCCGGGCGAAGGTGGTGATCGACTCGGGGTCGCCGCCGTGCTCGCCGCAGACACCGATCTTCAGGTTGGGCCGCGTCGACCGGCCACGCTCCACTCCCAGGCGCACCAGCTCGCCGACCCCGTCGGGGTCGACCACCTCGAACGGGTTGCGCTTGAGGAGGCCGAGCTCGAGATAGTTGGACATCATCCGGCCCTCGACGTCGTCCCGGCTGAAGCCGAACGTCATCTGGGTGAGGTCGTTGGTCCCGAAGGAGAAGAAATCGGACTCCTCGGCGATCTCCGCCGCCCGGAGGGCGGCCCGGGGGGTCTCGATCATGGTGCCGATCAGCACTTCCAACGCCCCGGCGGTCGCCGCCTCCTTGGCGCCCTTCTTCCCCTTGGCCCGGCCCCCGGCCTCCAGGGTCCGGGTCACCGCCTCCTCCACCCACGTCCGGGCCAGCGCCATCTCCTCGCGGGTCACCGTCAGGGGGATCATGATCTCCACGATCGGGTGCCCCCCGGCCGCCACCCTGGCCAGGGCCGCCTCCATCAGGGCGCGCACCTGCATGGCGTAGAGGCCGGGCATGATGACGCCGAGCCGCACGCCCCGGGTGCCGAGCATGGGATTGAACTCGTGCCACGCCTTGGCCGCCTCGTAGAGGCGGGCCTCCTCCACGGTGAGCCCGGTGGTGGCCTCCTTGATGGCCAGCTCCTGGGTGTCGGGCAGGAACTCGTGCAGGGGCGGGTCGAGCAGCCGGATGGTCACCGGCAGCCCGTCCATGGCCTCGAGGATCTCCTCGAAGTCGGACTTCTGGGCCACCCGGAGGTGCTCCAGCGACGACTCCTCCTCGGCCGGGGTGGAGGCGAGGATCATCCGCCGCACGATGGGCAGCCGGTCCTCGCCGAGGAACATGTGCTCGGTCCGGCACAGCCCGATGCCCTCGGCCCCCAGGTTCCGGGCGTTGGTGGCGTCGGGGCCGTTGTCGGCGTTGGCCCTCACTCCCAGGTGCCCGGCCCGGATCTCGTCGGCCCAGGCGAGTACGGTGTCGAACTCGGGCGGCGTCTCGCCCTGGGCCAGCGGCACCTGGCCCAGCACCACGATGCCGGTGGTGCCGTCCACGGAGATCCAGTCGCCCTCCTCGACGGTGACGTCGCCTGCCGTGAACGAGCTGTCGGCGACCCGCAGTCCCTCGGCGCCGACCACCGCCGGCTTGCCCCAGCCCCGGGCCACCACGGCGGCGTGGCTGACCAGGCCGCCCCGGGCGGTGAGGATGCCCTCGGCGGCCAGCATGCCGTGGACGTCCTCGGGGGAGGTCTCGGTACGCACCAACACCACCGGCTCCCCGGCCTCGGCGGCCGCCTGGGCGCGGTCGGCGGTCAGGTAGACGCGACCCACCGCCGCACCCGGGGACGCCCCCAGGCCCTTGGCCAGGATCTTGTGGCCGGAAACGGCGAACTGCGGGTGGAGTACCTGGTCGAGGTGCTCGCCGGTGACCCGGTTGATCGCCTCCTCCTTGGACAGCTTGATGGTCTTCTCCCCGACCATGTCCACGGCCATCCGCAGGGCGGCAGCGCCGGTACGCTTCCCCACCCGGGTCTGGAGCATCCAGAGGGTCCCCTGCTCGATGGTGAACTCGGTGTCGCACATGTCCCGGTAGTGGGCCTCGAGCCGGGCGAAGATGGCCAGCAGCTCCTTGTGGATCTTCGGGAAGTGACCCTTCAGCGCCGAGAGCGGCTCCGTGTTCCGGATGCCGGCCACCACGTCCTCGCCCTGGGCATTGACCAGGAAGTCGCCGTACTCGCCCCTGGCCCCGGTGGCGGGGTCACGGGTGAAACCGACCCCGGTACCCGAGTCGTCGTCGCGGTTGCCGAACACCATGGCCTGCACGTTGACGGCGGTGCCCAGGTCGTGGGCGATGCGCTCCTGGGTGCGGTAGGCGATGGCCCGGGGGCCGTTCCACGACTCGAAGACAGCCTCCACCGCACCGCGGAGCTGGTCGTCGGGGTCCTGGGGGAAAGGCTTGCCGGTGTGACGTTCCACGATCTGCTGGTAGGCGTCGACCAGGTAGCGGAGGAGCTCGGTGGGGACCCCGGCGTCGGACGTGGTGCCAGCCAGCTCCTTGGCCGCCTCGAGCAGGCCGTCGAACTCCTCGCCGGGGATGCCCAGCACGATGCGGCCGTACATGGCCACGAACCGGCGGTAGGAGTCGTAGGCGAACCGCTCGTCGTCGGTCTGCTTGGCCAGCCCCTCCACCGACCGGTCGTTCAGGCCCAGGTTGAGGACGGTGTCCATCATGCCGGGCATGGAGAACTTGGCCCCGGACCGGACCGACACCAGGAGCGGGTCCGACGGGTCGCCGATCCGCTTGCCCATGGTCTTCTCCAGCCGGGCGCGGGCCTTGGCGATCTCGGCGGTCAGGCCGTCGGGCCACCCGGCGGTCATGTACGCCCGGCAGGCATCGGTGGAGATGGTGAAGCCGGGGGGCACCGGCAGGTCGAGTACCGACGTCATCTCGGCCAGGTTGGCGCCCTTGCCTCCGAGGAGGTCCTTCATCTCCATCGGTGGCTTGCGGTGCTTGTGGTCGAAGTCGTAGACGAACGGCATCGGAACGGGTCTCCTCGGATGGTTTCGGAGCGGGACGGCACTCGGCGGAGCCTGGGCGCCGACCCGAGAGCCTAACCTGCAGCCGTCCCACCGCTGTCCCGCCACCGGGCCGCCGCCGGACCGGCACCGGTCCGGCTGACTCGGCCACCGGGGTCGAGAGGCTCAGGTCTGGTCCATCCTCCGCCGGAGCTCGCCGAGCAGTCCGTCGACCGGAACTCGCACCTGTTCGGTGGAGTCGCGGTCCCGGACGGTGACCTCTCCGTCCTCCAGCGAGTCGAAGTCGATGGTGACGCACCAGGGGGTGCCCACCTCGTCCTGGCGCCGGTAGCGCTTCCCGATCCCCTGGGTCACGTCGTAGTCGACCATGTAGTGGGGCTGCAGGGCCGCCAGTACCCGCTGGGACAGCGGCTCGAGGGACTCCTTCTTCGACAGGGGGAGAACGGCCACCTGGTAGGGGGCGAGCCTGGGGTGGATGCGCAGTACCGTCCGGGGCTCCCCGCCCACCTCGTCCTCGTCGTAGGCGGCCAGCAAGAAGGCCATCATCGTCCGGGTGGCGCCGGCCGCCGGCTCGATCACGTACGGGATGTACCGCTCGTTGGTGGCGGGATCGAAGTAGTCGAGCTTCTCGCCCGAGGCGGCAGCATGGGCCTTCAGGTCGAAGTCGGTCCGGTTGGCGATGCCCTCGAGCTCGTCCCAACCCCACGGGAACAGGAACTCCACGTCGGCGGTGGCGGCCGAATAGTGGGAGAGCTCGTCAGGATCGTGGTGCCGCAGGCGGAGCTTCTCCTCGGGGATGCCGAGGCCCAGGTACCAGGCGAACCGCTCGGCCAGCCAGTACTCGAACCAGTGGTGGGCGTCGGCCGGCGGGACGAAGAACTCCATCTCCATCTGCTCGAACTCCCGGGTGCGGAAGACGAAGTTCTGAGGGGTGATCTCGTTTCGGAACGACTTGCCGACCTGGGCGATGCCGAACGGCGGCTTCTTCCTGGTGGTCTGGAGCACGTTGACGAAGTTGATGAACATTCCCTGGGCCGTCTCCGGACGCAGGTACGCCACCGCCCCTTCGTCCTCGATCGGACCGGCGTGGGTCTTGAACATCAGGTTGAACGCCCGGGCCTCGGTGAACTCGGTCGAACCGCAGTTCGGGCAGACCCCCTCGATCTTGTCCTGACGCCAGCGCTGGTGGCATACGCGGCAGTCGACCAGCGGGTCGGTGAAGTTGGCCAGATGCCCGGAGGCTTGCCACACCGCCGGAGGCGACAGGATGGCGGCATCGAGGCCGACCACGTCCACTCGGCGTTGGACCATCGCCTCCCACCAGGCGTTCTTCACGTTGCGGAGGAGGTTCACCCCGAGCGGGCCGTAGTCGTAGGTAGACCGGAAGCCCCCGTAGATCTCCGCCGACTGGAAGATGAACCCGCGCCGCTTGCACAGGCCGACCACCTTCTCCATCAGGTCACCGCTGTCGGGCGCGTCGGTGGCGGGCTCCTGCTCAGGCATGCGGAGAGCGTACCGGACCGGTCGGGCCGCCCCGCGGGGACGTCGACCTCACCGGGACACCGGGAGCGACCAGATGACCCCGTTGGCCTGATCCGGCGAGTTGCCGCCGTAGTCGGGGGCGGTGGGGGCCGGGGTGTACGTGGAGTCGACGCCACCGAACTTGGTCTGGCCGTAGAGGGTCACCCCGCCGCCGGCCTGGGGTACCACCACCGGGTCGTCGAGGCCGTCCTGGGCCCCGGGGGGCCCGGGGAAGTCCGACAGCAACCGGTAGACGCCCGGCCCCGGACCCGGGCCCGGCAGGTACTCGAACACCCCGCCGGCGCCGTCTGTCCCCCCGTCGGAGGCCAGTCCGAAGAGGGAGCCGCCGGGCCCCACGATCGGCGTGCCGTGCGGCTCGGAGAGGTCGCCGCCGGCCGAGGTGGGCCCGAAGGTGTGCAGCACCTCGTAGTCCGAGCCGTCGGTGCCGATGGAGAACAGCACCCCGCCCTCATCGGTGCCCCCGAAGGTGGTCATCCCGTACAGGCGGTCGCCGGCCAGCGCCAAGCCGCCGTGGTCGGTGGCGGCCCCGTCGCTGGTGTCGTCGCCCAGCGGACCGGTGTAGCCGAAGCCGTGGAGGACGGAGTAGACACCGGTCACCACGTCGTAGGAGAAGATGACGCCGTCGCCGTCCTTGTAGTTGTCGAAGTCGGACTTGGAGGTGAAGTCCTTCTCCTTCGGGACGAAGCCACCCTGCCGGGTCATGCCGAAAAGGAGATCGCCCTGCTCCACCACGAAGCCGTGGGGGACCGAGCCGGTGGCGTCGGCGAACGAGTGCAGGACATCGAAGCCGGATCCGTCGAAGTTCATCTCGTACAGTGTCCCCTCTTTCGAGGCGCCCCCGGCCGCCGTCAGGCCGACCAGCACCTGGCTCCCGCTCACCGGGTCGAGCTCGGGGTTGGGATTGGAGTGCTCCTCCGCCCCGTCGGTCTTCGACCCGGTGAAGGAGTGCAGCACGGTGTAGGCGCCGGTGGTTGGGTCGTACGAGTACACCGAGCCCTTGTCGTCGTTGCCACCGAAGACCGTCGCACCGATCAGTCCCACCGGGGACGGCCGGAGCCAGTCGTGGTGGGGGTCGGCCCCATCGGCCTGCTGCCCCCCGCCCGCGGCGGCCGCGTAGGTGACGATGCCTCCGAAGGTGTGGACCAGCCGGTACGAGGACGGCACGGCGGGGTTCATGGTCCAGATGGCGCCGACGCCGTCGGCGCCGCCGTAGGCGGTGTACCCGAACAAGGTGCCGTCGTAGTAGGTGGGGCTCCCCCACGGCTGCCAGCCGTCGCCGGGCCCGTTGCCGAACTCGTGCAGGACGCTGACCGGTTGGGGAGCGCCTCCCGCCCCGGCGATGGCGACCACCGGCGACCCGCCCCAGACAGTGGTGGCGTCCCCGGAGGAGCCGGCCGCCCCCAAAGGGTGGACGGCGCCGTCGGCACCCACCAGCCAGTAGCCCAGTCCGCCCGGGGTGGCCGCCATGCCCACGATGGGGGCGGACAGCGCCTGGCCTCCCAGGGAGCCGAGGAACGGGGCATCGCCGAAGGCGAAGACCCCGCCGTCCGCTGCCACCAGCCAGTAGCCACCGCCGTCGGGGGTCGGGGCCATGCCGACGATGGGAGCGGCGAGCAGCCGACCGCCCATGGAGCCGTAGAACGGGGCGTCGCCGAAGGCGAAGACCCCGCCGTCCGCTGCCACCAGCCAGTAGCCACCGGCGCCGGCGCCAGGGGTGGCAGCCGTGCCCACGATGGGCGCCACCAAGGGACGGCCGCCCATGGACCCGTAGAACGGGGCGTCGCCGAAGGCGAAGATCCCGCCGTCGGCCGCCCCCAGCCAGTACCCGCCGCCGTCGGGGGTCGGAGCCATGCCGACCACCGGCGCCACCAACGGGCGGCCGCCCATCGACCCGTGGAAGGCGGCGTCGCCGAAGGCGAAGACGCCACCGTCGGTAGCGGTCAGCCAGTAGCCACCGCCGTCGGTGGTGGGGGCCGTCCCGACCACCGGCCCGACCAGGGCGTGACCGCCCATGGAGCCGTCGAAGCCGGCCCCGCCGTAGGCGAACACCCCGCCGTCGGAGGCGACCAGCCGGAACGCCGACGCCGAACCCGACGTGGCTGGTGCGGACGTGGCTGGTGCGGACGTGGCTGGTGCGGCCGTGGCGGCGCCCGCACCGGTCAAGCCGGCACCGACGACGACACCGGCCGCCGCCGCCATCCCGATCATCCACGCAGCCACCGTGCGCATCGTCGTCACCCGGAGTCCCCCGTCGGCCACTGCAGCCCTTCTGGATCCGATGAGCGTAGCGCTCCGTCGTTGGGCTGCCGCTCTGTCGCTACAGGCGCGAGTACTGCCGCGCCTCGTCGGCAAACTGCTCGACCGCCTCGGGGCTGACCGACGGCCGGGTGAGACCGATGGCCTCCAGCACGTCCTTCGGGGTTACCTCCGGCGAGCTCCCGTCGAGGGCCCGGTCGAAAGCCAGCTGGGCGCTCCGCTGGGCCACCAGGGCGAAGTCGGCCGGGGTGAAGCCGGCGGTCCTCGACGCCACCTCGGCGGGGTCGCCGGCACTGAGGAGCTCGGTGGCCAGGTCGGCGCGCTCCGCCTCGTCGGGGGCGCCTACCGGGATGATCAGGTCGAAGCGCCCGGGACGGAGGAGGGCGTGGTCGATGGTGGCGATGGAGTTGGTGGCCATCACCATCAGCCGGTCGGGACGGGACTTGAACCCCGGGACGGCCTTCAGTAGCTCGTTGACCAGTGGTTGGCTGTCGGGCCGGGTGGCCCGGTCGGCGGCGATCTCGTCGGCCTCGTCGATGAAGCACACCAGCCGGTCGACGGAGCCGAGCTCGGTCAGCCCGTCGCGGAGGGCCCGGGCCCCCTCCACCCCCCGGCCCAGCAGTGACGGGTGCAGTTCGACGAACGCCCACGACAGGCGGGAGGCGATGGCACGGGCGAAGGAGGTCTTGCCGGTCCCCGGAGGCCCGAACAGCAGCACCGCCGCCGGGGGCACCAGGCCCAGCTGGTCGGCCAGTTCGGTGTGGGCCAGGGGGGCGACCACCCGTCGCTCCAGGATCTCTTTAGCCGAGGAGAACCCCTTCATCGCCTCCCACAGGCCTCCGGTCGGGATGCAGCCGCCGAACCGCTCCACCACGGCGAGCTCCTCGGGCACCATCGACGCGTCACGCAGGTACAGGTGCAGGCCGTCGAAGTGGGTGAACCCCTGGTTGGCGAAGGCCAGTTCGCCGACCTGGCCCGGCTGGACCAGGGCGAGCAGCCGCCGCGCCCCGCGGTGGATGATCTCCTGGTCGAGCTGGCGGAGGAGGGCCGAGCCGATCCCCCGACGACGCCAGTCCGGATGGAGGGCAAGGGTCAGCAGGTGGGCGTCGGCGCCGGACACGCGAGCCACGCTGGCCCCGACTAGGGACCCCGACGACAGCGCCACCACTGCCGGTTGGTGCTCGTGGAGGGCCTCGACGACGTCGCTGCGGCTGTAGGCGACGCCGGTGGCTGCGCCCGACAGGTCGATCAGCCGGATGATCTCCTCGGACTGGATGGCCGGATCGCCATAGTCGAGGCTGAGGGCACGCCAATGGCTGGACACTCGAACGACCCCCCTGGTCAGGTGCACACCATGCTACGCCGGGACCAACCGGGCGGTCACCGCGTTGGCCAGCAGGCGCCCCCGCACGGTGAGGCGGGCCCGACCGTCCACCCGCTCGACCAGGCCGTCGAGGTCGGGGTCCTCGGGCACGGCTCCGGCCGGGACCCCCTCCCTGGTGCGGAGCCGGAGGGCGAGCGCCTCGAACGCCCGCTGCTGGTCGGTCAGCACCTCCTCTCCGGCGACGGCCGATCGCCCGGCGGCGATCTCCCTCAGGTACCGGTCGGGGGTGCGGACGTTCCACCATCGGCGGCCGCGGCGATGGGAGTGGGCCGCCGACCCGATCCCCCGGTAGTCGCCCTGGTCCCAGTAGAGACGGTTGTGCCGGCACTCGTGCCCGGGTCGGGCCCAGTTGGAGATCTCCTCCCACCGGTACCCGGCCGCCGACAGGAGCTCCTCGGCCCGCTCGTACCGGTGGGCCTGCACGTCGTCGTCGGGGTACCGGTCGGGTTCGGACGCCAGCGGGGTGCCGGGCTCCACGGTCAGGGCGTAGGCGCTGAGGTGCGGTGGGGGTGCCTCGAGCCCGAGCAGGTCGGCCAGACTGCGCTCCCAGTCCTCGTCGGTCTCGCCGGAGCCGCCGATGATCAGGTCCATGCTCCACGAGTCGAACCCGGCGGCGGCCACCGAGGCGGCGGCGTCCATCACCGCCCCGGCGGTGTGTCGGCGCCCCAGGCCGACCAGGACGTGCGGAACCGTCGACTGCACCCCCAGGGAGACCCGGTTCACTCCGGCCCGGCGGTACGCCGCCATCCGGGTCGGGTCGGCATCTTCGGGGTTGCACTCCACGGTGACCTCGGCGTGGGGTGCCCGGGGGACCGCCTCGAGGATCGACGCCAACAGGTCGGGGGGCATCCGGCTCGGCGTGCCGCCGCCGAAGAACACCGATGTCGCCAGCGGGATGCCCTCGTGCTCCACCGCCCGGCCGACCTCGGCCACACACGCCTCGGCGTACGCCCCCATCAGGTGGTCACGGTCGGTGTAGGTGGCGAAGGCGCAGTAGTCGCAGCGTCGCCGGCAGAAGGGCACGTGGACGTAGACCCCGAACGACGTTGCGGCGGCGGTCACCGTAGAACGGTCGGTCACGACCCAGTGCCCGTCATGAGACGGTGCCGGACCGCACCGAGCGCAGCCGGCGGTCGAGATGCACCTCCATCGCCTCGGTGGCCAGCGCCGACACCTCATCGGTGACGGCCGACCTGGGCTCGGCCAGCACACCGGCCAGCCCGCCGCCAAGGATCCGTCGCATCAACGCCAGGCCCTGGGGGGACAGCGACCGACCGCGGCGGCAGCTCCGGCAGAGGACCCCACCTTCGACCAGGTCGAAGGCGACCAGCTGGTCGGGATCGTCCTCGCCGCACGACACGCAGACGTCCAGCACCGGCTCGGAGCCCTCGAGGGCCAGGACCTTGAGGAAGAAGGCCGGGGCCACCATCGCCGAGTCCCGCTCAGCCAGGGCGGTGAGCGCTCCGACCAGCATGGCGTAGAGCCTGGGGTTGGCGTGACGCTCCTGGCCAACCTGGTCGACCACCTCGAGCATGGACATCGCCGAGGTCATCCGATCGAGGTCCTCGCGGACGGCACGGAAGGTGTCGACCACCTCGACCTGGTTGACGATGTCGAGGTCGCCCCGGCCCTGCCACCCGAGCAGGGCCACGTGGCTGAACGGCTCGAGCCTCGAGCCGAACTTCGACCCGGTCCGCCGGACCCCCTTGGCCACCGCCCGTACCTTGCCGTGTTCCTCGGTCATCAAGGTGACGATCCGGTCGGCCTCCCCGAGACGGATGGTGCGAAGGACCACCCCCCGATCACGGAAGAGGGTCATCACCCGTCGCCGGGGTGGGGCACCGTACCGGTGGTGCCGTCCTCCCCCGAACGGCCGTTGCCCTTCGGGCCCTCGGACGATGGGGACACCACGCCGCGGTCGGCGGGTCGGATCGGCCGCGCCGAGGGCCGCTCCCGCCGCCGGGGGCCGCCGAGGAGGGCATTGGCCCCGACCAGGGCGACCAGCACCAGCGGGATGACCACGAACGGCAGGATGGCGGTGAAGCCGGCGGCCAGCATCACCACCAACCCGGCGTAGAAGACGACGGCTCCGGCGATCCCGACGCGGATCCAGAGGCCACCGGAGTCGTCGAAGGCCCGGGCGCCGGCGTTGCGGCGTCGGTCGGGTACGCCCGACCCGCTCACTGCACCCCGCCGTAGCGGCGCTGACGCTGCTGGAACTCCCACACCGCCCGGTAGAGGTCGGGGCGACGGAAGTCGGGCCACAACACCTCGGTGAAGACCAGCTCGCTGTAGGCCAACTGCCACAGCAGGAAGTTTGAGATCCGGTGCTCGCCGGAGGTCCGGATCATCAGGTCGGGGTCGGGCTGGTCCGGGTAGTAGAGGCGCGAACGGATGGCCTTCTCGTCGACCTTGCCGGCCGGGACCCCGTCCTCCACCAGGGAGCGCACCGCGTCGACGATCTCGGCCCGGCCGCCGTAGTTGAAGGCCATGGTGAGGGTGGAGCGCCGGTTGCCCTTGGTCAGCTCCACCGACTCGTCCATGCGTTTCAGCACCCGCTTAGGGACGCGCCAGTCGCGCCGGCCGGCGAACCGGATCCGCACGCCCTTCTCGTTCAGCTCGTCCCGGCGCCGCACCAGCAGGGACTCGTTGAAGCCCATCAGGTAGCGGACCTCGTCGGCCGGCCGGCGCCAGTTCTCGGTGGAGAAGGCGTACATGGTGATCCACGGGATGCCCAGCTCCAGCGCCCCCTCGACCGCGTCGAGCAGGGCCTCCTCCCCGGCGCCGTGCCCCTCGGTGCGGGGCAGGCCGCGGCGGCTGGCCCACCGGCCGTTGCCGTCCATGATGCAGGCCACGTGGACCGGGATCGGGCCGCCGGAGACGTCGGCGGCCACCAGGGGTCGCCGGTCGCCACCCTCCTGCACGGGCTCGCCGCTCTCCGATCGCACGGTTCGCAACCTATCGCCTCGATCCCCCGGTACGGTCGGAGCCTTCACTCCGCCGACCGGACGACCTCCCGACGGCCTGCGACCTGGCGCCGACCCGGCCCTGTACACCGCCAAGCAGGGCTCGGAACCGGGTGGTGGCGATCGCCTAGGTGGCTGGCGACCGCCGAGCCTTGAGCGAACCCGCCTGCGAGGGCTAAGCACTCCCCATGTCTCTGTGGGCCGCGCTGGCCATCTTCGCGGCCGGTCTGGCCGCCGGGACGGTCAACGTCATCGTCGGCTCGGGCTCGCTGATCACCTTCCCCCTCCTCATCGGGCTGGGGTACGCCCCGGTGCTGGCCAACGTCTCCAACAATGTGGGCCTGGTCCCCGGCAACGTCAGCGGCACCCTCGCCTACCGGCCCGAGCTGGTGGGCCAACGGTCCCGGGTGGTCCGGCTGGGGATGGCGTCGGTCGCCGGGGGCATCACCGGAGCGGTGCTGCTGCTGGCCCTTCCCGGCAGCGTGTTCCGGGCCGCGGTACCGGTCCTGATCCTGATGGCCGCCCTCCTGATGGCGGCGCAGCCCCAGCTGACCCGGAGGCTCGAGGAACGGGGCGACCGCAAGGCCCACGGCGGCATCACCCTGTCGGTCGCGGTGTACCTCACCGGCGTCTACGGCGGCTACTTCGGAGCCGCCCAGGGCGTGATCCTCATCGCCCTGCTGGCCATCTTCATCGACGACGGCCTCCAGCGCCTCAACGCCACCAAGAACGCCCTGGCCATGCTGGTCAACCTGGTGGCCGCGGTGCTCTTCGTCATCTTCACCCACGTCGCGTGGCCGGTGGCCGGGCTGATCGCCGCCGGCTCGATCATCGGCGGTCAGGTCGGGGCCCGGATCGGTCGCCGGCTGCCGGCGCCGGTCCTCCGCTGGGTCATCGTGGTGGTCGGAGTGGTGGTGGCCGTCATCCTGGCCATCGAGTGGTTCTGAGGCCTTCCGCCCGTCGGGGTGCCCGGGTAGGGTCACGGCATGTCCGACCTGGTCACCACCACGCTCGATAAGGTGGCGGCCTCGCTCCCCGGCGGCGGCGAGTCGCGCCCCGGCCAGGCCGAGATGGCCCGGGCGGTCGGGCGGGCCATGGGGAGCCGACGACACCTGGTCGTCCAGGCCGGGACGGGCACCGGCAAGTCGCTGGCCTACCTGGTCCCGGCCGCCCTGGCCGGCGAGAAGGTGGTGGTGGCCACCGCCACCAAGGCGCTCCAGGACCAGCTGGCCGGGAAGGACCTGCCCATGGTGGCCGGCTCCCTCGACTCCGGGCTCACCTTCGCGGTGCTGAAGGGTCGGAGCAACTACCTGTGCGTCCAGCGGGCCTCCGAAGTAGGCGGCGCCGGGCAGCAGCTGAGCCTGACCGCCGGCGCCGTCGACCCACCCGACGCCGACGACGCCCTGACCGGCGGTGACGACGGGCGCCTCGACGCCAGTCGGTTGGGCGACCAGGTCCGACGGCTGATCCGCTGGGCCCAGGACACCCCGACCGGCGACCGGGCCGAGCTGGACTTCGAGCCGCACTTCCGGGCGTGGGCGATGGTGTCGACCACCGCCCGGGAGTGCCCGGGGGCGTTCCGGTGCCCCTCGGGCCAGGAGTGCTTCGCCGAGGAGGCCCGTGCCCGGGCTGCCGCCGCCGACGTCGTGGTGGTCAACACCCACCTCTACGGCGCCCACCTGGCCAGCGGAGGCGCGGTGCTCCCGGCGCACGATCTGGTGGTCTTCGACGAGGCGCACGAGATCGAGGAGGTGATGACCGACAGTCTCGGACTGGAGATCGGGCCGGGCCGGTTCCGGGCCCTGGCCACCGGCGCACGCGGGGTGATCGACACCGGGACGGCCGGGGCGGCCGGGGCGGCCGGGGCGGCCGGGGCGGAGTCGGCTCTCGACCTCCTGTCCGAAGTGGGGGACCACCTCCAGCGGGTCCTGCGCCCCCTGGCCGGCAAGCGGGTCCCGCAGTCGGCGGTGACCGGCGACGGGGGCGGCGGCACTGCCGAGGGCACCGGGGGCGGCGGCGAAGGGCCGGGGCTCGGCGAGGTCCTCGGCCTGGCCACCGGTCGACTCGAGCGCCTGGTCGGGCTGCTCCGACAGGCCGAGCGCCAGGCCGGCGACGACGAGCCTGCCCCGGACCGGAGCAGGCGGGACCGCATCCTGCTGGCCGCCGGCCACCTGTCGGACGACCTGGCCCGCCTGCTGGCCCTGGGTGACGACGACGTGGCCTGGGTGGACGGCGGCCAACGGGCGCCGACTCTGCGGGTCTCCCCCATCGACGTGGGCCCGCTCCTCTCCGAACAGCTGTGGAGCGGCACCACCGCCGTGCTGACCTCGGCCACCGTTCCCATCGGGCTGGTCGAACGGCTCGGCCTCCCGGCCGACGAGACCGACCAGCTCGACGTGGGCAGCCCCTTCGACTACCGGCACCACGCCTTGCTGTACGTGGCCAAGTTGCTCCCGGACCGGAGGCGCCCCGAGTCCGAGCCAGCCATCCACGACGAGCTCGAGGCGCTGATCAACGCGGCGGGCGGACGCACCCTGGCCCTGTTCACCAGCTGGAGGGCGATGACGGTCGCCCTCGAAGCCCTCCGGCCCCGGTTGGCCTTCAACCTCCTCGCCCAGGCCGACCTGCCCAAGCCGGCGCTGATCGAGGCCTTCCGGGCCGAGGAGTCGGCCTGCCTCTTCGCCACCCTGGGGTTCTGGCAGGGGGTCGACCTGCCCGGTCGCACGCTCAGCCTGGTGACCATCGACCGGATCCCGTTCCCGCGTCCCGACGACCCGGTGCTCCAGGCACGCCGGGACTTGGCGGGGTCCGGTGCCTTCTCGGCAGTGGACCTGCCTCGGGCCGGGACCCTGCTGGCCCAGGGCGCCGGCCGGTTGATCCGCTCGGCCGACGATCGGGGGGTGGTCGCTGTGCTCGACAGCCGCCTGGCCACCGCCAGCTACCGGGGCGCCCTGCTGGCCCGGGTACCGCCGATGAAGCGCACGCTCGACCGGGCCGAGGTGGTCGCCTTCCTGTCCGACATCGCCTCCGCCCCTGCCGGCCCGGCCCGCTGAGCTCAGAAGCCGAGTCGGTCGAGGGCGTCCTCACGATGCTGCCACCGCTTCTCCACCCGCACGAAGAGCTCCAGGAAGGCGCCGGGCGGCATCTGCTCCCGCACCGCCGTACCCACCGCCTTGAGGGTCGCCCCGCCGGAGCCGATAACGATGCCCTTCTGGGAGTCGCGCTCCACCAGAATTTCGCACCGAACCCGCGGCCACTCCCACTCGGTGACCCGGCAGGCGATGCTGTGGGGCAGCTCGTCCTCCACCCGGTGCAGCAGCTCCTCGCGCACCAGGTCGGCCACCCACTGGGCCTCGGTGGCGTCGGTGATCATCCCGTCCGGGTAGTACCGGGGGCCCTCGGGCAACCGCTCGACCACCGCCTCCACCAGCGCCTCCACCCCGTCGCCGGTGGAGGCCGAGACCGGGAAGTACTCGACCGGGACCGGCCCGGCGTTGTCCGCCTCGGCCAGCGCGGCGATCACCTGGGACACCGCCGTCAGGTGAGTGAGAATTCCGTCGTCACCCACCCGGTCGATCTTGTTCACCACCACCAGGAGAGTCGGTCGGCCGGCGCCCTCGGCCCCCGCCGGCGCCACCTCCCGCTGGAAGTCGGCCGCCCGGGCCATGGCACGGACCCGCCGGGCCGCCTGGGCCAGCACCATCCGGTCACCGGGCCCGACGGCGCCGGTGGCCTCGACCATGGCCACCACCACGTCGACATCCTCCATGGACGACGACGCCGCGTCGTTCATCCTCTCGCCCAGGGCGGTGCGCGGCCGGTGGAGCCCCGGCGTGTCGACGAAGACCACCTGGGCGTCGGGCCGGTTCAGCACGCCCCGCACCTGGGCCCGGGTGGTGTTCGGCCGCGGCGAGGTGATCGTCACCTTGGTCCCGACGATCCGGTTGACCAGCGTCGACTTGCCCACGTTGGGGCGACCCACCACGGCCACGAACCCCGAGCGCAGCGGGCCGGTCACCGCTCGGCCCCGGTCGACGGCCGGGTCAGCGGGACGACTCGGACCCGCTCGATCCGGCGTCCCTTGACCCGGTCGGCCACCAGCCGCAGCCCATCGACCTCCACCGACTCGCCCTCCTCGGGCACATGGCCGAGCAGGTCGAACAGGAGCCCCCCCAACGTGTCCCACGCCCCGGTGGGCAGGTGGGCACCGAACTGCTCGTTGGCCTCGGTGACCACCATCCGGCCGCTGACGCTGGCGTCGCCGGACGGGAAGCGCTCGACCGACGGCTCCTCCACGTCGAACTCGTCGACGATCTCGCCGACCAGCTCCTCGATGAGGTCCTCCAGCGTCACCAGGCCGGCGGTCCCCCCGTACTCGTTGACCACCACCGCCAGATGGAACTTGTCGGCCTGCATCTCGCGCATCAGCGAGGAGACCCGCTTGGCCTCGGGGACGAAGTGCGGGGTACGGACGTGCCGGCCGACCGGCTCGTCCCCCGTCCCGCTCCGCACCGCCCGGATCAGGTCCTTGGTGTAGGCGATGCCGACCACGTCGTCCGCCCCCTTGTCGAGCACCGGCAGCCGGCTGTAGCCGGCGGCCAGGGCGGTGTCGAGGACGGCTGCCACCGTCTCGTCGGCCTCGACGGTGACCATGTCCGGCCTGGGCACCATCACCTCGCGGACCACGGTGTCCCCGAACTCGATGATCGAGTGGATCAGAGCCCGCTCCTCCGTCTCGATCACGTCGTCCTCCAGTGCCACGTCGGCCATGGCCAGCAGCTCGGACTCGGTGACGTCGGAGCCGTGGCCCTTGCCCTCCTGGCCGATCAGCAGGTTGGCCAGCCCGATCAGCGCCCCGGAGACCATCCGGATCGGCCAGAAGCTCACCATGGCGGAGACCAGCGGCGCACTGAACAGGGCGGCGCGCTCGGGGTGGTGCACCGCCCAGTTCTTCGGCACCGCCTCGCCGAGCACGAAGATCACGATGACCTCGAAGACGGTGGCGGCAACCACGCCCCAGGCCCCGAACCAGCTCGCGGCCAGGATGCCCACCAGTGTGGCCACCACCAACTGGCAGATGAGCACCAGCAGCAACACCGGGTTCAGGAACCCCTGGGGGTTCTCGGTCAGACGGACCAGCACCTTGGCACCCCGGCGACCTTCGTCGGCCAGGGCCGCCGCCTTGGCCCGGCTCATCCTGACCAGGCTGGTCTCGGCCAGCGCCAGGAGGGCGGAGGCGGCCAACAGCACCAGCACCACACCGATCAGCACCGCGTCGACGGTCGTGAAGGTCCCGGTGGCCAGCAGCGGGGAGGTACCGGCGGTCACGTGCCCACGCGGTAGTAGCGGGCCAGGAGCTCGTGCTCGCGTCGCTCCATCTGCTCGGCCTCTGCCGGGTCCTCATGGTCCATGCCCAGCAGATGGAGGATCCCGTGGACCACCAGCAGGGCCAACTCGTCGTCGAAGCCCACCCCATGCTCGACGGCGTTGCGGGCCGCCACCGCCGGGCAGATCACCACGTCCCCCAGCAGCAGCAGGCGGTCGGTGTCGGTCTCGATGGTCCCGGGCCCGGTGCCACCCTGGTCGGGCGAGCGCCCGCTCCGCTCCAGCTCGTCCTCGATAGGGAAGGAGAGCACGTCGGTCGGTCCCGCCTTGCCCAGGAACCGCTCGTTGAGCGAGGCGATGGTCTGCTCGTCGACGAACAGCAGGGACACCTCGGTGTCGCTGGTGATCCCCTCGGCCACGAGGACCGAGCGGGCCAGCCCCGACCAGCGCTCGACCGCCACCGGGTGGTCGGCCTGCTCGTCGGCGACGTAGATGTCGAGGCTCACGGTGCGGTCATCCGGCGGTGACGGGAGCGGCCCCGAGGCGCGGGGTGGCGTCCGGGGTCGTGCCGGTGCCGGTGCCGGTGCCGGTGCCGGTCGCCGGGGCCGGACCCCTGCCGCGCTCGTAGGCGGCGACAATGTCGGCCACGATCCGGTGCCGGACCACGTCCTGCTGGGTCAGGTTGACGAAGGCGAGGTCCTTGATGCCGCCGAGGACGGACTCCAGACCGACCAGGCCGGAACGCCCACCCTGGATGTCGATCTGGGTGATGTCCCCGGTGACCACCGCCTTGGAGCCGAAACCGATCCGGGTCAGGAACATCTTCATCTGCTCGGGCGACGTGTTCTGAGCCTCGTCCAGGATGATGAAGCTCGAGTTCAGGGTCCTGCCCCGCATGAAGGCGAGCGGCGCCACCTCGACCGCCCCCCGATCGAGGAGGCGCTGGGCCCCCTCCGGCTCGAGCAGGTCGTTGAGGGCGTCGTAGAGGGGACGCAGGTAGGGGTCGACCTTGGCCATCAGGTCGCCAGGGAGGAACCCGAGGCGCTCGCCGGCCTCCACCGCCGGCCGGGTCAGGATGATCTTGCTGACCTGGTGGGCCTGCAGGGCCTGCACGGCCAACGCCACCGCCAGGTACGACTTTCCGGTGCCGGCCGGGCCGATGCCGAAGGTGACGATGTTGGACACGATGGCGTCGGCGTACTCCTTCTGGCCCGCCGTCTTCGGGCGGACCGCCCGGCCCCGCGCCGACCGCAGCAGCTCGGCGGTGAGGACCTCCGAGGGACGCACGTCGTGGCTCACCATGTCGATGGTCCGACGCACCTGTGTGGGGTCGAGCGACTGTCCGGTCTCGAGGATCAGGATCATCTCCTCGAAGAGCCCGCCGATCCGCTCGGCGTCCTGGCCCACGATGGAGATCTCGTTGCCCCGGACCGAGATGTGGGCGTCGGGATTGGCGTCTTCGATCAGGCGCAGCAGCTCGTCGCGCTGGCCCAAGAGGCCCGCCATCAGATGGTTGCCGGGGACGAGGATTTTTACCTGGGTGGATGCCACGTGCGCTCTGGGCCCGACCCTACCAGCGCACCGGAGCGTGGGCCGTTCGGACTCAGCCCGGGGGCCAATCGAAGGTGCGCCCACCCATGAGGTGGAGGTGCAGGTGCGGTACCGAGTTGAGGGCGTCGGGTCCGACGTTGAGCACCAACCGGTAGCCCCGGTCGTCGGTCCCGATGCCCTCGGCGTCAGCCACCGTCTTGCCGGCCATCAGCATGGCCGTAATCGCCTCGGCGTCGTCGGCCGTCACCGTCGAGGCGTCGACGATGTGACGACGGGGGACGACCAGCACGTGGGTGGGGGCAACCGGGCTGATGTCGCGGAAGGCGACCGTCGAGTCGTCGGAGTACACGATGTCGGCAGGGACGTCGCCGGCCACGATGCCGCAGAAGAGGCAGCTCCCGGTCATCAACGGCGCTGGGGCGCCGGCGCCTCCGAGGCTTCCTTGGGCCGGCCCTTCAGTTCCGGGTAGAGGTGGTCGAGGCTCCCGGGGGAGATACGGCTACCCTCGATGAACTCCACGACGTCCTTCTCCTGAATGCGGATCACCCGGCCGAACTTGTAGGCGACCAGGTCACCCTCGTCGATGAAGCGGTAGAGGCTGCGCAGGGTGATCCCCAGCCGCTCCGAGGCTTCCTTGGTGCTGAGCCAATTGATCGCTTCTGCCATGTTGTCCCAGTTATACCCGATCTCCCGGCGGGATCACGCCACCGGATCGTTCTTCCCACCCATCGGTCGACCGAGAGCCGCTCAGCCCACGACCTACAGCGTGACGAGCAGCCCCAGTTCGTCGAGGCGTTTGCCCATGGCGTCCGGGGTCACCCCGAAGAGACAGGCGATGGCCCGGACGTCCTCGGCCCGGATGGTGATCATCCTCCCGTTGAAGTCCTGGCGGTGGACCTGGATCATCGAGAGGAAGCGGCGCAGCAGGTCGCGTTCGGGCCCGCTGACGGAGTGGAGCTTGGTCAGGTCGATGGTCACCTTTTCATTGCCGGGGGCGCCCTGCAGCGCCCGGCGAGCGCTCAGCGGCGCCGTCTCCGGCGAGCTGCCGGCCGTTCCCCAACGGGTGGTGGCATCGTCGTCCGGCGGGAGCAGCTGGTCCACCGGGACGTCGTAGAGCTTGGCCAGCCGCTGCAGCCTGGGCACGGAGATGGCCCGCTCCCCACGCTCGTACGCCCCGAGAACCGAGGCCTTGAATTCCTGATCGGACATGGCCTCCACCGCCTGAAGTGACAGGCGCATCTGTTTGCGCATGGCCCGGAGCCGTGCACCAACCGCCCGTGCATAGGCGACCCGGGCCGACTCCTCCTGTTCGTCGTCGTCTTCGAACACCTGAATCTGCTTCTCTGCAACCAGCATGATCACCCCTGTTATCCCTTGATGAATCGCCCATCGATGCGGGCATTGGCAATTGGGTCATGGTGGAGGTGAACTCCCTGCAGACCTGCAGAACGGTGCCACCGTCGATCCGGCGCACCGCCGTGAGTTCATCTCCGTTCCCGGACGTAGTTTTGCCCACGCAGCGTGGTTATGCAAGGGGCGCTATGAGTGTGGCCCGCAGAGCACACAGCAGGGCGCCCGCCACCACCGCGGCGGTCTCGGCCCGGAGGACCGTCGGCCCGAGGCCAACCGTGCTCCCGCCACCACCCAACTCGCTGTCGTCCCACCCTCCTTCGGGCCCGATGGCGACCACCCGGTGCCCGAGAGTCGGCCGCCCACCCCCGGGGTGGGCCAGCGCCGGGGCGACCCCGGTCAGGTCGGCCAGGTCGCCGATGGTCGACACCGGCAGGATCTCCGGAAGGCGCGGCCGGCGACACTGGCCGGCAGCCTCCACCGCCACCCGCCGAAGGCGCTCGACGGCCCGCGCCGAACGGTCGCCTTCCCACCGCACCACGGAACGCCGGGTGTGGATGGGCACGATGGTGTCGACCCCCAGCTCGGTCAGCTTCTGCACGACCCACTCGGGACGGTCTCCCTTGACCGGGGCGAAGGCAATGGTCAGGCGCGGTTCGACCGCCGGCTGGACGACCACCTCGCCGTCGGCCACCACGATCGACCCCGGCTCGGCAGTCCGGCCGGAGCGGCCGGCGGTCGCCGGCGACACCCGGCAGGGCATCCACGAGCCTGCCCCGTCCGAGACCACCACCGGCTCACCCGGTCGGAGCCGCAGCACGTCGAGGAGGTGGCGGGCGTCGGCGGGGTCGAGCGTTGGCGCCCTCAGGTCGGCCACGAACACCAGGGTGGCCGCCCCCACCAGACGGGGATCCGGGGCCATGGCCGGACCGGGTCCACCGGGTTCGCCGGGTTCGCCGGCCTGGCTCGCCATGCCGGACATGCCGGACATGCCGCGCTCGCCACCCGCCACGATCAGCTGAGCGCTGAGCGCAGTTTGGAGAACAGGCCGTCGCCGTTCGACGGCGCCTCGAGGTGCTCGTCACGGGCTTCGGCCAGGGAGACCAGCAGCTGGCGCTGGGCCTCGCCGAGCCCGGTGGGGGTCTCGACCACCACGTGGACGTAGAGGTCGCCTCGACCACGGCCACGGAGGCGGGGCACGCCCAGCCCCTTCAGGTGCAGGACTTCGCCGGTCTGGGTCCCCGGGGCCACAGTCAGGTCGCGCTCGTCGTCCAGCGTGTCGAATCCGATCACGGTGCCCAGGGCCGCCTGGGTCATGGCCACCCGGACCGAGGCGTGGAGGTCGACGCCGTCCCGCTCGAAGACCGGGTCGGGCTCCACGGCTAGGTGGACGAAGAGGGCACCGTTGGGACCACCCCGGAACCCGGCCGGCCCGTGGCCGGACAGCCGCAGCGTCGACCCCTCGTCCACGCCGGCCGGGACGTCGACGGTGAGGGTGCGCTCGGCGGTGCGGCGACCGTCGCCGCCACAGTCCCGGCACGGCGATTCGATTGACTGGCCGGTCCCCTGGCACCGGTTGCACGGCACTGCAGTGATGACCTGGCCGAGGATCGACTGCCGCACCCGACGGAGCTCGCCGCTGCCCCGGCACTCGGGGCAGCGGACCACCGACGTGCCGGGCTGGGCACCGCTCCCCTCGCAGGTGTCGCAGTGGACCGGGGTCTGGACGGTGATCTCGCGATGGACACCGAAGACGGCCTCGCGGAACGTGAGACGCAGGATCACCTCGGCGTCGGGACCTGGGCTCGGGCCGGTGCGCCGACCTCGGCCGCCGCCGGCACCACCGGCACCGTTGAAGAAGGCGTCGAACAGGTCACCGAGGCCGCCGCCGAACGGGTCACCACCGCCGAAGCCGCCCCCAGCCTGACCGGCGGCCTGGCCGAACACGCCCTGGGCACCGAATCGGTCGTACCGGGCTCGACGCTCGGGATCACGGAGCACCTCGTAGGCCAGGCTGACCTCCTTGAAGCGCTCCTCGGTCGCCTCATCCCCATGGTTTGCGTCGGGGTGGAACTCGCGTGCCTTCTGCCGGTAGGCGCGTTTCAGCTCATCGTCGGTGGCGTCCCGGCCCACGCCGAGCAGCTCGTAGAGGTCGGCGTCGGTCATCGACCGCCCTCGCCCAGTCGGCGGCTGAGGCCGTCGCCGACCACCCGGGCCGCCGCCAGGGCCTGCGGGTAGTTCATCCGTGTCGGGCCGAGCAGCCCGATGGTGCCGGCTTCGACACCATCGACCGACACCGGCATCACCACCACGGCGCACGATGCCAACAGCTCGACGCCGTGCTCGGTGCCGATGGCCACCGACAGGCCGCGGTCGAGCACGTCCCGCAGCAGGGTCACCACCACCAGCTGCTGCTCGAGGATGCTGAGCACCGACCGCACCGTGTCAACGGCATCGAAGGCCGCCGCCATGTGGGAAGAGCCCCCGACGAAGAGCTGGTCTCCGACTTCGGCCGAGGCGAGCGCCCGGAGGGCATCGACACCGGCGGCCACCACCGCGTCGGTGGCCGGGTCGCCGCTGGAGGCCAGGTCCGTGCGCACCTCGGAGAGCGGCGTCCCCAGGACGTGAGCCGCCAGGTGGTGCGAGGCGTTCGCCAGCCGGTCGTCGTCGACCTCGTCGCGGAGCTCGATGGAGTGCTTCTGCACGGCGCCGTCGGCCAGCACCACCACCACCAGGACCACCTTGTGCCCGAGCCCCACCAACTGGAGGGAGCGGACGGCCGCCGACTCGTGCGACGGGCCGACCACCATGGCCGCGCAATCGGTCAGATCGGCGAGCAGTCCCGAGGTCTTTTCGAGCATCTGCTCGATCTCACCGTGGGCGTGGTCGAAGAACTGGCGGACCTGTTGGCGGCCGACCGGGTCGAGGGAGGCGGGGCCCCCCAGATGGTCGACGAAGAACCGGTAGCCCTTGTCGGTGGGGATCCGGCCGGCGCTGGTGTGCGGCTGGGCCAGGTAGCCGTCGCGTTCGAGGGCGGCCATGTCCGCCCGCACGGTGGCCGAGGACACGCTGACCCCGGGGGCGTCGACGACGTGCTGCGACCCGACCGGCTGCGCCGAGCCGATGTACTCGCTGACCACCGCGTTGAGGATGGCCGATTTGCGGGCGTCAAGCGCCTCGGAGGCCGCAACGGCCCCGTCGGGCTGCGTGGAGTCGATGGTCTGCATGGTGGTTGGCTGCCCCGTCCAGGTCTCGGCGCTGGTGCGTCGGGGCCGGCCCGCGGCTGGTTGGCACTCCATTGTACCGAGTGCTGGACTGGATCGGGCGTTGGCCCTGCGACCCGGCCCGGCACTGCTGGGGCTCAGGTCCGTAGCAGGCCGGCAGCGCCTCAGACGGCGGCGACGAAGAGCTGCTGGGTCATGGCTGGGCCGAGGGCGATGGTGGACTCCCCCACGATCAGGGTCAGGGTCCCGTCGGGTGCCTTGGCGTGGATGGTGGCGGTGGTCCCGGGCGTCAGCCCGTGATCGCCGAGATACGAGAGGGAGGCGGTGTCGTGCTCGACGGACTCGGTGATCCGCTCGAGCCGGATATGGTCGCCCGGCTGCGAATCGGCTAGGCGGTGCTGCTCGGGGCCGGTCGGCTCCACACCCGGGATCGGGTTGCCGTGCGGGCAGGTGGTCGGATTGTCGAGGAGGATCACCAACCGCGCCTCCACCTCGTCGGAGATCACGTGCTCCCATCGGCCGGCCTCGAGGTGGGCCTTGTCCCAGTCGAGTCCGATGATGTCCACCAGGAGTCGTTCCGCCAACCGGTGCTTACGGACCACGCCCTGGGCCAGAGCGGCGCCCGTGGGGGTCAGGGAGATCTGGCGGGCGCTCCGGGTGATGAACTCGTCGGCCTCGAGCCGATCGAGCATCTCCGACACCGACGGTGCGGCCTTGTCCAACCGCTCGGCGAGACGCGCCTGAATGACCGGGATGCCCTCCTCCTCCAGGGAGAAGATCGCCTCCAGATACTCCTCGACCGGCGGGTGGAAGCGATCGAGCATGCCCCCGATGCTAGGGCACGGCAGGTACCGGCGGTTCCCCCCAGGCACGAACTCGACCGGGTCGGCGGCGTCAGCCCGGATCCGAAGGCCATCTCGTCGAGGACGAGGGCCCGACGACCCTCAGGCCCGCCCCGTCGAGGCGACGGTCCCGGCGCCCGGCGCCCGGCGCCCGGCGCCCGGCGCCCGGCGATGAAGCCATCAGAATCCGGTGGGAGGCGCCGGGTGGCGTTGAGGCCCGAATACCCGGCCCCCGACCACCACCACTCCCGCGCTGCGATGAGCTGTGGCCACCTGCCCCCGTCTCTCCTCGTGAGCGAACCAGCACTGCCGGTGTCGGCGCTCCGGGACTGGCGTCGCCGAAGGGATCGGGGCTGTCGGCACTACCGTGGTGAGCGTGGAGAACGTCCCCGGCGGCGACCCGAACCAACCGAGCGGAGTCGACGGGGCCGGCCACGACCACCACATGGGGGCAACCGGGTACGAGGCGACAGGTGACGGGGACGACCTCGTCGGCTGGGAGGACGACCGCTCGGACCGGCCCGGCGAGATAGACCAGGGCGACCACGACGACGGTGAGGCTGGCGTCGGGTCGCCCGATCGGTTTACCCGCATCCGTCGCTCCACCGCAGGGATGATGATGACCGGCATCGCCATCGGGCTCCAGGAGGCGCTCGAGCTGCCGAAGAAGGAGCCTGCGTTCGTGATCAAAGCCTCGAGCGATCCCGAGGGTCCCCAGGGTCCTATCGACCTCCACTTCGATCCCGACGATCCGACCAAGACGGTCGCCATCATCCGGTCGCAATCGATCGACGGACAGAGGGATGACCACTGACGGATCGAGTGCGACGGTGAAGGCTCGAAAGTGTCGGTTCCCGCCTACGTGGGCGGGGCAGCACCACCCCGGCCCACCGGCCGAAACGAGATGACGCTCTTCGGGAGCGGGCCTGCCCCTGTCGAAAACATCACCGCCACCGGTGAAGGTGACGGTCGCCGTCTCCGCACCCCGTCCGTCGCTCTCCTGGGCCCGCGCCGACGCCGCCCTACCCGTCGAGCGGGAAGAGCGGGTCCTGATCGGCGGGACGGTCCGGGGGATCCGGCCGGTCCGGTCTGGGTTCGCCCGGCGGCGCCGGCGGGTCAGGCTCGCCCGGCGGGTCAGGCTCGCCCGGCGGGTCAGGCGACCTGCCACCTTCGGTGGCGCCCTTTCCGCCCTCCGCCCCGTGTGGCACGTAGCGCCACCGGCCCGGCCCACCCTCGAGACGGAACTTGTTGGCGGTCTTCAGCCGGTGGTGGTGCACACAGAGCCGACAGAGGTTCCACCAGGCGGTGGGGCCGTCGTCGGAGTAGTCGATCTGCCAGTGGTCGATCTCCAGGCGGGCGGCCTGGTCGCAGCCGGGCACCACGCAGACGGGGTCCCGTTCCAACAGGGCCTGGCGGAGAGGGACCGGGATGGTGCGGGTGGGGGTCCAGACGGTCGAGACGTCGATGCCGTCGGTGATCACGAAGCGGGTGAGGGCGTCGCCCATGATCTCCCTCGCCCGCTCCACGGGTATCGGGCCCACCCCCGGGATCTCACAGAGCTGGCCCTCGCCCACCTCCCCGTTGCGCAGGGCGTCGAGGTCGATGCGGACGTGGACCGAGGACCGGGAGGCCCTCGGTCCCCCGTCGTTCTCCCCACAGAGGAGGTTGACCAGGGCATCGGCGGCATAGGCCTGGGAGGACTCCCTGAGGTCGTCTGTTCTCGCCTGGTGGAAGATCCGGTCGGCCTCGTGCTCCAAGGCCGCTTTCACCCGGGCGCCCACGTCGGGGGCCAGGCGGGCGTCGAGGCAGAAGGCGCCGTCTTGTTGGTCGATCCAGGTCCGGCACCGCCGAGCGGCGTGGAGGGCGGCCTGTCTCGCCTCCTCGTCGCGTCGGGACCGTCCCTGGGCCTTGGCCCGGGCACAGCGGTCACGCAGCTGGCGGAGGGTCTCCTCCGAGGAGGCGGCACCGACCAGCTCGTCCTCGCTCTGCGGGTTCACCCTGACGGCGTCGCCCACCGCCTTGGCCCGCTGTCGGGAGAGCTTCCCCTGGCGGAAGGCGTCCCCCATGCCCGGGTGGTCCTCCACCGTGTCCCCGAGGGCCAGGGTGTCGATGGCGTCCCCCACCGAGTCCCCGGTCAGTGAGGCCAGCCACTGGGCCGGGGTCCGATGGCCCGAGGCCCGGTGCCGCAGCGCCTCGGCCGCCCGCCTGGCCGCCAGGGTCTTGCCGGCCTCGCAGACCCGCACCCCCTGGGCGAAGGTGGCCACCAGCGACTCGGCGTCGGCCCCCGTGTACCGGGCCGGCTCGAAGCCGGCCACGAAGGAGGCGACCACCGCCACGGCCGCCGAGAGCTCCGAGGGCGAGGGCGAGCCGGCACCGGCACCGGCACCCACAGCACCTCCACCCGTCTCCCCATCGCTCGCCTCGAGTCGCACTGTCATGGAGCCAATGATGCCGAAAGGGTGTGACATCGAAGTCGACCGATGGCCAAGTCGAAGCCGAAGCCGAAGCCGGCTCCCAGCCGCCCCGGGTCCACCGCCGGGGAGGCCCGCCGGAGGCCCGCCGGGGAGGCCCG
>JBKQTE010000100.1:0-19242 GCA_052143315.1 Acidimicrobiales bacterium | reverse complement strand
CTGCTGCTCGACCTCGGGCTGTGGATCGCGCTGCTGATGTTCGGCTACGCCTGCGTGCAATGGGCGGGCGGCTCGCATCTGGTGGCCCGCGGCGGCGTCGACTTCGGCCAGGACCTCTACTTCAGCGCGGCGAGCCTGGTCAGCTCCGGCACGGCGGGCCTGGCAGCGCACGGCACCTTCGCGCGCGTCGTGCAGGTCCTCGACGCCGCCACCGGACTCGGCGTGCTGACGATCGTGATCGGCTATTTGCCGTCGCTCTATCAGGCCTTCTCGCGGCGTGAGACGACGGTCTCGCAGCTGGACGCGCGCGCCGGCTCGCCGCCGTCGGCCGGGCGGCTCGTCGTGCGCGCGGCCCAGCGCGGCGGCTGGCCGGCGCTCAACGACTACCTGCGCGGCTGGGAGGTGTGGTCGGCGGAGCTGATGGAGACGCACCTGTCCTACCCGATCCTCGCCTACTTCCGCTCCCAGCACGTCAACCAGAACTGGCTCTCGGCGCTCTGCACGATCCTCGACGCCAGCGCGCTCGCCGTCTGCGCGGCCCCCGCGGGAACGGTCGAGGAGGCGCGCTTCACCTTCGCGATCAGCCGCCACGCGATCGCCGACCTCTCCTACACCTTCCGCACCAAGCCCCGCGCCGACACGCTTGTGGACCGCCTGCCGCCGGCGGACTTCGCCGGCCTGATCGCCGAGGTCAGCTCGACCGGCGTGCCGCTGCGCGACTCGCCGGAGGAGATCCGCGAGCGGCTCGAGCGCCTGCGGCGGCTCTACGAGCCCTACGCCGAGGTGCTGGCCGAGCGCGTCGAGCTGCGACTGCCGCCCTGGCTCGCGCCTGAGTCACCGACCGACAACTGGCGCACCACGGCCTGGCACTGAGGCGCGCCGCGCGCGTGCGCACGGCCGCGACGCTCGCACCGGTGCCGCTCGCGCTCCCCGGCGGGCCGCCGCCGCCGCCGGCGCCGAGGCCGAGGCCGAGGCCGACCGTCGCGAGCTGCTCGAGGCCAAAGGGGCCGACGCCAACTCCTCGGAGACCAAGGTCGAGATGATCCGGAAGAAGTACGGCGAGGAGCACGAAGCCTCGTAGCCGTCACGTTCGGGCTCCGGGAGCCGTCGCCCCGGCCGGTAGGATCGCCGACCATGCGCATGTCCCGGCTCCTGGTCCGAACCCTCCGAGAAGCGCCGGCCGATGCCGAGGTGGCCAGCCACCAGCTGCTGGTCCGGGCCGGGTACATCCGCCGACTGGCCTCCGGGGTCTACACCTTCCTCCCCCTCGGCCTGCGGGTCCTGCACAACATCGAGCGGGTGGTCCGCCAGGAGCTCGACGCCGCCGGCTGCCAGGAACTGCTGCTCCCGGCGCTGCACCCCATCGAGCTGTGGGAACAGAGCGGTCGGGCGGCGCTCTTCGGCAGCGACGCCCTACCGGCCATGACGGTCGAGGCGCGCGGCGGGACGTTCGTGCTGGGCCCCACCCACGAAGAGGTGGTGACGGTGACGGTCGGCGCCGAGGTCGACTCCTACCGTCAGCTCCCGGTGACCGTCTACCAGGTCCAGGTGAAGTTCCGGGACGAGGCGCGCCCCCGGTTCGGCTTGCTGCGCACCCGCGAGCTGATCATGTGCGACGCCTACTCGTTCGACGTCGACAAGCAGGCCATGCAGGCGTCGTACCGGACGGTCTTCGACGCCTACCTGCGCATCTTCGGGCGGCTTGGGCTCGACGTCACCCCGGTGGAGGCCGAGTCCGGGGCCATCGGAGGAGACGTCAACCACGAGTTCATGGTCCCGTCGGTGGTGGGGGAGGACCACTTCGTCCACTGCCCCAGCTGCGGCTACGCCGCCAACGTGGAGGCGGCCGAGCGCCGGGTCGGTGACACCCCCGACCCGGGCGGGGAGCCCGTGCTGACCGACCACCACACCCCGGGTCGGCCCGGCATCGAGGCGGTGGTGGAGTACTTCGCCGCCGCCGGGACCACCGCCGCCGACATGCTGAAGACCCTGGCGGTGATCGACGCCGAGGGGCGGCCCACCGTCCTGGTGCTGGCCGGCGACCGCGAGGCCCGCCTGCCGACGGGCTGGCGGCTCTTCGACGACGCCGACTTCGCCGCGCACCCGTCGCTGGCGAAGGGGTACATCGGCCCGGTCGGTCGCCAGGAGGCGGGGCTCCGGGTGGTGGCCGACCTCGGGGTCCGCCGGCCCGGACCGTGGCTGACCGGGGCCAACCGCCAGGACCACCATGTCAGCGGGGTGGTGCTCGATCGCGACTTCGCCGTCGACGAGTGGGGGTCGTTCGTGGAGGTGGTGACCGGTGACCTGTGCCCGCGATGCGGGGAACCGGTGGGCCTGGTGCGCTCGGTGGAGGCGGCCCACACCTTCCAGCTCGGCTATCGGTACTCCGACGTGCTGCCCGGCTCGACCTTCGTGGCCGAGGACGGAAGCGAGGGGCGCCTCTCCATGGCCTGCTACGGGATGGGTGTCAGCCGGCTGGTGGCCGTCCTGGCCGAGGAGCACCACGACGACAAGGGGTTGGCCTGGCCCGAGGAGGTCGCCCCGTACCGGGTACACCTGGCGGCTCTGGGTGCCGGACGGGCCCCCGAGGTGGCCGAGGCGGCCGACCGGCTCTATGACGAGCTGGTGGGGGCCGGGATCGACGTGCTCTACGACGACCGGGACCTCTCTCCAGGGGTGAAGTTCAAGGACGCCGATCTGCTGGGCCTGCCCATGCGCCTGGTGGTGGGGGCCAAGGGCCTGGTCCGGGGGGTGGTGGAGCTGCGGTCACGGACCACCGGGGAAGACCGGGAGCTCCCCCTGGCCGACGTGCTCGGCGCCCTGACCACCGCCTGACCGGCCGTCTTCGGGGGGTGGAGGAGGCGTGCGGCACCCCGCACCACGTGGCGCCGGACGACGCCTGCCGGTCGGGCTGGCCCGAGACAGCCGAGAGGATGCACTGCTATACTTGTTCACCTGCCGTTCAGTTTGGGAGTGGAGTAACGCTGACAAGGCGTGGGCGGAGAGCCCACGCTTTTCTTTTGGTCCGAGACACCCTGGCTGACCTGCGGATGAAGGGTAGTGAGCGCACCGCTGACACGTGATCGAGCCGACGAGGAGAGAGGGGAGCGCAGATGGCAGAAGAACTGTTCCCCCTGATCGAGCCGGTGGTGACCGCCGCCGGCGTCGAGCTGGTCGACGTCGAGTACCGGTCCGGCGTGGTCCTGGTGACGGTGTCCTGCGAGGGCGGGGTCGATCTCGAGGTGCTCACCACGGTCAACCGGGTGGTCTCGGAGCTGCTCGACGAGCGCGACCCCATCCCGGGCGCCTACACCCTGGAGGTGTCCAGCCCGGGGGTGGAACGGAACCTTCGCCGGCCCGCCCACTTCGCCAAGGCGGTGGGCGAGACGGTGACGGTCAAGACGCGTCCCCAGGTGCCCGGCGACCGGCGGCTGACCGGCACGCTGGTATCGGCTGACGACACCGGTCTCGAGCTGGCGACGGACAGCGCCCCCGGTGGCCGGATCCGTCTGGCCTATTCGGACATCGACCGGGCCCGCACGGTGTTCGCCTGGGGCCCGGCTCCCCGGCCGGGTGGAGCACGCTCCGGCACCGGGAAGACGACGAAGACGACGAAGAAGAGGAAGCAGGTCAGCACGTCATGAGCAAGCCGAACTTCGAGTTTCTCGATGCACTCGGTCAGATCGCCCGGGACAAGGGCATCTCGGTCGAGACGCTTCTCGATGCCCTGGCCAATGCCCTGGTGGCGGCGTACAAGCGCCGCCCCGACGCCGCCGAGGAGGCGGTGGTCACCATCGACCCCGAGTCCGGGGAGATCCGCGTCTACGGCCAGGAGCTCGACGAGGACGGCAACGTCACCCGCGAGTGGGACGACACCCCCGACGACTTCGGCCGCATCGCCGCCCAGACCGCCAAGCAGGTCATCCTGCAGCGGATCCGGGAAGTGGAGCGCGACCTGAAATACGAGGAGTACGCCGGCCGCGAGGGCGACATCGTCACCGGCATCGTGCAGCAGACGGACAACCGGTACACGCTCCTCGACCTGGGCAAGGTGGAGGCGCTGCTGCCCCAGGCGGAGCAGGTGTCCTACGAGCGCTACGAGCACGGCGCCCGCCTGAAGGCCTATATCGTCGAGGTCCGCAAGACCACCAAGGGCCCCCAGATCGTGGTGAGCCGCAGCCACCCCGGCCTGATCAAGCGGCTCTTCGAGCTCGAGGTGCCGGAGATCTCCTCCGGGGCCGTCGAGATCAAGGCCGCCGCCCGCGAGCCCGGGCACCGTACGAAGATCGCCGTGTGGTCCAACGACCCGAACGTCGACCCGGTGGGGGCCTGCGTGGGGGCCAGGGGCTCCAGGGTCCGCATGGTCACCAATGAGCTCCGCGGTGAGCGCGTCGACGTGGTCCCGTTCTCCGACGACCCGGTCGAGCTCATCCAGTCGGCGCTGGCGCCGGCGCGGGTCCGCGAGGTCCGGCTCAACGACGAGACGGGTACCGCCACGGTGATCGTGAGCGACTACCAGCTGTCTCTGGCCATCGGCAAGGAAGGGCAGAACGCCCGCCTGGCCGCCCGCCTGACCGGCTGGCGCATCGACATCAAGAGCGAGACCCAGCTGGCCGAGGAGGAGTCGGGCTACGCCGGGGAGGAGTGGGCCGAGGGCGAGTGGGTCCAGAACGAGGCCGGGGAGATGGTCTGGCAGCCCGCCGAGGGCGGGGACGCGGTATCGGCCTCGCAGTGGTCGCAGGGAGCCGAAGGTGCCGAGGGCGAGGCCCCGGCCGCCGCCGAGCCGCCGGGCGCCGCCGAGCCGGTCGAGGACGCCGTCCCGGTAGCATCGGAGGACGCGCCCACGTCGGACGAGCCAGCATCGGAGCGGTCCGAGGAGGTCTCTGCCGAGGAGGGCACGGCATAGCCCCGATCCGGACCTGCATCGGTTGTCGTCGGACCGGTGCGACGGACGGGATGGTGCGGGTCGTGCGGGGCCCGGACGGGGTCCTGTCGGTGGGCGCCGGGCTCGCCGGCCGGGGAGCCTGGCTCTGCCGGGACCGTCCCGGCTGTGTTGACCTGGCGATTCGCCATCGGGCGTTCGAACGGGCCCTCCGGGGCCCGGTGGACGCTGCTCAGGTGGAGTTGGTCCGGGTGGCCCTGCAGTCCGGCGCCGGGCCGGTGTCCGGGTCCGGCTCGGAGGACCCGGTGCTGTGATGTGCGAGGATAGAGGGTCGTAGTGCTGTCAGTGCATGCGACGTGGATGAAGGGCAGTAACAGCCGTTGTCGAAGAAGATCCGGGTCTACGAGCTCGCTCACGAGCTTGGCCTGACCAACAAAGAGGCGCTCGACCTCTGCCTGTCCCTCGGGATGGGAGTCAAGAGCCACTCGTCGTCCATCGAGGACGCCCAAGCCGACCGCGCCCGCCGGAAGGCCGACCGCGAGGGTCTCCGCCGCGAGGTGCAGCCGGAGGAGCCGGCTCCCCCGGCAAAGAAGGCCACGGCGAAGAAGGCGACGGCCAAAAAAGCGTCGAAGCCCGCCGACGGGACGGTTGTCGACTCCGGTGTCGCCACCGATGACACCGACCGTGGGTCGGACGCCCCGGTGGCCACACCGCCCACCCCGGTCAAGCGGACCGGTGCCCGGTTGGTGACCAGCCGGCCGTCGTCGGACCACGCCGCCACGCCGACCAGCCGCCCGCCCGCCCCGGCCCCAGTGGCTCCGGCCGCCGCCGCCCCTACCGTTCCCGCCCGTCCCGTCCCCGCCGCCCCGGCAACAGTGGCCCCGGCCGCCGCTCCGGCCCCGATTGCCCCGGCCGCCAGCACTGCGCCGGCTCCGCCCGTGCCGTCCCCCGCGGCCCCACAAGCTCCGGCGGCCCAAGCTCCGGCGGCCGTCCCGCAGGCCCCCGCCGCCCCGGCTGCGCCCCAGGCTCCGGCGGCCCCGGCCCCGGTGGCCGTCCCGCAGGCCCCCGCCGCCCCGGCCCCGACCACCGCCGCCAGCCCGTCGCCTTCGGCCCCGGCCCCGGTGGCCGCCACCGAGCCGTCCGGATCGCCCTCCGCCTCGGTGGCCCCGGCCGCCCCTCCCTCGGCGCCCGTCCGCCCCCCGACCAGCTCGACCGGTAAGGCCATCCCGCCTCCGCCTGGCGGTCCTCCACGTTCGGTCACCGGCAAGCCGATCCCGCCCCCGCCCGGTGCGGGTGGTCGACGCCTCCCCCCGGGTGCCCCGCGCGCCGGTGCCGGTGGCTTCAGCGGCCGTCCGGGCGCCGGCAGCGCCAGTCGTCCCAGCGGCCCCGGGACCCGACCCGGCGGTGGCGCCGCCGGTGCCGGTGGCTTCGGCGCCCGTCCCGGCGCTGGCGGTGGTGCCGGCGGTGGATTCGGAGGTCGCCCGGGTGGCGGGCCCGGTGGCGGGCCCGGTGGAGGGCCCGGTGGACCGGGAGGACCCGGTGGTCGCGGTGGTCCCGGCATGGGTCGAGGCCGCCCCAACCAGCGCCGGCCCCGCCGGCGTCGTCGCAATCTCGAGGAGCTGGAGCCGACCCAGCTCACCGCCTACACGCCGTCCACTGCCCCGGTGCCCGACACCGAGATCATCATCGAGCGCGGCGCCACCGCCCGAGATCTGGGTCCCAAGCTGAACCGGTCAGCCGGTGACGTCATCCGCTTCCTGATGATGCAAGGGGAGATGGTCACGGCCACCCAGTCGCTGACCGATGACATGATCGACCTGTTCGCCGCCGAGCTCGGCGCCGAGGTGCGCCTCGTCGACCCGGGTGAGGAGCGGGAGGCCGAGCTGCTGGCCAAGTTCTTCGACGACGACGACGAGGAAGAGGACGAGGCCGATCTGCGGCCCCGGCCGCCGGTGGTCACCGTCATGGGCCACGTGGACCACGGCAAGACCCTGCTCCTCGACCGCATCCGATCGGCCAACGTGGTCTCCGGCGAGGCCGGCGGCATCACCCAGCACATCGGTGCGTACCAGGTTGTGTGGGAGGGCCACCCGATCACCTTCATCGACACCCCGGGCCACGAGGCGTTCACCGCCATGCGTGCCCGCGGGGCCGAGGTCACCGACATCGTGGTCCTGGTGGTGGCGGCCGACGACGGCGTCATGCCGCAGACCATCGAGGCCATCGACCACGCCCGGGCGGCCGACGTGCCGATCATCGTGGCCATCAACAAGATCGACCGCGCCGAGGCCGACCCCAACCGGGTGCTCCAGCAGCTGTCGGAGCACGGCCTGGTCCCCGAGACGTGGGGCGGCGACACCATCACCGTCGAGATCTCCGCCCTCCAGAACCTGGGTATCGAGGACCTGCTCGAGCAGATCGTCCTGGTCGCCGAGGTCGAGGAGCTGGTGGCCAGCCCCGAGGGCCGGGCCCGTGGCGTGGTGCTCGAGGCCGAGCTCGAGGTGGGCCGGGGCCCGGTCGCCTCGGTCATCGTGGAGCGCGGCACCCTGCGGGTGGGCGATCCCATCGTGGCCGGTGCCGCCTGGGGCAAGGTCAAGGCCCTGGTCGACGACCACGGCGACCAGATCAAGGAGGCACCGCCGTCCACCCCGGTGCAGGTGCTCGGCTTCTCGGAGCCGCCGGAGCCGGGTGACGACTTCCGGGTCGCCCCCGAGCAGGCGCAGGCCCGAACCATCGGTGAGGCCCGCGCCCACCGCTACCGGGTGGCCGGTCACGGACCGGCAGCCGCCTCGGCGCTCGGCGGGGCCAAGCTCGAGGACCTGTTCGAGCAGATCCAGCGGGGCGAGACTGCCACCCTGAACCTGATCCTCAAGGCCGACGTCCGCGGCTCCCTGGAGGCGGTCACCGAAAGCCTCCGCAAGCTCGAGCGGGAGGACGTCAAGCTCAGCTTCGTCCACCGCGGCGTCGGCGGCATCACCGAGTACGACGTGCAGCTGGCCCAGGCGTCCAACGCCACCATCATCGGCTTCAACGTGCGGCCCGACCGCCGTTCGCGCGAGATGGCGGTCAAGTCCCGGGTGGAGATCCGTACCTACGAGATCATCTACAAGCTGCTCGAGGACCTCGAGGCGGCCATGCTCGGCCTGCTCTCGCCGGTCTTCGAGGAAGTGGTCACCGGAGAGGCCGAGGTCCGCCAGATCTTCCGGGTGCCCAGGATCGGGGCCATCGCCGGCTGCTACGTCCGTGAGGGCGTCATCACCCGGGGCTCCAAGGTCCGGTTCCTCCGCGAGGGCGTCATCATCTGGAAGGGCACCATCACGTCCCTCCGGCGGTTCAAGGAGGATGCCCGCGAGGTCCAGGCCGGCTTCGAGTGCGGCATCGGCCTGTCGGACTACCAGGACCTCAAAGAGGGCGACATCATCGAGACGTTCGACGAGCGGGAGATCCCCCGCACCTGAGCGTCGTCCCTGGCGCCCGCCGGGTGCCAGGACCTCAGGTGTGCGCACGGAGCGGAGGAGCAGTGCCAGGTCGCCGTCAGGACAACCGGGGGGCAGCGCCCTACCCGCGCTCGCTCCGGGTCAACCAGGTTCTCCGGCAGGTGCTGGCCGAAGAGCTCGAACGGCTGGCCGACGCCGACGAACGGCTGCGCCTGGTCACGGTGACCTCGGTGGACACCGCCCCCGACCTCCGTCACGCCACCGTCTACCTGAGCTCCCTCTCGGAGGACGGGGCCGATGCCCTGGCCGAGCGACGGGCCCATCTGCAGCGGTCGATGAGCCGCCAGCTCCGCATGAAGCGCACCCCCCTGCTCACCTTCGAGGTCGACCCGGCGGTGGTGGCCGGTGGTCGGGTGGAGGAAGCCCTCCGGCGCATCCGGGAGACCGACGCCGGACGCCCTGCCACCGGGGGAGGGGACGGGAAGGACGATCCGGCCCCGGAGGTCACGTGACCCCGCCGGGTGCCGGAGAGGTCATCGGCCTGGTGGTGGTGGACAAGGAGGCCGGGTGGACCTCGCACGACGTGGTGGCCCGGTGCCGGCGGATCTTCGGGCAGCGGCGGGTCGGCCACGCCGGCACCCTCGACCCCGACGCCACCGGCGTGCTGCTGGTGGGGCTCGGCCGGGCCACCCGGCTGCTGCGTTTCCTCACCGCCCTCCCGAAGACCTACGAGGGGGAGGTGGTGCTGGGCACCGCCACCTCCACCCTCGACGCCTCCGGCGAGGTCACCGGCACCTGGGACATGGGCGAGGTGACCCTGGCCCAGGCACGGGCGGCGGCCGAGTCGCTCACCGGCGACATCGAACAGGTGCCGCCGATGGTCTCGGCCCTGAAGGTGGGGGGTCGTCGCCTCCACGCGCTGGCCCGCGAGGGGATCGAGGTGGAGCGGGACGCCCGGCCGGTGAGCGTCTACCGGTACGACGTGCATCCGACCACCTCGCCCGGGGTGCTCAGGATCGAGGTGGAGTGCTCGTCGGGGACCTACGTCCGGGTGCTGGCCGCCGACCTGGGCATCGCCCTGGGGGGCGGTGCCCACCTCCGGAACCTGCGGAGGACCAGCATCGGATCGTTCACCGTCGACGACGCCCGCCAGGTCGACGAGCTGACCCCGGCAGTGGTGCTGACCCCGGCCCAGGCCCTCCGCGACCTCGACCAGGTGGTCGTCTCCACCGAGGTGGAGAAGTTGGTCGGTCGGGGTCTGGCTCTCGACCGTGTGCCCCTGGGGGTCGGGGGAGATGGTCCCTGGGGACTGGTGGACCGTGAGCACCGGCTGCTGGCCGTCTACGAGCCCACCGACACCGACCGGATCCGGCCGGCGGTGGTGCTGGCCGGTGCCGGATGAGGGCCTCCGGTGCGGACCGCACCCTCCTGGCGGCCGGCGGCGACCGCCCTCCGGCGGCGACCGGTAACCTCGCCCGGTGATGGAGATCGTCACCGACCCCTCGCGGTGCAGCCCCCCCATTGGGGGGTCGGCGGTCACCATCGGCGCCTACGACGGCGTCCACCTGGGCCACCAGGCCCTCCTGGCCGAGCTCCGCAGGCGGGCGGGGACGGACGGGCTGGAGACGGCGGTGGTGACCTTCGACCGGCACCCGGCGGCGGTGGTGCGCCCGGCCTCGGCACCCAAGCTCCTGTGCGACCTCGACCAGAAGCTCGAGCTCCTGGAGGCGGCCGGCGTCCAGCGCACCGTGGTGCTCCGCTTCGACGAGGAGCGGGCCAACGAGTCTGCCGGGGAGTTCGTGCGGGAGATCATCGAGCGGTGCCTCGACGCCCGCCTGGTGGTGGTCGGCGACGACTTCCACTTCGGCCACGGTCGCAAGGGGAACGTGGCGTTGCTCCGGGAGATGGGTGCCACCGGCGGGTTCGAGGTGGACGGGGTGTCCCTGGCCGAGGACCCCGGCGACCGCCTCGACGGGGCCCGCCCCATCTCCTCGACCCGGATCCGGGCGCTGGTGGCCGACGGTCGGGTGGCCGAGGCGGCCGAGCTGCTGGGCCGCCCCCACCAGGTACGGGGGATCGTGGTGCACGGTGACGACCGGGGCGGCGCCGAGCTGGGCTTCCCCACCGCCAACCTCGACATCCCGGCCACCATCGCCCTGCCGGCCGCGGGCGTCTACGCCGGTTGGTACCAGCGTGCGAACGGCGAGCGGCACCCGTCGGCCGTCTCGGTCGGGCGCCGCCCGACCTTCTACGGGGACGCCGGGGAGCTGCTGGTCGAGGCCTTCCTGCTCGACTTCACCGGCGACCTCTACGGGGAGGAGGGCCGGCTCTCCTTCGTCGGGCGCCTCCGCGACGACCTGGCCTTCGACTCCGTCGACGCCCTGGTGGAGCAGATGCACCGGGATGTGGCCGAGACCCGCCGGGTGCTCGCCACCCCGGGCTGAGCCCGACGGCTCAGCCGGCCGGTGCGTCCCCCAGCAGTTCGGTCCGCAGCTCGCGCTTGAGGGCCTTGCCCGCCGGGTTGCGGGGGAGTGCCTCGGTCCGGAACCAGAAGCGGGTGGGCACGCTGAACCCGGCGATCCGCTCGCGGACGAAGCGGGCCAGCTCGTCGGCCCCGATGTCGTGGCCGGGCCGCAGGACGACGACCGCCCCCACCTCTTCACCGAGGACCGGGTGGGGCACACCGATGACGGCGCAGTCGGACACCGCCGGGTGCTCGAAGAGGGCGGCCTCCACCTCCACGCAGTAGACGTTCTCGCCACCGCGGATGATCATGTCCTTGGACCGGTCCACGATGTGGACGAACCCCTCCTCGTCGATCCGGGCCACGTCGCCGGTGTGGAGCCAGCCCCGGGTGAACGACCGGGCGGTGTCCTGGGGACGGTTCCAGTAGCCGCGGACCACGTTCGGCCCCTTTATCCACAGCTCGCCGGTCCGCTCGGGGTCGGTTCCCTGGCCGGCCGGCGGCTCGTCGCCGACGTAGTCCTCGGGCACCACGGCCAGGTCGCACACCGGAGCCGGCGGCCCGACGCTGTCGGGCTTGCGGATGTAGTCGTCGCCGGCGTTCATGGTGGTCATCGCCGACGTCTCGGTGAGCCCGTATCCGTTGGCCGGGGCCCCCACCGGGAAGTGCTCCTTGATCCGTCGCACCAGGTCGGGCGGGGCCGGGGCACCGCCGTAGGAGATGGAGCGGACCGAGGAGGTGTCCCGCTTCTCGAAGTCGGGCGAGTCGATCACCTGCATCACCATGGTCGGCACGCCTCCGAAGATGGTGATGCGCTCCCGCTCGATGAGCTCCAGGGCCCGTTCGGGATTGAAGTGGTGCATCATCACCAGCTTGCCGCCGGCGGCGGTGTTGGAGACCAGGACGGCGTGGCATCCGGTGGCGTGGAAGAGGGGGACCGACAGCAGGTTGGCGTTCTGGGCCCCGCTGCTGATGTCGGCCACCCCCCCGGACCGGCGCAGCGTGCCCAACGTGGAGATGAAGAACAGGTTCATCAGGTTGGAGACGCTGTTCCGGTGGGTGCCGACGGCTCCCTTGGGGCGGCCGGTGGTGCCCGACGTGTAGAAGATGGTGGCGTCGTCGTCGGGGTCCACCTCCACGGCGGGCAGGGTGACGCCCTCGGCCGGGGTACCGACCACGTCGGTGAACGGGACGATCGGCACCGGGTCGAGGTTGGGGCGCTCCACGGTGGAGCCGCGGGCCGCCCGCCGCCCGCCGCCCTCGCCGGGCTCCTCGCAGGTCACCACCACGGTGCACAGGGCCGGGAGCTCGGCCAGGTGGGGGCGGATGCGTTCTTCGCGCTCTTCGTCCACGAAGACCAGCTGGGTGCCGGAGTTGAGCAGGCCGTAGCAGAGCTCGGGGCCGGTCCACCAGGCGTTGAGGGGCACTACCACCGCCCCCACCGAGATGGTCGCCCAGAAGGCCATCACCCACTCGGGGAGGTTGCGCATGGCGATGGCCACCCTGTCCCCCTTGCCGATCCCGTACTGCTCGACCAGGGTGTGCCCGAGGGTGGCCACGATGCCGAAGTGCTCGGCGAAGGTGTACCGCTCGTCCTCGTAGACGAGGAAGTCCTTGTCACCGTGGAGGGAGGAGAGCTCGAGGACGGTGCGGAGGTTGGGCGGGGCGCTCTTCCACGTCCGGGTGGGCACGCCCCGGATGATGAGCTCCTCCATCTCGAACATCTGGCCGGGGGCGGTGAGGGTGGCGGTGGCCTCCTCGCGGGTGGGTGGCGCGGTGGCGCCGTCGGTGTCGCTCATCAGGTGTCCTCTTTCGACTGCAGGTGCTGCCCGTGCTCGTCGTGGGTGGTGGCCGGCTCGGAGGGCTCGCGGAAGACCGTGGACCGGTAGTACGCCAGCTCGGCGACGCTCTCGCGGATGTCGTCCATGGCCCGGTGGCCACCGGACTTGGTCGGCGCCCCGGCCACGGCGTCGGGGTACCAGCGCCGGGCCAGCTCCTTGATGGTGGAGACGTCGATCGAGCGGTAGTGGAGGTACTCCTCGATCTCGGGCAGGAAGGCGTTCAGGAAGCGGCGGTCGGTGCCGATCGAGTTCCCGGCCAGGGGCACGGTGCGGGCCTTGGGGACGTGGCTGCGGATGAACTCCAGGGTGGCCTTGCCGGCATCCTCCAACGACACCTTCGAGGCGGCGATCTCGTCCAGCAGCCCGCTTCTGGTGTGCATGTCCCTGACGAAGTCGTCCATCCGCGCCAGGGCGTCCTCGGAGGCGGCCACCACCAGATCGGGTCCCTCGGCCACGATGGCGAGGTCGTCGTCGGTGACCAGGGTCGCCACCTCGACGATCACGTGGCGGCCCACGTCGAGGCCGGTCATCTCCAGATCCATCCAGATGAGCACGATCGGTGACGTTACCGGGTGCTGGCCCCCCGACCAATGTGACGGATCGTCAGAAGCCGGTGGCCGGGCCTGGCACCGACGCCGGGGGCGGGGGGTTCGGTGGTGGCCTTCGACAGCCAGTAGCGTCGGGGATAGCCGACGCGGGAGGATCCGGAGATGCCGGGATCGATGGATGCCGACGAGCCGACAGGGAACGGAGCCGGTGGCGGAGCCCTGCCGGTGCCGGTGGTCCGGCTCGATCCCGACCTTCCCCTCCCCGCCTACGCCAAGGACGGCGACGCCGGTGCCGACCTCCTGGCGAGGGACGACGTCACCTTGGAGGCCGGGGGCGGACGGGCCGCCGTCCCCACGGGAATCGCCCTGGCCATCCCGGTGGGCTACGCCGGGTTCGTCCAGCCGAGGAGCGGGCTGGCCCTGCGCCACGGGGTGACGTGCCTCAACGCCCCCGGCCTGATCGACTCGGGCTACCGCCACGAGGTGGCGGTGGTGCTGGTGAACACCGACCCGACAGAGGCGTACCGGATCCGCCGGGGCGACCGGATCGCCCAGTTGGTCATCCGGCGGGTGGAGCGGGCCGAGTTCGAAGAGGTCGGGGAGCTGGGGTCGAGCGAGCGGGGACCGGGTGGCTTCGGATCGACCGGCCGGTAGGGGCGTGATGCGGCCTCTGCGCGGGCTCGACGGGGCGTTCCTCGCCTTCGAGTCACCGACCATGCACCTCCATATCGCCGGGGTGCTGGTGTTCGACCCGACCACCGTGCCCGGCGGGGTGGGGTTCCACCGGATCCGCGACCTGGTGGCCGAGAGGGTGCCGCTGGTGCCGCCCTTCCGCAGCCGGATGGTCGAGGTGCCGTTCGGGCTCCAGCACCCCTCGATGGTCGACGACCCTGACTTCGACATCGACTTCCACGTGCGGAGGGCCAGCCTGCCGACGCCGGGCGGCCCCGACGAGCTGGCCGCCCTGGTGGCGGACGTCGTGGAGCGGCCGCTCGACCGGGCGAGGCCGCTGTGGGAGTTCCACGTGGTGGAGGGGCTCGAGCACGGGCACGTGGCCCTGGTGTCCAAGGTCCACCACTCGATCATCGACGGGGTGTCGGGCGCCGAGGTCTTGGCGGCGTTCTTCGACCTGTCGGCCGCACCGGGCGGGGGAGGAGGGCCCGGCGAGCCGTGGTCACCGGCCGCGGTGCCCGGGGAGATCGACCGGCTTCGGAACGCCCTGGGATCGCTGCCGGGCCAGACCGACCGGGTGGCCCGGACCCTGGGCACCACCGTGCGGTCGGCCCGGTCGTTGAGCAGCCGGAACCGCGAGGTGCAGGGCACGCTGCCGCCATCGCCGTTCCAGGCGCCGCGCACCTCGATCAACCGGGCCATCTCGCCGCACCGGCGGGTGGAGCTGGCCGAGGTGCCGTTGGCCGACATCGCCCGGGTGCGAGAGGTGCTGGGCGGCACCGTCAACGACGTGGTGCTGGCCATGGTGGCCGGGGCGCTCCGGTCCTTCTTCGCCCTGCGGGAGGAGTCGGTGGACGGCTCCCTGGTGGCCATGGTGCCGTTGTCGGTCCGCAGCGAGGCCGACCGACAGGCGCTGGGCAACCGGGTGGCGCCCATGCTGGTGTCGTTGGCCACCGGCGTGGAGGACCCGGTGACCCGGTTGCGGGTGATCGGTCAGGGGATGCGGGCGGCCAAGGAGCAGCAGCGCTCCGTCGGCTCCGACCTCTACGCTCGGTGGGCCCAGGCGCTCTCCCCGGCAGTGGCCACCCGGGTGTCGAGGCTGCTGTCCAACCTGCGCGTCTTCGACCACATACCCCCGCTGTGCAACGTGGTGGTGTCGAACATCACCGGGCCTGACTTCCCCCTCTACCTGGCCGGCGCCCGGATGGTGGCGATGTACCCGGTCGGGCCGGTGGCCGAGGGGGTGGGGGTGAACGTCACCGTCTTCTCCTACCTGGGCACGCTCTACATCGGCACCCAGGGCTGTTGGGACCTGGTGCCCGATCTGGACGTGGTCGCCAACGGGATGGTGGACGCCCTGGCTGAGCTGGTCAAGGAGGCCGACCGACGGGATCGTCCGGTGCCGTGGTGGCACGCCGAACTGCCCAGCTGACGGGCGCCTTCGGAGGACGGAGCCGGTCGGCTGCTACAGTGAACCCCTCACGCGGACGTGGCTCAGCTGGTAGAGCATCACCTTGCCAAGGTGAGGGTCGCGGGTTCGAATCCCGTCGTCCGCTCCAATAGGTCCAGGTCAGGGGGCTGCACCTTAGGGTGAGCTGCGCCGGTTGGCCATCACTTGGCCATAACTTGGCCATAACTCATAGCCTTCGGTCATGGCCGGATCGATCCGTAAACGAGGCCCGAACAGCTGGCAGCTGCGCATCTTCCTCGGCACGGACCCCGAGAGCGGCCGCCGGCGGTGGGCCACGAGAACCGTTCGGGGGAGTGAGCGGGCCGCCCGACGGGAGCTCGCTCGGTTCGTCGACGAGGCCTCCTACGCCCGCATCCACGCCGGAAGTGTGTCCGAGCTGCTTGATCGCTGGTTCGAAGCGGCGTCGGGGGACTGGGCACCGAGCACGACGCGCGAGACAAAGAGCCTCGTCGAACACCACCTGAAGCCCCACCTCGGCCACCTGCCGGTCTCGAAGCTGACGACAGCGGACATCGACGGCTTCTACGCCTACCTCCGCCGTGGGGGTGGTCGTGACGGGCGCGCCCTGGCGCCGGGCACCGTCCACCGGGTCCACGTCGTCCTGCACCGTGCCCTGGCTCAGGCGGTGCGGTGGGAATGGATCTGGTTGAACCCGGCCAGCCAGGCGAGCCCGCCGCGCTACGTGCCGGCCGAGATCCGACCCCCGAGTGCCGCCGAGGTCGTCGAACTCGTGGCTCATGCGACCGAGAGCAGTCCGTCGCTTGGGCTGTTCTTCCTCCTGGCTGCCACGACCGGCGCACGCCGGGGTGAGCTTCTCGCCCTCCGGTGGAGGGACGTCGATCTGGATTCGGGGAGCCTGTCCTTCCAGCGGTCACTCATCGAGGGGCCGAACGGTCCGGTCCTCGCCCCCACGAAGACTCGGCGCTCGCACAGAGTCGCGCTCGACGAGTCGTCGACTGCAGCGCTCAAAGCCCAGCTGGACCCGTCATCCGTCGGCGTGTCGGAGTCCGATCGCGGGGACCGGTACATCTTCTCGTTGAAGTCCGACGGGTTGAAGCCGTGGCGGCCGAACTGGGTGACGAAGGCGTTCATCCGCTGCCGTTCGAAAGCGGGCCTCCCGCACTTCCGGCTCCACGACCTCCGACACTTCATGGCGACCGAGATGCTCGACGGCGGCGTCCCGATCGCCGTGGTGTCCAGCCGCCTCGCCCATGCCCGGACGTCGACGACGCTCAACGTCTATGCGCACGCCGTTCCCGGCGGTGACCGCATTGCCGCACAACAGCTGTCGGACCGTCTGACGATGGCCAGGTCAGAGGTGGTGGCAAGGGAGTCATCCAGCACTTCGCCGAGGACGGGTACCCAATAAGATTGTATCCTCGCAGTTCGATCAGGAGGTGCTGTCATGGCAGAGAACATGCATGAAGACGACGAGGTTTCCTTTTAGCCCGATGAGCAAGCGTCGACGTGGTTATCCCAGTGAGACCAAGGTCAAGCGGGGCGATCGTGTGGTCCACGGCGATAAGGAGTTCATTCGAGAAGCTCGGCCGCGAAGATCTCTGTCCGTGCGGTTCGGGACGCCGCTTTCAAGAAGTGCTGTCTGAGAAGCGGACGGTTCGATGGCTCACAGAGGAGCTACTACCGGCGGAAATGAGGAACAGATCAATTGGATTGGCTCTCGGGGTCCGACTACGCCGAACGCCGGTTCGGCGTGGACCCGTCATGGGAGTGGGTGGCCGTGTGGGGCGTCGTTATGTGTGGCTGCCTGTGGGCCCTTGGTGGCGGCGGTCGGTGTACCCCGTCGGTGAGACCAGGATGGATTCGGGTACGAACCGGGACCGAGCGGGAACCATCGACCGGCGTTCGAGAGCTATCCGTCGACTCGACGACGGCATCGCCACAAGTACAGGTGGTCCTTGCTGCGGGTCTAGGGCTCCCGTTTAGGGCGCCGACCTGGGCTAACTCCGTCTGTGGTCACATCCAGTGTGCACAGTTCTGCCGAATTGTAAGGATGGAGCGGGGATGGATCGGCCGGTCGACAACGAATTCCGTCTGTTCATAGCGGAACATATTTGTTACGCTGTAGCGAGATGGGAGCACTGATGAAACCGCGCACAGGAGCAGAACGGTACATCGCGGAGCGTCTGCGGGAGCCCGGCTTCGCGGCCTCGTACGAGGAAGCCCGTCACCGAATCAACGACGTCGACAGAATCGTCCGAGCGATCGAGGTCCAGAGGGTGGTTCTCGGTCTCAGCAAGGCCGAACTCGCTCGTCGCGTCGGGGTTCGACCAGAGGCCATCCGTCGCTTGCTCTCCGGCCATCATGCCAATCCGACCCTGTCGACCGTGGTCTCATTGGCCGCGGCGCTGGAGCTAGACATCGTCGCCGTCCCAACGGGCAGGCAGCACGAACGGCGATCCGCCTGAACCCGACGATGACGCTGCATTACTCCAGGACCGTCCTTCGGCGCCGGTATTCAGTGGCGTACTTCCTGATCGTCCGATAGTCCCCCGGCCGAGCGGCGCTCCGGAGCGGCTTGGAGAGCCCACCGATACAGATGATGCTCGACCCACCGAGATCATCAGCATCTCGCTCCAGCAGGCAGAGAAGCCGATGGTTCATCTTCTGGCCTGCTGCGTCGTTGCCGGTGACCCGCACCTCGTAGAAACCGGACATGTCTGCCTTCATGGCTTCCCATTTGCCACCGCCCGAAAAGGATGGCGGTGGAGCCTCAGCGACCGCCGCCAGCACTGCGAGAATTTCAGCCAACACTGTGTCGCCAAGATTCTCGAAGAACTCAATCGTGGGAACAGCCCGCTTCGGATCGTCAGCAACGTTGCGCTGAAAGAAGTGGACGAGCCATGGCGAAGGCGGCTTTCGGGATTTCGTCATGTCTCATCGTCTCGCCCTGATTTCAGCTCGGGCACGGGATCGATTGCCAGGCTTGAGATGAACGCTGCCATCCGCTGTGCTTCCGCTCGGGTGAGATCGCGCGGAAGCTCGAAGTACGCCAGCTCCCCCGATCGCAGGGGGAATGGGTATTTGACCAGACTCGGACGGGCAGGAGGACCGCCATCCCCCCGATGACCGTCCGCTTCGGCGGTATCGGATGCATCACCGACAGCTCCGCTCTCTGATGCCACTACGCCGCCCTTGCCCGACTTCCGAGGCGCGGATCGACGCTGCGCAGCCGGACCCTTGTACGAGCGGGGGTCCTCCTCGTACTTCAAGCACTCGGCGACAGCAGAACGAAACCGCGATTCATACGTCCGAAGCGTCTCGGGCTTGAATCCGCTCCCCTCACGCCGCACAAACCTGTCAACCTGCGTAGCAAGGTCGAGCGCCCGCAGCTCCGTCTCTTCCCACGACTCACCATCGATCTTGAGGATCTTGGTCGCGGCGGTCTTGTATGCCTCCGCAGTCCGCGGGACTAGGAAGCCCCGCTTGCTGGCCGTGTCCAGGAAGTCGATCAGACCCCGTGCCGTCACCTTCGATGTCGAATCGCTCATGGATGAATCATACAGCGGCATATGGACATATGCAACCATATAGAGATGTTCATCCCTATCGTGCCCTCAGCTTCCCAAGCCGTCGTCGATTCGTATTCTGGAGCAAGCGCCTCACTCTCGGAGTTGCACGGGTGATCTACGGTGACGGCGATCGGAGCATGCGCTGAGGTCGGCTGCCCTGCTGCAAAGCACGCGGGTCACCTTAATAGCCGTTGAGGTGAACATGGTCGACTGTCGACGGGGCCCGAATCGATGATCGAGCGCGTCCGACTGGGAACAGAACGTTCCACAGATCAACGGTGGACCAAGGGTCTGGCTGTAGCGCAGAAGGCACGTCGGGTGTGCTCACGGGCAGCTAGCACGTCCGGCACCTGGCGGGTTTGGCTACGCAGCGAAGCGGTGTTGGGGCACCCGGCCG
>JBKQTE010000099.1:0-11084 GCA_052143315.1 Acidimicrobiales bacterium | reverse complement strand
CGGAGGCGACCAGCCAGTACCCGTTGCCGTCGGGGGTGGCGGCCATGCCCACGATCGGGCGGTTGAGGGGCGTGCCCCCCATGGAGCCGTGGAAGCCGGCGTCCCCGAAGGCGAACACCCCGCCGTCGGAGGCGACCAGCCAGTAGCCTCCGCCGTCCGGGGTGGCGGCGGTGCCCACCATTGGACGGTTGAGGGGCGTGCCCCCCATGGAGCCGTGGAAGCCGGCGTCCCCGAAGGCGAACACCCCGCCGTCGGAGGCGACCAGCCAGTACCCGTTGCCGTCGGGGGTGGCGGCCATGCCCACGATCGGGCGGTTGAGGGTGAGGCTGCCGGTGGAGCCGTAGAAGCCGGCGTCCCCGAAGGCGAACACCCCGCCGTCGGAGGCGACCAGCCGGTACCCGGGGCCCGGGGTGGAGACCTGGGCGGCCTCGCCGGAGTCGGGGTCGACCATCAGGCTCGACTCGTCCACCGCCTCGAACGCCGACGCCGGGACCGTCTTCAGCTCGTCGAGCAGGCTGTCCGGCCACCCGGCGTCCGGCGTCCCCTGGAAGTACCAGTTGGAGCCGTTGTCGGCCAGGATCAGCCCGTACTGCTTCATGGCGGTGAGGATCACCTGGGCCTGCGGCGAGTAGCCGGAGATGTCGAAGTCGGCCTTCAGCCGGAACCGTGCCCCCATCGGCGGCAGGTTCGGGTCGCTGGCCGTCCCGGCCTCGTGACGGGCCGGCCAGATGAAGCTGGTGTCGGTACTGGCGGCGGTGAACCGGATGGCGTGGGTGACCTTCCCCGACAGGACCTCGTCGTAGCGCAGGAGCCCAGGCAGGATGGGGAGGCCGGCGGCGTCGGCCGACGTCCATCCCGACGGTCGGAGGGCGTTCGATTCGAGGTTCCAGATGGCACCCGAACCTGCCGTCGACCCGCCGGCCGAGTACTGGGCATCCCACAGTTCGTACAGGGTGCAGGAAGCCGGGTTCACCATGATGGCGTGGCGGTCGCCGGTGGCGTTCTGGCCACCCTCGATGAGGGTGTCGGCCCCGAACGGGTAGGGCCCGGGGTCGCTCTGATCGGCGTAGGTGAACGCCAGGCTGATCAGCGGGTGCGAGGGTGACGGGACGGTGACCGGTATCCCGTAGGGGACGGGCTGGGCCCCGAAGCTCGGCCCGAAGTCGGGGTGGAGATCGGTAGAGCCGGCGTCCATCGATGCCAGCCACGCCGCCGAGTGGATATCCACCGGCAACGACGAGACGTCGGTGTTCCAGACGTTGTCCGCCGGGAAGATGGGGCAGTTCGGGGCGCCCGGGAGCGGCGTGGAGGCGCCCGCCGGCCGGCCGTGCACCCCAGAGGCGCCGACCACCAGCAGGGCCAGCACCAGGCCGGCCCGCCTCACACCTGACCGACCGCGGCGGACTCCGCTCCGTCCCATGTGCCCATTGTCGGCACACCCCGCCGGTGGCCTGGGGGATGGCTGGCGGGGGCCGCCCCCGCCAGGAGTACCGTGGAAGCGTGGACGAGGCACTGCAACAGATCGACCGGCTGGTCCTGCAGCTGTTCGCCATGGTCGGCGAGAGCGTGTCCGGGGCGACCCATGCGCTGCTGGCCGGCGACCGGGAGGCGGCCAAGCTGCTGGCCGAGCGGGACGAGGTGGTCGACACGCTCTACCGCGAGATCGAGCGGCAGACCATGGAGCAGTTGACGATGGGAGGCATCACCGCGCCGGCCGACGTCCGCTTCCTGGTCACGGTGATCAGGATGCTCCCCGACCTCGAGCGCAATGGCGACCTGGCCGAGCACGTCGCCCGCCGGGCGGCCCGCGGGCTCGGGGCCGAGTTGTCGGCGCGCAGCCGGGGCCTGGTGGAGCGCATGGGCGAGGTGGCGGTGCACATGTGGCGGGTCACCGCCGACGCCTACGCCGACCGCCAGTCGTCCGGCGCCTCCGTGGTGGACGCCCTGGACGACGAGATGGACGACCTCCACGTCAGCCTGACCGTCGAGGTGGTGGCCGGCACCATGCCGCTGCCGGTGGCGGTGGAGCTGGCCATGGTGGCCCGCTTCTACGAGCGGTTCGGCGACCACGCGGTGAACCTGGCCCGCCGGGCCGCCGTCCTGGCCGCCGCGGCCCCCGCCGTCTGAGCTCCGTACCCAGGCGTCCGTCCCGAACCGTCAGGCGGCGTCTGTCCCGAACCGTCAGGCGACGATGCCCCGCTCCACCAACGCCTCGGCGATCTGGACGGCGTTGAGGGCAGCGCCCTTGCGCAGGTTGTCACCACTCAGGAACAGGGCCAGACCGTGGAGCGACCCGTGGTCCTGGCGGATTCGGCCCACCAACGTGGTGTCACCGCCGGCGGCCCGCAGCGGGGTGGGCATGTCGGACAGCTCGACGCCGGGGGCCCAGGCCAGGAGCTCGGTGGCCCGCTCGGGGCTGACGGCCCGGTTGAACTCGGCCACCACCGCCATCGAGTGGCCGGTGAACACCGGTACCCGCACGCAGGTGCAGGTCACCAGCAGGCTGGGGACGCCGAGGATCTTCCGGCTCTCGTTGCGGAACTTCTGCTCCTCGTTGGTCTCCCCCGAGCCGTCGTCCACCACGGAGCCGGCGATGGGCACCACGTTGTGGGCCACGGTCGACGGGAACACGGCGGCCGGGGGGAATCCGACGGCGGCACCGTCGAAGGTGAGCGAGGCGGCCTCGCCGGCCGACTTGACCAGCTGGTCCTCCAGCTCGGCGACCCCGGACAGGCCGGCCCCGGAGACCGCCTGGTAGGTGGCGACGACCATCCGGCGCAGACCAGCCTCGTCGTGGAGGGGCTTCATCACCGGCATGGCCACCATGGTCGTGCAGTTGGGGTTGGCCACGATCCCCTTGGGGATGGAGTCGAGCGCCTCCCCGTTGACCTCGGAGACGACCAGCGGCACGCCGGGATCCATCCGCCAGGCCGACGAGTTGTCCACCACGATGGCCCCGGCGGCGGCGAACCGGGGGGCCAGCTGCCTCGAGGCGGTGGCGCCGATGGACAAGAGGGCGATGTCCACGCCGGCCAGGTCGGCGACGGCGGCGTCCTCGACCACCACCTCCTCCCCCTGGAACGGCACGACCCGACCCGCCGAGCCGGGGGAGGCGAAGAACCGGAGGCTGTCGAGGGGGAAGTCGCGCTCGTCGAGCAGGCTCCGCATGACCATGCCCACCTGTCCGGTGGCTCCCACCACGGCGATCTGCATATCCGCATCCTACGGGAGGCCGGGGCGGCCGGGGCGGCGAGAGCTCAGGCCAGCTCGAAGGCGGCGTGGAGGGCCCGCACCGCCGGCTCGGCGTCCTTGGACCGCACCATGCACGAGATCCGGATGGACGAGGTGGAGATCATCTCGATGTTGATCCCCTCGCCGGCCAGGGTCTCGAAGGTGAGGGCGGTCACCCCGGGATGGGTCTTCATACCCGCCCCGACCAGGGACACCCGGGCCACGTCGGCGTCGGTGGTCACGCCGGTGGCCCCCAGGGCGGGGACCAGGCCCTCGGCCACCTCGGCGCTGACCGCCAGGTCGTAGCCGGGGACGGTGAAGGAGATGTCGGTCGTCCCGTGCAGAGAGGTGTTCTGGACGATCATGTCGACCGAGACGTTCCGGTCGGCCAGGCCGCGGAAGAGCCGGGCGGCCGCCCCCGGGTGATCGGGCACGCCGGTCACGGTGACCTTCGCCTCGGAGGCGTCGTGGGTGATGGCGGTGACGACTGCCTGCTCCATGGTGGGATCCTCCTCGTCGACCCAGGTGCCGAGCTCCCAGGTGAAGCTGGAGCGCACGTGCAGCGGGACATGGTGGTTTCGGGCGAACTCGACCGACCGGAGAGCCAGGACCCGACCGCCGGTGGCGGCGATCTCGAGCATCTCCTCGTAGCTGATCCGGCTCAACTTGCGGGCGTCGGGCACGATGCGCGGGTCGGCGCTGAACACGCCGGTGACGTCGGTGTAGATCTCGCAGACGTCGGCGTGCAGGGCGACGGCCAGCGCCACCGCGGTGGTGTCCGAGCCGCCGCGCCCCAGGGTGGTCACGTCACGCTCCGTCGACACCCCCTGAAACCCGGCCACCACCGGCACGATCCCCTCGGCCAGGGTGTCCCGGAGCCGGTCGCCCCGGATCTCGAGGATCTTGGCCCGGGTGTGCACGTCGTCGGTGATGATCCCCGCCTGGCTGCCGGTGAACGACCGGGCGTCCACCCCCAGGTCGGCGAGGGCCATGCACAGCAGGGCCATGGTGATGCGCTCCCCGGCGCTGAGCAGCATGTCCACCTCGCGCTTGGGCTGGGCGACGCTGACGTCGGCGGCCAACCGGACGAGGTCGTCGGTCGTCTTGCCCATGGCGCTGACCACCACCAGCACCTGGTCCCCGGCCCGGCCGGTGCGGGCCACGTGATCGGCCACCGCCCGGATCCGATCGGCGTCGGCCACCGAGGTGCCTCCGTATTTCTGCACCATCAAGGACATGGCCGCTCAGGCTACCGCCGTACGAGCGGCTACCCTGATCCACCGTGTCCACCGAGAAGCGTCAACGCCAGAAGGCCGGTCGCCAGGCTCGCCTCGAGGCCGAGAAGAAGTCGCAGAAGCGCAAGCAGAACCTGAGGCGCGCCATCACCTTCGTGATCGTGGCGGCGGTGGTGGTGGGGGTTGCGGTGTGGATCTCGAGCGGGTCGTCCAAGAAGAAAGCGGCCTCGACCACCTCGACGACCACCGCGTCGGCATCGGCGCAGGCGGTGGCCGACAAGGCCTCGGTGGCCGCCGGATGCCCGTCCAACCCCAAGGCGACGCTGCCCAACCCGCAGTGGACCTCGGCTCCGGCCATGACCATCGACCCCACCAAGACCTACACCGCGACCATCAAAACCGACCTGGGGACCATCGTGGCCGCTCTTGATGCCAAGACGGCCCCGGTGGCGGTGAACGACTTCGTGTTCCTGGCCGACAAGGGCTACTACAAGTGCGTCACCTTCCACCGGGTCATCCCGACGTTCATGGACCAGACGGGCGACCCCACCGGTACCGGGTCGGGCGCCGTGGGCTACACCGTCCAAGGCGAGGTGCCGGCCACCGCCTCGCCGCAGTATCCGCTGGGCTCGCTGGCCATGGCCAAGACGTCGGCCGCCCCCAACGGGACCTCGAGCAATCAGTTCTTCATCGTGGCAGGCAGCGAGGGCGAGACGCTTCCCCCCGACTACGCCCTCTTCGGCCAGGTCACCTCCGGGCAGAGCGTGGTCCAGGCGATCAACGCCGACGGCGATTCGAGTGACGACGGGACGCCGCCCAACGTCATCCACCGCATCCTGTCCTTGACGGTGACCGTCTCCTGACCTCGCCGGCCAGCGCCGCCTACCGGCCGCCACCGCCCGGCCTCCCCCGCCCGACCACCACGCCCGCAACCCCCGAGGAGCCCCTGCCATGACCCCCCAGATCCCCGCCGCCGACGGCTCGAGCCCCAAGACCCAGCGGTTCGACGGCCCGCCCCCCATGGTCATCGACCCGGCCAAGCGCTACGTGGCCGAGATGGTGACGTCCAAGGGCGCCATGACCATCGCCCTCGACCCCATCGCCGCCCCCAAGACGGTGAACAACTTCGTCTTCCTGGCCCGTTGGCACTACTACGACGGCATCGTCTTCCACCGGGTCATCCCGGGATTCATGCTCCAGGGCGGCGACCCGGAGGGTTCGGGGCGCGGTGGCCCCGGCTACCGGTTCGAGGACGAGCTGCCGGCTCGCGGCCGCTACGAGATCGGCTCCCTGGCCATGGCCAACGCCGGTCCGAACACCAACGGCAGCCAGTTCTTCATCATCAGCGGGCCCGACGGCGTGGCCTTGCCGCCCAGCTACTCACTGTTCGGCAAGGTGGTCAAGGGCGGCGAGGTCATCTCGGCCATCGAGTCGATCGGCAGCCGCTCGGGCGCCCCGTCCGAGGCCGTCACCATCGAATCGGTCACCATCACCGAGGCCGACTGAGCATCCGGCCGGGCCGTAGGGCAGGCAGTCTGGCCGCTCAGGAGGGCAGGGCGGCGAGGCCGGCCTCGGCCGGCGCCCCGTTGACGAAGACGGCGACCGATCCCTCGCCGGCGGACCGCCATCCCCCGGACGGGTCGCGGATCAGTGCCGTCCGTTCGGGCACCCCGGCCACCGGGGTCCCGTGGGGGGCCAGCAACACCGAGCGGTGGAGCTTCTCCCCGTGGGCGTCCTCGTGGGTGTCGCCGAAGTGCGGCACCACCGCCAGGTTGCGCACCAGGCCGAGACCGAGGGTCAGCCCGCCACCCCGGGCGTCGACCATCGGGTCGGTGAGAGCCATGGCGGCGGCCGAGGAGGCGGCGACCACCGCCCCGTCCCCCCACGCCGCCACCAGGGCATCCCACACCTTCGACCCCTTGAGCACGCTGCGGAGGTGCATGGGGGAGCTGCCGTTCAGGTAGACGAAGCGGGCGTTCCGCAGGACGGCGGCGACCCCGGGGTCCTGGGCGTCGCTGCGGGACAGCACCATCAGCCCCTCCACCCGGCCGCCCAGGGGGGCGAACCACTCACCGGCCCTGACCACCGTGCGCTCCGGGTGCTCGTAGGCGGCGGCGGTCGGCACCACCACCACCTCGTCGGACCCGGAGGCGGCCAACAGCTCGGCGTCGAACGAGCATCCGGGCTGCCACTCGCCGCCACCGACCAGGGCGACGATTCCGGGAGAGTCGGGAGCTTCGGCCATGTCGGCCACTGTAGGTGGCACGGCCGGGACCCGTGGGCGGTGCCGGTGGGTTCGCCCCCGACCCGAGGGTTCACTCGGCGAGAGGGGCGTCCCGGTGCATCAGCCGGCCCATGGCGTCGCACACCTCGACAGACAGGGCCAGCGAATCGGCCAGGATCCCCATGCCGAAGAAGCCGTGCACCTGGTCGTCGTAGTGCCGATGCTCCACCTCCACCCCGGCCTTGACCAGTCTGTCGGCGTAGGCGTCGTCGTCGTAGTGGAGGGGGTCGAACCCGGCGGTGACCACCAGGGCCGGGGCGGCGCCGGCCAGATCCTCGGCCAACAGCGGTGAGACCGCCGGATCGTCCCAGTCGGCCTCGTCGGGCACGTAGGCGCCGCGCATCTGCTCCATGGCCTCGATGGTGAGGAGGAAGCCGTGGCCCAGGGCCGCCGAGTCCGGGTGGAACCGGATGGCCACCGCCGGATAGATCAGGCCCTGGGCCACTGGAGCGGGTAGGCCGGGAACGGTCGTCGGCTCGCCCTCCCTGGTCAGGAGGGACACCACGGCCGCCAGGTTCCCCCCGGCGCTGTCCCCCATCACCCCCACCCGGCCCTCGGCGATCCCCAGCTCCTCGGCGTGGCGGTGGACCCAGGCGTAGGCGGCGGTGGCGTCCTCCACGGCGGCCGGGTACGGGTGCTCAGGAGCCAGCCGGTAGTCGACGGAGACCACCACGCAGCCGCTCACCGCCGCCAGCAGCCGGCAGCAGGCGTCGTGGGACCGGAGGTCCCCGGCGACCCATCCTCCCCCGTGGTAGTAGACGACAGCCGGGGGCAGCGTCCCGAGACCCACCCCGGCCCCCACCCCCGAGCCGAACCGGCGGTAGACGCGCACCGGGATCCCGTCGGAGCCCTCAGGGCTCTCCGCCGGCGGGATCACCCTGCCCGTCACGTGGACGTCGGTGCGCACCGGCATGGCGATCAGGGTCATGCGGAGCAGCTGCCTGCGGATGACCTCGTGGTCGAAGGTCGGACCACTCGAGAACCCCAGCCGTTGGAGTCGGTTGACCGTCTCGAGCATGGCCTGTGTGCTCCGATTGAGCACCTTCCCCTCGATCCGGACCGGGGCCCTCCGGCCCAGCAGGGCGAGGACCAGCTCGGGGTGCCGGAACAGCCAGGCGTTGAAGCGGGCCGGGAGCGGCCAGTGCTCGGCGGCCCGCTGCCGACGCCGGTCGTAGATACCCCGGCCCCGACCCGGATCCCGTCGCGGCCACCCGGGACCGGCGTCCGGTCGGGCCGGCCCGGTGGTGGCCTTGGTGGCGGCCTGGCGGGCACCGACCGTGGGCCGGCGGGGGCGGTCGCGTGAAACGGGGGGTGGGCTGCTCATCGCCTCCATCGTGTCGGTAAGGTCGGGCCGACGGCAAGACCGACAGGACGAGGGGGCCCATGGGTACCAGCAAGGCGGAGCGGGCCGAGGCGTTCCACCGGCACTTCGACGGCAAGGTGGCGCTGGTCACCGGGGCGGCGTCGGGGATCGGGAAGGCCCTGGCCACCGAGCTGGTGGCCCGGGGCGCCAGCGTGGTGGCCTCCGACATCGATGGCCCGGCCGTGACGGCCGTGGCCGAGGAGCTCGAGCGGGGTGGAGGCGGCAGCGCCACCGCGCCGACCCGGGCCGTTCCGGCGGTGCTCGACGTCACCGACGCCGACGCGGTGGCCGAGCTGGTCGCCCGCACCGCCCGGGAGCGTGGCGGCATCGACCTCCTCTTCAACAACGCCGGCATCGGGGTCGGCGGCGAGGTCAAGAACCTCAGCACCTCCCACTGGCAGCGGGCACTCGACGTCAACCTGTGGAGCGTGATCAACGGGGTGGCCGCCGCCTACCCGCTGATGATCGCCCAGGGGCACGGCCACATCGTCAACACCGCCTCGCTGTCGGGCCTGGTCCCGAGCCCCATGCTGGTGCCGTACTCCACCACCAAGCACGCGGTGGTCGGCCTCACCGTCGGGTTGCGGATGGAGGCGGCCAGCCACGGCGTCCGGGTCAGCGTGGTCTGCCCCGGGGTCATCGACACCCCCCTGCTCGACAAGAGGAACCCCGACGACCTGCCGCCGGCCGGCTCCCCGGACATCCGGGCCATGCTCACCGCCCTGGTGGGGACGCCTTACCCGGCGGCATCCCTGGCCTCGGACGTGCTCGACGGGGTGGCCGCCAACCGGCCCATCATCGTCACCCCCGCCCACGCCCGACGGGTGTGGGCGCTCTACCGGCTGTCGCCCGGGCTGATGATCGACCAGGGGGCCAAGCGGGTCGGGAAGGCGCTCCGATCGGGAGGGAGGTCCGGCTGGGCGCGCCGGGGGCCTACTCGCCAGTAACATCACCCCTCATGTCAATCGCACGCGTGGGTATCGTCGGCTCGGGGATCATGGGATCCGGCATCGCGGAGACCGCCGCCGTCAACGGCTTCGAAGTGGTACTCCGGTCGCGGAGCCAGTCCACCGCCGATGCCACGGTGGCCGCCCTCGAGAAGTCGCTCAACCGGCAGGTGGACAAGGGGAAGAAGACGGCCGAGGAACGCGACGCCGCCCTGGCCCGGGTGACCGCCACCTCCGACCTCCACGCCCTGAAGGACGTCGATCTGGTCGTCGAGTCGGTGGTCGAGGACCTGGCGGTGAAGAAGGTCCTGTTCAACGAGCTCGACCGGATCACCGCCGAGAAGACCATCCTGGCCACCAACACCTCGACGCTCCCGGTGGTGGAGCTGGCCATGCAGACCGGTCGCCCCGACAAGGTGTGCGGGATCCACTTCTTCAACCCGGCGCCGGTGATGACCCTGGTGGAGGTGGTCCGCCCGCTCACCGCCTCGGACGACACCATCGTCGCCGCCCGCTCGTTCGCCGAGGCGTGCGGGAAGACGCCGGTGGAGGTGAAGGACCAGGCCGGGTTCATCGTCAACGCCCTGCTGTTCCCCTACCTCAACAACGCCGTCCGCCTGCTGGAACAGGGCGTCGCCTCCGTGGAGGACATCGACACCGCCATGAAGGGCGGGTGCGGGTTCCCCATGGGGCCCTTCGCCCTGCTGGACCTGGTCGGTCTGGACACCTCGCTGGCCATCCTGGACGCCCTCTACGAGGAGTTCCGCGAACCAAACTACGCCGCCGTGCCGCTCCTGCGCCGGATGGTCACGGCCGAGCAGTTCGGCCGCAAGTCCGGCCAGGGCTTCCTCAGCTACGACAAGAAGTAGGCGGTCCCCGGCGACGGCCGTCGCCGGGGACGAGAGCGTGTTCCAGCCCGCTTCCCCTGACGGACGGCCGCGGGCAACAATGGAGGTATGAGCCACGTGGATCAGTCCAACGGTCGTCCGGGCCCCGCCGACGGCGGACCGTCCCCGGCTCCGGTGCGGGACAAGCCGTGGGTGATGCGGACGTACTCCGGTCACTCCACGGCCAAGGCCTCCAACCAGCTCTACCGGACCAACCTGGCCAAGGGCCAGACCGGCCTGTCCATCGCCTTCGACCTCCCCACCCAGATCGGCTACGACCCCGACGCCCCGGAGGCGGCCGGCGAGGTAGGCAAGGTGGGGGTCCCGGTGGCCCATCTCGGCCACATGCGGCAGCTGATGGACGGGATCCCGGTCGAGTCGATGAACACGTCGATGACCATCAACGCCACCGCCGCCTGGCTCCTGGGCCTCTACATCGCCAACGCCGAGGAGCGGGGCGTCGACCCCGCCGTCCTGTCGGGCACCACCCAGAACGACATCATGAAGGAGTACCTCTCCCGGGGGACCTTCATCTTCCCGCCCATCCCCAGCCGACGCCTGACGGTGGACACCATCGCCTACACGGTGGGCCGGGTGCCCAGGTGGAACCCGATCAACGTCTGCAGCTACCACCTCCAGGAGGCCGGGGCCACCCCCCACCAGGAGGTGGCCTACGCCCTGGCCACCGCCATCGGGGTCCTCGACGCCGTCAGGGCCTCCGGTCAGGTCCCCGAGGACCGGTTCGCCTCGGTGGTCGGCCGGATCTCCTTCTTCGTCAACGCCGGGGTGCGGTTCGTGGAGGAGACGTGCAAGATGCGGGCCTTCACCAACCTGTGGGAGCGCATCTGCACCGAGCGGTACGGCGTCTCGGACCCCAAGTTGAAGCGGATGCGCTACGGGGTGCAGGTCAACTCGCTGGGCCTGACCGAGGTCCAGCCCGAGAACAACGTGCAGCGGATCGTGCTCGAGGCGCTGGCCGTGACGCTGGGTCGCGACGCGCGTGCCCGCGCGATCCAGTTGCCGGCCTGGAACGAGGCCCTGGGCCTGCCGAGGCCCTGGGACCAGCAGTGGTCGCTGCGCATCCAGCAGGTGCTGGCCTACGAAACCGACATCCTCGAGTACGGGGATATCTTCGAG
>JBKQTE010000098.1:0-43222 GCA_052143315.1 Acidimicrobiales bacterium | reverse complement strand
CCGGGGCAATCCCCGGGGTCGTTTCGCGGCCGCTCCCGTTCCGGGCCGCGCCATCTGGCGCTCGCCCACGTGGACCGGCACTTCCCCCGCCCTGAGGTCCTGCCTGGGGGAGTGGGCCCCCCGGGAGGCCGATCACCGGCTGGCGGTTCGAGAGCCTGACGGCGGGCGGGTGAGCCGCTCGAACCGCCGGTCACTACCCCTCGGTACGGTGGCGTGGTGATGACACCCGTGCCGACAGCCCTGGGCCGTGGCGTGGTGGTCGAGCCCGCGGCGCCGGCTCCCCCGCCCTGGGTGTCGTGTCCCCGGGTCATCCTCGGTGAACGCGAGCTGCAGCAGCCCCACGACGTCGTCGAGGTCCTCCACCGGGCCTGGCTCGAGCGCACCCCGGTGGTGGTCGAGCTGGGTGTGGACAGCGCCCAGCTCCGGTCCCCGGAGACGTACGCCGGTCCGGTCCATGCCCTCGCCCCCTCCTTCGAGTTCAGCCGCGAGCGGCTGCACTTTCTGGTGTGGGCCAACAACTACGACGCCAGGTCGGGGCAGCCGATCTGGTGGCACGGTCGCAAGGCGGCCCGGCACTGGTGGGACCAGGGAGTCACCGAGGGGACCGACTCAGACCTGTCCGAAGCCGACGGTACCCCGCTGTTCGTCGACGGCGGTCCGTCCCACCCGCCCGACCTGGGTGGCCAGGTCCACGTCGTCCACCGTTGGAACGCCGAGGGGGGCGTCCTCCGGCCCGCCCGGCACGGGACACCCCGTCCCGGGCTCGCCGACGACCAGCGGGCGGCGGTGACCCACGGCGCCGGTGCCGCCCGGGTGATCGCACCCGCCGGCTCGGGGAAGACGCGGGTCCTCACCGAGCGGCTCCGACACCTGGTGGTCGACCGGGGCGTCGACCCGGCATCGATCACCGTCCTGGCCTACAACACCAAGGCCGCCGACGAGCTCCGCCGACGGTGCGCCGACTTTCTCCCCTCGGCCGCCACCACCATCCGCACCCTGAACAGCCTCGGCCTGTGGATCTGCGACCGCCTCGGCGACGGGGGCCGTCGTACGGTCATCGACGAGGCCCGGGTCCGGTCCGTCGTCCAGCAGGTCGTGGACGTGCCCCGACAGGCCAACACCGACACGGTGGCGCCCTATCTGGCCGCCCTGTCGGCCATCCGGCTGGGCCTGCGCGACCCCGCCGGCGTCGAGGAGGCCAATCCCGACGCGGAGGGCATCGCCGACGGGTTCGACCGGTACCGCCGGGTGCTGGCCGACGCCGATCTGCTCGACTTCGACGAGCAGATCTACGGCGCCCTCGAGGTGCTGCTCACCGACCCGTCCGCCCGGGCCCGGGCCCAGCGCCGGTGCCGTTACCTCCTGGTCGACGAGTTCCAGGACCTGACCCCGGCCCACGTCCTCCTCCTCCGGCTCCTGTCCGCCCCCGGGTACGACTGCTTCGGGGTGGGCGACGACGATCAGGTGATCTACGGCTACTCGGGGGCCGACCCCGGCTTCCTGCTCGACTACGGCCGCTACTTCCCCGGGGCGACCGGCCACGCGCTCGAGGTCAACTACCGGTGTCCGGTCGACGTGGTCGGCGCCGCCGTGCACCTGCTCTCCTACAACCGGCGACGGTTGCCGAAGCAGATCCGGGCGGCCGAGCACGCCGAGCGCGGTGGGCTGGAGGTCCGGCGGGAGCCGGCCGAACGGCTCGCCGGGGAAGCGGTCGCCCTCATCGACTCGTGGCGACGGGAGGAGGTCCCCCTGGACGACATGGTGGTGCTGGCCCGGGTCAACTCGGCCCTGCTGCCGGTCCAGGTGGCCTGCACCGAGGCCGGCATCCCGTGCGTGGCCCCCCTCGACGGCAGGGTGTTGGAGCGGACCGGGGCGCGCACCGCTCTCGCCTACCTCCGCATGGGCCTCGAACCCGGGGCCCTGTCGGCCGCCGACGTCAGGGACACCATCCGGCGACCGTCGAGGAGCATCGCCCCCCGGGTGGTGGACATGCTGGTGGGCGGACGAGGCACGTCGCTCGAGGACATCAGGCGGTTGGCCGGCCGGCTGTCGGGACGCGACGTGCCCAAGCTGCTCGCCTACGCCGACGATCTCGAGCGCCTGTCGGAGGCGTGCCGGGCATCGACGGCCGGAGCCCTGCGGGCGATCCGCCTCGACATCGGCCTGGGAGGCACCATGGACGTGCTCGACAGCTCGCGTCGGGAGCCGGACCGCTCGACCCACACGGACGACCTGATCGCCCTGGAGTCGGTGGCCGAGCTGCACCCCGACGTGGCGACCTTCGAGCCGTGGCTGCGCTCCACGCTCCGACACGCCCAGCCGGACGGTCCCCAGGTACTGCTCTCCACCGTCCACCGGATCAAGGGTCGGGAGTGGGGGAACGTCATCGTCTTCGGAGCCTCCCGCGGCAGCTTCCCCCACCGGTTGAGCCAGGACGAGGAGGGGGAGCGTCGGGTCTTCCACGTGGCCATCACCCGGGGGCGGCGCCGAGTGGTGGTGCTCGCCGCCGCCGACGCCCCGTCCATCTTCGTGGACGAGCTCGACGGGACGCGGGTGGTCCCACCGCCGGCGCCCGCCACCCGGGTCCCGGTCGCGCCGGTCCCGGTCGCGCCGGTCCCGGTCGGTCCCGTCGAGGAGGCGCTGCGGGCCTGGCGGCGCGCCGCCGCCGCCGAGCACCGGGTCCCCGCCTACGTCATCCTCAACGACCGGGAACTGGTCGGCATCGCCGAGCGGGCCCCCCGCTCGCTGACCGCCCTGGCGGCGTGCCCGGGCATCGGGTCGATCCGCCTGGAGCGCTGGGGCGACGAGATCCTCTCCGTCCTCGAGGGCGCCCTCGATCCTGCCTAATGCTCCGGCGCCGGTCCCCGGGGGCTCAGCCGTCGGTAGGAGGCGGCTCGGTCGGCCCCTCGGCGGCGTCGAGGTCCCACTCCTCGTCCTCACCCGCCTGGATCGGATCGGTGTCGTCCACCGGCCCGTCCACGCCATCAGGGTCGTCACCGCCACCGGGGAGGGTGGCCAGCTTCTCGGGATCGTCGAACTCGACACCCGCCTCCTCCATCTCGCGGTCGTCGACCTGTAGCCGGGCGTCGAGCGACGGGTCCAGCTGGAGGGCCTCGGCATCGTTCGGGTCGAGGGCGTCGGCGTCGTCCATCGCCTCGTCGCCCTGCTCGAACACCTCGGTGCCCTGCGGCTCGTCGGGGGACCACTCGGTGGTGTCGCTCATGGCTGCCTCTTCTCCTCGGTCGGTCTCGTGCGCCGGTCCTGCCTGTGCCCGGTGGCGCGGTCGGGGAACATCGGGGTCGGCGTCAGCGCTTCAGCGCCGGGTGGCGCCTGGCCAGCAACGGCAGGATCAGGCTGCGGGGGGTCAGCCATCCGGCGGCGGCGGCGAACCGGTTGCCGGCGCCGGGGATGACCACGGCCCGGTCGGCGTCCAGCCCTGCCACGGCGGCGGCGGCCACCATCCCCACCGGTACCCACAAGAACCTGGGCAGCGCCTCGGACGCCTCGGCGTCGGAGAACCCGGCGGCGCCGGCGAACCCGGTCGCCACCGGACCGGGACAGAGGGCGGTGACGCTGACGCCGCTCCCCCGGAGCTCGGCCCGGACAGCGTGGCTGTACGAGAGGACGAAGGCCTTGCTGGCCCCGTAGCCGGCCTGCCCGGGGAGCGGCTGGAAGGCGGCGGTGGAGGCCACGTTGAGGATCGACCCGCTGCGGCGCGCCACCATACCCGGGAGGATGGCGGTGCACAGGTGGACGACCGCCTCGACGTCGGTGCGGACCATGGCCAGGTCGCCGGCCACGTCGCCTCGGGAGGCGGGCCCGATGGTACTCAGCCCGGCGTTGTTCACCAGGACGCTGACTTCCAGTCCCCGCGCCTGGACCTCGGTGATCAGGTGGGACCGCGATGTCTCGTCGGCCAGGTCGGTGGGGATCACCTCCAGCCGGATGTCGTGGGCTGTCGACAGCTCGTCGGCCAGCGCTCGGAGGCGGTCCGCTCGGCGGGCCACCAGGGTCAGACCATGCCCCTTCGCCGCCAGCAGTCGGGCGATCTCGGCGCCAATCCCCGAGGAGGCCCCGGTGACGAGCGAGGTGCGGTCGGGGCGGGGGGCCGGGAGTGCCATGCCCCGATGGTAGGTCCCGGGACGGTCCGTCCGGCTCACGGATCCACCGAGGCGTAAGCGGCCCGGGCCCGGAAGCGCAGTGGCCGTTCGCGCAGCTCCTCGAGATAGTGGGCAGTCCACCCGGCCACCCGGGCCACGGTGAACAGGGTCCGGCCGGCGTCGGGGGGCAACCCCGCCGCCCAGGTGACGGCGGCCAGGGCCAGGTCGACGTTGGGAGGCGGCATCCCGTGGTCGGCGGCCAGGCCGACCATGGACGCCACCAGCCGTCGCTGGCGTTCGTCGGCCAACGCCTCGAACCGGTCGAGCAACACCCCGTAGCGCGGGTCGCCGTCCACGTAGACGGAGTGCCCGAAGCCGGGCAGCACCCCCTGCCACCGGAGCGTGTCGTCGAGCGCCCGCTCGGCGCCGGTCCGCTCGGCGTCGACCAGCAGTCCATAGGCCGACTGGCTGGCACCACCATGGAGCGGCCCGGCGATGGTGCCCACCCCGGCGAGGACGGCGTCGCAGAGGTCGGCCCGGGTGGAGGCGGCCACCCTCACCGCCACCGTTGAGGTGGCCAGCTCGTGGTCGGCCATCAGCACCAGGGCGGCGCCCACCGCCCGGACCAGCGCCGGCGACGGGTCGGCGCGCCCGGCCAGCTTGGCCGTCAGGCGCTCAGCGATGGTCCCCGGGGGGACGTGGAGGCCGGGCAGCGCCTCCACCATGGTGGCCACCAGGCTTCGGGCGGTACGGGTCACCGTCTCCGGCCGAAGGTCGGCCCGGAGGGACTGGTGGGCCCCGGCCATGACCACCGCCCACCGCAACCGGTCCGAGGCCCCCAGCGCCGGCGGGTCGGGGAGGACGAGGGCCGTCCAGGGTGGGCCGGCGTCGTGGTCGTCATCGGGTGGCACCGCCCACAGGCGCTCGGCCACCTCCTCGAAGGAGGCGGCTCCGGCCAGGTCGGTGGCGAGCGCGCCCCGATAGGAGGGGCCATCGGCCAGCAGCCGGGTGACCGAGGTGGTCACCGTGGCCAGGCGCGCCTCCACCTGTCGACCGGCACCGTCCCGACGGGCCAGGCGCTCGATGTCGTCCAGGTCGAAGAGGCTGCGCCGGCTCCCCGGGGACGGATGGGAGGCCAGCCGGCCGCGGCTCACGTAGGCATAGAGCGTGGTCACCTTCACCCCCAACCGGCGGGCGGCCTCGTCGCTGTCGAGCATCCTGGCCATTCGGCGACGGTACCTCCTCCGGCTCGGTCTGACATTGACTTGATCAATATTTACATTCCGGTCGATCGGCGTGCACACTGATCACGACACCCGAGTACGAGCCCGGACCGTCGGCGCCGTGGCCGGGCGGCCCCGAGGAGGCCTCATGGGCACCGCCGTCCGAGAGCTGATGACCACCCCGCCGATCACCTGCGCCGCCGACGCCTCGCTGTCCGAGGCCGCCCGCCTTATGCACCACCACGACATCGGCTCATTGGTGGTCACCGACGGCCGCAAGGTGGCCGGCATCGTCACCGAGCGGGACCTGTTGCGCTCGGCTGCCGCCCACGCCGATCCCCTCGTCGAGGCGGTGCGGCTCTGGATGACGTCGCATCCCGACGTCCTGGGACCCGACGAGGATGCCGCCGCCGCATGGACAAGCCTCACCCACCACCACTACCGCCACCTCCCGGTGGTGGAGGACGGGGACCTGGTGGGGGTGGTGTCGCTCCGGGACCTCCTCGCCGTCGCCCAGATCAGACCGGCCGGGGAGGCCGGGATCGACCTTCCCAAAGGCCTCGAAGGCGTGGCGGTGGCCGAGACCACAGTGGGCGACGTCAGGGGCCGCGAGGGCTTCTTTCACTACCGGCAGTACTCGGCCGTGGAGCTGGCGACGTCCCGGCCGCTCGAGGACGTGTGGCAGCTGCTCTTCGACGGTGCTCTTCCCGACCGGAGCGGCGCCGAGGCCTTCGCCGCCGAGGTGGCCGGCCTCCGGCGTCTGCCGCCCGGGCTGGCTGCCGTCCTCCCGTCGGTGGCGTCGGCGGGGACGGCGCCGCTGGACGCCCTGCGCACCTGCGTCTCACTGCTCGGCGCCGAGCTCGGATGGCGTCCGACCCACGACATCGACGGTCCCGAGCTCCGGAGCCAGGCCCTCCGCCTCTGCGCCGTAGTGCCCACCCTACTGACCGCCGCCCACCGGCTCCGGAACGGGCTCGACCCGGTAGAGCCCCGCGACGACCTCTCCTCGGCCGCCAACTATCTGTGGATGCTCCTCGGCGAGGAGGCGCCCGATGCCCACGTCCGCGCCGTCGAGCAGTACCTGATCCTCACCATCGACCACGGATTCAACGCCTCGACTTTTGCCGCCCGGGTGATCACCTCCACCGGGGCGGACCTGGCCGCCGCGGTGACCGGCGCCATCGGCGCCTTGTCCGGGCCGCTCCACGGGGGCGCCCCCAGCCGAGCCCTCGACATGCTCGACGACATCGGCACGCCCGACCGGGCCGACGCCTGGCTGCGCCGGGCCGTCGCCCGCGGTGACCGGGTCATGGGCTTCGGCCACCGCGTCTACAAGACCGACGACCCCCGCTCGGTGCTCCTGCGGGGCGTGGCCCACTCGCTGGGTGGCCAGCTGGTCGACGTGGCCGACCAGGTGGAGCAGACCACCGTGGACGTCCTGGCGGAGCTGAAGCCGGGCCGCGAGCTTCACACCAACGTGGAGTTCTTCGCCGGGGTGGTGATGCACACCTGCGGGATCCCGCGCGACATGTTCACCCCCACCTTCGCCTCGAGCCGCACCATCGGCTGGGCCACCCACGTGATGGAGCAGGCCGCCGACAACCGGCTCATCCGGCCCGCGGCCCGCTACGTGGGGCCGCCGCCGCCCCAGCCGGTGCCCGCCCGCTGAGCCCGGCGTCCGGTCGACATGGGCGCCGCCGCGGCGCGTATCGATCCCGAACCGCATCCGGTCTCCCTCCCGCCGGTTCCGGCGGGGCCGCCCGGGTGGCCGACGGGCATGGGCCCGCCGGTCACGAGCGTAGGCAGGCAGGGGGATCCGGGCCACTTGCCACGGAACGAGGGCCTGACAGCCGTGCCGGTAACATGGGAGCGTGCAGCACGAGCCATCCGAAAGTGCCGACACGCCCGCACGACTGGACGGTCCCGCCGACGGGGCACCCCTGATCCACCGTCGTCGGTTCATCGGGCTGGCAGCCGCCGGAGGGGTGGCCGCCGCCACGGCGGCGGCGGTGGCCGTGTCGGAGACCGGCCGGTCGGACCGGACGACGTCCCCTCCCGCCACGGCGGCCCGGGGCGAGCCGACCACCACCACGCCGGCCCGGGTCACCAACACCACCCTGCCCGACGGGGTGACCCTTCCGGTGAACCAGGCCATCGTGGCGGAGAACGCCAAGACGGGCAACGCCTGGTGGGTGACCACCCCCCAGAAGCCCGGGGACATCGAGGGCTACGCCGACCGGACGAGCGCCCAGGCCGGCGACACGGTGACCCTCTTCGTCAGCACCAAGGCCCCGCACTTCCACGTGGAGGCCTACCGGATGGGCCACTACCAGGGCATCGGAGGGCGACTGGTGTTCCAGTCGGACGAGGTGTCCGGCGCCCGTCAGGCGTCGCCCGTCATCGTCCGGCCTACCAACACCGTCGAGTGCAACTGGAGCCCGTCGCTCACCGTCGAGGTCGACCAGGCCTGGCCCCCCGGCGCCTACCTCCTCAAGCTGGTCGGGCCGGACAACGAGCAGCAGTTCGTGCCCCTGTGCGTCCGCGACGACACCTCCTCGGCGGCCGTGGTCATCATGTCGAGCGTCACCACCTGGCAGGCGTACAACCGCTGGGGCGGCTACAGCCTGTACTACGGCAACGCCGACGGGGCACTGTCGTTCACGCACGATCCGGCCGGCGGCACCTTCGAGGACCGCGCCCGGGTCGTGACCTTCGACCGTCCCTACGACCACGACTGGGCCTCGGGGGCGGCCGACTTCGTGGGGAACGAGCTCCCGGTCATCTACCAGGCCGAGCAGCTGGGCCTGGACGTGACCTACTGGACCGACCTCGACTTCCACGCCCAGCCCCAGCTGCTCAACAACCACAAGGCCATGCTCAGCTTGGGCCATGACGAGTACTGGTCGCTCCCGATGCGCAACGGGGCGATGCAGGCGGTGGCGAACGGGGTGAACCTGGCGTTCCTGGGGGCCAACGCCTGCTACCGACAGATCCGGCTCCAGCCCTCCTCGCTGGGCCAGAACCGCCAGCAGGTCTGTTACAAGTCGGCGGCCGAGGACCCGATGACCGGAGTCGACGACACCCAGGTCACCGTCAACTGGCCCGAGTCGCCGGTGCTCCAGCCCGAGAGCGAGCTGATCGGGAGCACCTACCAGGACGTCGAGGCCGACGCCCCGATGGTGATCACCGAACCGGGCTCGTGGCTCTTCGCCGGCACCGGCTTCACCCAGGGCCAGCAGCTGCCGAAGGTCGTCCAGGGCGAGTTCGACCGCTACGTCCCCGGCGCTTCCAGCCCGGCCAACCTCGACGTGGTGGCCCACTCGATCGTGCCCAATCGGGGCAACAACTTCTCCGACGTCACCTGGTACACGGTGCCGAACGGCGGCGGCGTGTTCGCCAGCGGCAACGCCAGCTGGGTCGGCGCGCTGACCGACAGCCCGCTGATCCCGCCCGACGTGGTCCCCGGTGCCGTCCCCGGGGTGACCGCTCCCTTGCTCCGGACGATGGAGAACCTGTACTCGGTGATCGCCGCCGGGCCGGCCAGCCTCATCCAGCCGTCCCAGGGCACCTGGCGGGCCGCCTACGGACCGGGCACCGCCGGCATCAGGGCGCCGACCCCCAGCAACGCCGCCTGACCAGGTGGAGGAGCACCCCCTGGGGGCCCGGGGGCCGACCGGACCGTCGGCCCCCGCCACGACCGGCGCGCACCCGGCGCGGCTGACCGCGCTGGCCTTCGGGGCGGTGATCGTCCCCTTCGCCATCATCCTGGGCCGGTTCGCATTGGCGTCGGGCCGGCACCTGACCCTCCCCGACGACCTCGCCCTCATCGACCTGCACACCCGAGAGGCCCTGCGCTGGAAGCAGCAGCTGGGAGTGTTCGACCACAACGGTTGGAACCATCCCGGTCCCGCCTACTTCTACCTGCTGTCGGTGGCGTACCGGCTCTTCGGCTCCGGCGCCCGGGCCGAGTTCATCGGCGCCACCGCCATCAACGCCCTGGCCGCGGTGGGGTGCGTGTGGGTGGTGCGCCGTCGCACCTCGCCGGTCAGGTCGGTGTGGGCGGCGGCCTGGGTAGGGCTGCTCGGGCTCCTGCTGGCCTCCATCGGCCCCGGGGCCACCACGTACTCGGAAGGGGCGCTCGGGGCGCTGGTCAGCCCGTGGAACCCCACCGTGGTCATCTACCCCCTGCTGCTGTTCATCCTGCTGTGCGCCGCCGCCCTGGCCCGGTCGTGGCCGTCGCTGCTCGGGGCGGTGCTGGTGGGGAGCTTCGTGATCCAGACCAATATCTCGAGCCTCCCCCTGGTGATGGCGGTGTTGGCAGCCGCGGTGGCCGGCTGGCTGGGCACCGTGGTCGTCGACCGTCGTCGCCGCTCCGCCCCGGCCGGGCGGCCGACCGGGTCGGTGTGGTGGGCGGCGGGGGCGGCGGTGGTGTTCGTGGCCATGTGGGCGCCGCCGGTCGTCCAGCAGGTGACCAACCATCCCGGCAACCTCACCCTGATCTACCGGTTCTTCACCGCCGGTCATCCCACCCAGTCGCTGGGGTCGGCCCTGCGGTCGGTGGTGGCCGTCAACGGCGTCCTGGTCGAAGGGCCGTCCGAGGTCATGAGCTCGTGGCTGGGCGGCACGCCTGCCCACGTCGTCGGGGCCGTGACCGCCACCGTGGCAGTGGTGCTGGCCGGGGTGGCGACGACGGTGGCCGGGGTGCGCCAGCGGGCCCGGTTCGCCGCCGGCCTCGGCGCCCTCAGCCTGGTCGGTGGCATCGCCACGGTGGCGGCGGCCAGCCAGGTGGTGGGGCCCATCTACGGGTACCTGCTGGTGTGGGGCGTGGCCGTCCCGGTGGCGGCGTGCATCGGGACCGGCATGGTGCGTTGGCCGGGGCCCCGGCTGCCCGACGGCCGGCCGCTGACCTCGACGGCGGCCGCCCGCCTGGCCCTGTGCGGGGTGGCGGTGGCGGTGTCCGGGGCGCTCTCGGTCCGGCTGGCCACCCTGCCGCCGCTGGACACGGTGTCCGACCCCACCGTCGGCAGCCTGGTGTCCCTGGTGACGCCCGGCCTCGACCGGAGCGGCACCGTCTTCGTGGGTGACAACGGGTTCACCGACGCCCGGTGCCAGCCCGACCTCATCCCCACCGAACAGTTCATCGGCCTGGTCGACCAGCTCGACCAGCTCGGCTACCACCCCAGGGTCAATTCGTTCTGGAAGGCCCAGTTCGGGCCCGGGTACCAGACCACCGGGCACGAGAACCGCCAGGTGGAGCTCAGCCAGTGGTCGCCGGCATCGCCGGCCATGACCGGCTACCGGGGGCGCCTGGGGGAGATCGCCGTCACCGTCTCCGACCGGCCCGACCCGCTTCCCGCCACCCACTGCACCCCGTCGGGCGGACCGTCCGGACGGTCCGGCTAGGAGGGCGCCGAGGTGGTGGTGGTGGCCGGCGCCGAGGCGGCCCGGTTGGCGGTGCCCAACGCCTCCACCTGGGAGAGCAGCCACGGGGACACCAGCTTGGCCCCGGCGGCGTCCACGTGGATGCCGTCGGCGTAGCGCACGTTCACCCCGCCGATGTACTGGTCGTAGTGGCCCCCGGGGTCGAGATGGGCGTTCAGGTCCTCCACCACCACCCCGGGGCCGTCGGCCGTCGCCACCTTTCGGAGCAAGGCGTTGTACTCGTCGACGCGCCGGGGGTCGTCCTCCGGCCACGGCTCACCGTCGGCCTGCTCGGGCTGTCGGTAGTAGACAGCGGTCAGCAGCACCACCGTGGCCCCCGTCGAGCGGAGCGTGCTGACGGCACCTTGGAGGGCGCGCAGCTCGGCGGTGTCGAACCCGGGCTCGCCGAGGTGGGTCCACTTCCCGTCCACCAGCTGGTCGCGCACCTCGTACTCACCGTCGGACAGCAGCACGACGTCCGGGTGGAAGGCGTCCAGGTCCGCCTGCCACCGGGCGAGCTGGGTGGAGCACGGGACAGGCACCTGCCCGCCCCGCTCGCCCTCGGCCTGGGGGACGACCGTGCCGTGGAACAGGGTGGTGCCCTGGACCAGCCCGCATCCGAACACCCCGTCCCCGGCATAGTCGACGTCGTGGGCGCCGGAGTCCGGTCCCAGCCCGAAGCCGAGGAAGCTCGCCTCGGAGTCCCCCACCAGCAGCGCCCGGATCGGGCCGCCGGTCCCGGCCGGCACCACCGGCGTGTTGGCGCTGGTGCCCGGGTCCCCCACCTGGCCGGCCGGGCTCGAGCTCACGGTGCTGCTGGCGCTCTGGGCCGTCAACGCCGGGGCGGCGCCGGCTGTCGAGGCCACCAGGATGACCGCCGTCCCTCCCACCGCCAGCGGGGTGGCCGCCCAGCCCCTCCACCCTCGCAACGCCCCCCGACGGATCGGCATCTCCAGGAAGCGGAGGGAGGCGGCGGCCACCGCCACCGACACCCCGACCCGCAGCCCGAACAGGGGCCAGCCCACCAGACCGGTCCGGGCGTTGTCCAGGAACACGAAGATGGGCCAGTGCCACAGGTAGAGCCCGTAGGAGATGGCGCCGATAGAGCGCACCGGGCGGACGGAGAGGGCCCGGGCCCAGGGGCTGGCCGGCACCAGGGCCACGCAGGCGATCACCGCCGCGGTGGCCAGGGCCAGCAGGGCGAAGCCGCCGCGGTAGATCCACGAGGTGGTGGCGTTGTCGGTGACCGACATCCAGACCACCACCGCCAGCCCGGCTCCGCCCACGGCAACCAGGGACCCCCGGGCGACAGCACCGAACCGGAAGGACCGTACCAGCGAGGTGGAGGGGAGCTCCCGGCCACCCCGTGACCTCCGGGCGAGGGGCGGGGCGAGGAGGACGGCGAGTGCCGCCCCGATCAGCAGCGCCTGGGCCCGGGTGTCAGTGCCGTAGTAGACCCGGCTCTGGCCGGAGCCGTCGCCGTAGAGGTAGGCCATCTCCACCGCGCTGGCCACCGCCCCGATCACCGTGATAGTGAGCAGCACTCGCAGGGAGCGGGTGACGTGCAGGACGGCCAGCACCACCAGGGGCCACACCAGGTAGAACTGCTCCTCGATCGAGAGCGACCAGGTGTGCAGGAGCGGGCGGGGAGTGTCGAGGGCGGCGAAGTAGCCCTGGCCCGAGGCGATCTGGTGCCAGTTGTTCCCGTAGAGCAGGGTGGCCACGGCATCGCCTCGCAGCTGGCCCAGGGTGTCCGGCGGGGCGAAGAAGACGGCGTAGACGGCCACGCCGGCCATCATGGCCAGCAGGGCGGGGACCAGCCGGCGGACGCGGTGGCCCCAGAACCGCTTCAGGCCGATGTGGGCATTCTGGCGGAACTCGGAGACCAGCAGGCCGGTGATGAGGAATCCGGACAGCACGAAGAAGACGTCGACGCCGAAGAAGCCCCCGCCAGCCCACCCGAAGCCACCGTGGAAGAAGAGGACCAGGACGATCCCGATCGCCCGGACCCCGTCCAGTGCGGGGATCCGGCCGATAGACGGCTCGGGCCCCCCGTCTTCCTGGTGGGCCGTCGCCGCCTGGTGGTCCGCCCCTGTCGGCTGGGCTGTGGGACCCGTGTCCACAGGATCTACCACCGGCCAATGGTAGCTCCGGGGCTGCCACCCACCGACGTCGCGGGCGACCCGACGTCGGCTACCGGGCGGCAGACCGTTGCCGCCACCGCATCAGTGGCTTTTCGATGAGGAACCAGCTGGCCACGGCGATGGTGGCGATGATGGCCAGCCGGAGCAGCTCGGTCGGCCAGAACCCCCAGCCGGTGCCGTTGGGCTGGATGGCCAGGAACACCGGGAAGTGGACCAGGTACACCGTGTACGACAGCTCGCCCAGGAACACCAGGGGGGCGATCCCGACGAATCGGGATCCCCACCCCCGGGGGCGGATCACGAAGTAGACCAGGATGATCGCCGAGGCGATGGTGCTGAGCGGCAGCCACCAGACGAGCAGCTGTTCCTGCCACAGCGGAGCGGTCAGGAGGATCCAGATCAGAAAGGCACTGGAGCCGACGGCGGCCACCGACAGCAGGCGGGTCGCCCACGGCCGCCAGTGGCTGAAGCACCCGTCGTTGGCCAGCAGCCCCAGCAGGCAGCCGAGGAACATGGCGTCGGCTCGACTGTCGAAGGCGTAGTACACGCGGGTGAAGACCGCGTGGTCGTAGTGGGGGGCGCCGTAGACCAGCCACAGTCGGTCGGCCACGCTGAAGGCGATGCCGGCGAGGGAGAAGACGTAGGCCAGGCGCCGGCGATGGGCGATAAAGGCGGCCACGATCAACACCGACCAGATGACGTAGAAGTTCTCCTCCACCGACAGCGACCACGTCTGGGCCAGGAACCCGAAGAACGGCGCATGGCCCAGCGCCTGGCGATAGTCGGAGTAGAAGAGAGCGGCGGCGCTGTCTCCCCAGATCCGCTGGGAGGCGTCGGCCACGTGGACGAAGGACGCGTAGACAGCCATCAGCGCCACGGTCACCAGTAGCGGTGGCACCAGACGGACGACTCGGCGGGAGTAGAAGCCCTTGAGGCTGATCCGGCCGTTCCTCCGACCCTCCGAGTCCAACATGGCGGTGATCAGGAAGCCGCTGAGGACGAAGAAGACCTGGAGCGGCACCCAGGCGCCGGGCAGCGTCTTGAAGTTCGAGTGGTAGACGACCACCGGGATCATCAACAGGGCGCGGATCCCGGTCAGCGGGGGCCGGTTCCCGAGCCGGAAGGGCGTCCCGGTGGCCTGGACGCCGGTGGCCGTGGCCGTGGCCGCCGCCGCGGCCGTCGCCGCGACCGTCGTGGTGGCTACGGTCGTGGCCGAAATCGGGGCCTCGACCACGGCGGCACCGGGGACGGTGATCGCGCCGGCCGGGGGAAGCGTTTGGCTCCCGTCGTCCACGGCTCGGACTACCTGGCCGACTGGTGCGTCGGTCCGGTCCCTATCGTGACGACGCCGGCTCGCCGAGGCAGCGGTGACATCGGGTGGATGGTACCCCACGGGCCTCCTCCGGCTCTTGACCGGGGCGGGCCGCTATGGCCCGGCATGGAGCACGCAGGCGGCAACCTGAGCTCCGGACGCTCCTCCGGACGCTCCTCCGGGGGCCGGTCCGAGCGCCACACAGGCGTCGAAGGCGGCGGTCGGGAGGGCGAGCGGCGGTGCCGCGGTGGTGGCCACACTCCAAACCCAGGCCCCCGTCTGCCGGGTGGGCGCCGTGCCCATCACCGCGGTGAGGAAGGCCACCCCGTAGGCGGTGCCCCGGGCCTGTTCGTAGCGGTCCAGCCCGGTGTCGTCGGGGACCACCACCGTGGTCACCTGCCAGTCGCGCATCGCCTTCCTCACGGCCGCCAGGTTCGACGACGAGATGGCCGGGGCCGCTGCCACCACCACCGAGGCGTCGTGGAGCACCGCGAACCCGGCCGAGTCCGCCCCAGCCCGAGCCACCGTGCCGGTCGGCCCTCCGCCGCCGGCCATCTTGAAGCGCATGCCGGCCATCGCCTGCCACGGGATGGCGGCCTGGGAGTCGGCGGTGGCGAACGGGTAGGTCAGCAGCACCCGGGACGGGGGGAGCGAGGGAGCCACCGCCGTGAACCATCGGGGCATGTCGACCCGCTGGACCGTGAGCGGCAGGTTGGGGGCGAGCACGGCACCGGTGGGGACGAGGGCCACGGCCGCCACCACCGGTGCCACCAGCCCGGGGACGGCGGACCGGAGACGGCGGGGGGACCCCGGTGGCCGCCGGAACCGCCACCGCCGGGCCGCCTCGGCCCGGGTCCGGTCCACGACCACCGCCAGCATCACCGCCGCACAGAGGTCGGTGACCGCCGAGAAGCGCGACTGGACCACGTCCCGGAGGAACGGCAGGTGGTCGACGATCCCCCATGGGCCCCAGTGGCCACCGCCGACCCGCAGGCTCAACAGCGCGGTGGCCGCTCCCAGGGCACCGAACAGCCAGAGGCGGCGGTCGCGGCGCCACCACGCCATGCCCGCCGCCAGCACCGCCACCATGCCCAGCCCCAGATAGGAGGGGGACGGGACCGGCGGGCCCCGGTACCCGCCGAGCACGGACGCCTCGGCGGCCAGGAACCGGGAGGACACCGGGCCCCACGCACCGAGATGGCTCCAGAAGTTGCCGACGGTATTGCCAAGGTCACCGGGGACGCTGGTCGACCACAGGGTGCCGGACAGGTGGGCGGGGCCGGCCACGAACAGCCAGACCGGGTAGGCCAGCAGCACGGTGGTCATCCCGGCGGCGACGGCCACCCCGGGAGCGGCGTGCCGGGCCCGGCGGCGGAGGTCGTCGGGATCGCGCCGCCCGGCGTGACCCACCAGCAGCACGACGGTGACGAGCCCGGACACCCCCAGGATCACGACCATCTCGCTGCTGACGAAGAACTCCACCACCACCAGCACGCCGAGGACGAGCCCCACCTTCACCGAGGACCGGAGTTGGCGGACCAGGAGCTCGTCGAGGCAGGCGACCATGGGGGGCACCAGGGCCAGCAGGGCCAGGTTGAGCCACCCGAAGGCCAGCTGCACCACCACGAAGGTGGAGAAGCCGTAGAAGAGGCCGCCCACGAAGGCGGCCGGCGTCCACCGCACCCATCGCTGCAGCAGCCAGAACATGGAGAGGGCGGTGACCACCGGCACCAGGGTGGCTGCCGTGTTGAAGCTGGCCACCGGGCCGAACAGGAGGGTCACCGGGGCCATGACCACGCCGATCGCCTGGATGCTGGTGTCGGTCAGCAGGTCGAACCCGGCGGGGTGGAAGAGCCAGTTCGAGTACAGCAGGTCGTGACCGTGGGACAGGGCGTAGGCCGACCACTCGAGGTACCAGACGCCCCGGCCGGCGTCGGTGCAGGCGCACGTCATCACCGACGACGGGCCACCGGCCGCGCTCCACACGTGCCACCACAAGGCCACCGAGGCCACCAGGTAGAGGGCGCCGGCCACCGGGTAGCGGTACCACTGGCGGGGCAGGATGTCGTCTCCCGGTTCCGGGTCGGTGTCGGTCACCCGGCGCCCGCCACACAGGAGGCGGCGGCAGCGGGCGAGGCACCCAGTGCACCGTTGCCGACGCAGGCCTGGAACGCCGCCGACGAGAGGACGATCGACGACCCGGCTTGCCGGACGCCGTCCCACACCCAGGCGCGGTCCTGGTAGACGGGGTGGCGGCCCAGGGCTGCGGTGAACAGGCCGACCGCATAGGCCACGCTCCGGCCCCGCTCGTAGGTGGGCAGCTCGGGCTGGTCCGGGACCACCACCGTGGTGACGCCCCATCCGGCCATGGCCCGACGGATGGCCGCCAGGTTGGCGCTGGTGGGCTGGGGCTCCGGGCTCAAGGGGAGCGAGGCGTCGGCCAGCAGTTCGAAGCCCGGCCGCTCCGGCCCGGCCCGCGACGGAGCCACCCCCGGTCCCCCGCCGCCGACCATGGCGAACGGCATCCGCTCCACGGCCTGCCAGCTCATCGACGACTGGATACCGCCCAGCGCGGCCGGGTAGGGCAGCACCACCGAGCCGGTCGGGAGCCGCGGTGCCCGGCTGGTGAACCACTCGGGCACCACCACCGCCCGAACGGTCATGGGGAGATTGGGCCACAGGGCCACCACCACCGGCACCAGGGCCACCGCCCCCACCACCGCTCCGCCCCACCAGGCCTGCCGGTTCCCCCGGCGGCTCCGAAGGGCGAGCCACGCGTGATCGGCGATCAGACCCAGCAGCACCGCCACGCAGAGATCGGTGATCACCGACACATTGACCGGGACCACGTTGTCCAGTACCGGGAGGTGGACGAAGAGCCGCCAGGGAGCCCAGTACCCGTTCCCGACGCCCAGGGACAGCACCGCCGCCGCCACACCGAGCACTCCGAAGAACCAGAGCCGCCGGTCGTGGCGCCACAGCACCAAGCCGGCCACCGCCACCACCGCCACGCCGATCCCCACGAACGACAGCATGGGGAGGGCCGGGCCCTGGTACCCGCCGAAGAGGCGCATGATCCCCACCAGCGACGGGGGAAGGTACCCGTTGACGAAGTCGGCGGGGGTGCTCCCGACGGTGCCGGCCGGCGAATTGGGCCATGCCCGACCGACCAGGTGGGCAGGGCCGGCGAAGAAGAACCACAGCGGGTAGGCCAGCAGGGCGGCGACGACCCCGGCCGCCACGGCCAGGCCGGGGAGGCCGCGCCGCGCCGACCGCAGGTGCATCCCCAGGTCGTGTCCGCCCGACAGCACCACACCCAGCACAGCGGCGAACGTCGCGAACAGGGCGAACAGCAGCAGCACCTCCACGCTCACGAAGAACTCGACGACCATCAGCAACCCGAGCGCCGCCCCCACCCGGACCGCCCGGTGCCGGTGCCGGACCACCAGGTCCTCGAGGCAGGCCACCATCAGCGGCAGCGGGGCCAGCAGGCCGAAGTTGGGATGACCCAGTGCCAGGCTGACCAGCACGAACGGGGAGAAGCCGAAGAAGAGGCCGCCCACGAAGGCGGCCGGCGGCCGGCGTACCCAACGCTGCAGCAGCCAGAACATGGAGAGTGCCGACAGCGGCGGGGAGAGCACGTCGATGACGTTCAGCGAGGCGACCGGGCCGAACAGCCAGGTGACCGGGGCGAACCCGACCCCGAGGGCCAGGGAGTTCGGCGCCATGTTGATGCCCTGGGGAACGAACAGCTTGGAGGAGAAGAAGGGGTTGAGCCCGTGGGCGATGGCGTAGGCCGGCCATTCGACCACCCACAGGGTCAACGACGCGTCACCGCATCCGCAGGTGGTGACGGAGCCCGGACGGGACCCGACGTGCCACCAGAGGAGCGACGACAGGAGGAGGTACACACCGCCGGCGACCGCCAGGGACCGCCCCCGTCGTCGGTGCCCGGTGGTGACCGCCTCGGCTGCCTCCAGGTCCACCGGGCTCACGGAAGGTCTCCTCGGCAGTCGGGCATGGGTGGTCGGTGCCCGACGTCCGATGGAGCCGACCACCGCATCAGGCGGCCCGATGCTACTCCCGGGGACACCTTGTGCCCTGGTCAAGTCGGGTGGGGCCCGGGAATTGGGGGGGGCCCGCCCGGTCCCGGCGCGGTGGGACACAATGGTCCGGATGGCCGACGTGAGCGAGTCCCCCAGTTCGCCATCCCTGGTCCTCCCGCCGGTGGCGAGCACGGCTCCGGCCCAGACCGACGCCGGGCCGCCGGCCAGGGCCCCGTTCCGGCTCGGCAACCGCCCGGCCCTGACCGGCATCCGGGCGGTGGGCGTCAGTCTGGTACTGATCTTCCACTCCAACTTCCGGACCCTGCCCGGGTCGTGGGAGGCCCTCGGGGTCTTCTTCGTGTTGAGCGGGTTCCTGATCACCTCGATGCTGGCCATCGAGCACCAGCGCACCGGCACCATCAGCCTGTCGAAGTTCTACGGGCGGCGAGCCGTCCGCCTGCTCCCCCCCCTGGTGCTGGCCATCGCCCTGCTCGCCGTCTACGCCGCCGTGGTGCCGGTGTCCAACGCCGCCAACCGGATCTGGGGGGACTCCGCCGCCGCCCTGTTCTACGTGTCCGACTACCGCTCGGCCTTCGGCCACGAGCCGTTCCTCGGGTTCATGTCCCAGTGCTGGTCGCTGGCCGTGGAGGAGCAGTTCTACCTGGTCTGGGCGGTCCTGTTCTTCGTGGCCCTCCGGTTCGGGAACCGCAAGCTGGCCTACGCCCTGGCCACCACCGGCATCGTGGTCTCCGTGGTCAACCGGGTACGGATCGTGGAGGGCGCCCACCACTGGAACGCCTACGTGTCGGGCCGCGTGTACTACGCCTTCGACACCCGGGCCGACGCCCTCTTCCTCGGCTGCCTGCTCGGCCTCGTCGCCACCGGCGGACACCTCCAGGAGTGGAGGCCGTGGGCCACGCGGGTCCTGGCGGCCGCCGCCCTGGTCTCCACCGGCGTGATGATCTGGGTGCTGTTCTACGTGGGGCTAGGGGCCCGGTCGCTGCCGCTGTGGTGGCTCCCGATCACCGAGATCACCTCGGCGGTGATCATCGCCTACTTCGTGGTGAGGCCCGAGGGCCTCGGCACCCGGGCCATGGGGCTTCCCCTCCTCGTCCTGGTGGGCAACATGTCGTACACCATCTACATCATCCACTGGCCCGTCTACGTGGCCACCGGGGTCTTCTCCAAAACCGACCTCCCGTGGTCGTACTGGCCGTCGGAGCTGGTCCGCCTGGCCATCATCTTCGCCCTGGCCGCCGCCAGCTGGTACCTGATGGAGCGACCCATGACGCGTTGGCGGCGCCGGGCGCTTGAGGCGTCCCCCCCTCCGGCGGCCGAATGAGCCCGACCACTGCCTCCCTGCCCGGACGGTCCGGGCCGGAGGCCGACCTCACCGGTGCCCCGATCCCGGTCGGCCAGGGGGAGGCCGCCCCACCGGCACCCGGCCGGGGTGGGCCCCGCCTGCCCCCGTGGTGGCCGCTGGTGGTGCCGGTGGTCATCGTCCTGGTCGGCGCCTGGCTGTACCGGTGGGTGGACGAGGACGCCTTCATCAACTTCCGGATCATCGACAACCTGCTGGCCGGGCACGGGCTCGTCTTCAACGTCGGGGAGCGGGTGGAGGTGGACTCCGATCCTCTGTGGCTCTTCTCGCTGACGGCGCTGCACGTCGCCCTGCCGTTCGCGGCCATCGAGTGGCTCTCGGTCGTGCTCGGCCTGGTCTGCACCGGGTTCGGCTTCCTCACCGGCGGCCTAGCCGTGCAGCGCCTGGGGCGGAGGCGAGGGGACTCGTCGGTCTTCCCGCTCGGCCTGGTCATCGTGTCGGTGGTGGCGGGTGTCTGGGAGTTCGCCACCTCCGGCCTCGAGATGTCGATGGTCTTCCTGTGGCTGGGGCTGTGCCTGCTGGCCCTGGTCAGGGTGGAGGACCGGCGGTCCGGGGCGTTGGGGCCGGCGGTGCTGGTGGGGCTCGGCACCCTCATCCGTCCCGAGCTGGCCCTGGTCTCGGCGGTGTTCCTGGCTGGCCTGCTGGTCGTGGTGGCCGCTCCCGGATGGTCGGGGAACGGCGCCGGTTGGCGCCGGTTCGGGGTGCCCATCGTCGGGGCGGCGGCCCTTCCGATCGCCTACCAGGTGTTCCGTATGGCCTACTACGCCCTTCTGGTGGCCAATACCGGCCTGGCCAAGACGGCAGGGTCGGCGTGGCCCACCCAGGGGTTCACCTACCTGTGGAACTTCGTGGCTCCGTACACCCTGTGGCTGCCGCTGCTGCTGGCCGTGCCCGTGCTCGGCGGTCGGGTCGCCAGGTGGTGGGGAAGCGGTGACCGGATGGGCGTGCTGCTGCTGGCCACCCCGGTGGCGGCCGGCCTGGTCGACCTGGCCTACGTGGTCTACGTAGGGGGTGACTACATGCACGCCCGCCTGCTGCTGCCGGCCTTCTTCGCCATCTGCCTCCCGATCTTCGTGACCCTCACCCAGCTGCGCACGGTGGTGGCCGTGCCGGTGGCCGGCATCGTGGTGTGGGCGGTGGTCTGCGCCGGGTGGCTGCGCTACGTCCCACCCAAGCCCACCAGCCTCAACCCCCAGACCGTCTTCATCTCCAACGAGCGAAACAGTTGGATCACGGCCACCGGGAACGCCCACCCGGTGACCGCCACCGACTACCGCCGCGCCCTGTCGGGCGAGGGCGGGGCGCTCCTCCACCAGATGGCCCAGGAGGTGCCAGCCGGTCAACAGCGAATGCTCATCATCACCAACCCCTACGCGCCCATCGACCCGAAGGCCACGGTGCCGGCCCACTCGCCCCTGCCGTTCACCCTGGCGGTCAACGTCCCGGCCATCGGCGTGATCGGCTATCTGGTCGGGCCCAAGGTCTACGTGTTCGACACCTTTTCGTTGGCCAACCCGATCGGCAGCCACACCCAGGTGTTGGTCCACGCCCGCCCGGGCCACGAGAAGGAGATCGGCCCGTCGTGGATGGCAGGCCGTTTCGGCGTGGCCGGGGAGACGACCGTCCCCAACGGCCCGTCGCCGGTGGCGGTGACGGCCGCCTCCCAGGCCCTCGGGTGCGCCCCCCTGTCCTCGTACCTGGCCGCCATCACCGCCCCCCTCACCGTGTCCCGGGCGGCGTCCGACATCGTCGACTCGTTCCGGTACACCGCCATGTCGTTCAGCGCCGACCCGACCGTGGCGCGGCGCCAGCTCTGCGACGGCCGCCGAGGGGCGGCCTGACATGACCGAGACACTGGCCGCCCGACCCACCGATCCGGCCGTTCCCACCGACGCGCCCGACGACGGTGACCAGCGGCACGCCGGCCCCCGGGTGGTGGCCGGATCGGCCGCCCTGTACCTGGTGGTCTCCGTCGGCCTGTGGTGGGGGATCTGGGGTCACCACCCGACGTCCACCACCACCTGCGGGTGCGGGGACGCCGCCCGGTTCCTCTGGTTCTTCGCCTGGCCGCCGTTCGCCCTCACCCACGGCCACAGCGTGCTGTACTCCCAGTGGCTGTTCCATCCCACCGGCATCAACCTGCTCAACGACACCAGCGTGCTGGCCCTGTCAGTGGTGCTGGCCCCGGTCACCTGGCTGTTCGGCCCGGTGGCCGCCATGAACGTGGCCCTGACCCTGGCACCGGCCCTGTCGGCGCTCGCCATGCTGCTTCTCCTCCGCCGGTGGGTCCGCTGGTCCCCGGCCGCCGTCTTCGGCGGTCTGGTCTACGGGTTCTCGCCGTTCATGGTCACCGAGCTGGCCTACAACCAGATCAACATCGCCTTCCTGGCCATCCCGCCGTTGGTGGTGCTGGCCCTGGACGAGCTCCTGGTCCGCCAGGGCCGCTCCCCCTACCGGACGGGAGTGGCCCTGGCCGCCCTGCTGGTGGTCCAGTTCTTCGTGTCCACCGAGGTCCTGGTGATCACCGCGCTGATGGCCCTGGTGGCGGTGGCGGTGGTGGCGGGCTATGCCGCCGTGCGCGAGCCCGGTGCGATCCGGGCCCGGGCCGGCCACGCCGCCCGGGGCGCCGTCACCTGCCTCGGCGCCGTCGCCGTGGCGCTGGCCTACCCGGCCTGGTTCCTGCTGCGGGGGCCGGCCCACCTGACCGGGCCGATCTGGTCGAACGGTGCCATCGACCAGTACGGCAATACCGTGGCCAGCTTCTGGAGCGGCAGCGGCTCGGCGCAGCTGGTGGGCGAGATGCAGCGGTTCGGCGGGTACCAGGGGCCCGCCCTCCCAGGGCTCGGCTACCTGGGCCCCGGGACGGTGGTGCTGTCCCTGGTCGGCCTGCTCATCTGGCGCCACGATCGGCGTCTCTGGCTGTTCGGGTCCCTCGGACTGGTCGCCGGCGTGCTGTCACTGGGCCCCGGGCACGGCTACTGGGTGCCCTGGCAGGCGGTCGACAGGCTGCCGTGGGTGGGCGACATCGTCGAGATCCGATTCACCCTGGTGCTCACCGTCTGCCTGGCGATCATGGCGGCAGTAGCGGTCGACCGGGTGCACACCTGGGGTGCCGCCCTCCGCCCACCGGTGGCCTGGCCCCGGGCGGCGGTGATGGCGGTCGGGCTGGCGGTGGTGGCGGTCGTCCCGAGCCTGGTGGCCCTGTGGCCGAACCTGCCGCTGACCGCCCAGTCGGTCGTGCTTCCCGAGTGGTACCGGCAGGTGGGGGCCACCCTGCCCCCGGGTCAGGTGGTGCTGTCCTATCCGGCCCCCTTCGCCGGCGTGCAGTCCCCCATGGCGTGGCAGGCGGTGACCTCCATGCGGTACGCCCTGGCCGGGGGTGGCGGACCCGGGGGGGTGGCCAGCCGGGCCGGCGACGCCCAGGCCGGGTTCCGGGTCCTCTTCGACGCCTCGTTCGCCCTGGGGCCGGCGCCCGAGCCCACCGCCGCCAACCTGGCCGCCATCCGCCACGCCCTGACCCTCTGGGGGGTGACCATGGTGGTCGTCCCCGACCAGCCCGGACTGCCCGCCTACGACCAGGGTCGCTCCACCGCCTTGGCCGTCGGCCTGTTCACCGCCGCCCTCGGAGCCGCCCCCCGCTACGACCGCTCGGCCTGGGTCTGGTCGTCGGTGGTGACCACCGGCGCCCCGGTGCCGCTGACCGGCGCCCGGTTCACCACCTGCACCACCGGAGCCGTGGCCGCCGCCGCGTCCCGCCAGTCGGTGGCCAGCTGCGTGCTGGCCGAACCGGGGACGGCCGGATGACGGCCGGGGTCGACGAGGCGGTGGCGCCTGCCCTGGCGGTCGACGACCACCGGGAACCGCCGGGCGGCGCGTCGGAGGGGGCGGGCAGCACCCAACGCACGCTCCTCCTCCACCTGGCCGTGTTCGGTGGGTTCCTCCTCCTCGGGGTGCTCCTCTGGTGGCGGGTGTGGATCACCGGAAGTCCGGGCTCCACCATCACCTGCCAGTGCGGCGATCCGAGCCAGGAGCTCTGGTTCCTCACGTGGACACCGTGGGCCCTCGTCCACGGGCACTCGCCGTTCCTCACCAACGCCATCTATGCGGGCCAAGGCGGCGCCAATATGATGGTCAACACCTCGTGGATGCTGCCCGCCACCGTGCTGGCCCCGGTCACCTGGCTGTTCGGGCCGGTCGCCTCGTTCAACCTGGCGGCCACCGTGGCGCCGGCCATCTCCGCATGGTGCTTCTTCCTGGCCGCACGGCGGGTGACCACCCTGGTCCCCGCCCAGATCCTCGGGGGGCTCCTGTTCGGGTTCTCGCCGTTCGTGCTCCAGAACGACCCGTTCGGCCACCTCAACTTCACTCTGCTGTTCTTTCCGCCCTTGGCGTTCATCCTCCTCCACGACCTGTTCGTGACCCACCGTCGCCCCCCGGCGCGCACGGGGGCGCTGCTGGCGGTACTGGTGGTGGCCGAGTTCTTCACCAGCACCGAGCTGCTGGCCATTGGCTCGCTGGTCATCGCCATCGCCCTGGTGGCCGCCGCCGGCATGGCTCCCCGGGCGGCGTGGGCCCAGCGGGACCGCTTCCTCACTGCCGCCGCGGTGGCCGCCGGGATCGTGGCGGTGGTCCTGGCCTACCCCGTGTGGTTCCTCCTACGGGGGCCGCGCCACATCGTGGGCTTCCCCTGGTCCGACTCCCCGCAGCTGGGCACCACCCCGTCGGCCATCGTCGACGCCGGGATCCGGGTGCATGCCGGCTCCATCTACGACCAGGTCGGGGGGTACTTCGGGGGGATCGGCCCCAATGCCGGGCCGCTCCACCTGCCCAGCCTGGTCTTCTTCGGCTGGCTCCTGATCGGGTTCGTGGGGGTGTCGGCCATCACCTGGTACCGGTGGCGCCTGGCCTGGACCTTGGTGGTGGGCACGGTGGCGGCCTGGCTGTTCTCGTTCGGGACCACCCTCGGCACCGAAGGTGCGCCCGCCGCCGCCCAGGCCCACCCCTGGTGGCTGCCGTGGCGCCTCGTCTCCCACCTTCCCCTGATCGCCGACATCCTGCCCATCCGCTTCGGCGTGATGGTGACCTTCGGTGGCGCCATGCTGCTGGCCATCTCGCTCGACCGGTGGCGCACGATCATCACCGCCGCCCTGACCCGTCGGCGACCGAGCGGCGGTACGGGCCGGTACCGGCGGCCGGGGGTGGTCGCCGGTGCCCTGATGGCCGTCGTCGGGACGGTGGTGCTGGCACCGGTGGCGTTGGCCAGCTCCGTCCCGTTCGCGGTGGTGCCGTCACCCGTCCCCGCCTGGTTCACCGTCGACACCCCCCAGCTGCCCGCCGGCACCGTCGTCCTGGTGGTTCCGTTCGCCGGTCAACGGGCCATGGGATGGCAGGCCCAGACCGGGCTCCACTTCGCCCTGGCGGGGGGCTTCGCGGTGGTCCCCGACCCCGACGGTCGCTCCGCCTTCGTGTCGCCACCGTCCGGGGCGGTCGCCATGCTCGACCGGCTGTCGGCCGATCCCCTGTCCATCGGCACCACCGCGCTCCCCGCCTCCGCCGCCGACGCGGCCGCCGTGCGGGGCGCCCTCGTCCGCTGGCACGTGGACGTCACCGTGGTCACCCAGCAGGGCACCCGACCGGCCTACTCGGCCGGCTTCTTCACCGCCGTCTACGGCCGGGCGCCGAGCTTCCGGCAGGGGGTGTGGGTGTGGACGGGGCCCCCGGGCACCGAACCCCTCCCGATCTCGCCCGACACGCTGTCGGCGTGTGCCCCGGCCGTGACCACCGCGCCCCCTGCCCCTCTTCCCCTGAGGGTGCCCGACTGCGTGCTGGCCGCGGCCCAGGCGGGAGCCGCATGACCGTCACCGGGACGACGGTCCAGCCGGTGGCACTCACCCCGAACCGGGGCCCGACCGAGGAGCCCGGGGGCACTGAGGCCGCCGGGACGGGGACCGGCCACCGGCTCCGGGCGTTGCTGATCGCCGGCGGCACCTACCTCGTGCTGTCGGTGGTCGTCTGGTGGCACGTGTGGACCGGCCACCCCACCTCCACCACCACCTGCGGGTGCGGCGACACCTCCCTGTTCACCTGGTTCCTCGAGTGGCCGGCCTACGCCATCGCCCACGGACTGAACCCCCTCTACTCGGCAGCGCTGTTCCACCCCACCGGTATCGACCTGCTGTCCAACACCAGCGAGCTCGGGATCGGGGTGGTGCTGGCCCCGGTCACCTGGCTGTTCGGGCCGGTGGCCACCCTCAACGTGGCCCTCACCCTCGGTCCAGCACTGTCGGCCCTGGCCATGTTCGTGCTGCTCCGGCGGTGGGTGTGGTGGGCACCGGCGGCGTTCGTGGGCGGGCTCCTCTACGGGTTCTCGCCCCTCATCCTGGTGAGCCTCACCGATGCCCACCTCATGATCGGCGTGCTGGTGGTGCCGCCGCTGGTGGTGGCCTGCCTCGACGAGCTCCTGGTCCGCCAGCGGCGACGGCCGGCACCGGTGGGCGTGGTCCTCGGGCTGCTGGTGGTCGTCCAGTTCTTCCTCGGCACCGAGGTGCTGGTGATCATGGCCGTGACCGCCGTCATCGGGGTGGGCCTGTTGCTTCTCTACGCCGCCGTCCGGCACCCCGCCGAACTGGCGCGCCGGGCCCGCCACGCCGCGGTCGGGCTGGCCACCGGCGGAGCGGTGGCGGTGGTACTGCTCGCCTATCCGGCCTGGTTCGCCCTGGCCGGGCCGGCCCACCTCTCCGGTCCGGTTTGGGGATCGCTCTACCTCGGCTTCGGTGGCGTCACCTTGCGGCAGTTCGTGCTCCCGACCGCCGCCTCACCCAGCTTCACCACCCTGACCCACCAGGTCGGCGGCTACCAGGGGCCCACCTTGTCCGGCCAGTACCTGGGCATCGGCCTGTTGGTGGTGCTGGCGGCGGGAACCATCATCTGGCGCCGTGACCGCCGGCTCTGGCTGTTCGGGGTGGTCGGGCTGGTCTCGGTGGTGCTCTCGCTCGGCCTGGAGAACCACGTCTGGGTGCCGTGGCGCTGGCTGGTGAGGATCCCGCTGGTCCAGAACATCATCCCCGGCCGGTTCGTGTCGATGACCTACCTGGCCGCCGCGGTGATGTTCGGGATCGTGATTGACCACAGCCGCACAGCAGCCATGGGGTGGCGGACATCGATGACCGGGCCGGCCGGCGGGAATGCCACCGGCGGGCCGCCCGCACCCCCGGGCCGGCGGAGGCGCCTGGTGGGCGCGGCCGCCGGGGTGGCGGTCGCCCTGGTCGGCCTGGTGCCGGTGGCCACCTACCTGGCCGGCTCCACCCCCATGACCGTGCAGCCGGTGGTGCTTCCCACCTGGTACGCCAAGGTGGGGTCCTCCCTCCCGCCCGGCCAGGTGGTGCTGGCCTATCCGGTCCCCTTCACCACCGTCCAGAGCGTCATGACCTGGCAGGCGGTCGACCGGATGCGCTGGTCGATGGTGGGAGGGGGCGGCCCGGAGTCGTTGTGGTACCGGGACGGCAAGGAGGAGAAGGGGCAGATGATCATCGCCGTCAGCTCGCTGCTGCAGCTGCCGCCCGAGGACACCACGCCGTCGGCGGTCGCCGAGGTCCGTCAGTCGATCGACGGCTGGGGGGTCACCATGGTGGTCATCCCCGACCAGGCAGGCCTCCCCGAGTACGACAAGGTGCGCGACGTGCCGGCGGCGGTGGGGCTGATCACCGCCGCCACCGGCCAGCGGCCGGTCCACCAGGCTGACGCCTGGGTCTGGACGAACGTCCGGGAGGCCGGTCCGCCGGCGCGGGTGAGCTCGACCGAGTTCGAGACCTGCGTGACCGGCGCCGGCGGGCAGCCCCGGGACCCCGCCGCCGTCTCCGACTGTGTCCTCGGGCGGCCCGCTCCGTCGTGAGCGTCACACCGATGCTCCCGGCGGTGGTCACCGGACGACCCTCCGCCTCCGGAGCGGTCACCGTGGCCGCCGAGGTCGGGCCGGACCCGGGTGCGGTCCCGGGGCGCTCTCACCGGGTCCGACCGTGGTTGATGGCCGGCGCGGCCTACCTGGCGCTGGCCGTCTTCCTCTGGTGGGGAACCTGGTCGACGCACCCGACCTCCACCACCATCTGCGGGTGCGGCGACGCCTCCCTGTTCACCTGGTTCCTCGAGTGGCCGGCCTACGCCATGGCTCACGGGCTGGACCCGTGGTACTCGGCTGCCATCTTCCATCCCACCGGCATCAACCTGCTGTCGAACACCGGCGAGGTGCTGGTCGGCGTGGGCCTGGCCCCGGTCACCTGGCTGTTCGGTCCGGTCGCCGCTCTCAACGTCGCCCTCACCCTCAGTCCGGCCCTGTCCGCCCTCGCCATGTTCGCACTCCTCCGGCGGTGGGTGGCATGGGCGCCGGCCGCGTTCGTGGGCGGGCTGCTCTACGGGTTCTCGCCCCTGGCCCTGACCGCCCTCACCGCCACCTGGCTGAACATGGCGCTGCTGGTCGTCCCGCCCCTGGTGGTCGTGTGTCTCGACGAGCTGCTGATGGTCCAGCGCCGGAGGGTGGTCCCGGTCGGGGTGACGCTCGGGCTCCTGTGTGTCGTCCAGTTCTTCATCAGCACCGAGGTGCTGGCCATCATGGCCATCGCCGCCGTCATCGGCATCGGCATGGTGGCCGGCTGGGCGGCCGTGTGCCGGCGGGCGGAGCTCCGGCGGCGGTGCCCTCCCGCCTGTCGAGGCTTGGCTGCCGCGGGAGTGGTGGCAGCCAGCCTCCTGGCCTTTCCCACGTGGTTCGCCCTCGACGGTCCGGCCCACCTGTCGGGCCTGGTCTGGCCGTCACTACCCCCGGGGCTCGACGGGATCAGCCTGTCCGCCCTGGTCTGGAACCCCTCGACGGCGCAGACAGCCCAGCAGGGCCACCGGTTCGGGGGATACCAGGGTCCGGCCCTCGTCCCCGAGTCGTACCTGGGCATCGGGCTCATCGCCGTGGCGCTCATCGGCATCGTGCTGTGGCGCCGTGATCGCAAGCTCTGGCTGTTCGGCACGGTCGGGGTGCTCTGCATCGCCATGAGCGTCTCGCTGGCCACCAACATCCGGCCGCTCCGCCTGCCCTGGCTGCTGCTGGGTCGGATCCCGGTCGTCGAGAACATCCTGCCGTTCCGGTTCATGTCCATGACCTTCCTCTGTGTTGCCGTCGTGCTCGGATTGGTGGTCGACCACGCCCACCGGTCGGTACTGGCGTGGTCCGAGCCGAGAGCCGGTTCCAACCGACCGCCGGGTCGAGGGGGACGACCATGGCCGCGAGTGGCCGCAGGCACAGCCGGCGTCGCCGTGGCCCTGGTGGCTCTGGTGCCCATCGTGGATGCCACTGCCGGCGACCTGCCGCTGACCGTCCGCCCGGTGGTGCTGCCCACCTGGTTCACCGCCGTCGCCCCGCATCTGCCAGCGGGTCAGGTGGTGCTCGCCTATCCGAGCACGTTCGGAGGATTCCAGTCCTCGCTGACCTGGCAAGCCGTCGACCGGATGTCCTACTCGACGGTCGAGGGCGCAGGGCCGGGGGAGGTGGTCCAGCGCGCCGGCAACGAGCGCCAGGCCTACGTCGCCCTGAGCAACGCCTCGTTCCTCCTCGACCCTTCGACGGCGTACCAGCCGTCCACGGCGAGCGCGGTGAGGGATGCGCTGCTGGCCTGGAAGGTGACGAGGGTGGTGATCCCCGACCAGAAGGACCTCCCGCTCTACGAGCGCGGGTTCAACACGTCGTACACGGTCGGGCTGATGACGGCGGCGCTCGGTCAACGCCCGCAGATGCAAGCCGGGGCCTGGGTGTGGGAGCCCGCCCGGGCGACCACCCAGGTGGACATCGCCCCGGCCGCGCTCCGCGCCTGTGTCGGATCCGCCAACTTCCACCCGGGACCGCCCGAGTCGGTCCCCGACTGCGTCCTTGCCGGGTCCGGCTGACCGGGCGCCCCTCCGGCTCGGAGGCGCAGCGGGGGCCGGTGCCCCGGAAACGCAGCGGCCCGGGACGCAGTAGCTGCGTCCCGGGCCGGCGACCTGCAGTGAGCTATCCCTCGGTCCCTACCGGTACACCGCCCGGGCGGGCGACCTACTCGGACAGGGTGATGGGCTGATCGTCGGCGTCGAGAGCGGCGACGTCATCGGGGACGGTGGGGTTCGCCGCTTCCGCCTTGGCGGCGTTCTGTTCGGCCAGGTGCTGGCGGATGCGCTCGTCGATCTCCGCCATCAGCTGCGGGTTCTCGATCAGGAACGTCTTGACGTTCTCGCGTCCCTGGCCGAGCTGCTCGCCCTCGTAGGTGAACCAGGCCCCGGACTTCTTGACGAAGCCCAGCTCCACGCCCACGTCGAGCAGCGACCCCTCGCGGCTGATGCCCCGTCCGAACGTGATGTCGAATTCGGCCTGCTTGAACGGCGGGGAGCACTTGTTCTTCACCACCTTGACCCGGGTGCGGTTGCCGACCTGGTCCGCCCCGTCCTTGATGGTCTCGATCCGGCGGATGTCGAGCCGGACCGAGGAGTAGAACTTCAGCGCCCGGCCACCGGGGGTGACCTCGGGAGAGCCGTACATCACCCCGATCTTCTCGCGGAGCTGGTTGATGAAGATGGCGATGGTGCGGGACTTGGACAGCGTCCCGGTCAGCTTGCGCAGCGCCTGGGACATCAAGCGGGCCTGAAGGCCGACGTGGCTGTCGCCCATCTCACCCTCGATCTCCGCCCGGGGGGTCAGCGCCGCCACCGAGTCGATGACCAGCACGTCGAGGGCGCCGGACCGGATCAGCATGTCGGCGATCTCCAGCGCCTGCTCGCCGGTGTCGGGCTGGGAGATCAGGAGGTCGTCGATGTTGACGCCGATGGCCTTGGCGTACACCGGGTCCATGGCGTGCTCGGCGTCGATGTAGGCGCAGATGCCGCCGTTCCGCTGGGCCTCGGCCACCGCGTGCATGGCCAGGGTCGACTTGCCCGACGACTCCGGCCCGAAGATCTCCACGATGCGGCCACGGGGCAGGCCGCCGATGCCGAGGGCGAGGTCGAGCGCCAGGGCCCCGGTGGGGATGGACTCGATGTTCATGTGGAGGTTCTCACCCATCCTCATGACCGATCCCTTGCCGAACTGCTTCTCGATCTGACCCAACGCCATGTCGAGTGCCTTGTCTCGTTCCATGTCCTTCACGCTCCTCACTGCTCTCGCTCGCTTGACCGGGCCGACCCTACGGAGGGGGTGTGACACGCGGCGTGGGTCCCGGAAGGGGGCCGATGGATCCTCCCGTCCGGGTCACTGTAGACCCGAACGCATGTTCGATGGTGGACCACCGGGCCGTCCCTGTCAAGGGCTCCTCGGGGTGGACGCCGACCGCTCCACCTGCACCGACGGTCGCCCCAGTGCGAGGGACGCACAGAGCCGACGCCCGACCCGGGGCCGGCCGCCGGGCCCGGCCGGTACGAGGGTCGCACCGTCGCGTGGGGGGACCCGAGTAGCCTCGCTGCGCGATGGCTGACGATCAGATCCCAGACGGTTCGCCCGGTCCGACACCCCCTACCGGAGAAGGCGAGCCGGCAGCCGGCGCCGTCCCACCCACGATCCTTTCCCGCAAGGAGCTGCGCCAGCAGTCGTCCAACTCGAGCTCCTCCCGTGCCTGGCGGTACGGCCTGGGTGCTGTGGCGGTCATCCTCGTCGCCGCGGTCGTCGCCCTGGTTGTGACATCGGGCGCCAAGACCGCATCGACGAGTGCCAAGCCCGTCGCCGTCGCCACCACCACCGCCCCCCCGGCGGGGCCCGCCTGCCCCCTGACCGGCCTGCCGGCACCCGGTGGCACCGTCCCCACCCGGCCGGCCCTCGGCGTCAAGATCGGCAACTACCCCGACGACCGGCCGTCGGCCGGCCTCAACCAGGCCGACATCGTGTTCGAGGAGCCGGTCGAGGGCGCCATCACCCGCCTGGTGGCGGTGTTCCAGTGCCGGAGCGCCTCGCTGGTCGGCGACCTCCGATCCGCCCGGGAGCCCGACGCCGCCATCATGTCGCAGCTGTCGAACCCGATCTTCGCCCATGCCGGCGGGATCAATCCGGTCATCGCCCTGATGCAGAGCTCGCCGCTCACCGAAGTGAACCTCCTCGACGGCAAGTACCAAGCGGCCATCATCCAACAGCCGGGACGGGTGGCCCCGTACTCCACCTTCGCCAACACCGCATCGCTGTGGGCGTTCGACCCCTCCGACGTGACGCCGCCCGCACCGATCTTCCAGTACTCGACGACGCTGCCCGCCGGGTCGGTGGCCGGATCGGGCGCCAGCGTGCACATTCCGTTCTCGTCGAGCTCCGACGTCACCTGGACATGGAATCCGTCGACCGGGACGTACCTGCGCTCCTACGCCGGGGTGCCCGACAAGCTCATCGACGGCTCGCAGACCGCCGCTGTCAACGTGGTGGTCATGACCGTCCAGACCGCCACCGGCTCCTGGTTGGAGAACAGCGAAGGTGGCCACGAGGTACTGGTCACCGCCACCGGCACCGGCCCGCTGGTGGTGATGCGCAACGGGGTGGCCATCACCGGCACCTGGTCGCGCTCCTCGCTCACCACCCCGGCCACCTTTACCGCCGCCGACGGTGCCCCGATCACCCTGCAGCCGGGGAACACCTGGGAGGAGCTGGTCCCGGCGGGGATCACCGTCACGCCCGCCGCCGCCCCCGCCCCCGCCCCCGCCACCGCCTCGGGGGCCTCGTCAACGACGACCAAACCGACGTCGTAGGTCCGGACCGGCGGGGCTCCGTGGTCCCGGTATCTGCCTTCCCCGCCCGAGGCCTCTGGCAACCGAAGTCGAAGGTGTAGAAACGCACGTGACCACGTTGTCGACGCCGGTGGAGGGCACGACGGGCCGAGCGGACCGCCCCCTCGGCGTCGACACCGCACGAGCAGGGGCCCCGCTGGCCCTCCCGGCCCTCCGAGAGACCGTCCGGGTGATCGGCATCGCCTCGCTGTCGATGGCGGTGGGGATGGCGGCCATTGCCGCCGGCGCCGGCGCATCGGGCAGGCCGTTGCTGTCGTTCGCCGGCCGTTGGGACGACACCTGGTTCTTCGACATCGCCTCGGGCGGCTACGCCCACCGCCTGCCGACGGGGCCGTTCGACGTCCGCCCACTTCTCTTCGCGTTCTTTCCAGGTCTGCCACTGGTCCTTCGCACCTTCCACACCGCATTCGGAGGTGCGGACGGCGTCGACGCGTTGATCGTCGGCTTCGTCTGCCTGGTGGCGTCGTGCCTGTTGCTGTGGAGCCTGGTCTCCACCGAGTGGGGGGCGGCGATCGGTCGCCGGGCGGTGCTGCTGTTCGCGTTCTTCCCGGGGGCGTTCGTCTTCGCCCTCTGCTACTCGGAGGCCCTGGCCATACCGCTCGGCATGGCGTCGTTGCTGTCCCTCCGGCGGCGTTGGTACGCGGCCGCAGGACTGTTCGCCGCCTTCGCCGGCACCGTTCGTCTGGCCTCGTTGGCCCTCGTCCCGGCGTGCGCCGCGGTGGCGGTGGTCGAGGCACGGAGATCGGCCGGTCCGGCCCGGGTGCGCCCGTTCGCCGCTCCCCTGCTCGCCGTGACCGGGTTCGCCGGTTATCTGGTGTTCATGGCCGGTCGAACCGGCGACGCCATGGCCTTCGCGGTCGCCGAGCGCATCGGGTGGCGGGACTGGTTCAGCCTCATCGCCCCCTACGACCACCTCAGATCCCTCGTCGACCACCCCTCGTCGACCGAGTTCTGGTTCTCGACGATCGGGATCGCCGCGGTGCTCTCAGCCATCCTCCTTCTGGTGCGCGTGCGCATGCCGCTCGAGCACGCCGTCTACGGAATCACCGTGCTGGCCATCTGGCTCTTCACCACCAACTCGGGGACGTTCCTCCGAAGCGTCGAGCTGGGGTTTCCGGTGTTCGTGGCCCTGGCTGTGGCCATCCCGGATCGGGTCACCTGGGTGGTGACCGGAGTATCGGCTGCCTGCATGGCCGGAGCGGTGTTCATGATGACCGCCACCCTGCTCCTGGTTCCCTGACGGGCCCACGCCGCCGCCGAGCCGGGAGCGCCCGGGACCGCCGGCGCGTCGCTGGTAGCTTCGGGCGGCGTGAACGGCAACCGTGCGACCGTGCCTGCGCGGGACCGCCGACCGGCCTTCCTGCCGCTGGTGGCCGTCGTCGGCGTCGCCATCACCCTGGTCGGAGGGGTCGGCCTGGTCGTCCAGGCACTCGACGGCAACCGGACGGTCGGTGCCCAGCTGCAGGCCAAGTCGGTGCACGATGCCGAGCTCGACGACGCCTTCTACCACTGCCTCGACGTCCAGGCCCGCAGCCTGATCTCTCCGGACCAGCCGGTGACGCTGGGTGCCGACAACCTGGGCGATCTGGTGACCCTGCTGAAGGGCATCGGAAGCTGGGTCACCATCGCCGACCCACCCTCCGGCGCGGTGGCAGTCCTGTCCTTGCGTCAGGCGGCGGACACCTCAGACGCCTGCCTCGGAACCGTGGTGGTGGCCACCTACCGGACGCCGCATGTCGGCAGCACGACCCGGGTCGGCACGGGAGCAGCCGTGCCCGGAGAGGGACCTCCTCCCGCGCCGCCACTGTGAGCGACGTCTCGAGGAGCTCCCGATGAGCACCGCCGGCGCCGCCACGGTATCGCTGGCGGTCCTCGCCGCCGTCGGGATCCTCCCCGCCCTGGCGCTGGTCGGCACCCGCTGGATCGCCCTCACCCTGGCCCCACTGGCCGGGGCGGTGATCGCCGCCATCGCCGCCACCTGTTTCACGGCCGTCGGCGGCACCTTCATGGGATGGTTCGCGGCGCTCTCGGCGGTGGTGGCGGCCGGGGTCGTCGTCTTCTGGAAGGTGCAGCCCGGACAGCGACCCCGGGCCGTCTTCGGCCCGCCACCCGCGGTTCACGGCCGGTGGCACCGGATCGCCGGGGTGGTCGGGGCCATCGGCATCCTGGCCACCTGCGCCTGGTCACTGCGTGCCCTGTCCTCCCCCACTGTCGGGTTCGACGCCCGCGCGCTCTGGATCCTCCGGGCTGGATGGTTCCTCCACCCCCATCAGCAGCTGTTGATCGAGCTGCGCCTCCGGCGGCTGGCGTTGAACCAGACCGCCTACCCGCCGCTGGTGAGTGCGTCGGGATCGGTCGCCTGGAGCGTCACCGGCAACCACACCGACCGCCTGGCCGTGGTGGTGACGGCGCTGCTCAACGCCTGCGCACTGGCCACCGCCGCCTTCGCCGTCGTCGAGTGCGGGAGGCGGTGCTACGCCGGCGTGTCCGGCTCCTCCATCGGGTCCGACGCCGGCGGCGAGAGGCCAAGCCGTGGCGGCGGCGGCCTCCTTCCGCTCCTACCCCTGGTCGGCGGGGTGGTGGCCGCCTGGGCCCTCGTGTTCATCGCCTTCGGAGTGACCGAGCCGTTCATGACCAACGGCTATGCCGACCCGTTGTGGTCCCTGGCCGCCCTGGGGGCGGTGGCCTACGGGCTCCAACTGCCCGACGGCCGGTCGAACCAGGGGGCGACGGCACTGCTGATCCTGGTGGCGGGACTGTCCAAGGACGAGGGGTTCGCCACCGCCCTGGTGCTCATCGGAGTGGTCGCCTTCCGCCGGGTGATGACCATGCCCGGCGACCAACGGCGGCGCAGTTGGTGGCCACCGGTCCTGGTGGGCGGGTTGGAGCTCGGCACCGTGGCGGCATGGCCGGCCCTCATGCGGGTCATCCACGCTCGCGGCGTGACCTCGACGTTCTCGCCGCCGGCGGCGATGTTCGGACGCGCCCGTGCCACCTACGACGGCTTCGCGCCCTACCTTCACGTGCTCCTTCTGGCCGTTCCGCTGGCGGTGGTGGGCGGGCTGGCCCTCTCACGGGTCCGTCGGGCGTCCGGCATTGCCAACGACTGGTGGGGGTGGGCCGGGCTGGCCAGCGGGCTGCTCGCCGTCGGCGGCGCCCTCGTCACCGGCTCCGACGACATCCAGGCGTGGCTGGTGACCACCGTGCACCGGGTCACCGAGTTTCCCGCTCTCACCGGCTGGTGGATCGTGGCCACCTGGACGGTGGTGGGCAGTGCTGCCCCGGCTGCCGTGTCGCTCCCGCCAGTCGCACCGCGCCGGCGCCCGCAGGTCGAACCGCCCGCTGCAGGAGGGGGTGACGGCGGGCACGACGACACCCACGCCACGCAGTCGCAGTTCGATCCGATGGAACGACCGGGCGAAACGGGAGACGTCTCGTCGGTGGCCGGGGCCGGAGGATGACGATCCTTCCACCCGGGGCACCGGACACCGCTCCGGTGCCGACCGCGGCGGAAGCACCTACGGGTGGGGAGGACGCCTACCCGGCGCCGCCGGGGGTCACGCGCCTCTCGTACGTGCCGGCCCTCGACGGGATCCGGGCCATCTCCATCATCGGGATCATGGCCAACCACAACGGCCTGGGCTGGGCGTCGGGCGGGTTCATCTCGGTCAATGTCTTCTTCGTCCTGAGCGGCTTCCTCATCACGTCGCTCCTCCTGAAGGAGTGGCTGCGGTCGGGAACCGTCAGCCTGCGCCGGTTCTGGGCCCGGAGGGCCAGGCGCCTCCTGCCGGCGCTCTTCGTCCTGCTGATCGGGATCGCCTTCTACGCGTGGCTCATCGCCCCCCCGGACACCCGTGGCGCGCTCCGGGCCAACGCCCTGGCCACCCTTCTCTACGTCGGGAACTGGCACCAGATCCTGTCCGGGCAGAGCTACTTCGCCCAGACCGCCGCCCCCTCTCCGCTCCTGCACACCTGGACTCTGGCCATCGAGGAGCAGTTCTACCTGGTGTGGCCGCTGGTGGTCCTGGGGATGCTCAAGTGGCGCCGGTCCGTCCGGCCGCTGATGGTGCTCACCGTCGTGGCCGCGGTGGGCTCGGCGGTGGAGATGGCGCTCCTGTTCCACGCCGGGTCGGATCCGAGCCGCCTGTACTACGGCACCGACACCCGGGCCCAGGATCTCCTCATCGGGGCGGTGGTGGCGCTGGCCCTCACCCATCGGGGGCCGGCACAGACCCAGGGCGGCCGACGGGGCATGTCGTGGCTGGCGGTGGGGGCGGCGGTCGGCTTCGCCGTCGAATGGATCCGTCTCAACGAGAGCTCGTCCTTCCCCTACCGGGGGGGATTCTTCCTGGCCGACGTCCTGGTCGGGGCAGTCATCCTCGGGGTGGTCCAGGCCCAGCACGGGCTGTTGGCACGCGCCCTGGGCTGGCGCCCGCTCGTCTATGTCGGCAAGGTCTCGTACGGGCTGTACCTGTGGCACTGGCCGGTCATTCTGGTGATGACCTCGGCGCGGGTCGGGGTGGTCGGCTGGCCGCTGTTCCTCCTCCGGTCCGCAGTGGCCTTCGGACTGGCCGTGGCCTCGTCGCGCTTCGTCGAGCTCCCGATCCGGCGGGGCTCCATCCGGTCGTGGAGGGCCTGGGTGTTCACCCCGCTGGCGGCCGGCGTCACCGCCGGTGCCGTGCTCCTGGCCACCACCAACGTGGCGGCCCAGGCCCTGCCGCCGAACACCGGGACCGGCATCTCCCCCGCGCTCCGCCAGCGGCTCGACGCCACCGACGCCTTTACCACCCACCCGATCCGGTTCACGCTGCTCGGGGACTCCATGGCCGTCACCCTTGGCGTCGGGCTGGCGAAGAACAGCCAAGCGACCTGGGGCGTGGAGAGCCAGTTCGCCTACACCACGCTGGGGTGTGACCTCGACTCTGACCTCCAGGTCGACGTCTCCGGTGTGGTGGGGCCGGCCACGCCCGGGTGCAAGAATTGGCAGACCGGGTGGCCGGAGGTCATCAAGAAGAACCGGCCGCAGGTGGTGGGGCTGCTCATCGGGCGCTGGGAGGTGGTCGATCACCTCTATGAGGGAGTGTGGACCCACGTCGGCGAACCCCTCTGGGACGACCACCTCCAGGCCGAGCTCGAGCAGGCCATCGGCATCTTCACCGCTGGAGGGGCCAAGGTGATGCTCTTCACCATGCCGTACATCTACCCGGCCGAGGCACCGGACGGCTCGACCTACCCCGAGAACGAACCGTCACGGGCCGACGCCTACAACGCGCTGGTGCGAAAGGTGGCCGCCCGCTTTCCCGGCACGGTCACCGTCTACGACCTCAACAAGACACTCGACCCCGACGGCCACTACACAGCGGTGATCGACGGGATCACCGTCCGGTGGAGCGACGGCATCCACATCTCGGAACAGGGCGGCATGTGGGTCCGACCACGGATCCTCCCCGAGGTCGATGCACTCGCCCTCGGCACCGGCTCGACCTGACGGGCGATCAGTAGGCCGGGATTTCGCCGACCCGCCGCCGGAGGAGGTCGAGGGCGGCGATGGTGGCGTACTGGCGGACACGCTGGCGGTCCCCTGGCACCGTGAGCCGGACCGCCTCGGTGGGACGCCCAGGCACGGCCAGCCCGACGAAGACGGTGCCCGGCGATTGGCCGTCCTGGGGATCGGGCCCGGCCACCCCGGTGATCGACAACCCGACGTCGGACCGGAACAGCGTGCGGGCCCCGTCGGCCATGGCCCGGGCCGCCTCCTCCGAGACGACCGGTCCCTCGGGCACCCCGAGGACGTCGAACTTGACCTCCGAGGCGTAGGAGACCAGCGACCCGCGGAACCAGGCGCTCGCCCCCGGCACGTTGACCAGGCGGGACGACGCCAGGCCGCCGGTCAGCGACTCGGCCAGCCCCAGGTTCAGCCCATCGGCGATCAGTGATCGGGCGACGGCGTGCTCGATGGCCTCGTCGTCGACACCGAACACCACGTCTCTGGCCGCCTCGGCGAGGATCCGGCGGATCTCGCCCTCCTCGGCGTCGAGGAGGGCGGTGGCCCCGGCCTCGTCCTCCGCCCGGACGGTGACCCGAACCTTGATCCCCTCGATGCCGCTGGCCAGGAAGGCGATGGTGGCGCCGCTTCCCGCCGGTGCCCCGGCGTCGTCGTCGTCGTCGTCGGCGTCGTCGGCGTCGTCGGCGTCGTCGGCGATGGTGGCGTCGAGCTCGTCGATGTGGCCGCGCAACACGTCGGCCAGCCCGGACTCGCTCATACCCCAGGTCCGCAGCACCCGGCTGGCGATGACCCCGCTGGGCTCACCGCGCTCCGCCATCCTCCGACGGAGATCGGGGATGATCCCTCGCTCGAACATGTCGGCCATCTCGTAGGGGACGCCCGGCACCGCGTAGATGACCTTGTGGCCCACCGGGCAGATCAGCCCCGGGGCGGTGCCCTTGGTCTGAGGAATGGTGGCCGCACCCTCGGGCACATCGGCCTGGCGGAGGTTGGACGACGGCATCTGGCGCCCGCGCGTGACGAACAGGAGACGGATGCGCTCGACCACCTCCTCGTCCCGGTGGATCGGCACGTTCATCACCTCGGCGATGGCCTCGCGGGTGATGTCGTCGTGGGTGGGGCCGAGGCCGCCGCACACGATAACGCCGTCGCTGCGGGCCAGCGCCGTCCGGACGGCGAGCACGATCCGGTCGTGGTTGTCGCCCACCGCTTGGTGGAAGTGGGAGCTGACACCGGCGGCGGCCAGGTGCTCACCCAGCCAGGCGGAGTTGGTGTCGGCGATCTGGCCGAGCAGCAGCTCGGTCCCCACCGCCACGATCTCGATCCGCACGGTCGGCTCAGGCCTCCGCGGTGCCGTCGTCCCCGGCCGGCCTGCCCGCCGACCGGGCGACCCGTCGGCCGTCGAGGAAGTACTGACCGCCGGTGAACACCGTCATGGCGGCGGCCACCCAGATCCCCACTTCCAGAACGGCGTGGTGGTGGGCCAGGGGTGGCACCAGGCAGAGGGCGATGGCCACGTCCTGCAGCACGGTCTTCACCTTGGCCGTGGTCCGGGCAGGGATGGAGACGCCCCGCCGCCCGACCACTGATCGGTAGATGCTCATCCCCACCTCGCGGACGGTGATGATGGCCACCGGCACCCACCACACGAGGCCCTTGGCCACCAGTGCCACCAGCGCACCGAGGACAACGACCTTGTCCGCCAGCGGATCCAGGAACGCCCCGGACCGGGTGGTGCCCTGCCGGCGGGCCACCCAGCCGTCGATCCCGTCGGTGAACGACAGCGCTCCCCACAGCAGGAAGGTCCCCCAGTTGGCGCCCCACACCGTCACCAAGGCGATCAGCAGGGGGGTGGCCAACAGCCGGAGCCCGGTGATGGCGTTGGCCGGCGTGAGCAGCGCCGAGGGCCCGAAGGTGGTGACCCGGGCGGGGGTCGGCACCGGAGCCCCGGTGCCCGGGGTCACCGAGGCCTCGCTCACCGGGACCCCGCGGTCGTCAAGTGGACGGGGAGACCGGCCCCGGGGGCGGGCTCGGCGATCAGGTCGGGGCCGTCGGCGCCGGTGACCACCACCTCGACGAAGGAGCCGGGGACCAGGTCGTCAGGCAGCATCACGATCCCGTCGATCTCGGGGGCCTCCCGGTAGGTCCTGCCCTCTCCCGGGGCGTCGACCAGTACGGTGACGGTGACGCCGATGAGCTCGTCGCGCCGGGAGGCGGTGATCGAGTCCTGGAGCTCGGTGCACTCGCGGATCCGCTCGGCCACCAGCTCCTCGGGCACTTGGTCGTCGAGGTCGGCGGCGTAGGTGCCGGTCTCGTTGCTGAAAGGGAAGAAGCCCACCCAGTCGAGCCGCGCCTCGTCCAGCCACTGGAGGAGGTGGTCGTGGTCGGCCTCGGTCTCGCCCGGGTATCCGACGATGAACGAGGAGCGGAAGGCCGCCGTCGGTTCGGCCCGGCGGATGGTGCCGATGCGGTCGAGGAAGCGGTCCCCTTTACCCCACCGGCGCATGCGCTTGAGCAGTGGGCGGGACACGTGCTGGAGCGATAGGTCGAAGTAAGGAACGCCGGTGGCCAGGATGGCCTCCACCAGGGCGTCGTCGAGGGTCGACGGGTAAAGGTAGAGGAGACGGGTCCACGCCACCCGCTCGGAGACGGCTCGGACCAGCTCCACGATCGGTCGGTTGGCGCCGACTGCCGGTCCGTCGAGCGCCGGCACCGTGCGGCCGGTGGACCGGTCGAGGGCGAAGGACGAGAGGTCCTGAGCCACGAGCACCACCTCACGGAGGGCCCCGGTGGTCGCCCCCAGCTGGTCGGCTTCGGCCAGGATCGACTGGCGGGAGCGGGACCGCTGTTTGCCCCGGAACGACGGGATGGCGCAGAACCCACAGTTCCGGTCGCACCCCTCGGCCACCTTGATGTACGACCAGGGAGCGGTGGCGGCCGGACGGGGAAGGTTCAGCAGGTCGAAGGTGGGGAGGGGGGCGGCCGGGGGCGGCTTGCGGGTCAGCGACACCGGTGTGCCGTTCGTGGCGGGGGCGGTCAGGGCGGCGCCGAACGGCGCCACCAGGTCGACCTCGGGCAGCGACTCGGCCAGCTCGTCTCCGTACCGCTCGGCCATGCAGCCGGTGACCACCAGGCGAGCTCCGTCCCGCCGGGAGTCGGACAGGGCCAGGATGGTGTCGATCGACTCCTGGCGGGCCGCCTCGATGAAGGCACAGGTGTTGACCACCACCAGGTCGGCCGAGTCCGGGGAGTCGGCCGGTTCGAAGCCGTCAGCCACCAGGGTGCCGGCCAATTTGTCCGAGTCGACCTGGTTCTTCGGACAGCCCAGGGTCTCCAGCCAGTATCGCTCGGTCACCAGGACAATCTACCGGGGTATCGGCCGCGGGTCCGAGCGAGGACCCGCCAGCATCCGGGGAGGACCCCGGACCCGGTGGGAGGACCCGTCCGTCAGGACCGGTCCGGTGAGCGGAGAGGGAGGGATTTGAACCCTCGGACCCAGTTACCTAGGTCAACTCATTAGCAGTGAGTCCGATTCGGCCGCTCTCGCACCTCTCCTTGCCCCTCTGGCCTATATTTGGCCTATATTTCCGGGATGGAAATGCAGGCCAGGCCGTCGAGACGTCCCAAGGGTACAGGAACGGTCCGGCAACGAGCCCCGGGCAAGTGGCAGCTCCGTGTCTTCGTAGGTGTCGACCCGATCACGGGGAGCCCCCGCCAGCTGTCCAAGACGGTCGACGCACGCAACCAGACCGAGGCCCAACGCAAGTTGCGGGCCTGGCAGAAGGAGTTGGACGAGGCGCCGGCCGAGGCATCGCTCGACTCGTCTGCGACAGTCAGGACCCTCATCGACGAGTGGCTGCGCCACAGCGAGGCCCGGGGGCGGGCACCCCGGACCCTGCACGACGCCCGCCGGTCGGCCGAGACGGTAATCTTCCCCGAGTTCGGGGACCTGCCGATCGCCGAATTGACCCCACGCCACCTCGACGAGTGGTACCGCAAGCTCGTCACCGGCGAGGGCCGGGCGAGGCCGTTGAAGGCAACCAGCATCCGACGACACCACGCCATCCTGTCGTCCGCCCTCAGCCAGGCGGTCCGGTGGGGGTGGATCGAGCGCAACCCTGCCGAGCGGTCACAGCCGCCGGCGCTCGAACGTGTGGAACTCCAGGTACCCACCCCCGACGAGGTCCGGCGGTTGCTGACCGCGGCCCAGGACCGAGGTCCCCGTTGGGGGATGCTGCTGACCCTGGCGGTACTGACCGGTGGCCGACGTGGCGAACTCTGCGGGCTCCGGTGGATCGACGTCGATGGAGACTCGATCCGCTTCCGGCGCTCGCTCGACCGGGCCGGGGAGGAACGGGGCGAAAAGGCCACCAAGACCGGCCGTGAACGACGCATCGCTGTCGCCGGGGCCGGCATGGCCATCCTCGAGGATTGGCGGACCAGGTGTGAGGAGGCGGCCGAAGTGGTCGATGTCGAGTTGGTAGACGACGCCTTCATCGTCTCGACCTTCCCGGACGGCAGCCGGCCGGTGAATCCGGACACTCTCACGTCGGTCGTCCACACGCTCTGCGTCGAGCTCGAAATGCCCCACGTGCACCTGCACTCGCTCCGGCACTTCGCCGCCACAGAGATGCTTGCCGCCGGCATCGACCCACGAAATGCCGCCGAGGTGCTGGGGCATGCCAATCCATCGCTGACGCTCAGCCTGTTCGGACACGCCACCAACGAACGGCAACGGCAGGCGGCCGAAGTGCTCGGGCGGGCGTTTGTCGAGCGGTAGGCCCGAGTTCGCAAGCCTGACGCGTCGAGTCAACGGATCTTCGGCGTGGCCCCTCTTGTGTCCGGAATCGGAGCACCGTCGAGTTGCTCCGCCAGCTTGCGGACATGCACGAGCCAGCGACCCGCGATCTTGACCCCCGGAAGCTTTCCGGCGCGACACTGGCGGACCACGCCAAGGGGCGTCATGGACAGGAGGGGCGCGACCTCGTCGGGCGTTGCCAACTGCGGCAGTGATTCCGACAAGTGGGGGTAAACGCTCATGGATGACCCGGCGAATTCGGGGCCATCGAAGCGTCCTTCACCGGACGCACCACGGCGATAGACCGCCCATCGGGGCGAATGGCTGATCGCCCGGCGCTACATGATGGCCGCAGAACAGCTGCAGTCGGGTGAGACTCTCGTTCGGTCACAGCGTCGGGCACCTTCGATCCGTGCCGTGGTCTCGCACCTCGGCCCAGCCAATTCTCCGTGCCGACGTCACGGCGGGCTGGACGATGGGTCGTGACAGGTGCACGAGGCCCCTGTCGCGACCAGGGAGGCCCAAT
>JBKQTE010000097.1:0-178414 GCA_052143315.1 Acidimicrobiales bacterium | reverse complement strand
GTCGGGGCGCCGGGTGTCCCCCAGGCGTTGTGCCGCTCCTCGGGGTCGGCGGTCAGGTCGTAGAGCTCCCACTGGGGCTCGACCGGTGCCGCCGCATCGGGGGGAGCTACCGGTGCCACCCCGTGGGTCGCCTCCCACTCGTCCAGGCGGTCGTAGTAGTGGCTCAGCTTCCACAGATGGCTGCCACCCTCGCCGCCCGGCAGAGTGGCGATCACCGACTCGACGTTGGCCGGTGGCGCCACCGGCTCGAACGGTGCCCCGGTGAACCGGTTGGTGTGGCGCAGCCCGCGGCTGATCTGGTCCTCGGTGTTGAAGTACACCGGGGCGTCCAGTAGATCGGGATCCCTGGTGCCGCGGATCGCTGGGCTCAGGTCCCGCCCCACCAGGTCGTGGGCCTCGATGTGGTGCTCGCCGACCACCCCCAGCACCGATCCGGGCTCGATGCCGGCCAGGCCGAGCAGGGTGGGCAGCAGGTCGACGTGGCTGGTGGGGAGGTGGATGCCCCCCGCCGCCGGCTCGATGCCCGGCCCCGAGACCACCAGGGGCACCCGGATCGACTCGTCGTAGGCGTTGTACCACTTCTGCTGCATCCCACCGTGGGCGCCGACCATGTCACCGTGGTCCGAGGTGAGCACCACGATGGTGTCCTCCCCCATCCCCGACCGGTCCAGGGCGCCGAGGATCCGCTCGATGGCCCGGTCCACCAGCTGGTGGAGCCACAGGTAGAGCCGGCGGTAGGTGTTGTCGGCGGGCTGGGGGTAGAGCAGCTGCGGCCACAGGTCGTGGAACAGCCGGTGGGCGTCGGGCCGCCCCCCGAACCCGTCGGCCTGCGACGGGGGTTCGGGGATGTCGGGCACGTGGTCGCCGATGTCGGGGAGGCCCATCAGCTGCCACCCCAGCCCCGAGAAGGCGATGTCGTGGGGGTTGACGAAGGAGGCCACCGCCAGCCACGGCTGCCCGCTGGCCCGGTCGGCGGCCAGGTCGCCGAGGAGCCCGCAGACCTGCTCGGCGAAGACGGGGTCCTTGACCAGCCCGGTGTCGGCCCGGTCGGGCCCGTGCGGCTCGCGGCCGATCCACCCGGAGAAGCCGAACCGGTCGAGGCGGTCGGCCCGGCGGTAGAGCTCCTCCACCTGGGGGAAGACGGTGCCCTCCCGGTCGTTGGTGGCCAGGCCGGCGTGGCTGCCCACCGCCACCAGGTCGGCGTGGGACAGGTGCCACTTCCCCCGGTAGTGGGTCGAGTAGCCGGCCGCCCTGAACCAGTCCCCCATGGTGGGCACGGTGTCCGGGTCGAGCCACCACATCCCCGGGTCGTCGGCCGCCTTGGCCAGACCGTCGGTGGAGCGCACCCCGTGCAGCGAGGGGTACTGGCCGGTGAAGAGGGAGGCCCGGCTGGGGGCGCAGGCGGTGGACGCCGCGTAGTGGCGGTGGAGCTCCACGCCTTCCGAGCGCAGGCGCTCCCGGGCCGGCAGGTGGTCCCGCCGGAAGCTTGACTCTCCGCTCCCCTCGTAGGGCGGCGGGTACCGTTCCTCGTCCGTCAGGATCAGGAGCACGTTCGGGGGCGGGGCCGGCATCGACCGGCACCCTACGCCGGATGCCCGGCGCCTGCCCCGGGGCACCGGCCTACTGCTTGTAGCCCTCCACCGTGGAGGCGGGGCGCACCTCGGCGCTGTCGGGGTCGCCGCCGAACTCACGCGCCGCCCGCCGCTGGCGCAGCAGGTCCCAGCACTGGTCGAGCTGGACCTCGATCCGGTCCAGCTGGCGCCGCTCCTCGTCCGAGAGCCCGACCCCGATGTGCGCCTGGGTCAGGCGGTGCTCCTCGGCCACCAGCTCGTCGATCTGCCTGGCGATCTCGTGGTTGTCCATGGTCGTCTCCTCCACCTGTCGCGCCCCGGCACTCGCCGTCCGGTGGTCGCTCCTGACCACCACGGGCTGCAGGTGGTCGACGACCTCGAGCGTACCGTCCGCCTCCCCCAAAACCCACAGCGATCCCTTCTGCAGCGCCGGGCGCTCGCCGTCCCCGGCGCCGGGGCCGTGCCCGAAGGCCCCGAACACCTCGGTGGCCACATCCCCGTGGGTACAGAGGACCGCCGTGGTGCCGACCAGGCCCCGCAGCAGGCCCACCACGGCGGCCCCGCTCCCCTCGGCCAGCTGGTCGGCCACCTCCACCTCGAGCCCGAGGGCGGCGGCCACCGGCACCACCGTCTCCGTGCAGCGCCGGTACGGGCTCGACAGGACCCGGGTGGGCCCGAAGGCGGCCAGCACCGGCACCAGCGCCGCCGCCTGGGCCCATCCCTTCAGCGAGAGCGGTCGGTGCCGGTCGTCCCCCCTCCAGGCCGACCGGCTGCCGGCGTGGGCATGGCGCACGATCAGCAGTGGCATCGCCCCGATGCTGTCACGCTGGGTGACATGACCGGCGGATCCTCACCGTCGGACGGCCGCTACCGCCAGGCCCCGGGCCCGGGCCCGGGCACGTGGACCGGCTCGGGATCGGGGAAGGCGAAGACGTCGAGGTCGGGGCCGTGGCGGGCCAGCGAGTGGTAGTCCCGGCCGGCGAACCACCACCGTCCGGACCGCAGGGCGTACCGGTCGTGGTAGAGGCCGAAGGCGTTGGTCCACCGGCCCGAGCCGGTGTCCTGACGGTGCTCGCACATGTAGAGCCGGCTCACCGCCGACCCGGACTCCGGGCCGTCGGGGAAGGCGATGTGGGCGTTGAGGACGACGAACTCGAAGAACGAGAACCGGGCCACCGACGGACCGATGAACCCGCCGAGAGCCGCCCCGCCCACCAAGGTCACCGGGTCTCCCCCGCCGGTGTCGACGGTGACCACCGCGTCCTCGAGGAAGAGGTCCGCCAGCTCGGTCCAGGCCCGCCGGTTGACCACGTCGGCGTAGGCGTGCTGCAGGCGCCGGACCCCGTTGTCGTGCACGGCGGTCAGGAGTAGGTCGTCGTCGATCACCGGATCGACGCTAGCTGCCGCCATCGGCGGGGTTCGTCATGCCGCCAGGCTCGGTCACTCGAGCTGAAGGTGCCCGACCCGCCGGGAGATGGGGTCGAAGGCGTAGTAGACGGCCAGTGCACCGTGGAAGGCCAGGCAGGCGTACGGATTGATGAACGCCACGCCGATCGAGACCAGGTAGACGAACGTACCGGCGGTGAAGAGCACCGAGGACATCGACCGCTGCGACTCGGGGAACTCGTGGGTGAGCAGCCGTCGGCCCACCGAGGCGTACAGCCACAGGCCGGCCCAGGCAAAGGCGTTGATCGTCATGGTGACGCTGTAGAAGACGGCCGCCGTGGTGGCCCCTTGGCCGCGGCGCAGCGCCTCGCCGAACACCTCGGTCGGGTAGGGGATGAAGACGATCGTCATCAGCAGCAGGAGGTTCCAGTAGTACATCCCCCGGTCGACCCGCCGGAGGTGCGTGAAGACCGTGTGGTGGTTCATCCACATGATCCCGATCACCGCGAAGCTGACCACGTAGGCAGCCAGGGAGGGCCAACGCTCCCCCAACTGGCTGGCCAGGACGCGGTAGTCGTCGGGCTGGGCGATCGTCAGCACCAACAGGGTGATGGCGATGGCGAAGACACCGTCGCTGAAGGTCTCGACCCGGGCCTTGTTCATCCAGGTGGCGTCCTCGAGGTCGGGTCGAGCGGCGGGTGGCATGGCCGGTGATCGTCCACAGGTGGGTTCTTAGCACCGTCCACCGGGCCGCCCCCGCCGATGCGTGGCGCCGACGGGCTGGGTAAGTTCGGGGCGAGGGGTCGGCGGCCCGGCCGGCCCCACACCAGGAGGTGCCCATGGAGTACGTCAATCTCGGCTCGACCGGCCTGCGGGTCTCCCGCCTGTGCCTCGGCATGATGAGCTACGGAAACGACAGCGACCGGGCCTGGGCCCTCGACGAGGCGGCGGCCGAGCCGATCGTCCGGGCGGCGGTGGAGGGTGGCGTCACCTTCTTCGACACCGCCGACACCTACTCGAAGGGGGCCAGCGAGGTGGCCACCGGGCGGCTCCTCCCCAAGTTCCTCGGCCGCGACGAGGTCACCGTGGCCACCAAGGTGTTCATGCCGATGACGCCGGGTGAGAACGGTGGCGGCCTGTCCCGCAAGCACATCCTGTCGGCCATCGACGCCTCGCTGGCCCGGCTCGACATGGAGTACGTCGACCTCTACCAGATCCACCGGTGGGACCCACGCACGCCGATCGAGGAGACCATGGAGGCGCTGCACGACGTGGTGCGGTCGGGCAAGGCCCGCTACATCGGGGCCTCCTCCATGTTCGCCTGGCAGTTCGCCAAGGCCCAGCACGTGGCCGAGTCGAACCACTGGACCCGGTTCGTCTCCATGCAGCCCCACTACAACCTGATCTACCGCGAGGAGGAGCGCGAGATGATCCCCCTCTGCCTCGACCAGGGTGTCGGGGTCATCCCATGGAGCCCCCTGGCCCGGGGGGTGCTGGCCGGCAACCGGGCCCGGTCGGGCGAGAGACGCACCACCCGGTCGGGGTCCGACCCGTTCACCGACCTCCTCTACAGCCAGCCCACCGACTTCGACGTGGTCGAGCGGGTGGCCGAGGTGGCGGCGGAGCGCGACGTGCCCCCGGCCCGGATCGCCCTGGCCTGGCTGCTCGGACGACCGGGCGTCACCGCTCCCATCGTCGGGGCCACCAAGCTCGTCCACCTGACCGACGCCCTGGCCGCCGAGCCGCTGGTCCTCTCCGACGAGGAGGTGGCCCGCCTCGAGGAGCCGTACGTGCCCCACCCGGTGCTCGGCCACCTCTGACCGGTCCGGTGAGCCGTCAGCGGGGGGCCGGCCGCCCCCCCGGGTCGGCCACCACCCCGTAGGCGGCGACCAGGGTGCCGAGCACGGCCACGCCGGCCAGCACCAGGGCCGTCACCGAAAAGGCGTGACGCACCTGGGCGGGCGCCCCCAGGTCGGAGCCGGCCCGCCCGAAGACGGCCCCGGTCACCGCCAGGCCGAGGGCGGTCCCCACCCCCCGGGCCATGTTCAGCACCCCCGAAGCCAGCCCCGACTGCCGCGCCGGCGCCGCCGTCATCACCCCGGCGTTGTTGGGCGAGGTGAACAGGCCCAGCCCCACCCCGACGACCACCAGCAGCCCCAGGAACCCCCACGTGGCCGGGACCAGCGCCGCCAGCCCGACCAGGCCGGCCGCCGCCAGGGCCAGGCCCGCCACCACCGGGGGCCCGGTGCCGATGCGGTCGGCCAGCCGCCCGGCCACCGGGGCGGTCGCTCCCAGCGCCAACGGCATGACCATCAGCTCCAGCCCGGCCCGGGCCGGCCCCAGCCGGAACCCGTCCTCGAGGAGGAAGGGCACCACCACCAGGATCCCGAAGAGCACGGTGAACGACAGCATGCCGCTCACCACCCCGGTGGCGTACCGCACCCGCCGGAAGAGGGCCAGGTCGACCATGGGGGCCGCGCACCGCCGCTCCCGGACCACGAAGGCCGCCGCCAGGCCGGCGGCGACCACCGCCAGGCCCACGATCAGCGGGGAGGTCCACCCGTGGGCGTTCCCCAGCGACACCGCCGACATGACGGCCACCACCGCCGGGAAGAACAGGGCGAACCCGGCCCAGTCGAACTCCACCCGGGCCGCCAGGTGCCGGCTCCGGGGGATGAACAGCACCCCGGCCACCACCCCGACCACCCCGACCGGCACGTTGACCAGAAAGATGAGCCGCCAGCCGCCGGCCGCCAGCAGCAGGCCGCCCACCGACGGGCCGAAGGCGAGCCCCGTCGCCTGCGCCGCCCCCTGGATCCCGAGCGACCGTCCCAGCCGGCCGGCCGGGGCCGCCAGGGCGATGATGGCCACGCTGTTGGCCTGCAGCATGGCCGCTCCGATGGCCTGGAACGCCCGGAACCCGCAGAGGACGTACAGGTTGGGGGCCAGGGCACACAGCGCCGAGCCGGCGGCGAAGATGACGAAGCCGTAGACGTAGAGCAGCTTGCGGCCCACCATGTCGGCGAACCGACCCACCGCCGCCACCGTCGCCACCAGCACCAGCAGGTAGCTCAGGCCGACCCAGGTGACTCCGGACACGCCGGCGTGGAACGAGCGCTCCATGGCCGGGAAGGCCTGGGTGACGATGCTGGCGTCGAGCTGCCCCATGAAGGCGCCGATGCACACGGCCATCACCGCCCACCGGAAGGCGTCGGGACGCCGCCGGATCCGGTTCGGACGCCGGGGCTCCACCACCAGCTGGTGCCAGCCGGTGGTCCTTGGTTCGTCGTACAGGCTCATCCCACCGTCCATGCTGACGGGTCCCAATCCAGAAGTCGAATAGTAATACTCGATCATTTTGATATGCTCTTCTTATGGATCTCCGCCGGCTCGAGCACTTCCTGGCCGTGGCCGACCATCAGGGCTTCACCGCCGCCGCCCGGGTGGTGGGCGTGTCCCAACCGGCCCTCTCCCTGTCGGTGAAGGAGCTGGAGGCCGAGGTGGACACCGCCCTCTTCCACCGGCTGGGGCGGCGGGTGGTCCTCACCCCCGCCGGCGACGCCCTGGTCGGCCCGGCCCGCCAGGCCCTCCGGGACGTGGCGACAGGCCGGTCAGCGGTGGCCGCCGTGGCCGGGCTGAAAGGTGGGAGCCTGGCCATCGCCAGCCTGCCCACCCTGGCCGCCGATCCGGTGGCCCCCCTGGTGGGGCGGTTCCGCCGGGAGCATCCGGCCGTGGCCGTGGACCTGGCCGCCCCCGAGGACTCCGCCGACCTGGCCGCCATGGTGCGGGACGGCCGGCGCGAGCTCGGCATCACCGAGGACGACGGCTCCGCTCTCGACCTGGTGGTCCACGGCATCGGTCTCCAGCAGCTGTGGCTGATCGCCCCGCCGGGCACCGTCCCCCCCGGGTCCGGCCGGTGGTCGGGCGCGCTCGGGGACCTGGCTGACCTCCCCTTCGTGGCGGCGCCGGCGGGGACGTCCAGCCGCCGGCTCCTCGAGGCCGGCTTCCCCACCGGGTCCGGTCCCAACGTGGCGGTGGTGAGCGCCCAGCGCGACGCCCTGGTGCCGCTGGTCCTGAGCGGCGCCGGCGCCGCCCTGGTGCCCGAGGGCACCGCCAAGGTGGCCCGGGGCCAGGGGGCGTTGGTGGTCCGGCCCGACCCCCCGGTCACCCGCTCGATCGTGCTGGTCCACCCCCGCGGGACGCTGGCCCCGGCGGCGGCCCGCTTCGTCGGGCTCGCCCGGGACATAGCGTGACAGCCATGGACGAGACCGCCATAGGCACCATCGTCGTCGGTATCGACGGGTCGGAGTCGTCGAAGGCCGCCCTGGCCTGGGCGGCGGCCGAGGCCGCCGTCACCGGCGCCTCGGTCGAGTGCCTCACCAGCTGGGCCTGGCCCGCCTCGTACGGGTGGGCCGTCGCCCTCCCCGACGACCTCGACCCGGCCGCCGACGCCCAGCGGGTCCTCGACGAGGCGTTGGCGCCGGTGCAGGCCCGGTACCCGGGGGTCACGTTCACCACCACCGTGGTGGAGGGGCCGCCGGCGCCCACCCTGGTCGAGGCCTCCCACCGCGCCGACCTGCTGGTGGTGGGCAGCCGCGGCCACGGGGAGTTCACCGGCATGCTGATCGGCTCGGTGAGCAACCACTGCGCCTCGCACGCCCACTGCAGCGTGGTGGTGCACCGCCCCCGCGACTGACCGCCCCGGCCGTTCAGAGCTCCCGGGTCATCCGGACGGCCGGCCCGAACCACGTGTCGACCGGCTCCTGCCGGCAGAAGTCGACGCCCTCGTAGAACGGGGCCAGGCGCTCCGAGGAGACGACCTCCAGCCGGACGATGCCCTCGTCGGCGGCAATGGCCACCGCGTCGTCGATCAGGGCGCCGCCGACCCCATGGCCGTACCACTCGGGCTCGACCCACAGGGCTTCGAGCCGGCTCACCCGGCGCTCGACGGGCATGACCGTGGAGAAGCCGAGGATCACGCCCCCGCCCACGGCCACCCGGACCCGTTGGTCGCGGACGGCGGCCACCGATATCCGGACGGTGTCGGGGAACCTGGCCAGCTGTTGGTGGTACTCCTCCCACTCCATCGACGCCCGGCGCTGCAGCTCCTCGAGCGCGTGCACCTCGTCGGGGCGCGCGTAGTGAAAGGAGTCGACGGTGGCCACGGGACGAGATGGTAGCTGGGTCCGTCACGGGCGCCGGCGTTCAGGTGGTGACGTCCAGCCGGCGAGACGCCGGGCTCGCCGCGAAGACCACGGCGGTGGCCACCACCACCCCGGCGACGGCCGCCAGGGGGGCGGTCGCCCCGAGGTGCAGGTAGAGGGCGGCGCCGGCGAAGGCGCCGATCAGCATGGCGGCGAACGCCCCCGCCCTCCGGCCGGCGCGGGGATTGCGCCCACCGGCCAGGGTGGAGTCGGACGCCAGCCCGGTGAGGGTCATGGTGAGCACGGTGGTGGTGACGTCGGGCACCGCCATCCGGCGGACGGTGGAGTTCCGGATGCCCATGGCGAAGGCCAGCATGGCGATCACCGTGAACCGGGCCCACCCGGTCCCGATGGTGCCGGCCGACGCCGACACCACCGCCGTCCCGCCGGCCAGCACGGCCTCGGCCACCATGGCGCTGAGGAACCAGTGCCGCTTCGACGTGACGTGCACGGCGATGCGCCCGGCAGCCACCGCCCCGACCAGGAAGGCGCCGATGGAGGTGCTGGTGGCGGCCATCGAGAAGCCCGGCGCCCCGGCGGCGGCGAACCCGAGCACCACCACGTTGCCGGTCATGTTGGCGGTGAACACGTGCCCGAGCCCGAGGTAGCTCACGGCGTCCACCATGCCGCTCACCACCGTCAGCATGGTCAGGGCCCACAGCAGCAGGGGCGAGGGGCCGGGGTAGGCGGCGTCGGGCATCGGCCTACGCCCCGCCGGGCCCCGGCCCCTCGGCCAGCAGGAGCCAGCGCTCCTCGGCCTCCCCCAACCCGGCCTGGGCCACGGCCAGCTCGGCGCCCACCCTGGCCATCTCCACATGGTCGGCGGCGGCCCCGAGCTCCTCGGTCAGCCGGTCGATGAGTCCCTGCAGCCGGGCCATGTCCTTCTCCGTCTGGCGGAGGAGGCGTCCCACCGGGGCGGCTCCACCCTTGGGCGTGGGCGGGGGGGCAACCGGCCCCGACGCCCGGGCCGGGGCCGGGGGTGCGGCCGGGGCCCGGCCGTCGCCGGCCACCCAGCCGTCCACGCCGCCGGCCACCTCGGACAGCGATCCGTCGGGCGCTACCGCCACCAGCCGCTCGGTGGCCCGGTCGAGGAAGGTGCGGTCGTGGCTGACCACCACCAGGGCGCCCGGCCAGTCGTCGAGGAAGTCCTCGAGGATCCGGAGGGTGTCGAGGTCGAGGTCGTTGGTCGGCTCGTCGAGCAGCAGGACGTTGGGGCGGGCGGCGATGACCAGCAGCAGCTGCAGCCGGCGCCGCTCGCCCCCGGACAGCGTCCCCACCCGGGCGAACGGGAGCTCGCCGGTGAACCAGAACCGCTTCATCAGCTCGATGTCGGCCAGGCTGCCCGGCGCCCGGTAGGGCCCGGCCACCAGGTCCTGCACCCGTGCACCCAGGTCGAGCTCCGCCCCCTGCTGGTCGTAGTAGCCCACCACCACGGTAGGACCGACCTCGACGGTGCCGGCGGTGGCCCGGCGCCTCCCGGCCAACAGGTCGAGCAGGGTCGACTTGCCGGTGCCGTTGGCGCCGACGATCGCCAGACGCTCCCGTCGCCCGAGGACGAGGGAGGCGTGGCGAAGGACGTCGGGGCCGGCGTCCGAGTACCGGAACCCCACCCCGGAGCACTCGATCACCTTGTCGCCCAGCCGCGGGGTCCCCATCTCCATCGCCAGGTCGTCCGGGCGGGCCGGCGGCTCCGGGCGGGCCTCGATGAGCCGGACGGCGGCGTCCACCCGGGCCTGGGGCTTCCGGCTCCGGGCCTGGGCCCCCCGGCGGAGCCACACCAGCTCCCGCCGGGCCAGGTTGCGGCGGGACGCCTCGGCCGAGGCGGCCCGCTCCTCCCGCTCGGCCCTGGCCTCGAGGTAGGAGGCGTACCCGCCCTCGTGCAGGTAGGCGCGGCCGCGGTCCAGCTCCAGCATCCGGGTGGTCAGGCGGTCGAGCAGGTGGCGGTCGTGGGTGACCAGCACCAGGCCGCCGCGGAACGCCCGGAGCCGCTGCTCGAGCCAGGCGACCGCCCCGAGGTCGAGGTGGTTGGTCGGCTCGTCGAGCACCAGCAGCTCGGCCGGCCGGGCCAGCACCCGGGCCAGGGCGACCCGCTTGGCCTGGCCGCCCGACAGCCGGCCCACGTCGGTGCCGGCCTCGCCGGCCATACCCAGCCGATCGAGGGCGGCCTCCGCCTCCCAGCCCTCCCCCACCGCCGCCGCCACCGACCCGGCCGGCAGCTCGGGGACCTGGTCGAGGAAGCCGACCCGGGAGCCCCGGCCCCGGCGGGCCAGGCCCTCCGCCGGCCGGTCGACGCCGGCCACCAGCCGGAGCAGGGTGGACTTCCCGGTGCCGTTGGTGCCGACGACGCCGATCCGGTCGCCGTCGCTGACGGTCAGGGACAGCTGTTCGAACAGCACCCGGTCGGCGGTGCGCACCGCCACCCCTTCCAGATCGACGAGCACGGTCACCAGGCCACCAGGGTACCGGCCGCCCCCGACGCTCAGTCCCAGAGGCGCACGCTCATCGACTGGCTGGCCGTGGCCAGCAGGGTGCCCCGCTCCGACCACAGGTAGGCGATACCCTGACCGTACCCACCGACCAGCGCCTCGATATGGATGTCGCACAGCACCCACTCGGTCGGCTCGAGCTGCACCATGCGGAGGGTGTTGTCGAGGCTCCGAGACATGACCCGCCGCCCGAGGGGCTGGGAGACCCCACCGGTGACGTAGTCGCCCAGGATGGCCAGGGTGGCGGCCGACGGCTCCAGGTGCCCGGGCACCCGTGCCCACAGGGCGCTGGCCGCCTCGCCGGGGACGTTCGTCCCGGTGCTCAGCTCCTCGAACGTCCGTCCCTTGGCCAGCCGTACGTCGATCCGGTCGAAGATGGAGGTCGAGGTGAAGCCGGGCAGGCGCCGGGGCGGGCACTCGTCGGGCGGCGGCACCTCGGGCGGGGTCACCCACACCCCGCCGGCCTCCAGCGACGACGGGGCCCCGACGGCGGCGTTGACGGTGAGGATCTCCTGGTCGCCCACCCGGCCGACCACCCGGCCCTGGGTCACCCGGTGGCCCTCGGCGGCCGGGGTGACGGTCAGGTCGAGCACCGACCCGGTCGGGGCGTACGAGAGGTACTGGGCGGTGGACCACACCGTGGGCCGCCCCGAGACCGCCTCCAGCGCCACCAGGGCGGCGCCCAGCCCGCACCCGCCGAACAGGAAGTTCCCCGGCGTGGTCAGCTCGGGCACCACCTCGAGCCGCCAGTGGAGCTCGTCGTCCAGCCGGTGGATGCCGAGGAACGTTCGGGCGTCGGTCACCCCGCCGGTCAGCTCCTCGGCAGGGCCGCCCACGGCAGCTCCTTGTCCACCCGGACGTCCCCGGGCAGGCCCAGGATCCGCTCGCCCAGGATGTTGCGCTGCACCTCCGACGTGCCCCCCTCGATGGAGTTGGCCCGAGAGCGGAGGAACATCTTGCGGGCCGACCCCGGGGGCCCGATCAGCCCCAGTCCCTCGGCGCGGCGCATGGTGTAGTCGTAGTCGACCAGGGCGGACGCCCCCAGCAGGTCGACGCAGAGCTCGTAGGTCCGCTTGTTGACCTCGGCGAACATCAGCTTGGCGATCGATCCCTCCGGCCCGGGGTTGCCGGCCCTGCGGTTCTGGCTGGCCCGCATGTTGGTGAGCCGGAGCACCTCGGCCTCGATCCACGAGCGGGCGAGCCGATCGCGGTCGACCGGGTTCTGCCGGAACCCCTCGCTCCTCCAGATGCGCAGCGCCTCGGCGATGGAGCCCGACCCCTGGGTGGGCGGCCCGGTCCCGCCCCCGATGGAGGCGCGCTCGTTGGACAGGGTGGTCATCGCCACCCGCCACCCCTCGCCGACATCCCCGATGCGGTCGGCGTCGGGGACGCGGACCTCGGTCAGGTAGACCTCGTTGAACTCGGCCTCGCCGGTGATCTGCCGGAGCGGGCGGACCTCCACGCCGGGGGCGCGCATGTCCAGGGCGAAGTAAGTCATCCCCTTGTGCTTGGGGACATCGGGGTCGGTGCGGGTCACCAGCATCCCCCGGTCGGCGATGTGAGCCAGGGTGTTCCACACCTTCTGGCCGGTGACCACCCACTCGTCACCGTCCCGCACCGCCCGGGTGGCCAGGCCGGCCAGGTCGGACCCGGCGCCGGGCTCGCTGAACAGCTGGCACCAGGCGTCCTCGCCGGTGAACATCGGTCGCAGCAGCCGGGCCCGGGCCTCCTCGGTGCCGTGGCTGACCACCGTCGGCCCGGCCATGGTCATCCCGAAGAACTCGCGTGCCCCGGGCGGGGTGGCCCCGGCGGCCACCAGCCGGTCGTCGACCTGCCGCTGCAGCCCCGGCGGCAGCCCCAGGCCGCCGCTGCCCTCCGGGAAGGAGACCCAGGCCAGGCCCAGGTCGAACTGCCGGCCCCGGAACTCCACCACCGGGGTGGTCCGGGGATCGAGCTCCCCGAGGAGCTGGGTGATCCGGTCGCCGATCGACGGCGATGCATCTGCCATACCGAGAACTTACCGTGACCCGGCGCAACGGCCCCCCTAGAATGCCGGGCACGGACGACGGCCCTGTCGTGGCTGCCCGATCCCCACGCCACCACCGCAAGGAGCCCCACCATGGCGCAGAGCGCCGGCCTGCACGAGCCGGAGGACAGCCTGACCCCGGAGACCATCGACCGGCACCGGGCCATCGTCTCCCTCATGGAGGAGCTGGAGGCGATCGACTGGTACGACCAGCGGGTGCAGGCCTCCACCGACGGCGAGCTGGCCGACCTCCTAGCCCACAACCGCGACGAGGAGAAGGAGCACGCCGCCATGCTGCTGGAGTGGCTGCGGCGGCGGGACCCGGCCCTCGACCGGCACCTGCGGACCTACCTGTTCACCTCGGGTTCGATCCTCCAGCTCGAGCACGAGGAGGGGTCCGCGGAGGGCGACGCGGACGGGTCGCTGGGCATCGGTGGCCTCGGCGGGGAGACGCCGTAGCCCGCCCTTCGGTTTGTGTCCCGCCGCCAAGGCCACTAATTTCTTCGTCCATCGTGTCCCACACCGGCTGTGACCCCGTCGCGGGGCCAGGCACTGGAGCGTGGAGTCTCCTCCGACGACTCCGCTCCGCCATCTTCCTCCCGATCGCCGCTGCGGTGCTGGTGGCGGCCGTCCCCCTGCTGGCCACCGTCCCTTCGTCGCCCCCGGCCGCCGCCGACCAGATCGCCACCCTGCAGGCCCAGGCGGCACAGATCTCCCAGACCCTGGTGCGCGAGCAGCTCCAGATCGGCGCCTTCCAGCAGCAGTACTCGGTGGCGTCGGCCCAGGTGGTCCGGGATGCGGCGGTCATCGGCCAGACGGAGCAGCAGCTCGACGCCGACCAGCAGCGGATCGACGACGACACCGGTCGGGTCCGGGACCAGGCGGTCCGCGACTACATGAGCGCCGGCTCGACGACCTTGGGTGCCGACGCGGCCGTGCTGACCGGAAGCGGAAACGCCGCCATCGCCCAGCACGAGTACCTGGACATCGCCTCGGGCAACATCACCACCGAGATCGACCAGCTGCAATCCTCGCGCCAGGTCCTCCAGGCCCACGAGGCGTCGCTCCAGCAACAGGAGGCGTCCGACCAGGCGGCCGTGGCCCAGCAGGCCCAGGACCTCCAGCAGGCCGACGCCACCCAGCAACAGCTGACCGCCGAACAGGCGCAGGTCACCGGCCAGCTGACGGCGGCAGTGGCCCAGCAGCAGGCCGCCCAGGCCGCCGCGGCGGCCGCGGCCATCAGGGCGTCGGAGCAGGCCGCCGCCCAGAAGGCCCAGGCGGCGAGCGCCCGTGCCAACCCGACGACCGCCTCCGCCGCCTCGCCGGCGCCCACTCCGGTGGCACCGACCGGCGGGGCCGGGGCCACCTCGGACCCCCCGCTCCCCCCGTTCCTCCAGTGCGTGGTGCAGGCGGAGTCGGGTGGCAACTACGCCGCCGTCTCCCCCAACGGCGAGTACATGGGCGCCTTCCAGTTCAGCCAGGCCACCTGGAACCTGGCCGCCCAGGACGCCGGGCTCCCCGGGCTGGTCGGTGTCCCGCCGAACACGGCGTCCAAGGCCGACCAGGACACCCTGGCGGTGACCTTGTACGACCTCGACGGGGAAGCGCCCTGGTACGACCCGTGCCACTCCGCCTGACCGACCGACCGGGCTGACCGCCCCGCCCGCTCAGGCCGACCACGCCCGGACCGGCCCCCGGACCTCGAGCCACACCGGCTCGCCGGGCTCCAACCGCTGGTCGCCGGGGACCCGCGCCACCAGCAGCTTGCCGGCACCGTCGAGCGACACGGTCACCAGCGCGTCGTGACCGTGGTACTGGACGTCCACCACGGTGCCCGCCGCCCAGCCGTCACCGGCGGAGGCGTGGAGGACCAGCTGCTCGGGCCGGAGCATCAGCTGCAGCGGACCGTCGGCGGCCGGCCGCCCGCCGAGCAGGTCGACCGCTCCCACCGGCGAGTGCAGGGCGCCGGACGCCATGGTGGCGGCGACGATGTTGGCCTCCCCCACGTAGGCGGCGGCCGCCGCGTCCGGGGGGTCGGAGTAGAGCTGGCGGGGGCTCTCGCAGGCCACCACCCGCCCCCGCCGCAGGACGGCGATCCGGTCGGCCACCGACATGGCCTCGTCCTGGTCGTGGGTGACCAGCACGGTGGTGGTCCGGGTCCGCTCCAGAATGGCCACGACGTCGCGGCGCAGATCGGCCCGGAGGGTGGCGTCCAGCGAGCTGAACGGCTCGTCGAGCAGCACCACCTTCGGCTCGATGGCCAGGGCCCGGGCCAGGGCCACGCGCTGCTGCTGGCCTCCGGAGAGCTGGTGGGGGTACCGTCGCCCGAACCCGGACAGCCCGACCAGCTCCAACAGCCCGTCGACCCGGCCGCGGTCCGCCCTGGGCATGCCGAAGGCGATGTTCCTCCGCACGTTGAGGTGCGGGAAGAGGGCGCCCTCCTGGGGGACGTACCCCACCCCGCGGGCCTGGGGGTGGACCGAGCGGTGACCGTCGTCGACCACCCGGCCCCCGATGGACACCGTGCCCGAGTCGACCCGCTCGAACCCGGCGATCACCCGCAGCATGGTGGTCTTTCCGCTGCCCGACTCGCCCAGAACGGCGGTGAGCGAGCCGTCCTCCACGGTGAGGTCGACGTCGACCAGCACCGGCGTCGACCCGAAGGTCTTGACCACCGAGCGGAGCTCGATGGCGCTCACGGCGCCGGCCGGGCGTGGCTCTCGCGGTCGAACCACAGCCCCAGCAGGGCGCCCGGGACCACGGCCAGGGCCACGATGACCAGGGCGTAGGGGGCGGCGGCGCCGTAGGCCACCTCGCGCTGGTACGCCCAGAACTGGGTGGCCAGGGTCTGGACGCCGATGGGCGCCAGCACCAGGGTGGCGGTGAGCTCGGTCACCGCCGTCAGGAAGACCAGGCAGAACCCGGCGGCCAGCCCGGGGGCGATCAGGGGGAGGGTCACCCGCACGAACACGCTGATCGGTCCGCGGCCCAGCGAGCGGCCCACGTCGACCAGGCGGGGCGGGGCCTGGTACACCGAGGTCTTCACGCAGATCAGGGCCAGCGGGAAGTGGAGGATGGCGTAGGCAGCCACCAGCAGTGCACTGGTCTGGTAGAGGCCGTAGGCGTACCGGGTGGCGAAGTAGACCAGGCTCAGGGCGATGACCACCCCGGGCAGGGCCTGGGTGACGTAGGTGCTGCGCTCGAGGACGATGCGGGGGACCGTCGACCGGCGAAAGGTCATCAGGGCCACCGGCACCGCCAGCGCCACGGCGATGAAGGCCCCCATGGCGCTGTAGCTGACGCTCGACCAGGTGGCCGAGGCCAGACTGGAGGCGGCCGGGAGGGTGGTGTGCTGGCTCTGGGCCATCCAGTAGGCCAGCGTGCCGATCGGCACCCCGACCCCCAGCACCACCAGCGCCCCGAGGGCGGAGACCTTCGGCAGGTGCCGCCACCACGGCCCCGGGTCCGGGGCGTTGCGCCGGGGGGTGGCACCCGAGGCCGACGTCCGGCGGGGCACCAGGCCGTCGATGGCCAGCACCAGCAGCCCGAGCAGCACCAGCGGCACCGACAGGGCGGCGGCGGCCTGGGAGTCGAACTGGAACTCGGTGAAGATCTCGGTGGTGAAGGTCTGGTAGCGGACGATCTCGAACGCCCCGTACTCGGAGATGACCGCCAGGACCACGATGACGCACCCGCCCAGCACGGCGGTGCGGATGAGTGGGAGCGTGACCCGGAAGAACGTCCCGATGCGCCCCACTCCCAGGCTCTGGGCGCTCTCCTCCATGGCAGGATCGCTCCGTCGCAGGGCGGCGGCCACCGGGAGGTAGACCAGCGGGTAGGTGGCCAGCGTCATGACCAGGGTGGCCGCCCCCAGTGGGTTGGCGGTGGGAGCGATGGTGTGCCAGGCGTAGCCGACCACGAAGTCGGGCATGGCCACCGGCAGCACCAGCAGCACCATCCACAGCCGGTGGGCGGGGAGCCGGGTCCGCTCGGTGCACCAGGCGGCGGCGATCCCGACGGTGGCGGCCAGGAAGGTCACCAGGACGGAGAGGGTGACCGTGTTGCGCAGGAGGACCAGGGTGCGGCTCCGGAACAGCACGCGGTGGAGCTCGCTCCACCCGGCGGAGCGGGCCTCCACCACCAGCAGCAGCAGCGGCGACAGCAGGGCGGCGGCGATGACCACGCTCACCAGCACCGTCACCGGCACCCCCTTCCGGCCTCGGCCCAGACGGGGCGGCGCCGGCGCCGTCAGGAGAGAGGGGAGGGGGGCGGCCGTCATGACCAGCTGAGGCTAGATGAGACCGGCTCGTTCCAGCAGCTCCTTGGCCACTAACCCGGTGCCGAGCTGGGCCGGGGAGAACGGGTTGGGGTGGAGCTGGTCGAGGGGGGTCAGCTGCGGGTTGGCCGACACTCCCGGCCGGATGGGGTACTCGAAGCTCTCCCCCTGGGCCAGGATCCTCTGGCCGGTCTCGCTGGTCAGGAAGGCCAGGAACCGCTGGGCGGCCGCCTGGTGGGTGCTCGACTTGAGCACCGCCGCCCCGGAGATGTCCTCCACGTAGCCGGCGTCCCCCGGGGCGAAGTAGGCGATGGCCGAGTGGATCGAGCTACTCCCCACCTCGGCCCGGAGCCGGTACCAGTAGTAGTGGTTGATCACCCCCAGCGCGTTGACCCCCTGGTTGACGTCGCTGGTCACCGTCTCGTTGTCGGGCACGTTGTCGTCGGCCCCGGCGTTGGCCTTCAGGCCTTCGAGCCAGGTCACGGTGGCGGCGTCGCCCTCGGCCTGGGCCACCGAGGCCACGATGGGCCAGAAGTCGGTCTCCGCCGGGGCGATCTCGATCTCGCCCTTCCACCTGGGGTCGGCCAGGTCGAGCACCGAGGTGGGCAGTTGCGACGGGCTGAGCTTGCCGGTGTTGTACACCATGGTGCTGATCCTGGCCGACACCCCCACCCAGTCGCCGGAGGTGGCGTTGTCGCCACGGGGGACCGAGGCCAGGGTGGCCGGGTCGACCGTGGCCAGCATGCCCCGCTCGCCCAGCTGCTCCAGCCAGTTGGAGTTCTCGGTGTAGAAGACGTCGGCCGGCGAGCGGCCGCCCTCCTGCTCGATCTGGGCGGTGAGGACGTCCTCGTCGTTGTTGTCCACCAGCACCCGGATGCCGGTCTGCTTGGTGAACGCCGTCACCAGGGCGTCGGTGGTCTGCTCGTGCTGGGCGTTGTAGAGGATCAGGGTGGTGCCGCCGGACGAGCCGCTGCCACACGCCGACAGGGTCAGGGCCGTCACCAGGACGAGGGCGGCGCCCACCGCCCCGCGTCGTGCGCTCCGGGCCGGGCACCACCGGCTCTTCGTGGTCTCCGTGGGGTCCATCGCCGCAGCGTACCCCATGAATCAGGCATACCTAACATCGGGAGATAGGCGTACACAAGGTCGGGTCGTCGGGCCCGACCACCAGCTGACCCCGGGGGCCGGTGGGCGTGGACACCGCCGGAACGGGGTCCTACGGTGCTCGGCAGCGGCGGGACCGACCGTCGCTCCGAGGGGAGGCCGGTGACCCGCTTCATCGACGACGACGACTTCGACGGCCAGTTCGGCCGCACCATGGCCGCCGCCGTGTTCGGGGCGGCCGACGTCGGGGAAGCGGTGGCGACGGCCGGGCGGATCGTGCCCGGTGACCTGACCTCCTGGCATGCCGAGTGGACCGCCACCGCCGAGGCCGCCACCGCCGACGCCGAGGACTCCCGGGGCAGGGGCCACCCGCTCAGCGCCGCCCAGGCCTGGCTGCGGGCCAGCGAGTACCACCGACAGGCCTTCTTCTACCTCCGTGACGACCTGTCGTCCCCGGCCCTGCTGGCGTCGTACGCCAGGCACCGCCACACCTTCCGCTCGGCCGCGCCCCTCCTCCCCCATCCGGTGGAGGCGGTGGCCATCCCTTACGGGGACGCCACCCTGACCGGCTACCTGGTGCGCCCGGACGACGGCGGGACGCCACGGCCGACGGTGCTCCTCCCGGCCGGGTACGACTCCACCGCCGAGAGCGGGTACGCCAACTGGGCGCTGCCGGCCCTGGAGCACGGGATGAACCTGCTCACCTACGAGGGGCCCGGCCAGGGCGGGGTCCTCTACACCCAGGGGCTGACCTTCCGCCACGACTACGAGGCCGTCCTCACCCCGGTGGTCGACTGGCTGGCGGCCCAGCCGGGGGTCGATCCCGGGGGCCTGGTCCTCTTCGGCCGGAGCTTCGCCGGCTACCTGGCTCCCCGGGGGGCGGCCTTCGAGCACCGGCTGGCCGGCCTGGTCTGCGACCCGGCCCAGTTCGACTTCGAGGCCGCCCTCCGCACCCGCTTCGGCGACGACCTCGTCGACCGGGCGATGGCCGGAGACGCGACGCTCGACTCGGACCTGGCCTTCCTCCTCGAGGACCCGAGGCGCCGGAACTTCTTCCGGTCCCGCATGGTGACCCACGGGGTGGACACCGTCTCGGCCTACATCCGGGAGCTGTCGCGCTTCTCGGTGGCCGAGGTGGCCGGCGACATCAGCTGCCCGGCCCTGCTGCTCGATGCCGAGGGGGACCCGGTCGGCTCCGGCCAGGTCGACCGCCTGGCCGCCGTCCTGGACCCGGCCCGCACCACCGTCCACCGGTTCACCGCCGCCGAGGGGGCCGGCGGCCACTGCGAGGGCATGGGCCAGCGCCGGGTGGAGCGGGTGGTCCACGACTGGATCGACGAGACGCTCTCCCCGGGCTGACGCCGGCGCTCACAGCAGACCGGCGCTCACAGCAGGAAGGTGAACATCGGCGAGCCGGGGGGCACCCGCTCGATGCGGAGCGGGCTGTCGTCGACGCGTGCCAACAGCCCGTCGAGGTCGCCGGGCCGGTTCAGCTCGATCCCCACCAGGGCGGGCCCCACGTCGCGGTTGGACTTCTTCACGTACTCGAAGAGGACGATGTCCTCCCCGTGGACCAGCAGCTCGTCGAGGAACCGACGCAGGGCGCCCGGCTCTTGGGGGAACGTCACCAGAAAGTAGTGCCGGAGCCCCTGGTGGATGAGGGAGCGCTCGACGATCTCCGAGTAGCGGCTGACGTCGTTGTTCCCTCCCGAGACGATGCACACCACCGGGGCGGCCGGGTCGAGGCGGCACTGGCGGACGGCGGTGCTGGCCAGGGCCCCGGCCGGCTCGGCGATGATCCCGTCCGACTGGTAGAGGTCGATCATCTCGGTGCACACCGCCCCCTCGGCCACGCTGACCACCTCGTCGACCAGGTCCCGGACGATCGGATAGGTGAGCTCCCCCACCTCTGCCACGGCCGCACCATCGACGAAGGTGTCGATCGACGGGAGGGCGACCGGGCCACCGTGCGCCAGGGCGGCGCCCATGCTGGCCGCCCCGGCCGGCTCGACCCCCACGACCCGGATGTCGGGCCGGTGCTCCTTGCACCACAAAGCCACGCCGGCCACCAGCCCGCCGCCGCCCACCGGGACCAGCAGCGTCCCGATGGGGCCGGGGTGCTGGTCGGCGATCTCGACGGCCACCGTCCCCTGCCCGGCGATGGTGCGGGGGTCGTCGAAGGGGTGGACGTAGACCTCACCGGTCCGGACGCTCTCCTCCAGCGCCAGGGCGCTGGTCTCGTCGTAGGAGCTGCCCGACACCACCAGGTCGACCCACTCACCGCCGATGGCCAGGATCCGCTCGCGCTTCTGTCGGGGGGTGTTCGACGGCACCAGGATCCGCCCGTGGATCTCGAGGGCCTGGCAGCTGAACGCCACCCCCTGGCCGTGGTTTCCGGCACTGGCACAGACCACCCCGCTGGCCCGGTCGCCGGCGTCGAGCGACGACATCAGGTTGTACGCCCCGCGCACCTTGTAGGAGCGGCAACGCTGGACGTCCTCGCGCTTGAGCAGCACCTCCACCCCGACCTCGTCGGAGAGCCGGTCGCTCCGCTCCAGGGCGGTCCGGCGCACGACCGGGCGGATCCGGTCGACGGAGGCCTCGACCGAGGCGGCGTTCAGGGTCAACGGGTCGCCTCAGTCCCGCACCAGCGGCTTGTACCGGAGGCGGTGGGGCTGGTCGGCGTCGACCCCGAGCCGCTTCTTCCGGTCCGCCTCGTAGTCGCTGAAGTTCCCCTCCCACCAGCGGACCTCGGAGTCGCCCTCGAAGGCCAGCACGTGGGTGGCGATGCGGTCGAGGAACCACCGGTCGTGGCTGATGACCACCACGCAGCCGGGGAAGCCCAGCAGCGCCTCCTCGAGGGCACGCAGGGTGTCGACGTCGAGGTCGTTGGTCGGCTCGTCGAGCAGCAGCACGTTGCCGCCGTACTTGAGGACCTTGGCCAGCTGCACCCGGTTCCGCTCCCCGCCGGACAGCTCGCCCACCTTCTTCTGCTGGTCGCTCCCCTTGAAGCCGAAGCTGGACACGTAGGCGCGGCCGTGGAGCTCGCGGTTGCCCACCACGATCCGGTCGACGCCCCCGGTGATCTCGTCGAACACGCCGGCCTCCGGGTCGAGCTCGTCACGGGACTGGTCCACGTAGGCCAGCACCACCGTGGAACCCACCTCGAGGTCGCCGCTGTCCGGCTTCTCCTGGCCGATGATCATCCGGAAGAGGGTGGTCTTGCCGGCGCCGTTGGGGCCGATCACCCCGACGATGCCACCCGGGGGCAGCAGAAACGACAGGCCGTCGATGAGCAGCCGGTCCCCGAACCCCTTGGACAGGTCGTGGGCCTCGACCACCCGGTCGCCCAGGCGCGGGCCGGGCGGGATGGTGATCTCCAGGGCGTCCGAGCGCTTCTCGGCCGCCTCTGACTCGGCGATCAGCTCGTTGTAGGCGGTGACCCGGGCCTTGCCCTTGCTCTGCCGGGCGCGGGGCGACATCCGGATCCACTCCAGCTCGTGCTGGAGGGCCCGTTGGCGCGACTTGTCGGCCTTCTCCTCCCCGGCCAGGCGGGCCTGCTTCTGCTCGAGCCACGAGCTGTAGTTCCCCTCCCAGGGGATGCCCGCCCCCCGGTCCAGCTCGAGGATCCAGCTGGCCACGTTGTCGAGGAAGTACCGGTCGTGGGTGACGGCCACCACCGTGCCCGGGTAGTCGTGGAGGGTCCGCTCCAGCCAGGCCACCGACTCGGCGTCCAGGTGGTTGGTGGGCTCGTCCAGCAGCAGCAGGTCGGGCCGGGCCAGCAGCAGCCGGCAGAGGGCCACCCGGCGGCGTTCCCCGCCGGAGAGGGTGGAGACGTCGGCGTCGCCGGGCGGCAGGCGCAGGGCGTCCATGGCGATCTCGAAGGTCCGCTCGAGGTCCCAGGCCCCGGCGGCGTCGATCTTGTCCTGGAGCTCGGCCTGCTCGGCCAGCAGCTTGTCGAAGTCGGCGTCGGGCTCACCCATGGCCGCACACACCTCGTTGAACCGGTCGACCAGTCCCTTGGCCTCGGCCACCCCGTCGGCCACGTTGCCGGCCACGTCCTTGGCCGGGTCGAGGTGCGGCTCCTGTGCCAGGAACCCCACCGTGAAGCCGGGGGTGAGCCGGGCCTCGCCGGTGAAGCCGTCGTCCTCACCGGCCATGATCCGCAGCAGCGACGACTTTCCGGAGCCGTTGCCGCCGATGACGCCGATCTTGGCGCCGGGAAAGAAGGACAGGTTGATGCCCTTGAGGACCTCGCGGTCGGGCGGGTAGAACCGCCGCAGGTCCCGCATGGTGTAGATGTACTGGGCTGTCATGCCGTCCAGTGTGCCGTACCGGCGGCCGGCCCCGGACACACCTGCAGGGTCAGGAGCGTTGGGCGGTGACGCTACGCCGGATGCTGACCGGCGAGGAGGTAGCCACTCCCTCCGCCGCTGACGCCGATGCCGAAGAAGCGATCGGGACCAGCCTGGCCCCCACGGGACCCGAAGAACGGTGCGCCGAAGCTGAAGACCCCGCCATCGCCTGCCGCCAGCCAGTAGCCGCCGGTGGCCGAGTCAGCCGCCATGCCCACCACCGGCTGGTCGAGCGGCTTGCCGCCCATCGAGCCAAAGAACCGGGCGTCACCGAAGGAGAACACGCCGCCGTCCTGGGCCACCTCCCAGTAGCCGCGGCCGTCAGGTGTCGAGGCGATCCCCACCACCGGCTGGTCGAGCGGCTTGCCGCCCATCGAGCCCTCGAACCGGGCGTCCCCGAAGGAGAACACGCCGCCGTCTCCGGCCACCAGCCAGTAGCCCCGGCCGTCGGGTGTCGAGGCGATGCCCGCCACCGGCTGGTCGAGCGGCTTGCCGCCCATCGAGCCAAGGAACCGGGCGTCCCCGATGGCGAACACCCCACCGTCACCGGCTACCAGCCAGTAGCCGCCCCCGTCGGATGTCGAGGCGATCCCTGCCACCGGCCGCGCCGGGTCGACCCCGAGTGAAGGGAGCGACCCGTCGAAGCCGGCGCTCCCGAGCGCGAAGACCCCTCCGTCCTGGGCCGCCAGCCAGTACCCGGTGCCCGACGGGTCGACGGCCGCCCCCACCAGCGGAGCGTCGGAGGTCACCGGCTGGCCGGGTGGGGGGGCCGAGCCGAAGCTGTAGACCGCGCTCGACTGGGGCACGTGCTCGGTCATGGCGCCGCAGATCGGCACCAACGTGTAGCCCTGGCTCTCCAGATCGCCGATGATCTGCGGCAGTGCGTCCACCGTCTCGGAGCGATCGCCTCCCCCGTCGTGCATATCGACGACCGCCCCGGGGAACGCGGCCCCGACCACGCGGTCGACGATGGTCTGGACGCCGGGCAGGCTCCAATCCTTCGGATCCACCGAGTAGCTCATGGTGGTCAGGCCGCGCTGGGCGATCTGATCGAGGACGGTCGTGTCCCAGGCGTCGTAGGGCGGCCGCACGCAGGCGGGGGTCTGGCCGGTCAGCGAGGCGATCTCGTTCTGGGTCTGGTCGATCTGGTAGGGGAACTGCGCCACCGGGATGGTGGTGAGGTCCGGGTGGGTCCACGTGTGGTCCTCGACCGGGTAGCCGGCAGCCGCCACCATCCGGGTGTACTGCGGGTACTCGACGATGTTCTCCCCGATCTCGAAGAACGTCGCCGGCACCTGGTAGCGCTGGAGGACCGACAAGACCTGGGGGGTGTACGGGCCGGGGCCATCGTCGAAGGTCAGGGCGATCACCCGCTTGCCGGCCGTGGCAGCACCGCCGGGGGCCTGGTCGGTATAGAAGGCCGGCTGCGGACTCTGCGCCGACGCCACTGCAGGCAACCAGGTCACGCCGGCCGCCACCGTACCCGCCATGGCCATGGCCGCACGGATGGTGGCCCTACGCCCGCGGTGTCTGGTGATCATGGGCCCCGTTGTACCGGCCAGGACCCGAGACCGATAGAGCAGAAAGGCCCTAGTGGTGCCCGGGCGCCACCTGAAGGCTCCTCAGCGTTCGGACGCACCTCGGCGGCTGTCGCCGAAGTCGCGCTGAGGCGCCTCGCCGAAGTAGATCTGGGCGAGCCGCAGCAGCTGCTCCTCCTCGATGTGGTCGATGTCGATACGCACGTCGGCCACCAACTTCGCCGCCACATCGGGGCGGTGCTGCTCGACGTACGTCACCCAGTGGTGCGACGCATTTGCCTTGCCGCTGCCGTGACCGAAGAGAAGGATCGCGCCCGCAGGAGCGAGCTCCTCGGTGATCTCCTTCCAGTACTCCGGGCTGTCGTCCTCGTAGGTCCCCGATGGGTTCCCGGCGTGGTGGCTGACCTTGTGGAACCGCCCGTGCGGATCGGGGGCGACAAGGCGCGTGGGCCGATCGCCGGGTGCCGCATCGGTGGCGTAGATGTCGCACTCGCGGAAGGCGATGACGGCGACGACGTTCTTGCCCCGGATGAGCTCGGCGTCCTGGTTCACCATGAGACCTCGGTTCCCTTCTCCTCGAACTCCCTGGTCACCGAGCCGCCACCCTCCATCGGCGGTCGACGACCTGCCGGTGTCCCCAGGGGAGACTACCGGAGTTGACCCGTGCCCTCGCCGAGGCGGACCCATCCCGGCGACGCCGACGGTTCCCACTCTGCTCGAGACGGTCGAGACGAGGCGCTACCGCGGAGTGCCGTTGCCGCTCTCCTGACACCCGTCGAACCACCACACCATCGTCGCCGCGCACTAGCTTTCATGGCTAGTGAAAACACGTTCCCCAGCTCCCTGGCGATCGGACCACCACCCGCGGGGTGGCGGTCGGCGGCCGGCCAGGACCTCGATCCTCGTGCTGGTGATCCTGGCCGTGGCCTCGTCGTCCGTCGTTGCGCTCCCGGCCGGAGCCACCGCCCCTCCTCCGCCGGTCTCGCCGCCCGGGACGATCGTGGCCGGTTCTGCGCTCAGCGGTCCCGGCGCCTTCCTCGGATACGTCCGCCAGGTTCCGATCGACGGCATCCGGATCGGCTATCGCCAGTTCGGTTCCGGACCGCCGCTGATCATGGTCACCGGCGACACCGCGCCGATGAGCCTGTGGACCCTGAACCTGTTGAACCGGCTCGGCAGCCACTTCCGGGTCACCATCTTCGACAACCGGGGGGTGGGCTACAGCACGGACGATCTCGCCGTCCCGATCACCGTTCCGCTGATGGCCACCGACACCGTCGGACTGATCAAGGCGCTGAGGCTCCGCCAGCCCGCGCTGCTCGGCTGGTCGATGGGTGGGGAGATCGGCCTGACCGTGGCGGCGCTCCACCCGGGCGTGTTGGGCAGGCTGGTGACGACCGGCGGTGACACCGGTGGGCCCCACGCCAACGCCGGTTCCCCGGCCATCCAGGCCGAGCTCAACGACCCCGCCACCACCCCCACCCAGTTCCTCGGCCTGATCTTCCCCCCGACGGCGGGGGCGGCGAAGGCGGCGTTCATCCAGCAGTACCTCCTGGTCCCCCAGGAGAACGTCAGCAACCAGACCCTCGTCCGCCAGGGCCAGGCGGAGGCTGCGTGGTACCGCGACAACGGCACCTGGAGCCGCCTCCCCTCGGTGCGCATTCCGGTGCTGGTGACCAACGGCTCGCTCGACGTCGTGAACCCACCGGTCAACGCCCGGATCATCGCCTCCCGGATCCGGGGGGCCCGGACGGTCCTGTTCGCCGGGGCCGGGCACGCCATGCTCTTCCAGAACTGGGCGCAGTTCGCCGCCCTGGTGGTGCGCTTCGCCGGGTGACGCCGGCGTCGAACGGCGACCGCCACTGGGGCCACGAACAGCACGGCCGCCACGGTCACCAAGTCCGCTCGACGACCCGCCATCGCGGGAGCACCGCCTTGACGTGGCGTCCCGGCCCCGATTCGATGGGCGCGGGGCCTGAGGACGGGAGCAGAGCCATGTCGACGGGATGGAGGACCACGGTGACCAGGGGGTCCCGGCGGGGCGGCCACAGCCGTGCGCTGCTGGCGCTGGTGCTCGTCGCCGGCGTCATGGCCGGAACGGCCGCCCTCCACGTGGCGCCGGCGGGGTCCGCCCTGCCACCACCTCCACCCGGTTGCGGCTTCACTCTCGTCTCCGAGGGGTACCTGGGGGCGGCGGGCAGCGAGTACCTGTCGGCCCGGGCGGTGCCGGTCAGCTCCTTCGAGCGGTGCACCACCACGGTCTCCGCCACCGGCTCGCTGACCCCGGACGACGGCGTGGCCTACACCAACGTGGCGGACAACCCGGTGACCCAACCGTTGACCCTCACCTTCGCGCCCTCGATGCTGATGCCGGTCGTCCTCCTGCAGTTCACCCTGCACTGCGCCGACCCGGCCAGTCCGGGGACGCTCCGCCTGTCGGTGGCCGGCCAGACCATCGTCCAGGCAGTGGCGGCCCAGAGCTGCAATGGCGCTACTTGGGCCGGCCTCTCGATCGGTCTCGAGCCGAATTCGAGCTACACCGGGATCGCCAGCACCCCCGACGGCGGCGGCTACGTCGGGATCGTCGATCAAGGCGACGTGTTCACCGAGGGGAACGGTGCCCCGAGCCCGACGGTCACCGATCCCACCGGCACCGCGATCGCCTCGGCCCCGAGCGGGGCGGGCTACTGGGTGGCCGGCACCGACGGGAGCGTCTACAGCTACGGCAGCGCCGGGTTCCACGGCTCCGCCTACGGGCTGCACCTCAACGACCCGGTGGTCGGCATCGCCTCCACCCCGGACGGGGGCGGCTACTGGCTGGTGGCCTCCGACGGGGGCGTGTTCGCCTACGGGTCCGCCGGCTTCTTCGGCTCCATGGGCGGCCATCCCCTCAACGCCCCGGTGGTGGGGATCACCGGCACTCCCGGCGGCAAGGGCTACTGGCTGGTGGCAGCCGACGGCGGCGTCTTCAGCTTCGGCGATGCCGCCTTCGACGGTTCGGCGGGCTCGCTCCTCCTCAACGCCCCGGTGACGGGGATCGCCGCCGACCCGCACGGGGGCTACTGGTTGGCAGCCACCGACGGGGGCGTGTTTGCCTACGGGGCCGCCGGCTTCTTTGGCTCGGCGGCCACGTTGCACCTCGCCGCCCCGGTGTCGGCGATCACCCCGGCACCGGACGGGGCGGGCTACGCCCTGCTCGGCGCCGATGGGGGGATCTTCGCCTACGGGTCCGCCGGCTTCTTCGGGTCGCCGAACACCTGAGCCGAGGGACCGGCCGGACGGCGGTCACCGGCACCGGCCTCCCGGTCGACGAAGGAGACCACCAGCCGCTGGGGGTGGTTCGCTGCACCCGGCCGTCCGCAGGCCGAGCGTCATGTTGCGGTCGGTCGACCGTAACGACATAGGGACATAGGGTGGAGCGAAGGACGATCTCGCTCATCTTGGGTTCGTCCAAGGGGTACTGGTGTTGGTCGGCGCCGACGGCGGTGTGTTCAGGGCGATCGGGCGTCTACACCCGCCCCCGAACCGGTTTCGTGCGGAGTGGGGCGGAGGGGATGACGAGTGGAGGTCCGGTGAGCGACCATCGACAGCTGAGGAAGCAAGCCAGCGCCCTCCTCGCCGAACTGGGGCGCGATCCCGACGAGGTGGCCGGCTCCCTGGAGGCCGCCGGAGTACGCGGCATCCCCCGGAGCAACTACACCTGTGCGGTAGCCCTCTACCTCAACGCCTCTATCGGGTCGGATCCCCGGATCCGTTCGGTGGCCGTCGGGCACTGCACCGCGCTGATCGACATGGCCACGCCGGCCGGCTGCCGGCCGGCTGGCCGACTACAGGTCCAGCTCCCGAAGGCGGTGCGTCGGTTCGTGGCCGCCTTCGACGCCCGGCAGTACCCCACCGTCACCCGGCAGCCAGCCGAGGGCCCGCCGACCCCGGTGGAGCCCGTGCGTCGGTAGTCGGTCCTCGCTACCCCGACCGGCACGTCCACCAGCCCCAAGGGGTCCACCACCTGGCGTTCCTCTTCGGGATCGTTCCCGATTGGTATACGAACGTATGTTCGATACACTCCGCCACGGTGGAGGAGACAGCAGTCGAACCGTTCCCGTCGCCCGGCACCGGGGTTCCGCTGGCCGGCACCAGGCTGCTGGCCGTCGCCCCGCCGCTCGCCCCCCTCCTCCCCGACGCCGGCCTCCGGCGGGGGACCGTCCTGGCGGTGGCCGGGGGCGGGGGCACCACCTCGCTGCTCGCCTCGCTGGTGGCCGGGACCATGGCCGAGGGCTCCTGGGTGGGGGTGGTCGGCCTCCCCGCCCTCGGTCTCGAGGCGGCGTCGCGCCTCGGGCTCCGCCTCGACCACCTGGCCCTGGTGCCGTCCCCGGGTGCCCACTGGGCCGAGGTGGTGGGCACGCTGGTGGACAGTCTCGACGTGGTGGCGGTGGTGCCGCCCGGTCGCTGCCGCCCGGGTGACGCCCGCCGCCTGGCCGCCCGGGCCCGTGAGCGGGGCACCGTGGTGGTGGTGGTGGTCGGGAGCCGGGCGTCGTGGTCGGAGCCGGTCGACCTCCGGCTGGAGGTGGGCCTCTCCACCTGGCACGGGCTCGGGTCGGGCGACGGCACCCTGCAGCGCCGGTCGGTGACGGTCCGGTCGTTCGGCCGGCGGGCCGGGGCGAGGGAGCGCCGGGTGCGCCTCTGGCTCCCGGACCCCGACGGCGGGGCGGTCCCCGACGAGCGGGAGGCACTCGCTCCCGGGCCGGCCCGGGAGCCGGCGGCCGGGGCCCGGGCCGGGTAGTCGTGCGGACCCTGATCCTCTGGTGCCCCGACTGGCCGGTGACGGCCGCCGGGTACGACCCCGACGACCCGGTGGCGGTGGTCCACGCCAACCGGGTGGTGGCGGCCTCCGCGGCCGCCCGGGCCGCCGGGGTCCGGACCGGCCTGCGCAAGCGCGAGGCCGAAAGCCGGTGCCCCGGCCTGGTGGTGGTGACCCAGGACCTTCCCGGCGAGGCCCGGGCGTTCGAGCCGGTGGTGGCGGCGGTGGCCGGCCTCGCCCCCCGGGTGGAGGTAGGCCGACCGGGCCTGCTGGCCATGGACGCCCGGGGCCCGGGCCGTTACTTCGGCGGGGAGGAGGCGCTGGGCCGGCGGGTGGCGGAGGTGGCCCGCTCGGCCATGGACGGCCTGACGGCCCGGGCACCCGACCCCGGGGTGGGGGTGGCCGACGGCCGCACCGCCGCGGTGCTGGCCGCCCGGCAGGGCGTGGTGGTCCCCACCGGCGGGAACCGGACGTTCCTCGCCCCCTTCCCCGTGGCCGTGCTCGGCCACGCCGACCTGGCCGAGCTGCTGGGGCGTCTCGGGATCGACACGCTGGGGGCGTTCGCCGCCCTCCCCGCCTCCTCGGTCCTGGCCCGGTTCGGCACCGAGGCCGCCCGTCTCCACGCCGTGGCCCAGGGACGCGACGAGGAGCTGCTCCACGCCGAGGCACCGGGCGAGGAGCTGGTGAGCGAGGTCTGCTTCGACCCGCCGGTGGAGCGGGTGGACCAGGCCGCCTTCGCCGGACGGGCGGCGGCCATCGACCTGGTCGACCAGTTGGAGCGGCGGGGCCTGGTCTGCGCCCGGCTGCGCATCGACATCGAGACCGAGCACGCCGAGTCGCTGGTCCGGCTGTGGCGGGGCGACGAGGGCCTCGGTGCCGAGGCCATGGTCGAGCGGCTGCGGTGGCAGTTCCACGGCTGGCTGTCGGGCACCGCCTCGGAGACGACCCCCACCGCCGGGGTGGTGCTACTGCGCCTGGCGGCCGACGAGGTGGCACCGGTCGGGGGCCGCCAGACCGGCTTCTGGGGCGGGGCGTCCCACGCCGACCGGCGGGCCGCCCGGGGGCTCGACCGCCTCCGGGGCATGCTCGGCCCCGGGGCCGTCTTCACCGCCGCGCTCTCGGGCGGCCGGGGCCCCGGCGACCGGACGATGCTCGTCCCCTGGGGGGAGCCCCACCCCGGTGGGCCGGACGGGCTGCCGTGGCCGGGCCACCATCCCCTGCCCGCACCCGCCCTCGTCCACCCGGTGCCGCTGGCCGCCGAGGTGGTCGACGCCGACGGCCGGCCGGTGACGGTGAGCGGCCGGGGGCAGCCGAGTGCCGAGCCGTCACGCCTCTCGATCACCGGGGGCCCGTGGTCGGACGTCGTCGGCTGGGCCGGCCCGTGGACGCTCGACGAGCGGTGGTGGGACCGGCGCGTCCGCCGGCGCCGGGCCCGGTTTCAGCTGGCCGACGGGGACAGCGCCCACCTCTGCGTGGTGGAGGACGCCCGCTGGTGGGTGGAGGCCACCTATGACTGAGTACGCCGAGCTGCACGCCCACTCCAACTTCTCCTTCCTCGACGGGGCCTCCCCACCCGAGGAGCTGGCGGTCGAGGCGGCCCGCCTGGGCCTGTCCGCCCTGGCCCTCACCGACCACGACGGCCTCTACGGCGTGGTCCGCTTCGCCGAGGCCGCCCGCCGGGTCGGCCTGCCGGCGGTCTTCGGGGCCGAGGTGACCCTGGGGCTCCACAAGCGGCAGAACGGCGTCGCCGACCCCGAGGGGCGTCACCTGGTGGTACTGGCCCGCGATCCCGCCGGCTACGCCCATCTCAGCCGGGCCATCGGCGAGGCCCAGCTGGCCGGGGGGGCCAAGGGCAAGCCCGTCTTCGACCTCGAGCAGCTGGCCTCGGCCCAGCACGACCACTGGCTGGTGCTGACCGGGTGCCGGAAGGGCACGGTGCCGGCCGCCCTCACCGCCGAGGGCCCGGCGGCGGCCGGGCGGGAGCTCGACCACCTGGTCGAGGCGTTCGGGCGCCAGCACGTGGCCGTCGAGCTGTGGCACCACGACGACCCCCTCGACTCGGCCCGCAACGACGCCCTGGCCCGGTTGGCGGTGAGCCGGGGCACCGAGCTGGTGGCCACCTCCAACGTCCACTACGCCACCCCGGCCGGTCACCATCTGGCCGCCGCCCTGGCGGCGGTGCGGGCCCGACGCTCCCTCGACGAGATGGACGGGTGGCTCCCGGCCGGGCCCGGCGCCCACCTGCGCTCGGGGGCGGAGCAGGCCCGTCGGTTCGCCCGCTTCCCCGGGGTCGTCGAGCGGTCGGGCGAGCTGGGGAGCGCCCTCGCCTTCGATCTCCGGCTCCTGGCCCCGGGCCTCCCGCCGTTCCCCGTTCCGGCCGGCCACGACGAGATGAGCTACCTCCGCCGGCTGGTGGACGCGGGGGCCGCCGCCCGCTACGGCCCCCGCGGCGCCGAGCGGGTGCCGGGGGCGTGGGCCCAGATCGACCACGAGCTGGCCATCATCGAGCAGCTCGGCTTCCCGGGCTACTTCCTGGTGGTGTGGGACATCGTCACCTTCTGCCGGCGCAACGACATCCTGTGCCAGGGCCGGGGCTCGGCGGCCAACTCGGCGGTCTGTTACGCCATCGGGGTCACCAATGCCGACGCCGTGGCCCTCGGCCTGCTCTTCGAGCGGTTCCTGTCCACCGAGCGCGATGGGCCGCCCGACATCGACGTGGACATCGAGTCGGGCCGCCGGGAGGAGGCCATCCAGTACGTCTACGAGCGCCACGGCCGGCGCAACGCCGCCCAGGTGGCCAACGTCATCACCTATCGGCCCCGTTCGGCCATCCGCGACGCCGCCAAGGCCCTCGGGCACGCCTCCGGGACCGTCGACGCCTGGTCGAGGCAGCTCGAGCGTCACGGCCGGCTGGCCCCCCTCCTCGACCAGAAGGACCCCGACGGCCGTCCCGTCCACGACATCCCGGCCCCGGTGGTGGCGCTGGCCGGGGCCATGGAGGGCTTCCCGCGCCACCTCGGGGTGCACTCGGGGGGCATGGTCATCTGCGACCGGCCGATCACCGAGATCTGCCCGGTGGAGTGGGCCACCGCCCCCGGCCGCACAGTGCTCCAGTGGGACAAGGACGACTGCGCCGCCATCGGCCTGGTCAAGTTCGACCTGCTGGGCCTGGGGATGCTCGAAGCCCTCCACCGCACCATCGACCTGATCGCCGGGTTCGACGGCGTCCACATCGACCTGGCCACCATCCCCCAGGAGCCGGCCGTCTACGACATGCTCTGCGCCGCCGACACCGTGGGCGTCTTTCAGGTCGAGTCCCGCGCCCAGATGGGCACGCTGCCCCGGCTGAAGCCCACCACCTTCTACGACCTGGTGGTGGAGGTGGCGCTCATCCGGCCCGGGCCCATCCAGGGCGGGTCGGTCCACCCGTACCTCCGGCGGCGGAACGGCGAGGAGGAGGTCTCCTACCTCCACCCGCGGCTGGAGCCGTGCCTGGAGCGGACCCTCGGGGTCCCCCTCTTCCAGGAGCAGCTCATGCAGATGGCCATCGACGTGGCCGGGTTCAGCCCGGCCGAGGCGGACCAGCTCCGTCAGGCCATGGGGTCCAAGCGCTCCGCCGAGCGCATGGAGGCCCTCCGGGCCCGCTTCCACGCCGGCATGGCCGGCAACGGCATCACCGGGGCGGTGGCCGAGGAGATCTGGGCGAAGATGGCCGCCTTCTCGAGCTTCGGCTTCCCCGAGTCCCACTCGGTCTCCTTCGCCTACCTGGTGTACTCCAGCGCCTGGCTGAAGCGGTACCACCCGGCGGCCTTCTGCGCCGGGCTGCTCAACTCCCAGCCCATGGGGTTCTGGGCACCCCGGACCCTGGTGGCCGACGCCCGTCGCCACGGGGTCGCCGTCCACCGGCCCGACGTGAACGTCAGTGGGGTGGGAGCGACGCTGGAGAAGGCCGAGGGTGGCGGCCGGGAGCCGTCGGTACGCCTGGGGCTCGCCTCGGTGCGGTCGGTGGGCGACGAGGCGGCAGAGCGGATCGTGGCCGCCCAGCCGTACCGGGACCTCGAGGACCTGGCCCGCCGGGCCGGCCTCACCCGCACCCAGCTCGAGGCGGTGGCTACCGCCGGGGCGACGGCGGCTCTCGACGGCGGCGACCGCCGGCGGGCGCTGTGGGCGGCCGGGGCGCTCGCCCAGTCGGGGCCCGGGCAGCTCGAGGGGATCGTGGTCGGCCACCAGGCCCCCCCGCTGCCGGCCATGACCGAGACCGAGGAGGTGGCGGCCGACCTGTGGGCGACCGGGGTCACCGTCGACACCTCGCTGACCGAACTGGCCCGGCCGGCGCTCGACGAGCGGGGGGTGGTGCTGGCCGCCCGGCTGGTCGACCTCCCCGACGGGGGGCGGGTGACGGTGGCGGGGGTGGTGACCCATCGCCAGCGGCCGGAGACGGCCCGGGGGCTCACCTTCGTCAACCTCGAGGACGAGTCCGGCCTGGTCAACGTGGTCTGCTCCCCCGGCGTCTGGGCCCGCTACCGGAAGGCGGCCCAGTCGGCCCCGGCCATGGTGGTCCGCGGTCGGCTGGAGTCGGCCAGCGGGGTGGTCAATGTGGTGGCCGAGCGGATCGAGGTCCTGGAACTGGCCGCCCCCACCCGGGCACGTGACTTCTGCTGAACGCCCTTGAGGGCGGGCGGCCGGTCGGGCGGCGCACATCCGCTGCTGCCGCGGCGATGTCGGTCATCCTGGCCACGCACCCCGCCCCGGCCCCGGCCCCGGCCCCCGCCCCCGCCCCCGCCCCGGCCCCGGCCCCGGCCCCGGCCCCCGCCCCGGCAACTCAATTCTCAAGTAGTGACACGTCTGCCAACTTGGCACGTGTGACACAACTTCCAAAACGGACTCGGCCGGCTCCCAGCTCCCCGCCGTAGGAGGCGAGGGGCGGGCGATCCGTCGGCCACACGAACAGTGTTAACTGGGAGAATGCCTCTCACTGGTGAGTACGAACCGAGCACAGCCGAGTGGGTCCGGGACCAGGTGGCCCAGTACGAAGGCTCCGGCGGCACGGAGGGCACCACCCTCCGGGGCATGCCGGTCATCATCCTGACCACCCGCGGGGCCACGTCGGGCAAGATCCGGAAGACACCCCTGATGCGGGTCGAGCACGACGGCCACTACGCGGTGGTCGCTTCCAAGGGCGGGGCTCCCGAGCACCCGGTCTGGTACCGCAACATCGTCGCCGACCCCCACGTCGAGCTCCAGGACGGCCCGCAGAAGTGGGACATGGTCGCCCGCGAGCTCAGTGGTGACGAAAAGGCCCTCTGGTGGGACCGGGCCGTCGCCGCCTATCCGGACTACGCCGACTACCAGAAGAAGACGGACCGGGTGATCCCGGTGTTCGTCCTGGAGCCGGTGGCCGACTGACGGCACCGGGCGGCACCCGGGCGGCACCCGGGCCTCCTCGAGGGATGGACCTCCTAGAGTCTCCGTATGGCACCGACCGCCACCGCGCCGGACTCCCCCTTCACCGACGTCGCCGTGCCCCGCGACTTCGGGGCCGCCCACGGTCGGGGGATCGACCGCGGTCTGTGCCTCGGTGGGGGCGGCCTGTTCTTCGTGGCGTGGCAGATCAGCTACCTCCACACCCTGGCCACCCGCGGGATCGACGTCCGACACGCCGAGCGGGTGGTCGGGACGTCGGCCGGGGCCCTGGTGGCCACCACGCTGGTCGGGGGTCACCTCAAGCGACTGCACACCCAGCTGTCGCTGCTGTCCCGATTCCCGGTGGTGCTCTCTGTACTGGTTCCCGCCGCCGACCTCCACCCCAGCCAGCTTCGGGCGCTCGAGCTCTTCCGCCAGGCCGACCACGACGACGAGGCCACCATCCGGGCGATCGGCCATGCCTCACTGGCAGCGCAGACGCCTCCGACCCGGGTGATACGACGCAACGTCTCCCTGATCGTGGGCCGTGGTCACTGGCCGTCCCCTTCTCTCCACATCACCTGTGCCGACGCCTACACCGGCGAGCGGTGCGTGCTCACCCACCGCACCGGCGTCGGCACCCCCGCGGCGATTGCCGCCAGCAGCGCCGTCCCCGGGCTCTTCCGGCCTCAGCTGATCCTGGACCGGCGCTGCATGGACGGCGGCGTCAGCGGGAGCGGCACCCATCTCGACCTGCTCGCCGCTGCCACCCGGGTACTGGTGCTCACGCTCGTCGACGGCACCGTGGAAGCCGGAGGGATGATGACCTCGCCGCCGGGCGCCTTCCGGCGCGAGGTCGACCAGGTGGAGCGGTCGGGAACCAAGGTGTTCCTGCGGGCCCCGTCCGAGGTGGACATGGACGAGCTGATGTCCCCCTCGGCCGTCGACAAGGCCCTGGCCATGGGAGAGCGCCAGGCACTCGACGACGCCGGCGAGCTCACCGACTTCTGGCGCTGACCGACCCTGGACCTGCCACCGCCGCCCTCATCGCGCGCCATGAGGTGCGCCAGGGCCCGCAGCCGGCTACTCCTCCTCGCCGGCCTCGATGACCGAGATGTCCTCCTCGATGACGTGCAGCTCGCCGTCGTCGCCCACGACCGAGAGCGTCTCGTCGATGACGATGTCGCCGTCCGCCGTCACCACCGCGATGGTCTCGTCGGTGGCGACGATGTTGCCTTCGCTGTCCACTGCCGCCACCATGTCATCGTTCACGATGGTTCCCTCGTCGTCGACACCCTCGGTCTCGACCTCTACCAGTTCCAGTGCGTCCTCGTCGGCGGGCGTATCGTCGGTCTCGCTCATCATCGACCTCCCAGTCAGTGGGCCGGATCGGCCCGCACCCAGATCATGGCATGCTGCGCACGATCCTCCGCCCCCGGCTGGCTGCGGGGATCGTGAGGTCGACCTGATCCGCCCGCCATGGCCACCGAGGTTCCCCGGTTCCGACGGGTGACGCCTACGACAGCTTCGGCAGAATGGCGGTGGCGAGCTGCTCCTCGGCCGGGAGGGACGGCGCGGCGCCGGCCGGGGCGACGGCGACCCTGAGGTAGTAGTCGCCCCTGAGGACGCTGAGTGAGGCGTACCCGTCGTAGAAGGCCTCGTCGCCGTAGCCGGTGACCGGCTGGGCGTGGACCTCGGGCGACGACTGATAGTTGTTGTACCAGGTCGAGGCGTCCGCACCCTTCACCACCACCACCCGGACCGAGTCGGCCTGGGCCACGTTCGGCGTGGTGGGAGGAGGCGAGGACGGACCGTAGAAGACGCAGGCGAGGCCTCCCTCGACGGTGGCGTTGCCGAGAACCCCCGCTGTGACGGACTGGCCGAGGGCGGCGGCCGCCTCGGCCTGGGTCACCACCGAGCACGAGTCGAAGTTGGCCGTGGTGGCAGCGGTCGTGGTCGTCGACGCAACCGCGGTCGAGGAGGTGGAGGCGGCGGTCGTCGACGGCTGCGTCGCCGGTGCCGTGGTGGAGGACGTGGATGACGAGGAGCTGCACGCCGCCACGAGGATGCCTGCGGCAACGACTCCCACCAACCCGCCAAGACGAACCATCGGGTGCAGTCTCATCACTCTCCCTGATCGGATAGCCGTGCGCTGTGTGGCCGCAGGATACTGCATGACCCGCGGTCTAGGGCTGCCTATTCAACCATGGTCGGTGAGCCGTCGAGCACAGCCGGTGACAGCGAGCCCAACCGGTGACAGGGGCGGACCGCCGGAACGGCTTGGCGCCGGGTGTCGAACCGGATAGCGCGGGGGCGGTGCTACCTCCGCCGGGGTCCCCATTGGCGTAGGATGGAGTGTCAACTTCGGTTCGGCTCGGTGCGCACGTCTGCGTGCCCCCGCTCTCTCGGCTGGCGGCCTCCACCACCGGTCCCACGGTGACCCGGTGCCAAGGTCCAGATCACGAACGTCGCCGCGCGACGCCCCACCTGGGCGCCCGCCACACGTTCTCCCGACCACACCGACCGAGGACGTTCCCATGCCCATCGACACCGAAGGTGCCACCGCCGTGGCATCGCCCCGCGACGACTTCGCCGAGCTGTCCCGCCAGATCCGGGACCGGGGGCTGTTCCGAAGGCGTCGGGGCTACTACGCCATCAAGATCGCCGCCACCACCGGCGCCCTGAGCATCCTGGTGGCCATCGTCGTCCTGCTCGGCAACAGCTGGTGGAACCTGCTGGTGGCGGTGGGCCTGGCCTTCGTGATGGCGCAGCTCGGCTTCATCGGCCACGACGCCGGGCACCGCCAGATCTGCACGCGGCGGCGCGACAACGACCTGATCGGCCTGGTGCATGCCAACCTGCTGACCGGGTTCAGCTTCGGATGGTGGCTCAGCAAGCACAACCGGCACCACGCCCACACCAACCGGCCGGGCAAGGACCCCGACCTGGCCCCCGGCGCCCTGGTGTACACAACCGGCCAGGCGGAGGTGCGCGGCCCGGTCGGCCGTCTCGTGGCCCGCATCCAGGCGGTCCTGCTGCTCCCCCTGCTCTTCCTCGAGGCCATCAACCTCCACGTGTCCAGCGTCATCGCCATCGCCCGCCGTCGGGACCGGGGCGCCGTGCTGGAAGGTGCGCTGCTGCTGACGCACGCCGCCATGTTCTTCGTGGCGCCGTTCCTGATCCTGTCGCCGCTCCGGGCGCTGTGCTTCATCGCCGTCACCCAGTCACTGTTCGGCTTCTACCTGGGCGCCAGCTTCGTCACCAACCACGTGGGCATGCCGACCCTGGCCGGCTCCGACGAGCTCGGCTTCCTGCGCCGGCAGGTCCTCACCTCCCGGAACCTGTCCGGGCGCTCGCTGACCGGCTTCTTCTACGGCGGCCTCGACACCCAGATCGAGCACCACCTCTTTCCGGCCATGCCCCGCGCCAACCTCCGTCGGGCCCGCGAGCTGGTCCGCCCGTTCTGCGACGAACGCCGGATCACCTATGCGGAGCGGAGCCCGTGGGGTGCGTACCGGGACGTCCTCCGCCACCTGCGCACCACCGGGGCCGGGCGGGCGATCCCCACCGTCCCGTGAGCGGTCGCCGCTCAGTCAGCTCAGCGTCACCAGGCTGAACACGTCGTCGTCGGGGAGCTCGCCGTCGACCGAGGCGGAGACGCTCGTCCACAACAGCCGGGCCTCGCCCCCGTAGGTGGAGAGGAACGCGGTGTCGGCGGCATCCCGTCCCGTGCAGATGCGGAGCAGGCTCGAGCGGGGGGCCAGCAGGGTGGCGTCGACCGCATACCAGATACCGCCGATGGCCGCCTCGGCGACGGCGTGGAAGTCCATGGGGTGGAGCCCGGGGGCGTAGACGGCGGTCAGCCGGGCCGGCACGTCCAACCCCCGAAGCAGGGCGATGACCAGATGGGCGTAGTCGCGGCACACCCCCTGCCGCTGGAGGAGGGTCTCCACCGCTCCGTCGGTCGGCCGGCTGCTTCCGGGCACGTAGGAGAGGTGCGTCCCCACCCACGATGACACGGCGGAAAGCAGGTCCTCGGGTCGGGAGATCCCGGCGAACTCGGCGTGCGCCACCGCTGTCAGGCGGTCGGACTCGGCGTACCGGCTGGGGCGGACGTAGGTGATCTCGTCGGCGGCGCTGACCGGGGCGGTCTCGACGAGCCCCTCGACGGTGGCGTCGTAGGCGATATCCAGCCGGCCGGGGGCGGCCGGGAACCGGTGGACCCTCCCCATACCCGGCACGGTGACCTCGGTGACCGGCACGACCTTCCCGTCGGTGGTCACGGTCAGCGACTCGACCACTCCCCCGGTGCGCGGCGGTGCCACCTGAAGGAATGCCTCGGTCGGCTCGATGACGGCGAGGAGCAGCCGGGTGCTGACCGTCCGGACGACCGGCGTCATCGCGTCCCTGCGGCCCCGGGGCCCGGCGACCACTGGTCGGCTGTCAGGGGGGAAGGAGGAATCGACTCAGGCTACCGGGTGGGCCCACCCGATCGGCTCGGGGCCGGCTCCGTCAGGTGGCCGGTTGGCTCTCCGTGCGGGGATGCTCGTCGGGCCGGCACCGCGCCCGTCACCGATCCGTCAGCATGGCTGGGTACGGTGGGCCGGATGACTGCCGTGCCCCGGCACCGAGGAGGCCCCTGATGAGAGTGCTGGTGGCGGAGGACGACGCCGCGCTGCGGTCCGTGCTCGAGCGTGGTCTCCGCGAGAACGGCTACGTGGTCGACGCCGTCGTCGACGGGGAGTCCGCGCTCAGTCACCTCCGTGCCTACGACTACGAGGTGGCCATCCTCGACTGGCGGATGCCCAAGATCAGCGGTCTCGACGTCGTCGAGCGGGCCAGGCGGCGGGGTGACCGGACGCCGGTGCTGATGCTGACCGCCCGTGACACCACCTCCGACCGCATCGCCGGGCTGAACAGCGGGGCCGACGACTACCTGGTCAAGCCGTTCGACTTCGGCGAGCTGCTGGCCCGGCTGCGGGCCCTGCAGCGCCGGCCCGCCCTTACCGTGGAGCCCGTGCTCGAGTGCGGCGATCTCGTGTTCGACCCGGCGACCCGGGAGGTGACCGTCGCAGGCGCCACGGTAGTGTTGACCAGCACCGAGATGGGGCTGCTGGAGATCCTGCTCCGCAGGGCACCGTCGGTGGTGACACGACGGGCGATGGCCGTCCAGGTCTGGGACGACGAAGCCGACGCGGTGGGGTCGAACACCATCGATGTCCACGTCGGCCGGCTCCGGAACAAGATCAGCGACAGCCGGGCCCGGATCGAGACGGTCCGGGGCACCGGCTACCGGTTGGCGTGCTCATGACCGGGTGGCGACGCCGTGGACACTGAGCGCAGCCGCCGGCTGCACGCCGCCCGGGTGGCGGCCGTGGCCACCATGGTCGTGGTGGCCGTCTACGTCCTCGCCGTGGTCGTCCTCAACATCGCAGTCGCCCGCCGGCTCACCGCCCAGGTCGACGCCCGCCTGGCCGACCAGCTGGCCGAGACGGCCAGACCCGGTTCCCAGGCCCAGCCGGCCAAGCACGACGAAGATGACGAAGACGACGCCCCGACCTTCGTCTGGAGCGTGACCGGCTCCGGCACCCCGACGGCCCTGACCGTCAACGCACCGGCGCTGCCCGAGCGGCAGTGGAACACCGCCGCCCCCACCGCCCTCGACCTCGGCGGCACGTCGTTCCGATTCCAGGCGGTGCCCGTCGGCTCCGGCTGGCTGGTGGCCGGCGAGAGCGCCGCCCAGATCGTTCGGGTGCGCGACGCCCTGTTGCTGCCCGAGCTCCTGTTGGGGGCGGCGCTGCTGGTCGTCGTCTTCGCCGGGTCCCTGATCATCGGGCTCCGGGCCTCGGCACCCCTGGAGCTGATCCACCGTCGGCAGGTGGAGTTCACCGCCGACGCCTCCCACGAGCTGCGCACGCCACTCAGCGTCATCGAGGCGGAGGTGGCGCTGGCCCTGAGCCGGCCTCGGAGCCCCGCGGAGTACCAGGCCGTCCTCGGGCGGATCGCCGGCGAGGGCGGCCGCCTGCGCCACATCGTCGATGACCTGCTGTGGTTGGCTCGCGTCGATGACGGGCGACAGAGCTCGCCGACCGAGGAGTGCACTGATGTCGCCGGGGTGGCCGAGGCCTGCGCCGCCCGGTTCAGCTCGGTGGCGGCCGCCCGGGGTGTCACCGTGGAGACTCGGGTGCTCGGGAGCGAGCCGGCCCGGATCCACGCCGATCCGGAGTGGATCGACCGCCTGGTCGGGGTGCTGGTCGACAACGCCTGCAAGTACGCCGGGGCTGGCGGCCGGGTGGTGGTGCAGGTGGCGGTGGGGGGGCAGAGGGTGGTGCTGCAGGTGGACGACAGCGGTCCGGGGATCCCCCCGGAGCAGCGGCCCATGGTCCTCGACCGGTTCCACCGGGGGACGGACGAGCCGGGGGGCACCGGGCTGGGCCTGGCCATCGCCGACTCGGTGGTCCGGGCCTCCAACGGCGACTGGTCCATCGGCCGGTCCCCGTCGGGCGGTGCCCGCATGGAGGTGTCGTGGCGGAGGGCCAACCCGCGACGGGCCGGGACCGACGGCGCCGGGTCCCGCACCGCCGACCACCGGATCGGGCCGGGCGCCACCGACGGGCCCACCCGGTCGGACGGTCAGGCCGTGGCCCCGTAGGACGGATCCGGCGGGTCCGTTTCTTCGCTTCTTCTTACCTTCGGCGGCCGGTAATTCATGTTGCTGTAAGGAAGGTTCCGTACCGTTGTCGGCATGGATCGGATCACCTCACGCCCGACGACCCGGCCCGCCAAGGTGCCGCCGGCGATCGCCCGGGAGCGCCACCGTCGTGACGAGTCGCTGTACCGCATCTCGCGGGTGACCCGCAGGGTCGGCGTGGCGGCGGTGGCGGCGGTGGCGGCCCTCGGCTTCTACGTGAGCCGTGCGCTACCCGGCCACGCCAGCGCCAGCACCTCCTCGCAGACGTCGACCGCCCCGTCGGGCGGCTCGCCGTCCGCCACCACCCCCCAGACGACCCCGGCGACATCCCAGACGGCGCCCTCGACGTCCCCGACCACCCCGTCGGCGTCCCAGACCGCGCCCTCCAACCAGTCGCAGGCCACGCCGACGGTGTCGCCGCCGGCCACCGCCCCGACGGTGACCCAGGCGCCGGCCCGGGTCAGCACCGGCGCCAGTTGACCCCCGTGGCTGTCACCGCCCCCGTTCGCCGCGACACCGTCTACCGCACCACCGCCCTCGGCACCCAGGTCGAGCTGCTGGTGACCGAGCCACACGTCCTCGTCGCCGCCGCCCGCATCCTCGACACCGAACTGATCCGCATCGACAGGTTGGCCAGCCGCTTCCGCCCGGACTCGGAGATCACCCGGCTTCAGCGCGCCGCCGGTCGGCAGGTCCGGGTCAGTGACGACCTGCTCGAGACGGTGTCGGTCGCCCTCCGGGCCGCCGAGGCGTCCGGCGGCGCCGTCGATCCCACCGTGGGGCGGGCCCTGGAGGACCTGGGCTACGACCGCGACTTCCCGCTGATCGCCGGCGGGCTCCCGGGCCGGCCCCCCGAACCCCGAGCGGTGCCCGGGTGGCGCACCGTGGAGGTCGACGTCGAGGCCTGCACCGTCTCGGTGCCGCCCGGTGTCGTGCTCGACCTCGGCGCCACCGCCAAGGCGTTGACCGCCGACCGTACTGCGGACCGGGTGCACCGCCAGTACGGCTGCGGCGTCCTGGTCTCCCTGGGCGGCGACCTGGCCGTCGCCGGCGCCCCGTCGGACGGGTTCTCCATCGGGCTGGACGAGGACTGCCGTCGACCGGCCGGTGAGCAGCCCGACTCGGTGGCCGTGCACTCGGGTGGCCTGGCGACCTCGGGGACCCGGGTGCGCCGGTGGCGGTTGGGAGTCCACCAGGTCCACCACCTTGTCGACCCGGCGACCGGCCTGCCGGTGGCGCCGGTGTGGCGGACCGTCACCGCCTGCGGGGCGACCTGCGTCGACGCCAACACCGCCTCCACCGCCGCCATGGTCAAGGGAGCCGAGGCGATCGGCTGGCTGGAGTCGTTGGGGATTCCGGCCCGCCTGGTGGCCGCCGACGGCACAGTGACGACCACCGCCGCCTGGCCGCAGCTACCGGCCGACGCCGGTCGGGGCGCCGCCCGATGACCCCGCTGCTCGCCGTCGCCACCGGCCACGGGTCGACGGCCATGTGGTACCTCACCCGGTCGACCGGCCTGGTCTCGTTGGTCCTTCTCACCAGCACCGTGGTGTTGGGCATGGTCGCCTCGGTGGGTTGGACGACCGAGCGGTGGCCCCGCTTCGTGTCGCAGGCGGTCCACCGCAACCTCTCGCTCCTGTGCCTGGTCCTGATCGCCATCCACGTGGTCACCACGGTGGCCGACGGCTACGTCCCCATCGGGTACGTCGACGCCTTCGTCCCCTTCCTGACCGCCTACCGCCCCCTGTGGGTGGGCCTGGGGGCGTTGGCCCTCGACCTGCTGCTGGCGGTGGCCGTCACCAGCGGGCTGCGCCGGAGGATCGGGGCCAACTCGTGGCGCTCGATCCACTGGCTGGCCTACCTCTGCTGGCCCATCGCCCTCCTGCACGCGCTCGGTGCCGGCAGCGACACCCGCCTGTCGGTGGCCATGCTGATCGAGTGGCTCTGCGTGGCGGCGGTGGTCGCCACCGGGGCGTGGCGACTGACGACGGGCCGGGCACGAACGGCTGGATGGCGGGTCGGTACCGCCCTGGCCGGCCTGGCCGTCGTCATCGGCATCGCCATCTTCGCCCTGCTCGGTCCCTTGCGCCCGGGGTGGTCGCACCGGGCCGGGACGTCGGCGACCCTGCTCGGCCAGCTCGGCTCGTCCGGATCGACCACCGCCCCGTCCGGCGCCGCCCCCACCTCGACCACCGCCCCGTCCCCGTCGTCGGGGCTGCCCGCCGCGCCGTTCTCCGCCTCGGTGTCGGGCACCTACAAGAGCACCAAGTCGGGCCCGTCGGGCCAGGTCGACGTGGTGTTGACCATGACCGCCTCCGACCTGCCGGGGACCCCGCTGGTGGTGAGCCTGCAGGGCACGCCGGTCAACGGCGGCGTGGCCATGTCGTCGAGCCAGGTGACCTGGGGTGGCTCCTCCGGGCAGGTCACCGGGCTCGACGGCTCGGCGATCACCGCCACCGTGGCCGGCGGGAGCGGGTCGTTGGACCTGACGATGGACCTGAACCTCGATCAGTCGAGCGGCTCGGTCACCGGGACGGTCTCCGGCACCGCCGCGGAAGGAAACCGATGAGAGCAGCCGTACTGTCGCCGAACCAGCATCTCCCAGCGGCGAGCGAGGTCCCCCGTCTGCTGCTCGGTCTCGACCCGGACGGCCGGCCGGTCGGGCTCGAGGAGCACCTGTCCCGCTGGGGGGCCATGCCGTGGCAACGGACCCGGATGACGCTCATCGACGACCTCGCCTCCAGCGGCCTGGTCGGCCACGGCGGCGCCTGGTTCCCGGTGGCGACCAAGTGGCGGTCGATCCGTGGTGGGGGGCTCCGGCGCCCGGTGGTGGTGGCCAACGCCGCCGAGGGCGAGCCGGCCAGCAGCAAGGACGAGCTCCTCATGGCCTGCCTGCCCCACCTGGTCCTCGACGGTGCCTCGGCGGCCGCCACCGCCCTCGACGCCGGCCGGGTGATCGTCTATGCCCCGCGCCATCTGGTGCCGATCGTCGGCTCGGCGGTGGCCGCCCGGCGCCGACGGGGGTTCGACCCGGTGGACATCGAGGTCGTGGAGTCGGCCGACACCTTCATCTCGGGGCAGGAGTCGGCAGTGGTGAGCGCCCTCAACCGGAACGCCCCCCTCCCGACGTTCCAGGGCAAGACGCCGATCCGCACCCGCGGGGTCGGAGGCCGGCCGACGCTGGTCCAGAACGTGGAGACCCTGGCCCACGTGGCCCTGGTGGCCCGGTTCGGCCCGGCGTGGTTCCGGGGGATCGGATCCGACGCCCATCCGGGCACCATGCTGCTCACCGTGCACGGCCGCGGGCCCGGCCCCCGGATCGTGGAGTCCCCGCTGGGGGCGCGCCTCGGCGACGTTCTGGGACTGTCGGCCGGCGTCGCCGGTAGGTACCGGGGTGTGCTGCTGGGCGGCTACGGAGGCGGGTGGCTCCCGGCGCAGACGGCGCTCGACCTCCCCGTGATCGAGCAGGCGGCCAGGCACCACGGCACCTCGCTGGGGGCGGGTGTCGTGGTGCTCCTCCCGGCTGAGGCCTGCCCGCTCGCCGAGTCGGCCCGGGTGGTCCGCTACCTCGACCAGCAGAAGGCCGGGCAGTGCGGGCCGTGTGTCAACGGGCTGGGCGAGCTGGCCGACCTCTGCACGGCGTTGGCCGTGCAGCCCGCCCGCCTGAGCGGCCACCTCCAGCCGCTGCTCGACACCTGCGCTCTGGTCGAGGGGCGCGGGGCGTGCCGGCACCCCGACGGCGCCGCCCGGTTCGTCCGCAGCGCCCTGCGTGTCTTCGGAGACGAGGTGACCGCCCACCTCCGAGGTGGGCCCTGCGCGGAGGTGGGCGCGCCCAGCGTGCTTCCCGGTCTCCGGAAGATCGACCTCGGGGCGAGGTCCCGGCCGGTGCGGGGCCGGCGGTGAAGCGTCACCTGAGGCTGGTGGTCGACGGCACCGCCTGCGACGGTCACGGGGTCTGTGCCGAGCTCTTCCCCGAGCACGTGACGCTCGACCGGTGGGGCTACCCGCTCCTCGAGGGGGCGGAGATCCCCCCGCGCCTGCAGGAGCACGCCGACCGGGCAGTGGCCTCGTGCCCCCGACTGGCCCTGCACCTGGTGGAGGCGCCGGGATGACGGCCCGGACGGGGGGCAGGGGGTTAGCGCCCATCGTCCCTTCATGCCGTCGTCAGGCACGGTCCCTACCATGGAGTGCCATGACCGAGGAGACCGTCCCATGACCCCGGAGTCGACCGTGTTGGAACGCACCCTGTCACTTGCCCGGGTGGACCTGGCGCCTACCCACCGTCAGCCCAAGGCCGTCGGGCTGGCCCTGGCCACGGGAGTGGCGCTGGTCGGCTCGCTGGCGGCCGACGCACTGCTGGTGGCCGTCGGTACCACCGCCTTCCCCTCCACCAAGGGGTACGTCCACTTCCACTTCGCCGACTACGCCAGGCTGACGGTCATCGGAGTGGTCATCGCCTGCCTGGCCTGGCCGGTGGTGACCCGCATCAGCTCGGCGCCCCGGTGGCTCTTCCTCCGGTTGGCCGTTCTGGTCACCCTGGTGCTGCTGGCACCCGACGCCTGGCTGCTCCTCCGGGGCGAGCCGCCCGAGGCGGTGCTCGTGCTGGTGCTGATGCACCTGGCCATCGCCGTCGTCACCTACAACAGCCTGGTCCACCTGGCTCCGGTCCGGTCCGGACGCCGCCGGCCGGCAACCTGACCGGGACCGGCTCATCTCCGCAGACCGGAAGGGTCTTTCTGCCCTAGGAACCGCCGATCGGTGCGGCGACGATGGTGGGATGGGTACCTATAGCGGATCGGGGGAGCTGACCAGACACGACTGTCTGGTCAAGCTGGCCTCGGGACGCTTCGGACGCATCGCCGTGAGCCTCCAGTCGCTCCCCACCATCCTGCCGGTGGCGTACGCCATGGACGACGACGAGATCGTGGTGACGACCACCGCCAGACCGCCGGTGCTGTCCGCCGTCTACAACAACGTGGTGACCTTTCAGGTGGACGACGCCGAGGGCCGCTCGGGTGACCGATGGAGCGTGATGGTCACCGGCATCGCCCGCCCCTTCCTCCCGTTCGTCCCGGCGAAGGCCGACTGGTCGTCGCCACCGGTGGCCCTCCGGGCCCGTATTCCCGTCACCCTGATGCAGGGGATACGACTGGTCGGGGGCCACCTCGACCCGATCCCCTCCGACTGAGGCGCCGACGCGGCACGGGACGGACGCTCACTCGTCGACCAGGCCCTGACCCGCCAGCTCGGCCACCAGACGATCGCGCTCGCCGAGCGGGGCGAACGGGTCGGTCAGCGCCTGGTCGATGTCGAGCCGCTGGCAAAGCCGCACCAGCGCCACGTCGTGGGCGATGAGGTCGGCCGCCCGGTCCGCCACGCCGCGCCCGGGTGCGGAGCGGCCGCCCTTGGCCCCCGCCAGACGCCTCCGGCACTCGGCCAGCTTGGCGACGAGCCACTCGACCGACGGCTCGGGCCCGTCGTGCTCATCAGCCTCCAGGGCGATCCGGAGCAGCTCCGTGTGGATGGTCACGTGGCCGCCGGTGCCGGATCATCGGACTCGGTCACTGGAGCCTTCGGCACCGCTCAACCCGCTCCGTGCTGCTTCGCCTTCACCGCCAGGACGGCCGCCTCGGTGCGACGGTCCAGTCCCAGCTTGGTGAGCAGTGCCGACACGTAGTTCTTGATGGTCTTTTCGGCCAGGAACATCTCCGCGGCGATCTGGCGGTTCGTCATCCCCTCGGAGATGAGATCGAGGATGCGCCACTCCTGGGACGAAAGGCCTGACAGGCGGGGGTCCGCGGACGTCCCGGCCCGGAGTCGCTCCACGACCGTGGCGACCACGCCCGGATCGAGCAACGACTCCCCCCCGGCGACCCGACGCACGCCGTCGACCAGGTCGTTCGTCCGGATCTCCTTCAACACGTAGCCGGCGGCGCCGGCCATGATGGCGGCGAAGAGCGCCTCGTCGTCGGTGAAGGAGGTCAACATCAGGCAGGCCAGCCCCGGCAGTGCCGACCTGGCCTCCCGGCAGACCTCGATCCCGTCGCCGTCCGGGAGGCGGACGTCGAGGACGGCCACGTCCGGCCGGCTGAGCGGGATGCGGGCCATGGCCTCGGCGGCCGTGCCCGCTTCCCCGACCACCTCCATGTCCTCCTCGGCGTCGAGCAGATCTCGCAGGCCTCTGCGCACGACCTCGTGGTCGTCCAGCAAGAACACTCGTACCATCGTTGCTCCCTCGGCGACACCGTCGGCCGCGGGGGTGACGCTAACGACGAGAGGGACCACCCAGCCAGGGCCGAAAGTCCATTCCACGCCCCCACCAGCCGCGCACGCCGGCTGGGTCCCGGTCGGATCGCGGACGTCGGCGCACCCCTCCCGGCCCCCGGTGGGTGGCGCCGGTCGCCGACCACCGACCTCCCTTGTAGCCTCTCCATCATGCCGTTCCACCGGATTCGGGACCCCGAACGCCTGCAGGCGCTGGTGGGCGCCATGCTGCTCATCGAGGGCGACCTCGACCTGACGACCGTCCTGCAGCACATCGTCGAGCAGGCGGCTCGCCTCTCCGACGCCCGCTACGGGGCGATGGGGGTGCTCGGCCGGGATCCGCACCGGCTCGAGCAGTTCATCACCGTCGGTATCGACGAGGACGGGCGCCGGGCCATCGGGTCCCCGCCCACCGGCCAGGGCATCCTCGGACTGCTGGTCCACCACCCCGAGCCCATCCGCCTGTCCGACCTCCGCGACCATCCGGCCAGCGAAGGCATCCCGCCCAACCACCCGCCCATGGGCTCGTTCCTGGGCGTCCCGGTCCGGGTAGGCGGCGAGGTCTTCGGCAACCTCTACCTGTGCAACAAGCGGGGCGGCGCCGGGTTCACCGACGTCGACGAGGACCTGGTCGCCTCCCTCGGCCTCGCCGCCGGCCTGGTCATCGACAAGGCCCGCCTCCACCAGCGGATGCGCGGGCTCACCCTGGTCGAGGAGCGCGAGCGGATCGCCCGCAACCTCCACGACACGGTCATCCAGCAGCTGTTCGCCGCTGGTCTGCGCCTTCAGGGGGTCGCCACCTCGGAAAACTCGTCCGAGGTGGCGGACCGGGTCACCGAGGTGATCGACGACCTCGACGAGACCATCCGCCAGATCCGGACCACCATCTTCGGGATCAGCCGGAGGCGCAACGACGGGCCCCACGGGCTGCGCAGCGAGCTCCTGGCCCTGACCGACGAGGCCGGGGGCCGGCTGGGTCTCGATGTCCGGGTGGACCTCCAGGGGCCCATCGACGCCATGGTGGACGACGTGGAGGCCGAGCACCTGGCGTACGCCCTGCGCGAGGCGCTGTCCAACGTGGTGCGCCATGCGTCCGCCACCCGTGCCGATGTCCGGGTGACCGTCACCGATGACGACGTGGAGCTCCGGGTGGCCGACAACGGCAAGGGGATCGACCCCGTGACCCCCGGTGGCGGCAACGGGCTGGCCAACCTCCGCGAGCGGGCCAAGCTCCTGCGCGGGGGGTGCCGGGTGGGACCCAGGGCCGAGGGCGGCACCGAGCTGGTCTGGCACGCTCGCCTGCGGGCCGACCGGCCGGCGGACGAGGGAGGCGACAGGCCATGACCATCCGGGTGTTCCTGCTCGACGACCACGAGGTGGTGCGGCGGGGACTGATCGAGCTGATCGAGGCCGAGGACGACATGACCGTGTGCGGCGAGGCCGCCACCGCGGCCGAGGCCCTCGAGCTGGCGCCGGAGACCCGACCCGACGTGGCCGTGCTCGACGTCCGGCTGCCGGACGGCTCCGGGGTGGAGGTGTGCCGGGAGCTCCGCTCGGGAGTCGACCGGCTCCAGTGCCTGATGCTGACCTCGTTCGCCGACGACGAGGCCATGTTCGCCGCCATCATGGCCGGCGCCGCCGGCTACGTCCTGAAGGAGATCCGGGGTGGCGACCTGGTGAGCGCCGTCCGCACCGTGGCCGGCGGAGGATCGCTCCTGGACCCGGCGTTCACCCGCCAGGTGATGGACCGGATGGCCCGCCAGCATGAGGAGCGGGCCCGCATCGAGCAGCTCACCCCCCGCGAGCGGGACATCCTGGACCTGATCGCCCAGGGGCGCACCAACCGGCAGATCAGCCAGGAGCTCTTCCTGGCGGAGAAGACCGTGAAGAACTACGTCTCCAACCTGCTGATGAAGCTGGGGTTCACCCGACGCACCGAGGCCGCCGTGTACGCCACCCGGCTCAACGCCCGGCCCTCGCCCGACCCGACCCCGTAGGCCACCGGCCCGGCCCACGTGTGACCTTCGGCCCTGTCGGCCCTCGTCCCGCTCGGGCACCCTGGCATCAGGGGCCAGAGAAGACGGGGGTAGGACCGTGTCCCAACTGCTACCGACCAGCGGGCACGCCGGCGGCGGTGCCGGCGAGCCGACGAAACGCATCGTGGTCGGCGTCGACGGATCGCCGGGCGCGGCCCGCGCCCTCGACTGGGCGGCCGCCGAGGCGGGCCGCCGCGGCGCCACCCTGGTCGTGGTCGGGGCGTGGGTGGGGCACGGCTCCGCCGAGGCCGACACGCCACCGGCCAAGGAGGCCCATCGCGTGGTGGGCGACGCCTCGGCCCGGGTGGAGGAGACCCATCCCGAGGTGGCGGTGGAGCGGTCGGTCCTCGAGGGCGAGCCGGCCCCCGCCCTGCTCGAGGCGGCCCGCGCAGCCGACCTTCTTGTGGTCGGGGCGCGTGGCCAGGGTGGGTTCCGCGGTCTGCGCATCGGTTCGGTCGGCCAGCACTGCGTGACCAACGCCGACTGCCCGGTAGCCATCGTGCGGCCGGCCGAGGACGCCCCCACCCCGCCGGACGCCACCCCCCGCCGGATCGCGGTGGGCGTCGACGGCTCCGACGCCTCGGTGGTGGCGCTCGACTGGGCCATCGCCGAGGCCGTCCGCTGCGCGGCCACCCTCGAGATCGTCGCCGCCTGGGTGTTCCCGGGCACCGCCGGCTACGTCTTCACCATGGACGTCGCCATCCCCGAGGCGGCCCGAGAGGTGGTGCGCACGGCCCTCGCCCGCGCCGCCGCCATGGCGCCGGGGATCCACGTCCGGGGCGACGTGCACCAGGATCCTCCGGCCGTGGCTCTGGAGGCGGTCAGCCGCCAGGCCGACCTGCTGGTGGTGGGCTCGAGGGGGCTGGGGGCCTTTCGCGGGCTCCTGCTCGGAGCGGTGAGCCAGCACGTGGCCCAGCACGCCCACTGCTCGGTGGTGGTCGTGCGCCAGCCCGGTCCCCACTGAGCCGGGGCCCGGCTACCGGCCCACGGGTGGCCGGCGGTACCATGACGACGTGCCAGGTTCCCGGGTCATGAGCGCCATGTCGGGCATGCCGACCATGCCGCACGGGCCCGGGGCGCACGGCATGTCCGGCATGTACGCCCCGCCGGCCGACACCCACTCGCTCCTGACCGCCTGGCCCGTCAGCGTGCCCGGTGTACTGGCCCTGGCCCTGGCGGTATGGACCGGCCACCGGGCGCTGGTGCTCTGGCGTCCTCGGGAGACGCCCCGCTCCCCCAGCCTCTGGAACTACGCCGCCGTGTCGCTGATGGCGGCGGTGGCCGGGGTGGCCTGGGTGGCCACGGCCGCCCACAACAGCCCGTTCGCCTACGTCATGGTGGCGGTGGAGGTGACGGCGGCCGTGTTCTACCTGAGCGGCGTCCGGCGCCTGGCTGCCAAGGGACGCCGGTGGCCGGCCTTCCGGATCTGGATGTTCGTCTCCGGACTGGTGGCCGTCGGACTGGCCCTGGAGTCACCGGTGTCGACCCTGGTGGCGACGTCGTTCCCCTACCACGTGATCCAGCACATGCTCCTGATGGTGTTGGCAGCCCCCCTCCTGGCCCTGAGCGCCCCGATGACCCTGGCCCTGCAGACAACCAACCGCCACACCAAGAAGGTCCTCCTCACGATCCTCAACAGTGTTCCCTTCGGGGTGTTGACCTTCCCGGTGGTCATCTGGTTCCTCTACTACGGCGTCATGTTCGTGTTCTTCCTCACCCCGCTGCTCGGCTACGCCATGAACCACATGGCGCTGATGGACACCCTCAACCTCCTCTTCCTGTTCGGGGCGTGCAATTTCTGGTGGCCGACGGTGGGCGCCGACGACAACCCACGCTGGAAGATGACCCATGGCTTCCGGATCATCAACCTGCTGATCGGGGTGCCCTTCGAGTCGTTCCTGGGGATCGCCCTCCTCGGCGGGGCGGCCGCCGCCTCCATGTACACGACGGCCGGGACCCACATCGGGGGCGGCATGGTCTGGGCCATCGGCGAGCTGTCCGCCTTTGCGGGCACCACCATCGTCATGATTCAGTGGGCCCGCGACGACGGACGGGTCGCCGCCCGGGAGGACCGCCGGACGGCGGCCAGGCAGCGGGCCGATGCGGCGAGGACATCCCCGCCGTCGCCTCCGGGCGCCGTCGCTCCCGCCGCGGCGTCGGTGTCGGCCGGCTCCGCCTTCGAGGAGGCCTACCTCCTCCGGGGGGTACCGGTCCCGGTCACCCTGTCCGACGACTACCGAGGCTGACTGCCGGCCCCGCCGGCGGCGACGGTACCACCCCACCAAGGGACCTTCTCCCCTGGCAGCCCTTCTCCTGGCTCCGTACCCTGACTGCAGATGCGGTGCCCGATCGACGGGCGCCGAGCCCGAGAGGTGGGAGCCATGACGACGACCGACGACCGGCCCAGATCCGACCACCGGGTGGTCGTGGGCATCGACGGCTCCCCGTCGTCCCTGGAGGCCCTGGCCCAGGCGACCGACCAGGCACTGCGCCGCGGTGCCGTCCTCGAGGCGGTGACCACCTGGGAGTGGCCCGCCAGCTACGGGTGGGCGCTCCAGCTCCCCGAGGGCTTCGACCCGGCCGCCGACGCCGCCACCATGCTCGACGGCGCCCTCGAGCCGGTGCGTCGGGACCACCCCGAGCTCGAGATCCGGACGCTGGTGGTCGAGGGCACCCCGGCGTCGGTACTGGTCAAGGCGTCGAACGGCGCCGACCTGCTGGTGGTGGGCAGCCGGGGCCACGGTGAGTTCGCCGGCATGCTGCTCGGCTCGGTCAGCCAGCACTGCATGACCAACGCCCACTGCTCGGTCCTCGTCGTCCGGGACCGGACCTGACGGCGCTGATCAGGGGAGGCTTCGGGACTTTCGGCCCTGTACTCCGGCGCGGTGAATTGCTTGGATGCTAGGGATGACACTCCTCCTCTCGCGCTGGCAGTTCGGCATCACGACCGTCTTCCACTTCCTCTTCGTGCCCCTGACCATCGGCCTGGCACTGATGCTGGCCATCATGCAGACGGCGGCGTACCGCACGAAGGACGAGAAGTGGGAGCGCACGACCCTGTTCTGGCGGAAGCTCTTCCTGATCAACTTCGCCATCGGCGTGGTGACCGGCATCGTGCAGGAGTTCCAGTTCGGCATGAACTGGTCCGAGTACTCCCGCTACGTGGGCAGCGTCTTCGGAGCGCCGCTGGCCATCGAGGCCCTGCTGGCCTTCTTCCTCGAGTCGACCTTCCTCGGCGTCTGGATCTTCGGTCGCGACCGGGTGTCCCGACGGGTGCACCTGGCGTCGATCTGGCTGGTCAGCGTGGGCACCATGCTCTCCGCCCTGTTCATCCTGTCGGCCAACGCCTGGATGCAGCACCCGGTCGGCTACAAGGTGGTGGGCAACCGGGCGGTGATGACCAACTTCTGGGCGGTGATGACCAACAGCACCCTCATCGGCTCGTTCCTCCACGTGCTGTTCGCCGCCATCCTCACCGCCGCCATGCTGGTCCTCGGGGTCAGCGCCTGGCACATCCTGCGTGACCGGCGCCGCGCCCCCGACGGGGAGCCGGCCGCAGCCGTGGCCGCCGCCGAGGCGCCCGAGCGAGCCGTCGACCCGGTGTTCGCCGCCTCCGCCAAGATGGCCCTGATCATCGCGGCCATCGCCATCGTCGCCACCATGTGGTTCGGCGACAGCCAGGCCAAGCTGATGGAGAAGCAGCAGCCGATGAAGATGGCCGCCGCCGAGGCCATCTACAACACCCAGTCCGGCGCCAGCTTCTCCCTCCTCACCATCGGCAACCTGTCGGGCAACCCCATCTTCCAGATCCGGGTGCCCCATATGCTGTCGGTTCTGGCTGACAACTCCTGGGACGGCTCGGTCGAGGGCATCAACAACGTCCAGGCCTCCGAGTCGGCCAAGTACGGGACCGGCAGCTACGTGCCGACCCTGTGGGTCGAGTACTGGACCTTCCGGATCATGGTGGGCTGCGGCATCCTCATGCTGCTGGTGGCCGCCGTCGGGCTGTGGCTGATGCGCAAGCGCCGGCTGGAGGAGGCCCGGTGGTTCCTGCGGTTGTCGGTGTGGGCCGTCGCCCTGCCGTTCATCGCCAACACCACCGGCTGGATCTTCACCGAGGTGGGCCGTCAACCGTGGATCGTCTACGGCCTGCTGAAGACGTCCGCCGGGGTCTCCAAGATCGGGACCGGCTACGTGGTCACCACCCTGATCGGCTTCACCGCCATCTACACCGTCCTGGCCATCATCGACGCCGGACTCATGGTGCGCTTCGCCAAGCTGCAGCCACCGCCGGTCGAGGGCGCCCACGACGGCGAGTCCCAGGACGGGATCGCCGGTGGCGGGCACGACGGCGGCGGGGACGGGGTGCCCGAGGAGCGCCCGGACAGGACCCCGGCGCTCATCTACTGAGCCGGGTCCAAGGAACGAACGAGAAGAAGGAGACGCAGTGCTGCAGACCATCGTGGCGACGGCCAGCTTCGACACCAGCCGTAGCGGACTGGAGGTCGTCTGGTTCGTGCTGATCGCCGTCCTGTGGTCGGGCTACTTCCTGCTGGAAGGGTTCGACTTCGGGGTCGGGATCCTGCTGCCGGTCCTCGGCAAGGACGACACCGACCGCCGGCTGCTGATCAACGCCATCGGCCCGGTCTGGGACGGCAACGAGGTGTGGCTGCTGACCGCCGGTGGTGCCACCTTCGCCGCCTTCCCCAACTGGTACGCCACGCTGTTCAGCGGGTTCTACCTGCCCCTGTTCCTCATCCTGGCCGCCCTGATCTTCCGGGGGGTGGCCTTCGAGTACCGGGGCAAGCGCCCCAGCTCCCAGTGGCGGCAGTGGTGGGACGTGGCCATCTTCGGCGGGAGCCTGCTGCCGGCGCTGCTGTGGGGGGTGGCCTTCGCCAACATCCTCAAGGGCGTGCCCATCGGACCGCACTCCAGCTACCTGGGCTCGTTCTTCAACCTGCTGAACCCCTACGCCCTGGTGGGTGGCGTCACCACCCTGCTGCTGTTCACCCTGCACGGGGCCGTCTTCGCCTCGCTGAAGACCACCGACGACCTGCGGGTCCGCTCGCGGAAGGTCGCCTCGTGGCTGGCGGTGCCCACCACCGTGGTGGTGGTGGCCTTCCTCACCTGGACGTACCTGAACGCCCACCGCATCCACGACACCGGCCTGGTGCCGCCGATCGTGCCGGTCCTGGCCATCGCCGCGGTGGCCGTGGTCAGCTGGCTGCTCCGGGAGAAGTTCGAGATGTGGGCGTTCGTCGCCACCGGCATCGCCATCGTGGCCCTGGTGGCCACCATCTTCCTGAACCTCTTCCCCCGGGTGATGGTGTCGAGCATCTCCCCCGCCTACGACCTCACCATCGGCAACTCCGCCTCGGCGCCGTACACCCTGAAGGTGATGACCATCGTGGCGTGCATCTTCACGCCGCTGGTCCTGCTCTACCAGGGATGGTCGTACTACGTCTTCCGCCAGCGCCTCCACCGTCCACCGGCGACCGCCGACAGCGGTCCGGTGACCGGGTCGACCGGCGACGGCGGTCAGGTGGCGGTGGCGGTCGGTCCGGCGGCCGCGGTCGACGCGCCCACCCTCGACAGCACCGGTGGACCGACCGGGACCGCCGACGGGGACGGGCAGGCCTGACCCTTGGCCGCGCCCAGCGCCGGGCCGTCCGGGGTGGCCCCACCGGAGCGGCCCCGAGGCCTCATCGACCGCCGGCTCCTCCGGCGGGTGGCGGTCACCCGCCGGTACCTGGCGGTGGCGGTGGCGGTCGGGGCGGCCTCCACCGTCTGCCTGATCGCCCAGGCGGTTCTGGTGGCCACCGTGGTCGACCGGGTCTTCCTCCACCGGTCCACGCTGGCCGAGGTGACCCCGCTGCTGGTCGGCCTGGCCGGGACCTGCCTGTTCCGCGCCGTGCTGGCCTGGGCGGGCGAGGTGGCCGCCCACCGGACCTCGGCCACCGTGATGTCCACCCTCCGCCGGCAGATGCTCTCCCACGCCCTCGAGCTGGGGCCCTCGTGGCTGTCGGGCGAGCAGACCGGCGAGCTGTCGGTGGCCGCCACCCGGGGGGTCGGGGCCCTCGACGCCTACTTCGCCCGGGTGGTGCCACAGACGATCCTGGCTGCCCTCGCTCCCACCGCCGTCCTGGCCTGGGTGGCGTGGTCGGACTGGCTGTCCTTCGCCATCCTGGCGGTCACGCTGGCGGCGTTGCCGGTCTTCATGATCCTGCTCGGGCTGGCCGCCAAGGACAGCACCCACCAGCAGTGGGAGCGCCTCTCCCACCTGGGTGCCCGGTTCCTCGACATCCTCCAGGGGCTGCCCACCCTCCGGAGCACCGGGAGCGTTTCCAGCGGGCGCCGCTCCATCGAGGCGGCCACCGACGACCTGCGGCAGGCCACCATGTCCACCCTGCGGGTGGCCTTCCTCTCCTCGTTGGCCCTCGAGATGCTGGCGGCGGTGGGCACCGCCCTGGTCGCTCTCTTCCTGGGCCTCCGGCTGCTCGACGGGGAGATCGCCTTCGGTACCGCGCTGGCCATCCTGATGCTCGCCCCCGAGGTGTACCTGCCCCTCCGCCGGGCGGCCACCGAGTTCCACGCCAGCACCGAGGGCCAGGCGGCCGCCGCCCGCATCCTCGACATCCTCGACCAGACCTCCCCGGTCGGGGACACCTCCCCGGTCGGCGTGGACCGGACGCCGGTCCCGGGGCCGGACCCGGGTCGCCATCCCCTGGTCCTCCAGGGGATCACCGTCGGCTATCCGGGGCGGTCCGGCCCGGTGCTCGACGATGTCGACCTGACGGTGTCACCGGGCGAGCACGTCGCCCTGATGGGCCCGTCGGGGTCGGGGAAGTCGACTCTCCTCGGGGTGGTGCTGGGGTTCGTGACACCCCTGGCCGGCACCGTCTCCATTGGCGGGGTGGAGCTGTCGCGGGCCGACCCCCGCCAGTGGCGCCGGCAGATCGCCTGGGTGCCCCAGCGGCCGTCGCTCTTCCGCGGCTCACTAGCCGACAACATCACCGTCGGCGACCGGACGGCAGGGCCGTCGGCCGTGGCCCGGGCGGTGGAGGTCGCCGGGCTCGACGAGCTGGTGGCGATGCTCCCCGACGGCCTGGACACCGAGGTGGGCGAGGGCGGGTTCACCCTGAGCGCCGGTGAGCGACAGCGGGTGGCCATCGCCAGGGCCGTCCTGCGGGACGCGCCGCTGGTCCTGTTGGACGAGCCCTCCTCCCACCTCGACCGCGGCCGCGAGGCAGCCCTGTCGGCGTCGCTGGGACCGTTCCTCGAGGGGAGGACCGTCCTCATCGCCGCTCACCGGCGCGGGCTGGTCGGGCGCGTCGACCGGGTGGTGACCCTGGCGGGTGTCGAGCGGCCCCGGCCGCCGGTGCCGGTGGCACTGACGGGGGCGCGCCGATGACATCCACCGGTCAGCTCGGCACCCTCCGGACCATGCTGCGGGTCGGGGCACCGCCCCGGGGGCGCCTGGCCGTCTCCGCCGCCCTGGGGGCCGGGGCCGGGGCCGCCACCATCGGGCTCATGGCCTGCTCGGGCTCGTTGATCGACCAGGCCGCCCTGCGTCCGCCGCTCTACACCCTCACCGTCCTGATGGCGGCCGTGCAGCTGCTGGCCCTGTGCCGGGGCCCCCTCCGCTATGCCGAACGGCTGGTCTCCCACGACGCCGCCTTCGGCGTCCTGGCCCGGCTCCGCCTCTGGCTGTTCGACCGGCTCGAGCCGCTGGCCCCGGCCGGCCTGCGCCACACCCGCAGCGGCGACCTGCTGGCCCGGGCCACCGAGGACGTGGACACCCTGGAGGACCTCTACCTGCGGAGCGTCTCGCCGTTGCTGGTGGCCGGGGTCGTCTCGGTGGTGGCGGTGATCATCGTCGGTGCCCTACTGCCTGCCGCCGGGCTGGTGCTGGGCGCCTGCCTCCTGGCCGGGCTGGTGGGCCCGACCCTGATGGCGCTGGCCGGGGGCCGGGCCGGCCGCCGGGAGGCCGAGCTACGGGGCCGGCTCAGCGCCGAGGTGGTCGACCTGCTGCAGGGCGCCCCCGACCTGCTGGCCTACGGCCTGGACGACGAGTACCTGGGGCGGGCACTCGACACCGACCGTGCCCTGACCCGCCTGGCCCGCCGACGGGCGTTCGCCACCGGTTCCGTCTCCGCCCTGACCACCGCCATCACCGGCGCCGCCCTCGTCGGGGTGCTGGTGGTGGCCGTCCCGGCGGTCCGGGGCCACGCCCTGGCCCCGGTGATGCTCGGGGTGCTCCCCCTGGTGGCGCTGGCCGCCTTCGACGTGGTCCCCCCGGTGGCCGACGCCGCCCTCCGGCTCACCGGGTACGTCGAGGCCGCCCGGCGGCTGCTGGCGGTGGCGGAGCTGCCGGTGCCGGTCACGGATCCCCCCCACCCCGCCACCCTGCCGGCTCGACCGCCGGGCCAGTCACCGGAGATCGTGCTGGAGGGCGTCCGGCTCCGCTACCGTCCCGAGCTCCCCTGGGCCCTGGACGGGGTGACTCTCCGGATCCCCCCGGGGCGCCGTGTGGCGGTGGTCGGCCCGAGCGGCGCCGGCAAGACCAGCCTGGTCGACGTGCTCCTCCGGTTCTGGCCGCTGTCGGGCGGCCACGTCACCATCGACGGCGTACAGGTCGGCGACCTGGCCCAGGACGAGGTCCGCCGGACCGTCGGCCTCCTGTCCCAGGACGCCCACCTCTTCGCCACCACCATCCGCAACAACATCACCCTCGGCCGAACAGACGCCTCGGCGACCGAGGTGGCCGAGGTGGTGCGCCTGGCCCAGCTCGAGTCGTGGGTGGGGTCACTGCCCGAGGGCCTCGACACCCAGGTCGGGGAGCGGGGCACCCAGGTGTCGGGAGGCCAGCGTCAGCGCATCGCCCTGGCCCGGACGTTGCTCACCGACCCGCCGGTGCTGGTGCTCGACGAGCCCACCGCCGGGCTCGACCAACCCACCGCCGACCGGCTGCTGGCCGACGTGCTGGCCGCCACCGAGGGCCGATCGGTGGTGCTGGTCACCCACCGTCCCGGCGAGGTGGAGCACTTCGACGAGGTGGTGGTCCTCGACCACGGCCGGGTGGTCGAGGATCACCTGGCCGGCACCCCCGCCGCCACCTGACCGGCGTTCCAACTAGGGCATTTCGGCCCTAGTTGGGACACGGTATTCCTCCGTAGGGTGATGGAGGAATACCGGTCGAGAAGGAGCACACTATGCGTGAGACCCCTGAGCGCCCGGCCGGGAGGCCGACATGACCGTCACCCTGGCGATTCTCGGGTCGCTCATCAACCTGAACGGTCCCGGCCACTACCTGAAGTGGGGATTCGTCCAGATCTCGGTGGCCAACCTCACCCTGATCCTTCTGATGATCGTGGTGTTCGTGGCCGCCATCTTCCTGCCGCTGCCGTCGAAACGGAGCCATCGTGACGACTAGCCCCCCCGTGGAGGCCGAGCCACCTCCGGACTCGCCTTCGGCGATCCGTCCCGAGGACGCCGACCAGTGGACCGCCAAGCTCCGGGGCACTGCCGTCCGCGCCCTGCCGCCCGAGCGGCTGATGCCCGACCGTCAGCCCGCCTACGTGGCCTCGGCCATCTACGTGTTCGGGGTCCTCACCATCGCCGCCCTCTCGTTGGTGATCCTCACCGGGATGGTCCTGGCCGTCATGGGTCCGACGTGGTGGCACGTCTCCTCCACCGGCCTGTTCGTCAACTCGCTGCACCTGTGGAGCGTGGAGGCGTTCTTCTTCTTCATGGTGGTCCACCTGTGGGGGAAGTTCTTCATGGCCGCCTGGCGGGGCAAGCGACGCCTGACCTGGATCACCGGGGTGGTGTCGTTCTTGGTCTCGGTCGGGGCGGCCTTCACCGGCTACCTCTCGCAGCAGAACTTCGACTCCCAGTGGATCAGCACGCAGGCCAAGGACGGCATCAACTCCACCGGCGCCGGAGCCATCTTCAACGTGACCAACTTCGGCCAGATGCTGATGTGGCACATCATGCTGCTGCCGCTGGTGGTGGTGGTCATCGTCGGCCTGCACGTCCTGATGGTGCGCCGGCGTGGGGTGGTGCCGCCGTTCGCCCCCGACGACAAGGATGCCACCGGTGTCGGCGACGCCGTGAACGTGTCGGACCGAGGTCAGACGACCGGCGGGATCCAGTCGTGAGCGCCGCCACAACGGCCGGGCCGGGCCGGAAGAAGCGGTTCAACCCGGACCGGGACGTCGAGGAGTGGCACGGGAAGTACGTCCCCTACGACATCGTCAAGGAGGCTGTCGTCGCCTTCGTGGCCGTGGCCGTACTGGTGGTCCTGCTGGCGGTGGTGTTCTCCTCTCCCGACGAGAAGCCGGTCACCGTGCAGCGATGGGCGGCCAACACGCCGGTCGACTTCGCCCAGACGGCGATCACCGAGCTCGACGGGACCAGCCCCACCGCCACCTACGGCCCCCCGTACAACGCCACCACCGGTGCCAGCCAGGGAATCGGTCCGTTCTCGCTGGAGAACTTCTTCGGGGTGCACCACCCGATCGACACCGCCCAGGATGACGTCATCGGACCGCTCCGGACGCTCCCGAGCCAGCCGGCCCTGGACGCCGCCATCAACGAGTACACCTCGGCCCCGGCCGCCACCCAGGCCGGCTGGACAGCCGCCTACGAGAAGGCGGTGGCCAACGCCAGCTACAGCGACGGCACCCTCCACGTCCCGGCCGGCGACTACGGGCCGGTAGGGCCGATGATCAGCGCCCTCACCTCCATGGCCCGGAGCGGCGCCCTCGACGGTGCGCTGCTCAGCTCCAGCCAGTTCTACGGGACCGACTACACCAAGCCCCTGCTGTTCATCGCCGACGGCAGCTACCTCGCCAATCTGGCCGACGCCCAGCACCTTTCGGGCGACCAGTGGGGCATGATGAACGAGACGGGAAGCTTCCCCGGCCAGGCGTGGCTGTGGCTCTACACCGCCTTCTACCAGATCCCCCCGATGAAGACGTCCACCAATGCGGACTTCCAGGTGTGGGCCATCATGATGATTCTCACGCTGCTGCTGGCCCTGCTGCCCTTCATCCCCGGGCTGCGCTCGATCCCCAGATGGACCCGGGTGTACCGGATCATCTGGCGCCGGCACTACCGGGAGATGGCGGCCGGTAAGGTCGCCGGCTGATCCGGCCCAGGCCACCGACGGAACGACGGACAGCACCACCCACAACGACAAGGAGACACAGGTGAGCGAGACGACCGACGTCCAAGAAGGCAACTCGGGACAACCGAACGACCTCGCCGAGCGACTCGGGCAGGTGCTCGACGAGTGGCGGTCACGGATCGACGATCTGATCGTCCAGCTCGACCTGGCCGACATGGACGTCCGGGACGAGCTGTCGAAGCAGCTGTCCACGGCCCAGAACGCCGGCCTGGCGGTCTGGTCGGGGCTGACGTACGCCGGCAAGGACGTGGCGGCCGGGGTGACGGGGCAGAGGGCCAGCGTCACCGACGTGCTGCACGACCTGCAGAGCGCCTACCAGCGGGCCAAGACGATCGTCGAGCAACGGTGACCGCCTGACCGTTCACCTCGAGGCGGACCCGAACGGCGACGGTCGGGTCCTACCGGTGGGCCCCGGTGGGCACGATGACCACCGGCACCGGGGACCGCTCGGTCAGCTCGAGGCTGGTGCTGCCCAGCACCGACCCCCCGTGGGCACCGGCGCCGCGGGAGCCCACCACCACCAGGTCGACGACGGGGGGCTGGCCGATGGTGCGGAGCAGCGCCGAGCACGGGTCGCCGTCTACCGGCGACCACACCACGTCGTCCGGGTCCATTCCGGCCTCGCCGGCGATCCGGACCGCCGTCTCCTGGTGGGCGGCGACGTGATGGGACATGCCGGCGTGCTCCAGCAGCCCCACCGCGTGGACCACCACCAGGCGGCCACCCTCCCGGTGAGCCAGCCCGGCCGCCCACGCCAGTGCCACCTCCGAGTCGGCGGACCCGTCGAACCCCACCGCGATCGCCTGCAAACCGGGCATGGTCGCTCCTCTGCTCAGAGATCCATCGGGGCGGACTCGCCGGCCAGGACGATAGCCCGCTGCCGGGTGGTGGCGGCCACCGCCACCTGCTCGAGACCGGGGCCGCCGTTCGTCTCCGCCTCCGGCCGCCCGGCGTCGCCCAGCAGGGCACCGAGGGTGGCGGTCACCGACGCCCGCAGGGCGACCGGGTCGTAGCCGCCCTCGAGGAACAGGAGCAGGCGGCCGGGGGCGGGAGCGTACTGGCGTGCCATCAGGGCGAGTGCGGCGAAGTCGCCGGTGGACAGGGCCAGCTCCCCCAGGGGGTCGGCCCGATGGGCGTCGAACCCGCAGGAGACCAGCACCCAGTCGGGGGCGAACCCCTCGATGGCGGGCCCGGCGGCCTGCTCCAGGGCCCGGCGCACCACGTCCCCGGTGGCACCGGCCGGCAACGGCACGTTGACGGTGAGCCCCAGGGCGGTGACCCCCCCGATCTCCACCGCTCTGCCGCTCCCCGGGAAGAGCGGCCACTGATGGGTGGACACGTAGAGCACCCCGGGGTCGTCCCAGAAGATCGCCTGGGTCCCGTTGCCGTGATGGACGTCCCAGTCGATGATCAACACCCGGTGACCGGCGGCGGTGAGGGCGGCGGCGGTGACCGCCACGTTGTTGAGGAGGCAGAAGCCCATGCCCCGGTCCCTCTCGGCGTGGTGGCCGGGTGGCCGGGCGGCCACGAAGCCGACGCCGTCGCCCGTCCGAGCCAGCTCCTCCACCGCCGCCAGCCCGGCGCCGGCCGCCTGCAGGGCGGCGTTCCACGAATCGGGTCCGGCGTAGGTGTCGGGATCGAGCTCACCACCTCCCCGGCGGCAGAAGGACTCCAGCTCGTCGAGGTACGTCACGGAGTGCACCCGGGCCAGATCGGCGACCGGCGCCGGGGTGGCCGGCACCGACACCAGCTCCCCGCCCAGCCGGAGGTCGCCGATCCCGGCCATCACCGCGGCGATGCGGCCCGGCTGCTCGGGATGGTACGGGCCGCCGTCGTGCTCGTGCCCGCCGGTCGGCCCCGCCAGGATCAGCACTGCCCGGCGTTCCCTTCGGCGTCTCGGGAGGCGGCGGCGCGTCGGCGGGCGGCCTCCCGCTTGGCCAGCACCGCCCGGTACGCCTCGTCCGGCTCGATGCCGAACCGCAGGCTGACGGTGTCGTACTCCCGGCTGGTCGTGACCCGGAACCCCGACGCCAGAAAGACCTCGATCATGGGGCGGTTCTCGGCGAGGGTCTCGGCCACGAAGACGGTGATCCCGCGCTCCCACGCCGCTCGGGCCAGCTCGTCGAGGAGCAGCCTGGCCAGGCCGTGGTGCTGATGGGCGTCGGCCACCACGAACGCCACCTCGGCCTCGGAGGTGTCCGGCGTCCGGTCGAAGCGCCCGACCGCCACCAGCACGTCGTCGCGGAGCACCACCAGCGCCAGCCGGTCGCGGTAGTCGACGCAGGTGAACCGCTCGACCTCGTCGTCGGAGAGCACCGGGTGGACCCGGAAGAACCGGAGGTAGGTGGAGCGGGTCGACAAGCGGACATGGAAGGCGACCAGGCGCTCGGCGTCGTCCGGACGGATCGGCCGGAGGTGGTAGCGCTCGCCGGTCGGGGAGACGACGTCCCGCTCGAGGTCGGCAGGGTACCCGGGCGGGGCCAGCACCGTTCCTCGCACCTCCGGATCCTCCGGCATCACCACCATGGTCCCCGACCGCCGCTCCGGCCGCCAGGGCCGAAGGTCACCACCCCCCAGAGGGCTCGGGTCGGGACTTCCGTCCCTACTGGACACGGTTCCGGCGTGTCACCATGGATGCATGTGGATCGACCAACGCGGTTCCGAAGTGCTGAGCCCGGCAGAGTGCTACCGCCTGCTGGCCATCGGCGGCAAGGAGCGGATGGTCGGCCGCCTGGCGGTGGGCGGCGACCAGGCCCCGGTGGTGCTCCCCATCAACTTCGTCGTGCACGACCACTCGGTGCTGATCAGGATCGGCATCGGGAGCCTGTCCCAGGGGGCGCTCGACCACCTGGTGGCCTTCGAGGTGGACGAGGTGGACGAGGTGGAGGGCCTGGCCTGGAGCGTGCTGGTGCGGGGGCTGGCCACCGTGCTGGATCCCGACGATGCCGACCTGATCGTCGGTCTGCCGACCCCTCTGGTCCCCAACCCCGGCGCCATCGTGCTGTCCATCCGGCCCGACGTGGTCACCGGTCGCCGGTTCCCCCTGTTGATCGTCGAGTGAGGCGAAGGTGACGTTCGGCCCTGGCGGGGACGAGCATCGCCGGGCACGATCGACCTGACGACACAACCGGACTGTTCGGGTGCACGATGGTGGGGTCGCTGAGGCAGACGTGCAGAGAGGAGCCGACGTGGAACAGGCATCGGTCGGAGGACACCAGCAGATACCGCAGATCGTGGCGCGCACGACTGCCGAACGTACCGGGACGGGGGCCCGGCAGGCTCGACTGGACCGGCTCACCCCGCTCCTGCGCGACCTCCTGACCTGGGAGCTCGTCGAGCGCTCGGAGTCGGGCGCCTTCCAGCTCTGCGAGGACGTCCAGCGCCGCCTGGCCGAGGAGTCGTCCAGACGGGACCATCCGTCGACCGCCGTCTTCGTCGGCCGATCGTGCCAACGCTGCGGGGCTGTCGGTGTCACCCGCATGGTGGACGGGGTGCGGTCGTGCCCGTCGTGCAGCCAGCTGCCGCTGACGGACGGGTCCCCCCCGTCCGACCTTTCGCCCGCCGAACCGGCGTCGGTGCGGCACGTTCGGCACGGCCCGCCGTCGTGGTGGAATCGCATGGTCGGCTGAGTGGGGCCCGCTGCCAACACGCCGGCAGGGACGATGCGAGCCTGGGCGGTCGACCAGCCGGGGCCCGTCGGCTCGCATCCCCTGACCCGGGTCGAGCGACCGATCCCCGAGCCGGGACCGGGGCAGGTGCGGGTCCACGTCGGCGTGTGCGGTGTCTGCCGCACCGACCTGCACCTGGCCGAGGGCGACCTCACCCCGAAGCGGCACCTGGTGACGCCGGGCCACGAGGTGGTCGGCGTGGTCGACTCGACCGGCAGGGGGTGCGTCCGCTTCGCCGAGGGAGACCGGGTGGGGGTCCCCTGGCTGGCCCGTACCTGCGGCGTGTGCCGCTTCTGCGTGGCCGGCCGGGAGAACCTGTGCACCGACCCCCTCTTCACCGGCTGGGACCTCGACGGCGGCTACGCCGAGTACGTGGTGGTCGACGAGGGCTTCGCCTACCCGGTCCCTCCGTCGTTCAGCGACGAGGAGGCGGCGCCCCTGCTGTGTGCCGGGATCATCGGATACCGGGCACTCCGCCGGTCGAGGCTCCCCGCCGGAGGTCGCCTCGGGATCTACGGATTCGGTGGGTCGGCCCACATCACCGCCCAGATCGCCCTGGCCGAGGGGGCCGAGGTCCACGTGCTCACCCGGTCGACCGAGGCCCGGGCGCTCGCCCTCGAGCTGGGGGCGGCCAGCGCCGGCGGGGAGGCTGAACCCCCGCCGGTGGCACTGGACGCCGCCATCCTCTTCGCTCCGGTCGGGACGCTGGTACCCCCGGCGCTCGAGGCGCTCGACCGGGGCGGCACCCTGGCCATCGCCGGCATCCACCTCACCGACATCCCCACCCTCGACTACCAGCGCCACCTCTTCGAGGAGCGCCAGCTCTGCAGCGTGACCGCCAATACCCGCAACGACGGCAACGAGTTCCTCGAGATCGCCGCCCGCGTGAAGCTGCGCGTCTCGACGGTGCCCTACCCTCTGGACGAGGCCAACCGGGCCCTCGACGACCTGGCCAACGACCGGATCAGAGGGGCCGCCGTCCTGGTCAACCCCACCGGCCCCACGTCCCGAGGCACGACGGTCCGAGGAACGACGGCCGGCTGAGAGCGCAGGCGGCCGGCCGCCTGCGCCGGGGCCACGACCGGTCGGGGTAACGTCGCTCATGGCAAGGGGAGTCTTGCTGGACATCGACGGCGTCCTGACCGTGTCGTGGAGGCCGCTCCCCGGTGCGGTGGAGACGGTGCGGTGGCTGCAGGGGCACGACGTCGACTTCCGGTTGGTCACCAACACCTCGTCCCGTTCGCGCCGGGAGATGGCCGACCTGCTGGCGGCGGCCGGCATGGAGGTCGGCGGCGCCCGGATCCTCACCGCCGTGACCAGCGCGTCCCGCCACCTGGCCGAGCGCCACCCCGGCGTCGGCTGCCTGGTCGTCAACCAGGGCGACCTGGGCGAGGACCTGGAGGGTGTCCGTCAGGTCGGGCCCGACGCCGCCGGCGTGGTGCTGCTGGGGGGCGCCGGCCCCAGCGTGGGCTACGCCGAGCTCGATGCCGTCTTCCGGCTCGCCCTCGACGGCGTGCCGGTGGTGGGGTTGCACCGCAACACCCGGTACCAGACCGCCGACGGGCCGGCGCTGGACATGGGCGCCTTCATCGTCGGCCTCGAGATCGCCGCCGGCATCGAGGTGGAGATCGTGGGCAAGCCGGCGCCGGCCTTCTTCCACGCCGCGCTGGCCGACCTCGGGACACCGGCCGTCGACACCGTCATGGTGGGCGACGACATCGGATCGGACGTCCTCGGCGCCCAGGCGGTGGGGATCACCGGCGTGCTGGTCAGGACGGGCAAGTTCCGGCAGGCGGACCTCGACGACGCCGACGGTCGACCCGATCACGTCGTCGACGGCATCGGTGATCTGCCCGAGCTCCTCCATCAGCTGGAGTGACGCCGGCCGGGACCGGTCCGGCGCACGGGCGACGGCGCCGCCGACGACGTCCTATGACATCCCGGGTTAGCGACCGGCACGTCCGGGTATCATTTGGCCGATCAACGACGCACCGACAGGCGGCCCGGGGATCCGCCGGAAAGGCACCTACGATGACCATCCATCTCGACATCCGGACGCTGGAGCCCGAGCAGTACGAGGTGACGGCGGCCGAGGGCAGCGTGGTGACCCGCCACGCGCTGGTGATCCACTCCGACTACCTCGATCAGCTCGGTCTGTACGACGTCGCCGGCGAGACCGTGGTCGGGGAGGTGTTCGACATCCTGTTGGACCGGGAGGCCATCGCCGGCGTCCCGGCCGAGTCGACCCTCGAGCAGCTCGGCGAGCACTACTCCTATCTCGTGCCGGAGCTCCGGGACCGCTTGTCCCCCGGCTCACAGGTCAAGCTCCTGTCCGACCAGCCGCTTCGAGTCGCCACCCCGCCGACCCCGTAGGGATCGTCCCAGCCGGCGGCGGAAAGGGACGGGATCCGGTCAGGCGTCCGGGCTGTCCCGGCGAACACGCCGGAACAGTTGGACCAGGTCGTCGCGCGTCTCCGCGTCGGGCAGCTCGATCGGGGCACCGGCGGCGGCGGCGGCGATGGTGAGGCGCATCTGCTCGAGGTAGGCCCGGCAGTTCGGGCAACGGCGGATGTGCCGCTCGAACCGGCGCCGCTGCCGGGGGGTCAGTGCGCCCTCGAGGTAGTCGGTGACCAGCTCCACCGCCTGTTGACACTCCAGATCCCTGTTGAGCAACCGCACGGTCAACCGCCCCTCAGCTGGATCTCGAAGAGGGCGCGCAGCCGCGACCGACCCCGGTGGAGCAGCACCCTCTCGTTGCCCGCACTGATCGACAGCACCTCGCAGACCTCGTCGCTCGAGAGTCCCTCGACATCCCGCAACGTTACGACTTGGCGCTGGACATCCGGCAGATCCTCGATGGCCTCCCTCACGTGCACGGCCAGGGTGGCGGCCACCATCCTGCTGTCGATCGCCTCGGTCCAGTCGTCGAGTGGCGAGGCCCACTGTCCCGACGCGTCGAAGCGACGGGGGTCGACGGCCCGCTCGGCGGTATCGCCGGCCACGTACCGATGCTCCCGACCGGCAGCCGACCGGGCCCGATTGATGCACACCCGGAACAGCCAGGTGCGGAGCGCCGATCGGCCCTCGAACTCGTTGACCCCTCGGAGCACCGCCACCCACGTGTCCTGAGCCACGTCCTCGGCGGTCTCCCGGCTTCCCACCACCGATTGAGCCAATCCCACGATGCGCAGATGGTACCGATCCACCAACTCGGTGAAGGCGTCCTCGTCGCCGTGGCGCAGGAGCCCGGTCAGTTCCTCGTCGCTCCTCACCGCCGAGGAGCCTACCTGTCGCCATCTCGCCAATCGCCGTCGCCCGCCCGACGCCGGTACCGGTCCGTCGACGAAGGATGTCTGTAACAGGCGGCTCCCTGACGAGGACTGAACCATCAGTACCCCTCGAACAGGAGATCCGTCCATGAAGCGTCCCAACCGTCTCATCCCACCGTTGGCCGGCCTTGCCCTGGCGGCGACCGGCATCCTCGCCGGGCCGCTCGGCGGGGCCTCCCCCGCCGGGGCGGCACCGGGTCCGAGCGACCCCGGTGACCCCGGGCCCGCCGTGTTCGTCCAGACCGACAACGCCGCCGGCAACCAGGTGGTGGCCTTCACCGCGTCCGTCACCGGTCAACTCCTGCAGGACGGCACCTACGACACCGGAGGCCTGGGGGGATCGCTCACCGGGTCGGTGGTCGACCACCTGGCGTCCCAGGGATCATTGGCCTACGACCAGGTGCACCAGCTGCTCTACGCCGTCAACGCCGGGAGCGACTCCGTCTCGGTCTTCTCGGTCCGGGGCGATCGCCTGGCTCTGCGCCAGATCGTCCCGTCCGGGGGAGCATTCCCGGTCAGCGTGGCCGTCCACGACGACTCCGTCGAGGTCCTCAATGCCGAGAACGGTGGCTCGGTGAGCGGGTTCTTCAGTTTCTCCGGTCGCCTGGTACCGCTACCCGGCTCGACGCGCCCCCTCGGGCTCGACCCGACGGCCACGCCCCAGTTCACCCACACGCCCGGCCAGGTGGCCTTCTCGCCCGACGGCTCGCAGTTGATCGTCACCACCAAGGCGAACGGCAGCGACATCGACGTCTTCGCGGTGGGGCCCTTCGGCTGGCTGTCCCAGAGCCCGGTGGTGAACGCCGAGCCGGGGGCGGTCCCCTTCGCCGTCACCTTCGATCAGGGCGGGCACCTGGTGGTGGCCGAAGCCGGTACCAACTCGGTGGCGACCTTCGCCCTCACCCACCGCGGGACGGTCAGCCCGCTCGACGTCGTCGCCACCGGGCAGGCGGCGACCTGCTGGGTGGCGCCGGCGGACGGGTTCCTCTACGCCTCCAACGCCGGCAGTGGAACCGTCAGCGAGCTCCGGCCAGCCTGGAGCGGGGAGCTCGCCCTGGTGGGCACCACCGCCACCGACCCCGGCACCGTTGACGCCGCCGCCTCGGCGGACGGTCGGTTCCTGTACGTCCAGACGGGCGCCGACGGGATCGTCGACAGCTTCCAGATCGGTGCCGGCGGCACGCTGACCCGGGTCGGCTCGGTCACCGTGGCCGGCGCCGTCGGCGGCGAGGGCATCGCCGCCTCCTGACGTCACCGGAGTCGGGGTGCCCCACGGGGCGCTCCGACTCCGGTGCAACCCGGCGGACGCCCCACAGCCGTCCCCCGGTGCGGCGCCATGGTCTGGTCGGTACGCTCGGCCGGCGTGACCCCCCAACTGTCCACCACGCTCCGGACGTTCGCCGCCGACGATCCGGGCGACTGGACCCCGCTGGTCGAGCTCGCCCGGGCGGCGGACGACGCCGGGCTCGACCGGCTGGCGGTGTCCGACCACGTCGTCTTCGGCGAGCACCTCGGCGCCTACGCCGACCCGGCCAACGGGGGCATCCGGGGCGGGAAGCAGCCGACCGGTCCCGACGGGGCGTGGCTCGACCCCATCACCACCATCGCCCATCTGACCGCGGTGACCTCCCGGGTGCGGTTCGCCACCAACATCCTCATTGCCGCCCTCCGGCGACCGGTGGTGCTGGCCAAGATGGCCGCCACCGTCGACGTCCTGTCCGGGGGGCGGCTCGACATCGGGGTCGGGGTCGGATGGCAACGCGAGGAGTACGAGGCGGCGGGGTTGTCGTTCGACGGGCGGGGACGGCTCCTCGACCACACCATCGAGGTGTGCCAGACGCTCTGGGGCAACCGGACCGCCTCCTACCAGAGCGACGAGCTCTCCTTCACCGACATCCACCAGATGCCCAAGCCGGTCCAGCCCGGCGGCGTGCCGATCTGGGTGAGCGGCACGGTCAACCCCCGATCGATGGACCGGCTGGCCCGGTACGGCTCGGCGTGGATCCCGTGGGGACCGGACGCCGCCGACGTCGACGGCGGCATCGGCCGGATGCGCGCCGCACTGTCCGAGCGCGGGCGGGAGTGGGCCGAGGTCGGGGTGGTCGGCAACCTGCGTGCGGTGCGGGGGGACGACGACTCCCTCGACCTGGCCCGGACCATGGAGGCGGTGCCTCGGCTCCGTGGTGCCGGGGTCACCGACTTCCGCCTGGCCACCACCCCGCCGGCGGGGTACCAGGCCGCCGTCGACTACTTCGGCGAGGTGGTCGCCGCCTTCCGGACCGCCGCCTCGTAGCCCGCCACGCTCCCGCCAGCCGACTACGACCAGGGCATCGGGGCCGTTTCGGGCCCGGGTGACATGATGGCGGCATGGCACCCGAGCGGATGGAAGTCCAGCGACTGGTCCCGGCCGACCCGGCGACGATCTTCGGGCTGCTGTCCGACCCGCTCGGACATGTGGCCATCGACAGCTCCGGCATGCTGATGGGGGCCACCGGGACACCGGTGGCGGCGGCGGGAGACACCTTCACCGTGCACATGGACCGCGAAGCGCTGCACGACTACCCGATGGGCCTCTACGACGTGACGGTCACCATCACCACCCTGATCCCCGACCGCGAGATCGCCTGGACCGTCCTCGGCCAGATCCGTCCCCCCATCGGCCACATCTACGGCTACCGGCTCGAGCCGGCGGAGGGCGGCACCCTGGTGACCTCCTACTACGACTGGTCGTCCATCGACCCGGTCTGGAAGGAGGCGGGGATCTTCCCGGTCATCTCCGAGGGGGCCCTCCGGGCCACCCTCGGCATCCTGGCCCGGACGGTGGCCCCGGGCGCCCCGAGGACGGCCTGACCCGACCCCGACGGGTTGGGAGCCAGCGCCCGGTCAACCCGACGACCCCCCCAGCACCCGCCTGGTCTCCGCCGCCACCTGCAGGTCCTCGTCCACGGTCAGCACCATCACCGGGATCCGCGCCGAAGGGGCGCTGATGAGGGCGTCGGTCCCGACGGCGGCGTCCACGTCCCCGCTGACGCCAAGCGGGGCGAGCCCGGCACAGACGGCCGCCACCAGGTCCGGCTGGTCCCCGGCGATCTCACCGGTGAGGACCAGGGCGTCCAGCCGGTCGAGACAGACCGCCGCCTCGGCGATCCCCTGCCGGGCGCGCAGCACGAAGACGTCGAGCGCCAGCCTCGAGGGCAGGTCACCGGCGGCCGCCGCGCTGGTCAGGTCGCGGGTGTCGGAGCTCCGGCCGTCCGACAGCCCCAGCAGACCGGAGTGCTGCTCGAGGCCGGTGGCCAGCTCGTGGCGGGAGAGGCCCCGGCGGCCGAGGAGGTCGAGCAGCAGCCCGGGGTCGACGCTCCCGCTGCGCGTCCCCATGACCAGCCCGTCGAGGGGCGTATAGCCCATCGACGTCCAGACGCTCCGGCCATGGCGGACGGCGCACGTCGAGGACCCGCCGCCCAGATGGGCCATCACGCACGACAGCTGTTCGGGACGGGTGTCGAGCATGGCCGCCGCCCGGGGCAGGGCGGAGGCGTAGGAGAGCCCGTGGAAGCCGAAGCGGCGAAGCCCCCACCGCCAGCGCCACTCAGCCGGCAGGGCGTAGGTGCGGGCGACCGGCGGCATGCCGGCATGAAAGGCGGTGTCGACGGCGACCACCTGGGGCAGCTCCGGCAAGCGGCGCCGCACCTCGGCGATCGTCCGTAGCGCCGGCGGCATGTGGAGGGGGGCGAGGGGGGCAGCCTCGCCCAGTGCCTCGAGCACCTGGTCGGTCACCACCACCGCCTCGGTGATGCGGTCGCCGCCGTGCACCACACGGTGGCCGACGGCCGCCACGTCGCCGATGTCGTCGAGGAACCGGTCGAGCAGCTCGTGGGCCTCGTCCGAGGTCGGTGGCGATTCGACCACGCTCTCCCGGGCCCGCTCCCCGGCCTGGGTGACGACCACCAACCGGAGGCTGTGGGATCCGGCGTCCACCACCAGCACGTCGCCCACTTCGCCAGAGGGCCGCCGGAGGCTCATGAGTTGCGGCCAGGGAGCGCCCGGGCATGGGCCCCACCGGCGCCGGTCACCGGCTCGGTCGCCCCGAGGCGACCGGTGGGTGGGTGGGCGTGAGGGGCGGATCGGATGTCCCCGACCCTAGGCCTGATGTCGCGGACGGCGCTCTGGGCCGGACGGGGACGGCTTCAGCCGACCTCGGAGGAGCCCTCCGGGCGGGCGACCTGCTCGGCGATGAGGCGCAGCTTGACGTTGAGACGTTGGGACGACCGCCGCAGGATGTCGAAGGCCGCCGCGGAGCTGATGTGCTCCCGTGCCATCAGGATGCCGGTGGCCTCGCCGATCAGCTGACGGCTCTCCATTCCCTGGCGGAGGTTCTCGATCGCCTGCGAGGTCGACCAGGCGACTGCGGCGTGAGCGGCGAAGATGGCCCCGACGGCGGTGTCGTGCCAGTCGAAGGCGTCCGGAACGGTCGAGAAGAGGTTGAGCGCCCCCAACGTGCCTGCCTCGGTGAAGAGGCGGAAGGAGAGGATGCTCTCGATGCCCGACTCCGCCTTGGCCCGGGCGGCGAAGTGGGGCCATCGATGCTCGCTGGACAGATGGCCGGTGTAGAAGACCGCACGGTCCCTGATGGCGTCCACGCAAGGTCCTTCGCCGGTCTCGGACTGCAGCCGGTCGAGGAGGGCCGGTACGTCGTCACTCGACGCCGGTGAACTGATCCGGAGCCCGTCGATGACGATGATGCCGGCGTGCTGGCAGTTGTCGATGGTACTCACGGCCAGACGCACGATCCGGTCGATGGTGGCCTGCGGGTCGTCCTCGGCGACCAGCACGCGGGCGATCTCCCCGAACGTCTGGGCGAGCTGGAGCTCCGGATCCTCCTCCACGGGACCAACCGTACTCACTCCCCGAACGACCCCCCGATCGATGTCGGCGTCCGGGCCGCCTGTCCGGTGGCCGCTCCGGACGGCTGGAACACCGCGCCGTTCTTCGGGAGCCATGGTCCCTGCCCGGCACATCCGGCCGGCAAGGGCAAGACTGGCACATGTCCGCACGGGAGCTGGTGGTGCTGGGGACGGCCAGCCAGGCCCCCACCCGGCGGAGGAGCCACAACGGTTGCCTCCTGCGCTGGGACGGCAGATCCATCCTCTTCGACCCGGGCGAGGGGACCCAGAGGCAGCTGCTGCTGGCCGGGGTCTCCGCCTGGTCGATCGGCCACATCTGCATCACCCACTTCCACGGTGACCACTGCCTCGGCCTCCCCGGGGTACTCCAGCGCCTGTCGTTGGACCAGGTGCCCCACCCGGTCGACGTCCTCTTCCCCGCCTCCGGCATCGAGTACTTCCAACGACTCCGGCACGCCTCGGTGTTCCGGGACCGCGCCGATATCCGTCCGGTACCGGTGGAACGTGACGGTACGGCGGTCGACGATGGGACGCTGACCATCGTGGCCGGACGGCTGGACCACGAGCCGGAGACCTTCGGGTGGCGGGTGGAGGAGCCGGACGGCAGGCGCATGGTGCCCGGGCGCCTGCGGGAGGCGGGCGTGCAAGGACCGGCGGTCGGGCGCCTGCAGCGTTCCGGCACCGTGGAGGTCGACGGGCGACGGGTCGACCTGGCGGAGGTCAGCGTGCCCCGGCGAGGCCAGCGGGTGGCGTTCGTCATGGACACCGGGGTCTGCGACGCCGCCGTCACCCTGGCCGCCGAGGCCGACCTGTTGATCTGCGAGTCGACGTTCGCCACCGAGGACGCCGACCTGGCCCGACGGTATCGGCACCTGACGGCCGCCGATGCCGCCCGGGTGGCGAGAGACGCGGGGGCACGCCGCCTGGTCCTCACCCACTTCTCCCAGCGCTACCCGGACAGCCGGCTCCTCCTCGACCAGGCGGCGGCCATCTTCCCCGACGTGGTGGCGGCCGAGGACCTGGTGCGGGTGCCGGTGCCGCCTCGCCGTGCGCTCCCGGGCGACGGGGGCTGAGCACCGGGTCCCGGCGGAGCCAGTCAGTTGAGCCAGGACCAGAGCTCCTCCGTGTCGAGCTTCTCCCACACCGGCCGCCACTGCCGCCGCGTCTGCCGCTGCCGCCGGACCTGCGCCTCGGCCATCCGTCCGGCGGCGGAGGCCACCGCCGAGGTGGCGCCCAGGCCGACACGGCGGCACCACTCCTCGGCGGCCACCGCGTCGTGGTGCTCTCCGAGGACCGTCTGGAGCTCCTCGGCCGCCGCCGCCGCCCGTCGGGCCGGCTCGCCGATCACCGGTTCCGCCAGCTCGGCGGCGTACCGGAGCTGCTTGGACCCGATCCGGATCCGGTGCAGCTGGAGGTCGCTCGGACGGGAACCGGACCGGCGGACCTTGCGACGCAACGCAGTCCAGGCACTGCCCACCATGTCGGGGAGCACCTGGCTGGCGAGGTCGCCGGGGCCCAGGTGCCGGGAGGCGCCGCTCCCGCCCGTCGGGCCTGCGATGAACGGGGGACGCTCGACGGCGGCATCGAGCCGGTCGAGGAGCACCAGGTACCGGTCGCTCTCCAGGACCTCGACGAGGCGCCCGACGGCCTGCCCCCGCTCTTCGGCCAGCACCCCGGCCAGCGCCTCCCCGCTCGGGTCGCCGGCGGGAAGCTGCAGGGCCAGGACGTCGAGATCACGCACCCCCCCGAGCGCTTCGCCCAGCCACCTGAGCTCGGTGCGGGTGTGCCCCACCCACTCCGGATCGAGGGCGGTGGCCAAGGTCTTGAGATCCGATCGGAGGCGCCGGGTGGCCACCCTGGCCTGGTGCACGTCGTGCGGCGCCACCTCGCCCGGCCCGAGCCGGAGGCGGTAGTCGTGGTCGAGGGTCCGCTCGAAGGCATCGGCGACACTGGCCCTGACCACCTCCCCCAACGAGGACGATCCGCCCAGCCGGGAGACCGCCCCCGACCGGCGCGGGGGTAGTTCCAGCGCCCTGGCCAGCTTCGGCTGCTGTCCCGGGAGCACGCCGGCCTTCCGGAACTCGGCCACCACCGCGTCGATCACCGTCTCCCCTGCGTCCGCCAGCTCCACCTCGACCTGACGGAACCGGAGACCGTCCCGCTGGCCGCCGATGACCGTCACCGAGTCGTCGTCGACCTCGCCCAGTGGCACCCCGTCGGTATCGACCAACGCCAGCCTGGTCCGTGTCGTGACCAGCTCGACGATCTGGTCGAGCGGCGAGTGACGGAGGACTCCCCTCACGATCCGGGCGGCCTCCGGGGGGACCGACCGGCGATCGCCCGCCCAGTTGAGCTCGGACCGATCGAGGGTCACCCCTCGGCTGTCGGCCGGGAGCTTCATCGTCCACACTCCCTGCTCGGGACCCTCGCCCGTCCGGTGGCGGAACGTGATGCCCTGCTGCCAGAGCCGGAAGTCGGAGGAGTCGAAGTAGGCGGCCCGCAGCTCCAGCTCAGGCAGAGCCACCGTCTCCCCCACCACTCCCCGGAGATCGGGCAGCGAGAACGCCGGACCGGTCTCGAACTTCACCTCTCGTTCGATCGAACTCGCGTCAGGCGCCATGGTGCGGTGCCACCTCTCTGGCTCGATGAAGAACCACTATGGCCCAGTTCCAGGGCTTCCGGGAGCGTCGGGAGCCCACGACCGCCCAGACGCTCCCAACAAGTACCAAAGTGCATGAGAGGCGCCGCCGATCCGTGCAGTGAGTCCTACTCGATCCTGTCGAAAGCGTTGACCTCGCCAGTGGCGTACCGGAGGCGCCGCTCGAAGGCGCTCAGGCATCCCTCCCTCCCGGCGATCGGTCGAGCAGAGCTAGCGTGCTCGGCGTAAGACGGCTTCAAAGGGTCGGCGAGCACGGGAGGTGTGGCCATGCGGGCGGTGATCGTCTACGAGTCGATGTTCGGTAACACGCACGCGATCGGCGATGCCATCGGAAAGGGTATTGGCCGGGGCCTTGAGCCGGCGGACAACGTGGTCGTGGTCCCGGTGGTTGAGGCAGGCCGCCAACGGTTGGGCGACGCCGACCTGCTCGTGGTGGGCGGTCCCACCCACTTTCACGGCATGAGCCGAGCCCGCACCCGCACGTGGGCGACCGCCACTGCGCAACACCCCAAGAACGATCTGGTGCTCGATGGCGACGCCCAAGGCCCAGGCGTGCGTGACTGGCTCAGGTCGCTGGGCCAGGGCCACACAAAGGTTGCTGCCTTCGACACCCGCTTCAAGGGTCCGGCGGTTCTCAGAGGGAGGGCGTCGAGGGCAATCAGCCGAAAGCTTCGGAGGCACGGGTTCGAGGTGGTGGCCAAGCCCGAGAGCTTCTTCGTCACCTTGAAGAACCACCTCGAGCCGGGTGAGGAGGCCCGCGCCCGAGAATGGGGCGGACGGCTCGCAGCCAGCGTCGTATCGAGCGGCGTCACCATTGGGGACGGTCCGGGACGACCACCCACGTCCAAGGAGACGTGATGGCCGAGGCGATGATCCCCACCCCCGGCGAGCTACCCTCCTACCTGGCGACACCTGAGGGCGAGGGCCCCTGGCCGGGTGTCGTCGTCATCCACGACGCAATGGGGATGAGCCAGGACCTACGGAACCAGGCTGACTGGCTTGCCGGCGAAGGGTACCTGGCGGTAGCGCCGGACCTCTTCTCGGGGAGAGGGACGGTGGCCTGCATGATCTCCGTCATGCGTGACGTGCGCGCTGGACGGGGACGGTCGTTCGACGACATCGAGGCAGCGCGCGTCTGGCTGGCGGCCCGGGATGACTGCACCGGCAGGATCGGCGTGATCGGCTACTGCATGGGAGGGGGGTTTGCCTTGATGCTCGCAGCCGATCGCGGCTTCACGGTGTCGAGCGTCAACTACGGCACCGCTCCGAAGGATGCCTACACGCCCAGCTTCCTGAGGCGGGCTTGCCCGATTGTCGGAAGCTACGGGGGCAAGGATCGCTCACTGCGAGGGGCCGCCGATCGCCTCGACCGGGCATTGACGGCCGCCGGGGTCGAACACGATGTCAAGGAGTACCCGGAGGCCGGGCACTCCTTTCTCAATGACCACGAAGGAGCTGGGGACAGGAGTCCATTCCCGTTCTCCGTCTTGGAGCCGGTCTTCGGAATACTCTCGCCCGGATCCGGCTACCACGAGGGATCCGCTCGAGATGCACGTAGGCGCATCCTCGCGTTCTTCGACGCGCACTTGACGCCGTAGGGGGGCGAGGCCTCCCGGTACCGCCTGCGGATGGGCGCAGGAGTCTGGCCGGCCTTCCCGGGTGTTGCGATGCGCTCCCTCGGAGCAGCCGAAGAGGTGTGCGCATCGCTGACTCGGTGTTCCCTGTCCAGTTCGGGCGGGAGACTTGCGCCCGACCCTCGACTCGCCTAATCTACAACCATATGGTTGTAGCTCCCGGGTTGGCGGAAGAAGAGATCGACCGTATCTTCGGAGCCCTGGCCGACGGGACCCGGCGCGACATCCTCGGGCGTGCCATCGGGCACGAGCAGTCGGTATCCGCCTTGGCCCGCCAGTACGCCATGAGCTTCGCCGCCGTGCAGAAGCACGTAGCGGTGCTCGAACGGGCCACGCTGGTCACAAAGGAACGACGGGGCCGGGAGCAGATCGTGCACGCCAACCGAGCGACCCTGGGCAAGGCGGCCACGCTCCTCGACGACTACGAGCAGCTGTGGATCCAGCGCGCCAAGCAGATCGCCGACATCCTCGCCAATTCCAAAGGAGAACTGACATGACCGTCATCACCACGACCAAGGACGTCGAGAGCCTCACCCTCACTCTGGTCGCCGAATTCGACGCTACCCCCGATCGCGTCTGGGAGGTCTGGGAGGATCCTCGCAAGCTGGAGCGGTGGTGGGGGCCACCCACCTTCCCAGCCACGTTCACCCGCCACGACTTCGTCGTCGGAGGCGAGTCCCGCTACTTCATGACCGGCCCGGCCGGCGAGACGCCCCGCGGTTGGTGGCGCATCGACACCATCGACAAGCCACGCCGTCTCGACTTCGCCAACGGCCTCGCCGGCGATGACGGCGAACCTGTCCCTGGTGTCGAGCCGATGTCCGGCTATGTGACGTTCGAGGTGATGGACGGGGGCACGCGCATGACCGCCGTCACTCACTTCATCGACGCCGCGCAGATGCAGACCATGCTCGACATGGGCATGCAGGACGGGATGACACAGGCGATCGGACAGATCGACGCCCTGCTGTCACCGGCGCCGGTGTGACGACCTCAGTGGCCTCCTTGTGTGCTCTTGTTGTTCCCGGGTCCCCAACCATCACCGGTTGGCGGCGCTACTGAATCCCGGACTCGCCGCCCACCGGGGATCCGCGGCGTCGCTCCCGCCTTCGTCGCATTCAACCAAGGCGGACTCCGGCGAGCTGGCTGCTTTGGGCGACCAGCCGTCCCGTGCGGTCCCAGATGAAACAGGACTCGTCCACACGCTGGGCGTCGATGAGCTGCGCCCGCTGCAGGACGCGCACCGGGCCGGGAGCGGGTAGGGCGCGGACGTACACCGTCAGCTCCAGCGTGGGCACCCAACCGGAGTACTCGATGTCGAAGGTCGCCGGCGGGAAGGCGTCGACCGCAAAGAGCAGCGAAGCCGGATCGAACGCCTCGTCGCCTGGGAGCGCCAGCCAGCCCCGGAGCTCGCCCTCGCCGCTCGGGCGGCCGGCCGTGAATCCGCTCGACCCGGGCTCGAGGCGCACGTCGATCTGCTCCAGTATCGCCACCCGCATCTCGCTCGGCGAGCGTGGAGCCAGGCGGGCACAGTCCCCGTAGGCGACGTCGCCCATCTCCGGCAGCCCCCCATCCCAGTACGGCTCGGCGTCTCCATCGAACCGGCTCGTGGTCATCAGCGCCTCCACGCAGGCTTGACCGTCCTGGCTCATCCGGGCACGTACCTGGCTGGCGGACCGCCCCCCACGGAGGACCTCCGCCTCGATCACGACCGGTCCGGGAACCGGAGAATGCAGGTAGTGGGCGCTGGCGGCGATCACGTGGTCATGGACGCCCACCGACCCCGAGGCCTTGCCCAACATCGCCAGGAGGTAGCCGCCGTTGGGCTTGCCGGCGATGGTCCACTCGGGGTTGACCTCGGCTTCGAAACATCCGGGCGCCACCTGCTCGAGCGAGCTGACCGCGGAGAAGGGGACCGGCCCGACCTGGCCGCCCGGCACGGTCACCGGTGGCTCGGCGCCAGGAGAGGCTCCACCGCGCCCGGCCCTGACACTGCCTTGACGTCCCTGGCGCCGACCGGCTCCCCGCAGTTCGAGCAGGTCTCGACCATCTCGGAGATCTGCCCGCAGGCCTTGTGGACCACCTGGATCGGCGGCCCGTCGGGCGCCGCGTGCTTGTCGCCCCATTGGCGCATGGCGGTGAGCACCGGCCACAGGTCCCGGCCCTTGTCGGTGAGCCGGTAGTCGTAACGGGGCGGGTGGTCGCTGTAGGGGACCTTCACCAGGACCCCGGCCTCCACCAGGCGGGCGAGCCGCTGGTTCAGGACGTTCCGGGAGATCCCGAGGCGCTCCTGGAACTGGTCGAAGCGGGTCACGCCCATGAAGACGTCCCGCACGATGAGCATCGACCACCATTCCCCGACCACCTCGAGGCACTGGGCCACCGAGCAGTGCATGTCGGTGAAGCTCTTTCGTTCCATGCGGCCCAGGATAGTGGGTTGCATTATAGAACGCAACCACCTAGAGTGAGTCTCATGTTAAGACTGACTATCGGCAACCACCCCTCCCTCGAACTGCAGCCCGAGAAGTTGAAGGGTCGCAACGTCGTCTTCGTGGTGACGGCGCTGGGCGCGTTCATGGCCTCGCTCGATCTTTCGATCGTGAACATCGCCTTCCCCGCCCTGGCCCGTTCGTTCCCCACGGCGTCCAGGGCGGACCTGGCCTGGGTCCTCACCGGGTACGCCATCGTGTTCGCCTCCCTCCTCGTCACCGCCGGCCGCAGCGCGGACCGCCTCGGTCGACGCCGGGTCTTCTTCGCCGGCCTGGGCGTGTTCACCGCCGGATCCGCACTCTGCGGGATCGCCCCGTCCCTGGCCCTCTTGGTGGCGGGACGGCTCGCCCAGGGCGCCGGCGCCGCGCTGCTGCTGCCGGCGTCGCTCGGCCTGCTCCTGGAGGTCTTCCCTCAGGAGAAGCGCTCGCAGGCCGTGGCCCTGTGGGCGGGCGTCGGGGCGCTGGCGGTGGCCACCGGCCCGTCGCTCGGGGCCATGGTGATCAGCGCCGGCGGGTGGCGGTGGGCTTTCTACATCAACCTCCCCGTCGGCCTGCTCGCCTACGTGCTCGGGCGGCGCGTGCTACCCGACGACACGGTCCTCGAGCGGAAAGCGCCGCCCGACTACCGGGGGGTGGCGCTGGTGAGCGCGGCACTCGCCGGCCTGGTCCTCTCGGTCTCCGAGGGGACGGACTGGGGCTGGACCGATCCCCGCGTGCTCGGTGCCGCAGCAACGGCGGCCGTGCTCGGGGCGCTGTTCGTCCGCCGGTGTGCACGCCACCCCGAGCCCGTGCTCGACCTCACCCTCTTCTCGGAACGCTCGTTTCGCGTCGCCAATGGAGCGACGGTCGTCTACGCCATGGGCTTCTTCGCCATGCTGCTCGGCAACATCTTGTTCCTGACCGGCGTGTGGCACTACTCGATCCTGCGCGCCGGGCTGGCGGTCACCCCTGGGCCGCTCGTGGTGGCCGCAGTGTCGGGCCCCGCCGGTCGGCTGGCCGCCCGCATCGGGTTCCGCCGCGTGCTCCTCGCCGGGTTCGCCGTCTTCGCCGCCGGGCTGGGCTGGTACGCGACTCGGATCGGGCTCGAACCCGAGTACCTCGCCGGCTGGCTGCCGGCGACCCTCATCACCGGATTGGGCATCGGCCTCACCTTCCCGGTCCTGGGCGCGGCGGCCGTCTCCAGCCTGCACGCCTCGCGCTTTGCCGTCGGGAGCGCGGTCAACCAGACGGCGCGACAGGTCGGCGGTGCGCTGGGGGTGGCCGTCCTGGTCGCCATCCTCGGGACCATGTCGTCGCCCGCCGCCGCCCTGGAGCACTTCCGCCATCTGTGGCTGTTCGCGGCGGCGACGGCCGTGGTCGCAGGTGGCCTTGCGGCGCTCCACGGACCCGGACCGGTGGCCGACGAGCAGACGGCGAAATCCCATTTGGGGGCAGGTGTTCGGTTTGCTGCCGACCACCATCACATCAGTCTGGCGCACCGGCAACAATTGCCAGGTCAGAGCACGATCGCCGCGCCGCACCAGCCAAGTCTGGCTGTGACCGCCAGATTGGTCAGCCGGCTCACCGGTCACCATTCGGTTGGACCCAGGCTCAGATCACCGGGAACGTCCCTGACTCAGCCCGTTCGCCGCGAGCAAGGGCTCGGAGCACGGCCAGGTCGCCACTTCGACCTCGGGCGACTTCGACCAACGCGTGGAGTGCGACTCGGATCGCCGGCGGAGGAGGGTCCCAGGACGCATTGACGCTCGACGCCACGTCGTCGCCGTGTACGACGATCTCCACAACACGGGTGGCGAGAACGTCCTGCAGGATGGCCGCACAGTTTGGTGCTCGAGCCGCTCCGACGAGCGTCTTCGGATGCAGGTCCTCGAGGTCGATGCGGAGGTCGTCCAAGAGACGACGGAATGATCCCACCATCGCGTCCTGCCCCGCCTGTGCTCGCCCTTCGCCGTCTTCGACGATATAGCGATTGATCGGGTCGTCGAGGGCACGATCGGGGGTCGTGCGGACGTCATACAGATGGGCGATGGGGACCACATGCTGGTCGGATGAAGGGCGGCCCTCGACCAACAGGTCCTCCAAACGGGCTGCGGTTCGGACAAGGTGGCCGCACAGGCCTCCGACGGTGAATCCCTCGACCCGGCTTGGCCGGCTCCAATTATCGCCGACGGCCGTCGATGCCATCAGTACCGAGACGGACTCGGAAGCCTCAAAGAAGGCCAGGCGCTCATCGAAGGCGACGACGCTTGTCATTCCTTCGTTATCGCCCGAATGCGACGCCCACTTGAATCAAAGTTCCTCCCAGCCCACCTACGGTTCCGTCGCCCCTGCCCCGCTGCCGGCTCATGCTTGCAGCGGCGGTTCCGAACGAGGAGTTCACCACCCACAAGGATCCGATCGGACCCCATTGGCTGGCGAGCGGGGCTCAACGCACGGAGACCCAGCCGGAATTGCCGGGCGAACACGAATCGGCCCAGATGGCTGAGCCATCCGGGCCGGACCCGAGGTACGTGACGGGCGGGAATTCCTGGCCACCCGAAAGCCTCAGCCGGCAGCGATGCCCACCACCGGCTTGTTGAACGGCTGACCGCCCATTGGACCGTTGAAGGCGGCGTCTCCGAAGGCGAAGATGCCGCCGCCGGAAGCAACCTCCCTGTTGCGGCGCGCTCTCTGTCCAGCCGGGGACCTCACGAACGAACCAGGGACCATGCGGAGCTTCCGAGGACCGTCTGATCTGTCGCACTCGGGCGTCAATCTCAATGGCAGCCCAGCCGCTTGGACGGAGCGATCAGAACCGCTCGCTGGAGTGAGCAGGCGATCCGGCACCGGGCCAGATATCGATCCCCGATACGAAACCTGGACCGGTTCAGTGCGCCCGTCGGACCTCCAGCCAAACAACTGAGGCGTGGGCAACCCTCCCCAGCCACCCCCTAGGTCCGGAGGTTCCTCAGGATTCAGCTAACCCATGCCTTGTGAACAGAACAGGGGCCATGGTTCAGGTACCAAACCCGCAGATCAGAGCGCTGATCGGCCAGACTCGGTCATTCCAGCTCGGCACTGCTCGCCGATCAGAACGAAACGAACTTCCTCCCGAGCTGCTGAGTCCATCATTGAGCCATCACCATTCGGATCCCATCCCCAATGGGTGGAGTTCGGGTGGGGCGACGCCTGCTGATCCCAGATCGTGCGTCAGCAACCTTGTGCGCAGCGGGAAAGACGATGGACGCTGTGACGTGCCCGGAAGCCGGACGAGCCGGGTCCGTTCACCAGGTGAACTACTCGGGTGTAGTTTGAACGTGGGTGAATACGCACGCCCGTCTCCGAGCCTTCCCTACCTGTGCTGGGGTGGCGACGAGGATAAGGGGCCCAGCCTTGGCGTAGGCAGCCCATCGAGCCCCGTGGCTTGGTGCACAGGACCGGCCGCGATCGGAGCGACGATGAGTCCCACAACGAAGGCGCAGCGCCGTGCCCGTGACCGCATGGCACACACCGGCGAGAAGTACACAACAGCCCTGCGAGCTGTCCTCGCTGAACATCCATCTGTTCCAGGCGACCGTGTCAACCTGCAAATAACAGAGCCTTTGTTCGACCCGTTCGACGCTAAGGCCGATGACGCAGTCGACCTTGTGTGGCCGACCGGTCTCCTGGTCCCATCTCGGCCGCCAAGCATCTGCTACCTGGACCTCCTTCACTGGGTGGGCTTGGCCAAGGCAGCCAATGGACACCCAGACGGGGAGCGATACGAACTGGCCCTTGTTGCAGCGCGCGATGCCAAGGCCGCAGGTGCCGCGGTCTTTCCGCTGTCCGGAAGCCATTACATGGAGATCGCAAAGATTCAGAATCGCCGGCATCGCGCCGACCTGGCTGCGATCATGGAGGAGCTCTCAGAATTCGTCAGCCTTACGGCACGGTCGGTAATCATGCGTCTCGAGTTGGAGTCGGCATTCGACGCGCACCTTGGGGTGTTCCTCCCGGCCCTCGGTCCGTTGCCGCTACTTGGAATGGGCGTGAACCACTCAGTAGGTGTCATGGACGATATTTCATACAGCGCTGACCCGAGAGACAGGGGCCAGGAGGCGCGTCGCCTGCGTGCCCTCGGGTTCCTCAATCTGTTACTTCCAAATCAGCGCTCGGAGTTCGAGAGGACCGTGCTGCGAGGTCCGCAAGACGATCCGACCGAATCGTCACTCCTCAAGCGAGGCTGGGATCCACGGGCGGCGGTCAAGGTCGCTGGCGAACGTCTGGCACGAGAAGAGGAGCTGGTGGAAATCCTCGATGCCGACCCGAAGTGGCGAAAGGGACGCTTGCGTGACGTCATCTCGGCGAGAGAACTGACGCACGAGGCCCTAGATCTGTTCACCCTTGCCAGGATGCGGCGGGGGGCCGGCTTTGAAAAGATCTTTGATGACCGACCCCAAATTCGGCAATTTGTAAGGGGCATGCCGTCGATGGAGGTCGCCATCGAGATGAAGACGCGATATCACCGCAGCCGATCAAGCAAGTGGGACGTCAACACGATCTTCGATATCGATGCGATGTCGGTGTCGGTGCCCTATTGCGACGCCGTGGTCACTGAGCGCCATGCCGCCGACACGCTAAATCGGGCCCACGTGGGGGGCAAGATGCACACAGCGATCATGGCTTCGCCAGGGGAGATGGCGGAATGGTTTGGGACGCTCTCGTGAGCCGTCCGTCAGTTATCCCAATAAACTCTTTTCAGGAGCCCCCTACTTCTTCTTTCTGCTCTTGGTTTGAGCCAGATCACTAGCCGCAACGCTCTTGACCGTCTTAGAGGTCTTGGGGTTGGCAAGCAATTTGCCAGCCTTCGAAGCGTCCTTCTTTGACGTTGTCATGGAGTATCCCTCCTTCCTCATATGTATCTGATGTCCTTCACGGGATTGCTTGGCGATTGGTGCGGACAACTTCGATTCGACTCGATCTAGACGGAGTTCAGCCGGTGCCATGTTAGGGAAAGATACGACCAAGCGAAGTTCACCACCTGCAGCGCCAATGAAACGACGTAGGGTGGAAAGCAACATGTCGCTTCGATGTTCGAGGCGGGAAACCTCTGACTGATCCATACCCAAAAGCTCGGCGATCGTCGCTTGAGTAAGTGCCCGGGCTTCGCGAACCTTACGTAACGTTGCCTGTCGTTGATCGATCTCTGACAGAACACTGTCGAAGCGTGCCTTCGCTCGGGGCGAAGCTTGGACGAAGGCCATGAGGCGATCATGGGCTCCGCTAGCGCGCTCCCAGTCCTCATCTGTCAGCTGGTCGTCGATCCTCTCGTCATCAACAGGCAATCGCTTAATGGTCGTTGCCATCAGGTCGACCTCCTTCCTAGCGGTTTCAGCTCATTGTTGCGTCGTACAAACTCCTCAAGCCGACGCTCGGAGACGGGCACATTCGACAAGTACCAGTCCTCGCCAAGATCAGCCTTGTCCCCTCCGAGGAGTATCACTGCCACGGGATCCGCGGTTTGGCGCTGACAAAAGGCATACAGAACGCGAATCACCGGGGGGCTATCCGCATAGGGAAGCGTCTCTGATGGTGGTGTTCTACGCAGTTCATGCATGTCGAAGCGCGAACTCACAATCGGACTTGTCTCTTCCCCTTCCAAGCTCCGCCCGTACCTTTCGAGAGCGGTGATCAATGCCATAATCTCTCCAAATACATCAATGAGTTCCTCATCTGAGGCGAACTCAGCGAGCCACATCTCAGCGGCCGGGTGGTACTGGATCTCCACTCATGCACTCTAGCACATTATGTGCTGAACGGCATCCCATCCAACATCTCTGCCGGAGGCGTTTCGAACTCCTCAGGCGAATGTGCAGTTGAGGAGAGACGAATCGCTACTTCCACTCCGGAGGGCGAGCGCGATGGGGGTCACTCAATCCGACCGGGCGCTCGCCGGCGTCTTCCCGGCACGCCAAACCTTGCGGGGCACCCCAGCCCGCGTTCCCGGAAGCCTGATCTGGAGTGCGGGCATGGGCCATCCTCCGACACCATCCCCTGAGTTCGGAGGTTGCTCAGCATTGCCCGGTGGCCACCACCCCCACCGACCGGTGTGGTGCACACCGCCGGGGGGTACAGAATGGGGTGACCGATCCAGGGATCGGACCGACCGATCGGAGCGTGCCCAGATGGCCAGGAAGGCTCGAGCAGTGCGGTTCGACCAGTACGGCGGCATCGACGAGCTCTACGTGGCGGACGTCGTCGTGCCGGATCCCCCGTCTGGTGAGGTGCAGGTGGCCGTCCGGGCCGCCGGACTCAACCCGGGCGAGGCCGCCATCCGCCACGGGTACCTGGACGAGCGGTTCCCCGCCACCTTCCCGTCGGGCGAGGGCAGCGACCTCGCCGGCGTGGTGGTCGAGATCGGCGATGGCGTGACGTCCTTCGCCGTCGGCGACGAGGTGCTCGGATGGACGGATCGTCGGCAGAGCCAAGCCGAGTACGTCAACGTGCCCGAGGACCACCTGGTCCGCAAGCCGGCCGGACTGTCCTGGGAGGTGGCCGGCTCCCTCTACGTCGTGGGCGTCACCGCCTACGCCGCGGTGCGCGCCGTGGACGCCGGGCCCGGCGACACCGTGGTGGTGTCGGCGGCGGCCGGCGGGGTCGGCTCGGTGACCGTGCAGCTGCTGCGGGCGCGCGGTGCGAAGGTCATCGGTATCGCCTCGGAGGCCAACCACCCGTGGCTCACCTCGATCGGCGTGACCCCCGTCGCCTACGGGGACGGTCTCGCCGACCGTATCCGCCACCTGGCGCCCTCGGGGGTGGACGCTTTCATCGACACCTTCGGGGCGGAGTACGTCACCCTCGCCGTCGAGCTCGGCGTGGCGCCCGATCGGATCGACACCATCATCGCCTTCGATGCCGCCCAGAGGGTCGGGGCCAAGACCGAGGGCAGCTCGGCGGCCTCGACACCCGAGGTCCTGGCCGAAGTGGCCGACCTGGTCGCTTCGGGCGCCATCGTCTTGCCGATCGCCGCCACCTTCCCGTTCGAACGGGTCCGGGACGCCTACACCGAGGTGGAGAAGCGGCACACCCGGGGCAAGATCGTCCTCGTCCCCTGATGGACCCGGAGGGTCCGATCTCGCCGTGCCGAAGCTGAGCGCCGGCATCCTCCCCTATCGGATCCGTCCGGACGGGTCGGTCGAAGTGCTGCTGGTCCATCCGGGCGGCCCGCTCTGGAGGTCCGCCGACGCCCGCGCGTGGTCGGTCGCCAAGGGCGAGTACGGGGACGACGACGATGCCGAGCGGACCGCCGAGCGGGAGTTCGCCGAGGAGGTGGGCGTGCCGGCCCCTCCCGGGCCCCGCCTCGACCTCGGCGAGGTCCGGCAGGCCGGCGGGAAGCGGGTCAGGGTCTGGGCCGTCGAGGCTGACGGGCTCGCCGCCGACACCGTCACCAGCAACGAGTTCGAGATGGAGTGGCCGCCCCGGTCCGGCCGGCTCCAGTCCTTCCCCGAAGTGGACCGGGCCGCGTGGACACCGCTCCCGCTGGCGAGGGACCGGATGGTGGCGGCCCAGGCGGCGTTCCTCGACCGGCTCCTCGACCACCTGGGCCGCCGGTAGCGCTCCCCACCACCACCGGGGTCGAGGCGTCGCCGGCGCGTGCCTGCCCCCGGTACAGGAGCATGAGGGCGATGCCGCCCTGGAAGGCGAGCATGGCCGCGAACAGACCACTCCCCCCGATGAGCTGGAGACCGTGCTCCTGCAGCGGGGTGGTTCCCCGGGCCCACTGATGCCAGTTGGGCGCCCACCAGAAGACGGCGAAGCCCAGCAGCGCCCACACCGCTCCCCACCGGGGGCGGTCCTCGGCCAGCACCATCCAGGCCAGGACGGGAACGACCCAGACGATGTGGTGGGTCCAGGTGATCGGCGACACCATCAGGCCGGTCACCGCGCAGACCAGTATGCCCAGGAACGGCGACGACACCCGGTAGGCCCACACCGCCAGGGCGATGCCGGCCACGCCGATCACCACCTCGACGACCACCACGACGCCGGTCGGGACGGGACGGTGGTGGAACCGGTACAGGACGCTGGCGACGCTCTGGTTGTTCCAGCTGAAGGTCCGGCCGATGCGTTCGGTGCTCCCGAGGTACCGGGTCCAGAACGCCCACGACTCGCCGGGGGCCAGGGCCGACATGAGCGCGCCACAGGCCACGAAGGTCACCGTGGCCGTCACCGCCGCCCGGGTCTGCCGGGTGAGGAGGAGGAACGGCACGAAGATGAGCGGCGTCAGCTTGAGGGCAGCCGCCAACCCGGTGAGCACGCCCCGGGGGAGCGTCCGCGACCCGATCCGGACGGTGGCGGTGAGATCGACCAGGATCGCCGCAGCCAGCAGCAGATTGATCTGGCCGTACGCGAAGGTGAGCCTGACCGGATCGAGGACGAACGCCGGCCCCATCAGGATGAGGGACCACTGGACGACGGCCCGCCGAGCCAGGCTCGGCCGAGCCGCCTTCAGGGACACGGCCAGAAGCAGCCACAGCGAGGCGACGTTCACCAGGGCCCACACCGCCTCCGCCACCCCGAGGGGGACGAGGCTCAGCGGTGCGAAGAAGAACGCGGAGATCGGGGGGTAGGTGAAGAACAGGCCCGACCCGGGGGTCCGGCCGGTGTAGAGCGTGCCGGAGAAGAGGCGTGACGCTCCGGCCAGGTAGACGCGGATGTCCACCTGATCGTAGCGAGTGAGCACCATCGCTTCGGCGAGCACCAACGTCGCCGAAAGTGCTCCGATGGTCCAGAGCAGGGAGCCTGGGATAGTGCCGCGGGACGTCGTCGGAGCCGGCCGACCGGCCAGAGCCTCATCTCGTGCCCCGCCGCCTTCCGGCTCGGAACCGCCGACGGCCGAACCGGGTTGCCCGGTCGTCGGGCCGCTCAGCGGTAGGGAGCTCGGCATGGTCGTCGGATGGTCCTCCACCACAATCGATGGCTTGGTGCAGCCGTGCGGTTCCCCCATGGGTGGTGGTGCCCCCGAGTCCGTGGAGGGGCTCCACCCCCGGGACGGAGAGCGCCGGCAACTGAGTCGGAACCTCGGCGCCACGGGAGCGCACCGACGAGCCGACCGAACCAGCGTAATCGAGGCGACTTGGACGGCGCACCGGCCCACCTCACCCGGTGCGCGGCGGGTGCCTGACCTGTCACTGCTACGCCACGAACCTACGGGGCGAATCCGATGACAGCGTGAACGCAGCCTGTCGAAAGGGCCACCCGTCAACGGGGCAGCGTGTACCGGGCGAAGACGTGCCATCCGACGAAAGCCCAGATGACGATCAGGGCGATGCGCCCGGCAGGGCGGCTCCAGACCCTGGTTCCGATACTGGTGAGCGACGTCCATCGGCCGGCCGACCGGCGACAGACCCATTCGAACGCAACGGTGGCGGCAAGGAGGAGGAGCCAGACGACGGTGACCACCATGTCAGCCGGTCCGTCCCCGACCCGAAGGCAGTGCCCGCACCACCGGAGCCCAGCCCAGGCCCAGCCATGCGCAGAAGAGCACGAAGCGGACCAGGTGGGAGCCGAGCGCGTGGTCGACCACGGTGCTGAGGGTCGGGACCTCCGCCGATCGCCCCCCGAGCGCCAGCCCCGCCCCTTCGAGACCGACCGCCAGCACCAACAGCAGCAGCCACGGATAGGTCGACCGAAGCTGCATGCCGCCCGGCGGAGGGGTGCCGGGGGGAGCGATCTCAGCGGACCTGTTCGGGCTGACCGACAAGTTCACGATGGCGAGCAGCGCCACCGGCACCCCGACGGCGAGGTAGGCACGCGCGGTGAACGGCGGCACCCCGGTGGCCCACCACCCGTAAGCGGCCACGGCGGCGACACCGACGACGGCCGCCGGACGAAGCCACGGCCACCTCCACCAGGGCGGTACCCGGCCGTGATCATCCGCATCGATCGACTCCACCCTCACGTCCCCGTCCCTGGTTCCCATGACCCACCGGCGAGCCGGCCACTGTGATCATGCCGCACCGGGGCGGCGATCAGCACCGGGGCCGGTCAGCCGTCCGTCCGGGAACCGCGCCCCTCACTGAGTGGCCACGTCGGCAGGGGTGACCTCGTAGAGCGTGCCGGGGACGCCGCTGCCGTAGTCGGAGGCCGGGACCGCCTTGCCGTGGGCCTCGACCCACGACAGCACCTGTTGGACGGTCCCGGGGCTCCGGTGGCTGAAGGCACCGGCGCGGATCTCCTGCACGATGCTCCGGATCTGGCTGGCATTGAGGTGGAAGGCAATCCCGCCGCCGAACCCGCCGCCGAACCCGCCACCGCCCACCAGGACGTAGCGGACCTGGCCTTCGGCCACGAGCTTCTCGAACCGGGCCAGGGTCGGCACCGGGTCGCCGCCGCTGAACCCGCCCATGGCCATGACCGGCTGCCCGCTGGCGATGATGAGACCGTCGGCGGGCATGGAGCCGTCCGTCGCCACGATGAACTTCGCTCCCGAGCGGTGGGACTCGAGGTAGCCGGCCAGGGCCAAGTCACCGGCGGTCGGTTCCGACGTGCCGGTGCCGGGCGCCCCGCCCGGTGCCGTCCCGGTACGCCCGCGGGAGAAGGAGCCCCCCGGTCCTCCCCTACCCGACCGGCCGGCACCGCCGCCGAACCCGGCGGTCCCGGCGGAAGCGGGCCCGGCGGTCGGGTTGGTGCCGTTGCTGGCGTGGGTGAGCGAGCTGAGGGACCAGGCCAACGGTCCGGCGAGCAGCGACAGAGCGGACACCACCACGGCGGATCGGGCGAGGACCCGAGGGATCCGGCTCCCCGGGGCCGGTGGTGGGGCCGGTGGCTCGACGGCGTCATCGGCCGCCCCGGACTCGTGTGCGCTCCGGCCGGCACCCATCAGCAGCGCCACCAGCACCCCGAGCGCTCCGAGGGCTCCGGCCACCGCCACCGCCACCCGAAGCCACGGGTGGTAGGCCGGATCACGGTCCAGGAGGACGAAGGACCAGACCGTCGAGCCGGCGATCCCGAGGGGGAGCATCCAGGCCGCCCACCGCCGGGCCTGACCCAACTCCCACAGGGCGACGGCACCGGCGCCGGCCAGCACGGCCGCCGCCGGTGCCAACGCCACCGTGTAGTACGGGTGGAACGTCCCGCTCGCCTTGGAGAACACTGCGAACGCCACCACACCCCAGCCGCCCCAGAGCAGGAAGCCCGCTCGACCCCGATCGCTCCGCCGGGCACGCCCGGCGAGCACCAGGCCGCCCACCAGGCCGAGGGCAGCCAAGGGAACCAGCCACGAGACCTGGGTCCCGAGCGTGTCGCCGAAGATCCGGGTCCACCCGGCGCCGCCGCCGAAACCGGTCGCCCCGAGCGACGCCAGTCCCCCCCGGCTGCCGCCGAACAGCCGGGAGAGGCCGTTGTAGCCGAAGATCAGGCTCAACAGGTTGTTGTCGCTGGTCGATCCGATGTACGGCCGGGCGTCGGCCGGCCACAGCTGGACGATGGCGACCCACCACCCGGCCGAGAGCACCAGGGCCAGCGCCGACCACGCCCCACCCCACAACCGCCGGCGCCAACTGGTGGGGGCGGCCACCACCCATGCCAGCGCCAGGCCCGGAAGCACGACGAAGGCCTCGAGCATCTTGGCGTCGAAGGCCAACCCGACCAGGGCGGCCCCCAGGACGAGGTGGGCGATCGATCCCCGTTCGACGGCCACCCACACCGCCCAGGCGGCGAGCACCAACAGCAGCGTCATCAGCGCGTCGGGATCGTTGAATCGGAACATGACGGTGGCCATCGGCGTGACGGCCAGGGCGAGTCCGGCGAGCACACCGGCGACCTCCCCGGCGAAGCGCCGGGCCAGGTGGTACGTGACGGCCACGGCCAGCGCCCCGGCCAGCGCCTCGGGGATCAGGAGGCTCCACGACGAGTACCCGAACAGGCGAACGGAGATGGCCTGCACCCAGAAGGCGGCGGGCGGCTTGTCGACGGTGATGAACGATCCGGGGTCGAGCGAGCCGAAGAAGAACGCCTTCCAGCTCACGCTGCCGCTCTTCACCGCGGCGGCGTAGTACGGGTTCCCCAGTCCGTTGACCGACAGGTTCGAGAGGTAGAGCGCCCCCGCCACCGCGGTGACCGCCAGCTGCGCCCACGGCCCCCAACCCACCCGCCCGGGACGGTCCTCGTCCTCCGGGGACGCTTCATCGGTGGCCGGCGGTACCGACGGTCTGGTGAGGAGGTCGGTCATCGCCGGGTACGGTGAGCGGGTGGGGTGGGGTGGGAAGCACCACCGGCGCGCCGAGGCCCGGGGGCGGCAGGCGACCAGTTCCGCAAGGTTGGCAGCATGGGCACCGAGTATGCCCCGCAGACGGCCGAGGAGCACCGCGGCACCCCCCGACTCTGCCCCACGGCAGCCCGCCTACTGCGATGGCGACGCTTCGCCGTTCCCGGTGCCGTCGGAGATCGAGGCGGGGAGCAGGAGAACGGGCACCGAGCCGGCAAGTACATCCCGGACCACCTCCGCCCTTCCCGGCATCGGGTTCTGACCCCAGCTCAGGACGATCAGGTCGGCGTCGCACTCCCCGGAGACCTCGGCCACCCGGGTGGCGACCGGGCCCGTCCGGAACTCGATGTGGTCCGCGGGTGGGAAGTAGCGGGTGAGGAACTCCTTCTTGAGGATGGCAAGGTCGTACCCGGGGCGATCCAGCATGGTGGGCATGGTGGTGTCCGTGAACACATGGAGCACCACCAACTCGACGTCGGCGGCCACCAGTGGACACAGCTGCTCGAGCACCGGCCGTGAGGAGACCTCCGTGCCCTCGAGTGGAACCAGCACTCGCTGAATGAGACGGGGCGAGGCGGCCTCGGGTGGCACCACCACGACCGCCTTCTGTGCGTGTTCGAGCAGGTGCCGAGCCGTCCGTCCGACCGGGCGGCGACCATGGGCTGCGGCCTGGGCGCCGATGACGACGGCGACCACGTCCGGGGCGCCCACCGCGGCGAGCAGGGTGGGGCCCACGGGTCCTTCGAGCAGGCGGAACGGCACGTCGCTGGCCGCCGCCACGACCGCAAGTTCGACAGCCGCCTCCGACGGGCTGGTCCGGGCGTGGACGGCCTCCACGTCGGCGCCGGTGAACGTGCCGATGGCCATGGCTGTCTCCATCACCGGACCGGCGGCAGCCCTGTCGAGAGCGACCAGAACGATGCTCATCGGTGGTCCCCCCGGGTGGTCGTGACGCTCGGGATGACGGTGGTGCCCGGGCGGCAGCGCGCCGGTGCCCGGTCGTCGACGCGCACGACGAGGGGCGCATCGCAGGTGACGGTGACCCGGTCGTGCTCAGCCCGAATGCCGGCGCGCACTCCTTGGAAGCGAAAGGTGAGGCCGAGTGCCCGCCAGCTCTTCGGGAGACAGGGGCGGATGGCGAGCGTTCCGAGCTCTGCCCGCACCCCCAGGAAGCCGAAGGCCAGTGCCTGCCACACCCCTCCGAGTGTGGCCAGGTGCAGGCCCTCCGCGGTGGTTCCGGTGAGATCGTCGAGGTCGAGGCGGGCGGCCAGTCGGAACAGCTGGAGAGCGCGCTCGGGCTCTCCCGCCCGGGCCAGCAACGACGCGTGGACAGCCGGTGAGAGCGAGCTGCCGTGAGCCGTCCGGGGGCCGTAGAAGTCCAGGCACGCCTTGAGCGATCCTTCCACCACTTCCTCTGGTACCAGGTGGTGCAGCATCAGTACGTCGAGCTGCTTGATGAGCTGGGAGCCTGCCACCCGATCGGCTCCGAGCAGTACATCGGCGGCGACCGGTGGTGCGGCGACATGCGGCATGAGGAGGGGCTCCAGCTCGAAGTAGCCGGCGAACTGTTCGTAGATCCCGCGCTCGGGGCTCCATCCGTCGTACAGTCTCTGGGCCAGGGTCCGCCAGGTCGCCGCCGTGTCCGGTTCGCCGGATCGGAAGAGGAGCTCGGCCCCGCGACGGAGGTTCCATCGGGCCATCACGTTCGTGTATGCGTTGTCATCGACGACCTCGTGGTACTCGTCAGGCCCCATCACGCCCCGGAGGTGGCCGACGCCGTCGGTGTCGACCTGGATACGGCTCGCCCAGTAGCGGGCCGTGTCGATGAGCAGCTCGCCGCCGGCCCCCTCGAGAAAGGACGTGTCACCCGTCCAGGACGAGTAGTGCGCCGCCGACCAGGCCACATCGGCCACGATGTGCTCCTCGCGCAAGCCGGTGGCGATCGGGATCAGTTCGTCGTTCTCTCCCCGGACCAGGCGCGGGGTGACGTCGCTCCCGTCGCCGGCCGACTCCCAGGGGAAGCGAGCGCCGTGCAGGCCCTGGGCATCCGCCGCGGCCCGGGCCGCCGGGAGACGGCGGATGCGGTACTCGAGCATGGCCCGGGCCGCCGCCGGCCGGATGGCCGCCAGAACCGGAAGTACGAAGACGTCCGCATCCCAAAAGACGTGACCGGCGTAGGCCTGTCCGGTCAGCCCCCGGGCGCCGACCGCAGTCTCCCCGGTGTCGCCGGCCGCGCTCAGGAGGTGGAAGACGGCGAAGCGGGCCGCCAGCTCTGCTCCGGGGTCCCCTTCGATCACCACCTGGGCGTCTTCCCAGCGGCGTGCCCACTCCAGCCGGTGCCCGGCGAGCAGCGCGTCGAAGCCCAAGGCCTCGACGTCTGCGATCCGATGGTAGACGCTGTCGGATCCCATCGTCCCGGCGGGGGTGGCGTCCCATGCGGCCACCCGCTCGACCACCCGACGTCCGGCCACCGTGACCACACGGTCGCGGACAGCGATGACAATCTCCGCATCGCCTCGGCTCGTCGCACCCGCCACGACGTCCCCACGCTGTTCGCGCTCGAATTCGATGTCCTCGGAAGGTGGACTGATCGGGTCTCCGGCTCGGAGGCGGGCCTCAGGCGCTTCGGCGCGCAGGGCCATGGCGTGGGGTGACGCCAGGGACACGAAGCGCAGGGAGCGTTCCCCGGCATCTCCGGTGCCGATCCGGACGAGCGTGCCCCCACGCAGGTCGAGCAGGCGGCGCTCGGTGTGCCGATGGTCCACGCCGGGCCGTTCGAGGCCTGCCCAGTTCGGGCCGGGGAGGAGGTGCCCGTCCGAGGTGAAGACGCCGTTGACGAGGACCAGCGGAGCGGCGCCTCCGCCGTCCTCGTCCCGGGAAGCTCGCACCCCCATGAGCCCGTTCCCGAGCGCTCCGAGCGCTTCGGCGACCCGCTCCTTGGCTCGGGTGGTGGGCAGTGGGACCACCCAGGTCGGGTCGAGATCGATGTTCGGCACCCGACGCCCGGCTCGCCGTGAGCGCTGTTCGTCGAGCAACCCGAGGAGCCGCGCCGGGCCGCCGTCGAGGTGCACGGCTCCGGACGGCACGTCGCCCGGCTCCGATCCGACCGAGACCGCCACTGCTCGGGAGAAGGCATCCACCATCAGGGAGTCGCCGCCGGTCGACCCGAGGTCACCACCGGCCACCAGCACCAGCCCGCCGGTGATGCCCTGCCGGGCCAGCCAGTCGGCCGCCCAGCGGGCCGAATCGGATCTGTCGGTCAGGCCGATCCCGAGGTGATCCCCGTTGCGGGTGATCCTCGGGTCGGACAGGCCCGAGCGGAGGCAGGCGTCGGCGGCGATGGCAACGACCTCGGCGGCGTCGACGATGGCGGCCGGAGCGGCTGGTGTGGCGGCGACCCTCGGGGCGGCGCCGACGTCGAGCTCCCCCGGATCGGCCGGTGGCGGTGCGAGGCCGGTCTCGATCGTGCGGCCGTTGGTGGGCGAGGATGCGAGGCCCGCCTGGAGCCCTCGGGACCGGAGGTCGTCGACGATCGACTCCGCCGCCCGGTCCAGTGCACGCTCGTCCTCGGGGCCGGCGGTCCGTCGAAGGACGAGCCGCGGTCCGTAGCCGTCCACCGCGAAGACCTCCGAGCCCCGATTGCAGCAGATGCGCAACCCTCCCCGACCTCGAGGTCGGGCACGGAGCCGTTCGTCGACGGTGCGGACGTGGCCGTTCGTCACGATGACGACGTGCACGCCCGCCGCGCAGAGCGCTTCGATGCGAAGCCGCAGCCGGGAAGGATCCGGCTCCCGATCGGGCACCGCCGTGCCGTCCCAGTCGATGACGATCGCCTCAAAGGTCTGATGGAGGGCGTCGCCGGACGGCGGACCCCGACGAGTCCAGCGCCGACCCCGATCCGGCATGGCTAGCTCCGCACCGATCGGCGGTCACCGCCACCGATCGCCTGCACTCGGAAGCGGGGAGCGCGGCCGAGCCCTCGCCGTCGATCCACAGTCGCCACCATGGCAGCAATTCGGCTCCGGCACCAGGGGCATTCGGCCACCAGCCGAGCGATGGACCCGCAGTCCAGGGATGGGACCTCCGATCGGGCGACAACTGCGGGTGTCGGCGCCACCACGTACCGGGACCGCATCCTTCGAGGCATCCGGCCATCCCCGTCCGGCGCCCGCCACCGCGGCGTCACGCCCTAGGGGTCAGGACCAGGGCCTGCCCGTGGGCGGTGGGACCTTCGGCCCTAGGCAGATCTCCTGACGCTGCTTAGCGTTGGCACCAGTTCGGCTTCGCTTGTTGCAAGCCACGATCACCACCGAGGCGGCCGATATGGACCAGATGTCAGCGGAAGAGCCCGAGTCGCCCAGCCAGTCCGGTGAGGATCCGAGCTCGACGAAGCCGGACGCGCCGATCGTCGCACCCGACTCGCAATCATCGACCGCAGACAAGGACGAGGAGCCCGTCCCCGGGGCCGCCGGCACGGGGGCGGCCCGTGCTGAACGTCCGCCGAAACTCCCGGGGTGGGCCAAGACGTCGCGGGCAGCGCTGGCGCTGGCGCTCGTGCTGATACTGGCCGGTGGCCTGCTGGCCAACACCGCACAGACCAACGGCGGCACCGTCCGGATCACACAGGTCTCCTTCCCCACCTCGACCGGCCAGATGATGACCGGGCTGCTGTACGTCCCGTCGACCGCCACGGTCACGACTCCGGCCTGCGGGGTGCTCACCATCGAGGGGTACATCAACACGGTCGACACCATGGACGGTTTCTCTATCGAGATGGCCCGTCGGGGCTGCGTCGTCCTCGACGCCAACCAGACCGGGCAGGGCACCTCGACGCCTCCCTCCTTCCTCGACGAGTTCGGTGGTCCCGACGCTCTGGCGTACCTGAACAGCCTCCCGATCGTCAAGAAGGGCGACATCGGGTTGATCGGCCACTCCATGGGCGGGTGGGCGTCGGTCCTCGCCGCCTACTCCCTACCCACGGGGTACCGCTCCGTCGTCCTCGTCAGCTCATCGGTGAGCACGCCGGCGGTCGAGCCCATCCCCGGGACGCCGACCTTCCCCCGCAACGTGGCGGTGGTGGAGGCGGTCGACTCGGAGTTCTCTGAGCTCATGTGGGCCGTCCCCAAGGGGTCGGAGTTCCCCAAGTCCCCGCGCATGCAGGCGTTGTTCGGGACCAGCCAGCCGATCGTAGTGGGTCACGTCTACGGGTCGACCGCCAAGGGCACCGGCCGTGTGCTGTACCTCGAGAACGACATGCATCCCGGCATGACCTTCGACCCCGGGGCCATCGAGCACTCGGTGAGCTGGATGCAGACGACCCTCACCGGTGTCTCGTCACTGCCGGCGTCCAATCAGATCTGGCTCTGGGACGAGATCGGCACGTTCCTCGGGCTCGTCGGCGTCGTGCTGCTGCTGTTCGGGGCCGGCGGAGAGCTCCTTCGCCTGCCCTCCTTCCAGTCAGTGGCCCGCCGGCGTCCGGAGAACCGCTCGCTTCGCGGTTTCGGCTGGTGGGCAGGAGCACTGACCCTGGTGCTGATCGGACCGGTGACGTTCTACTGGTTCCAGGCGTACGGACAGAACCAGTTCAAAGCGGGGGCCATCTTCCCCGAATCGATCACCTCAGGGGTGGCCACTTGGGCGATCGGTGGTGCTCTCATCGCCCTGATCCTGCTCGCTGCGTGGCAGCTCTCCACCCGGGTCCGCCCGAGGGAGGCGTTCACCTCGTACGGGATCACCGAACCCGAGGGTCCGGCCATCGACTGGAAGAACGTCGGCAAGTCGTTCCTCCTCGCCCTCTCTGCGGTGGCCGTCCTCTTTATCGGGGTGTTCTTCTTCGAATGGGCGTGGACCTCCGACGTGCGCATCTGGGTGTTCAACATCAAGCCCCTCGACCTGACCCACCTGAAGGCCACCCTCAGCTACATCGTTCCGTTCCTCGTGTACTTCCTGGTGCTCTCGACCGTCCTGTTCGGGCAGATCCGGCCGAGGGTGAGCTCCCTGCCCAAGTTCATGGGGATCGTGACCGCACTACTGGTGGTCGGTTACGTCGGGCTCCTGGCCATCGAGTACGGCGTCCTCGGGGCGACCGGCGAGCTCGCCACATCGAGCCAACCCCTCTTGACCATCGTCGGCTTCCAGTTCGTTCCCGTCTTCATCATCGTGGGGACGGTGCTGAGCTACTTCTTCTGGAAGACCGGCCGCATCTACACGGGGGCGTTCATCTGCGCCATGTTGATCACCTCGCTGCTCGTCACCGGCACTGCCCTCCAGGCCGCGCCGTGGTGACCGCCGGCCCGACTGCAAGGAGGACCGGGTGCCGCCGTTCGAGCCTGGCGAGGTGAACGGGCCGGCGCTTTCGGCCAACCGCCGGGAGCCCGATCTGGACCGGCTCGGCCAGGGCGAGCTGGACATCCTGGTCGTCGGTGGCGGTGTGGTGGGCGCCGGCATCGCGGTCGATGCCGCCACCAGAGGGCTGTCGGTCGGCTTGGTGGAGGCGCAGGACTGGTCGTCGGGTACCTCCAGCCGCTCGACGAAGCTGATCCATGGAGGGCTCCGCTACCTCCAGATGCTCGACTTCTACCTCGTCCACGAGGCACTGAAGGAGCGGGGCCTCCTCCTCGAGCGCCTCGCTCCGCACCTCGTCACCCAGGTGCCCTTCCTCTTCCCTCTTCGCCACCGGGCCTACGAACGCGCCTACATGTTCGCGGGTGTCTCGTTGTACGACGCCCTCGGTTGGTCCACCGGCAGCTCCCGAGGGGTCCCGCGCCAGCGCCAACTTTCGAGACATCGGGTCTACGCAGAGGCCCCGGGGCTGCGCCCCGGACGGTTCGTCGGTGGTATCGAGTACTACGACGCCCAGGTGGACGACGCCCGATTCGTCGTCACCCTGGTTCGCACCGCCGCGGCCTTCGGTGCCGTTGCCGTGAACCGGACCGCGGCGGTCGGCATCGAGCGCCAGGGGGACAGGGTCGTCGGTGCGCGGCTCCGCGACCTCGAGACCGGCGCCGAGGTCGTGGCCAGGGCCCGCTCGGTCATCCTGGCGACGGGGGTATGGACCGAGGAGGCCGAGACGCTGGCGGGCAAGGAGCACCCGTTGCGGGTGCGGCCGTCCAAGGGGGTCCACCTGGTGGTGGCGCGTGAGAAGATCGCCCTGTCCTCGGCGGTGGCGATCCAGACCGAAAAGAGCATCCTGTTCATCATCCCCTGGGGTCGGCACTGGCTCATCGGGACCACCGATACACCGTGGGAGCACGACAAGGTCCGGCCCGTGGCCAACGCGTCCGACATCGCCTACCTGCTCGATCACGTGAACGCCATCCTGGCGGAGCCCCTCACGGCGGACGACATCGAGTCGGTGTTCGCGGGACTGCGGCCGCTCATCGCCGGCGCCGGCGAGGAGACGACCAAGCTCTCGCGTGAGCACGCCGTCTCCAGCCCCACCCCCGGTCTGGTGGCGATCTCGGGAGGCAAGTACACGACGTACCGGATCATGGCCAAAGATGCGGTGGACGCCGCTGTCCTCACGTGGCCGACCGGGGCGCCCCGGTCGTGCACCGAATCGGTTCCCCTGGTGGGTGCGAGCGGGATCGCCGGCTACCGCAACCAGAGCGGGCATCTCGCCTCGCGCTACGGTCTCTCGGCCGAACGGATCGAACACCTGCTCGGGCGGTACGGGACCCTGCTGGAAGAGGTCCTCGAGCCGAGCGTCGAGGACCCTTCCCTGCTGGAGCCGCTCATCGGTGGAGAGGAGTACCTGCGGGCAGAGGTCCTCTACGGCGTCACCCACGAAGGCGCGCTCCACGCCGAGGACGTCCTGCGTCGTCGCCTCCGGCTCGATCTCGAGACGCGCCACCGAGGGACGGACAGCCTCGAAGAGGTCGTCTCGATCATGGGTGGGGCTCTGGACTGGACGGAGAGCCGGCGGAAGGACGAGGTGAGCCGCTACCGGCGTCTCGTCGAGACCGAGCTCGAGGCGGAACGCCAGCCCGACGACGCCGGCGCCAGCGCGGTGATGGGTGCCGTGGCCGAGCCTCCCTGGGTGCGCCCGACGGCGCCGTCGTAGCCGTCTCCGAGATGCTGGTCGGTCGGGCGCGGCGGTCGCTTCGGCACCTCCCATCCATCCGGCCCCATCCGCCGATGGGGGGGGTGTGGCACCTGGTCCTCGACCGCTCGATCACTTCTTCCGGCGGAAGGTGATCTTGATCTTCTTGCCCGCGTCCGTCTCGGTCTTGTGGACCAACCAACCGTCCAGCCTTCGGCGGTGAATGAGCTTGTCGAGGTCGTCGGGAGACTTGTACTTCCAGACGTGGGTGACGACCTCGGTCTCGAACTTCTCCGACTTCGGCATGGGGCAAGTCTACGAACCTTCCGGTGGGCCCAGCCGCCTACTGGTCGTAGAGCGTCGAGATACGGAGCGGTTCGCGGTTGAACGGCGGGAACTTCGGCTTCGCCGTGGCCCGGTAGCGCTCGGTGGAGACCACCGGGTCGGAGTCGAATTCCGGGATGACGTGCTTCCCGAACGTCTCGATCACCTCGATGGCCTCCTCGTACGAGGTGGCGTCCCCCGGCAGGCCGAAGCACACCTGGTCGACGCCGTAGTCGACGAACGGCTTCAGCTGCTCGCAGATCTCCTCTGGCGAGCCGCACAGGAGGTAACCGCCGTCGATGAGCGGGTCGAGCTTGTCCTCGGTGGGCGGTTTCGGCGCCTTGGGCCAACGCGATCCCCCTGGTCCGGGCATGGTGTCGTGGTAGAGGGACACCATCGAAGGCAGGTAGCCGTTGCCAGTGCGGCACGCCTGGGCCCGGGCGGCAGCTCGGTCGGTCGAGCACCGGACGGCAGTGGTGATCATGACGTTGTCGTTGACGAACTCGCCCACCGGGTCGATGCAGTCGCTGATCCCCTTCTTGTAGGACTCGATCCACGGAGCCACGTCGTGCACGGACGAGAACGTGAAGCCGAGCGCGCCCTGCCCGAGGCGTCCGGCCTTCTCCCAGGTGGCGGGCGAACCGACGGCCAGCCAGAACGGGGGATGCCCGGGGCCCCATGGCTTGGGGAGGACGTTGTGGGGGACGTCCATGTCCCAGTGGGTGCCGTGATAGGTGAAGTCCTTCTGCTCCCACATCCGGACGATCTCGTAGATCACATCGTCGTAGTCGGCCCGGGTCGACTCCTTGTCGTGGATGTTCAGGGTGCCGATCTCGTGGCTGCCGGCGCCCCGGCCGGTGCCGAACTCGAACCGGCGGTTGGTGAGGTGGTCGAGGGTCGCCACCTTCTCGGCGGTGCGCACCGGGTGGTTGGCCCGAGGCGAGATGTTGAAGATACCCGAACCGATGTGGATACGTTCGGTGGTTCCGGCCAGGTACCCGGCAGCGATCTCGGGACAGGACAGGTGCGAGTACTCGGTCAGGCCGTGGTGTTCGGTCAGCCACACGAACTTGAAGTTGTTCCGGTCGGCAACCTGTGCCAGCTCCAGCTCGCGGGTCAGGGCGCGGTGTTCGCTGTCGGTGTCGTGGGCCTGGGGCCCGGGCAGGTATCCCTGCAGAAAGATCCCGAATTCCATGGCGTGCTCCTTGCGGTTGGTGGGCGGTTGGTGGGCGGTTGGTGGGGCCGGTGCCGGTCAGACCGGAGACACCACCTGACCGGGGCGGCGACCGGTGAGGACCCCGTCGAGGACGATGGGCTCGCCGTTGACGATGGTGGCGTGGATGCCGTTCGGGTAGGCCTGGAACCGGCCGATCCCGCCGGGCAGGTCCGGCACCAGGTCCTTGCGGCCGGGTCGCCTGATCGCCTCGGGGTCGAAGATCATCAGGTCGGCCCAGTTGCCGGTCTGCACCAGTCCGCGGTCCCGGAATCCCAGGATGGCGGCGGGGACCGAGGTGAGCTGGCGGATGCCCTGTTCGAGCGTCCACTCCCCCAGGTCGAGCACCCATCGACGGAGGAAGTAGGTGCTGTAGTCCGAACCGTCGTCGCGCGACAGGTGGGCCCCGCCATCAGAGGTGCCGGTGATCATGTGGGAGTTGTGCTGCGCCTCGCGCACGGCGCTCATCCACTCGTCGGTCTCCGTGATCCATCGGAACTCCGTGTCGAGGCCGTCGGCGAGGGCCAGGTCGATCATGGCATCGGCGGGCGCCACGCCCCGTTCCTCGGCGATGTCGTGGATGGACCGGCCCACCTGGGCAGCGAGCTCGGGGTTGGTGACCGAACCGACGAACAGCACGTCCCAGTGGGGCGGCGGCAAGGTCGAACCCCGGGCCGGGTCGCGGTTGGGATGCTCGACGGCATCGCGCATGGCGTCGCGTGTCGCCGGATCCGCCAACAGCCGCGGGCGATCGGCCACGGTTGGGGCCACCACCCGGTCCCAGGCGGGGACTCCCTCGTAGAGGGTGGTGCCCTTCGCCAGGGTGAACGGCCGGTCGAAGGGGCGGGCAAGGAGCAGGGAGTAGACGGCCGATCCCGCCTCCCGGGCCCGCTCGAGGAACTCGAGGGCGGTGCCCCAATCGGCGCCCGGGGCGTCGACCTTGTTTCGGCCACCGAGGCCCTGGATGATCACCGGCAGCCGGCTGACCTGGCCGAGCTCGATGAGCAGGTCCATGTCGGCGCGGTCGAGACCGCCCACCGCGCTGCGCGGCAGGTAGGTGATGGAGCCCCGGTTGGTGCTCCCGACCTCCTCGGCCAGGGCCAGTAGCTCGTCGGGTTCGGCGAACCGGCTGGGAACGGGGTGATTGTCACCGTCGTTGTGGGTCGAGGCATGGGTGGAGGACAGCCCGGCGGCGCCGGCGTCCATCGCCTGGCGCAGCACCTTGCCCATCTCCAACACCTCGGCGGCGCTGGCGGCCCGTGCCGATCCGTCGGGGCCCATGACCCACCGACGCAGATTGCAGTGGCCGACATAGCACGCCAGGTTCACCCCCAGCTGGCCGGTGCGGGTGGCGAGGAATTCGGGAAAGGTCTCGAACTCCCAGGAGATGCCCTCCAGCGCCAGCGGCGCCATGCCCTCGACCTTGGCGAACAGCCCGGCGAAGAAGCTCCGGTCATCGGGGTGGGTGGGAGCCACCGAAAAGCCGCAGTTGCCGGCGAGCACGGTGGTCACGCCGTGGAAGCACGACGCGGTGGCGAAGGGATCCCAGGTGATCTGGGGGTCGTAGTGGGTGTGCGGATCGATGATGCCCGGAGCCACCATCAGGCCCTCGGCGTCGATCTCCTCGTCTGCCGACGCGTCGCCGAGATGGCCGACGGTGGCGATCCTGCCCTGGCGCACCCCGACATCGGCCCGGCGTCGGGGGTTCCCCGACCCGTCGATGAGCATGCCGTTGCGGACGATGAGCTGGTAGCGGTCCGTCATCCTGTCTCCTCTACGAACGAGCCGACGACTCGACCGCCGGGGCGAGTCGGTCGTCCAGCGCGAACAGCTTGATGGCGTTCCCGCGCATGAGCTTCTCGACAACGACCGCGTCGAGCCCTTCGGTCATCTCCCTCGCCACGGCCTGCGTGTCGGGCCAGGTGCTGTCGGAATGGGGGTAGTCGCACTCGAACAGCACGTTGTCCTCACCGATATCGGCCAGGTTCCGCAAGCCGAAGTGATCGGAGAAGAAGCAGCCGTACACCTGACGGGCGAAGTAGTGCGACGGCTTGTCGTGGACGAGGTCGACGACGCCGCCCCAGGCGCGGTTGCTCTGCCAGATATGGTCGGCCCGCTCGAGGATGTAGGGGATCCAGCCGATCTGCCCTTCGCTGTAGGCGATGCGCAAGTCCGGGTAGCGCTCGAGCACGCCCGAGAACAGCCAGTCGCACAGCGACAGCATGCAGTTGGTGAAGGTCGCCGTGGACTGCACGGCCGGCGGCGCATCCGCGGATGTCGAGGGCATCCTCGACCCGGAGCCGATGTGCATGCAGACGACCGTGCCGGTCTCGGCACAGGCCGCGAACAGCGGGTCCCAGTACCGGTCCTTGTCGTGGATCGACGGCCACCCCAGGTAGGCGGGGATCTCCGAGAAGGTGATCGCCCGCACCCCGCGCTCGGCGTTGCGCCGGATCTCCCGGGCGGCCAGCTGCGGGTCCCAGAACGGGATGAGGCAGATCGGCACCAGGCGGGGGTCCGCGCACCACTCTTCGACCATCCAGTCGTTGTAGGCCTGGATGCAGGCGAACCCGAGCTCCTTGTCGTCGGCCTCGGAGAACGCCTGGCCGGCGAACCTGGGAAAGGTGGGGAAGTTGAGGGAGGCCTCGATGCCCGCCTGGTCCATGTCCGCCAGCCGGGCGGTCGGCTCGTAGCAGCCGGGTCGCATCTCTTCGAAGGTCACCGGCGACACCGTCACCTCGTCGCGGGGCATGCCGGCGGCCGCCATCACCCGGGTCATCGGGTAGCGCGAGCCCTCGAACAGCCAGAAGTCGCACGGCGTCCCCTTGGGATCCTCCTCCCATGAGTAGACACCTCCGACATTGCCCATGTGGGCGATGCCGGAGCGTTCGACCCGCGGCCCCAGTTGGCGGTACTTGGCCGGGAGGCGCTGCTGCCAAACGTGTGCCGGCTCGATGACGTGATCATCGACCGACACGATCAGGGGGAATCCATGTTCCATCTGTGTCCCTCCGTCCCGTGCGGCGCGCATGCGCCGGCACCTCCGACGGTAAGGAATCCGTCGGCAGCGGGACTAGGGCCGAAAGTCCCAAAAATAGAACGCGTTCTCGTTGGCCGTCGGAGGAGCCGGGCCGGGCTTCCCGAGTACTTCCAGGTAGTGACCGTCTTTTGGTGCGCTCGACCTCGCACCGCCACTGGATCGTGTTCTCGTGATCGGAGGGCCGGGGTGGGTCCACGCCGCTCCGTCAAGACCCGGCGGAACCTCCGGCACTGTAGGAGTGGGCGCCGGACCCGGCCAGTCGGCCGCCATCCACGATCAGGTACTCCTGGCGGATGGGGGCGCCAGCCAGCCAGCACTCGAGGATCTCCCTCACCCCGGCGGCGTAGCGGGTCTGCGCCGACAGCGATGTCCCCGAGATGTGCGGCGTCATCCCCTCGTGCGGCATGGTGCGCCATGGGTGGTCGGCCGGCGCCGGCTGCGGGTACCAGACGTCACCGGCGTACCCGGCCAGCTGTCCGTTCTCCAGGGCTCGGACCACCGCATCACGGTCACAGATCTTGCCCCGGGCGGTGTTCACCAGGTAGGTGCCACGCTTCATCCGGTCGAACATGGCGTCGTCGAACAGGTGCTCGGTCTCCGGATGCAGCGGTGCATTGATGGTCACCACATCGCACGCCGGCACCATCGAGGCGGCGTCGGGGTGAAACGTCAGACCGAGCTCCTTTTCGACCTCGTCGGGGAGACGGTGACGATCGGTGTAGTGGAGCTCGACATCGAAGGGCTTGAGCCGCTCGAGCACCGCCAAGCCGATGCGCCCGGCGGCCACGGTACCGACGACCATCCCCTCGAGGTCGTAGGACCGTTCCACGCAGTCGGCGATGTTCCAGCCCCCCTTCACCACCCACTCGTGCGACGGGATGTAGTTGCGGACCAGCCCGAGGATCATCATCACCACGTGCTCGGACACGCTGATGCTGTTGGAGTAGGTGACCTCCGCCACGGTGATGCCACGTTCGATGGCCGCCCCGAGGTCCACGTGGTCCGAGCCGATCCCGGCGGTCAGGGCCAGCTTGAGGTTCGGTGCCTTGGCGATCCGATCAGCGGTGAGATAGGCGGGCCAGAACGGCTGGGAGATCACGACGTCGGCGTCACCCAGGTGGCGTTCGAACTCCGAATCCGGTCCCTCCTTGTCGGAGGTCACCACCAGGGTGTGGCCACCTGCCTCGAGGAAGGGCCGGAGACCGAGCTCTCCGGACACCGAACCCAGCAACGCACCCGGCGTGAAGTCGATTCCGCCGGGAGTGGGAAGGGTCTGGCCATCCGGGTAGTGGTCGAGACGGGGAATGTCATCCCTGGGGTACGAGGTGGGATAGCCGTCGACCGGGTCCTCGTAGAGCACGCACAGCACCTTCGCCATCTCGATCCTCCCGCTTTCAGTTCCCGAAGTTCCAGCTCTCCCCGCCTTCATAGCGGTGGATGATGTTCTTGGCAATGAGGATCTTGTGCACCTCGTCCGGACCGTCGGCCAGACGCAGCATCCGGGCCCACAGGTACATCTGGGACAGGGGCAGGTCGTTGGTGACACCGGCCGCGCCCCACACCTGGATGGCCCGGTCGACCACCCGGTGGAACGCGGCGGGCACGAAGACCTTGATAGCCGAGATGGCGGTGCGGACGTCGGGGTCGCCGTTCGCCACCTTCTCGGCGGCGTTGATGGTCATCAGTCGGGCGGATTGCAAGTCCATGTAGCTCTCGGCGATGAACCCCTGGACGAACTGCTTGTCCTTCAGCAGCCCGCCGTGCACCTGGCGGGTGAGCGTCCGATCGACCATGAGGTCGAAGGCCCGCCACATGGAACCGATCGAGTGCATGCAGTGGAAGACACGCCCCGCCCCCAAGCGGTCCTGGGCCGCCTGGTGGCCTTCGCCGACCAGGCCCAAGGTGTTGCCGATCGGGACACGCACGTTCTCGTACCTGACCTCGCAGTGGTCGGAGGTGGGCTTTCCGAAGACGCCGATGCCCCGGACGATGTGCACGCCAGCGGTGTCGGTGGGGACGATGATCTGCGTGAGCTGGCCCGGCACGCCCAGTTCGCCGGTGGGGTCGTTGGCCCGACACATGACGATGAAGAAGTTGGCATCGATGCCGTTGGAGGTGAACCACTTGTGCCCGTTGATCACCCAGTGGTCACCCTCCCGAACCGCCTCCGACTCGATGGATCGCGGATCGGAGCCGGCGTGATCCGGCTCGGTCATCGAGAAGCCCGACTCCATCTCTCCTTCGATCAGCGGGATGAGCCACTTGCGCTTCTGCTCGTCGGTGCCGTACTTGACCAAGATCTCGGCATTCCCCGAATTGGGTGCAGCGATACCGAACAGGGCCGCGGCGTCCGTGGCATAGGCGAGGATCTCGTTCATGTACGCCAGCGACAGGAAGTCGAGCCCCATGCCGCCGTACTCCTTGGGCAGGTGGGGCGCCCACAGACCAGCCTGATTGACCTTGGCCTTGATCTCCTCTCGCAGCTCGATCCTCCGGCGGCGGCCGCGCTCGCGCTCGTCCTCGCTGAGCTCAGCCTCACGAAAAGAGCTCCACAGGACCTCCTCGTGGGGGAGTATCTCGGTATTGACGAAGTGGGCCGTTCGGAGACGGATCCCGTTGATCTCAGGGTCCAAGCCGGCTACGGGCGTCACATTGATCGCCATCGCACTCTCCTTGTCGATCGTCGGATATCCCCGGATCCAGCATGGCCGGTTCGATACTGTGGATCTGAGGGTCCTCTCGGACCCCGATAGGCGTGGTTGCCCGACCCCCGCCTGACCAACCGGTGGCGGCGGTGACCGGTGCGTTCGGATGTTGGCCGGCCATCACTCGCCGTGCAGCCGCCGCCGGGAGGATCGTACTTTCCGGCGGCGAGCGCTGGGCGGACGGCTTCTCCGGGAGAGCCCGGCGAGGCGGGCGACCGGTCGGAGTCCTTCACCATGCCCCCCGACACCGTACGATGCGAGCGATGGGCGCCAACCCCCTCGGCGGGACCGAGACCCCGGGCAGCGCGAGCTGGTGGTCCGATCGCCAGACTCGGACAGCGAGGCGGCGGCCGAGGACCGACGGGCTGACGATCGAACGGCTCATCGGAGCGGCCATCGCCATCGTGGACACCGAAGGGCTCGAGACGCTGACCGTCCGGCGACTGGCCGACGACCTCGCCACCGGCAGCGCCTCGCTCTACCGGCACGTGGCCAGCCGCGACGAGCTGCTGGTCCTCATGGTCGACCACGTCCTCGGCGACGTGCGGTCGGCTCCGGAACACCTCGGCGGTCGCGGGAAGGTCGAATGGCTGGCCCGTGAGCTGCGACGGGTGCTCATGGACCACGCCGGGCTCCTGCCCGCGCTCACCGCTTCACCGCTCCTGGGCCCCAACGCCATGCGGGGCGCCGACCGTGGACTCGCCTACCTCCTCGAGACAGGGCTCGAGCCGAGGACCGCGGTGCCGGCATGCCTCGCCCTGATCAACTACGTGCTGGGCACGGTGTACTTCGACACCGGCCGGGGTACCGGGGAAGGTCGCAGCGGCAAGGAGCTCGTCGCCGCCCTCCCCTCCGAGGGGTTCCCCACCCTGCGGGTCCACCAGGCCGAGCTCACCCGCTCATCGATCGACGAGGTCTTCACGTCCGGGCTCGCCGTCTTCCTCGACGGCCTCGAGCGCCGGCGCTGAGCGGTTGCCACGGCCCCGAAGGGTAGCCGCCTGGGTCCCTTCATATGCGAGCAGCGATCGCCTATAGTGCCGAAGGACGGGTGTCGGGGGTGGTCCGCCGCGGCCACGGCAACCTGCTCCCGTCCCGCTGAACCATCGTCGACGCCCGATCGGAAGGAGCACCATGACATCCATCCCCACCCCGGTCGGCACCTCCGACCCCCGTGGACCCGTGTTCATCACGCCGGAGGCGTACACCGACATGGAGCAGTGGCACGCCACGGTCGCCGAGCTGCGACACCAGGCACCCGTGCTCCGGGTCGAGGCGGACGGTTGGTCGCCGTTCTGGGCGGTCACCCGCTACGCCGGGGTGCTCGAGGTATCCCGTCGCAACGACGTCTTCTGGAACACCGAGCGATCGGCTCCCGGCCCGGACGTCCAGTACGACATGCTCGAGTCGTTCGGTGTCGACCTGCCCAGGACGCTCGTGCATCTCCACGGCGAGATCCACGACAAGTACCGTCAAGTCGCCAGCGACTGGTTCAGGCCGGCAGCGGTGAAGGGCCTCCAGCCCGCCATCGACGACATCGCCGACGAGTTCGCCGACCGGCTGGTCGGCCTCGACGGCCGCTGCGACTTCGCCGCCGACATCGCCGTGCCCTTCACCCTCCGGGTGATCATGAGCATCTTCGGCGTGCCCCAGAGCGACGAGCGGCTCATGCTCGAGCTCACCCAGGGGCTCTTCGGCGCCGCCGACCCCGAGTACCTGGGTGGGTTCGACGACCCGATCAAGCTCATCACCAGCTCGATAGAGAAGTTCAGCGCCTACTTCGACGAGCTGACCGCCGACCGGCGCGCCCACCCCACCGGCGATCTGGCCACGGTGATCGCCAACGGCCAGGTTGACGGCCAGCCCCTCGGCGACGTGGAACGGCTCTGGTACTACATCATCGTGGCCACGGCGGGCCACGACACCACCTCGTTCGCGCTCTCGGGCGGGCTCGAGCAGCTCCTGCACCACCCCGACCAGCTCCGGGCCCTACAAGACGACCCGTCCCTCCTCCGCAACGCCGCCGAGGAGATGATCCGCTGGACCAGCCCGGTGCGCAGCTTCTTCCGCTGGGCACAGCAGGACCATGAGCTCGACGGCGTCCTGATCCGCAAGGGCGACGTGGTCCTCACCTCGTATCCGTCCGCCAACCGCGACGAGGACGTGTTCGTCGATTCAATGCAGTTCGACATACGACGCCCCGACGCCGACAAGCTGCTCTCCTTCGGGCGCGGCATGCACTACTGCCTGGGTGCCCAGGTGGCCCGGCGGGAGCTGAGGACCCTGCTCGGCAAGGTGCTGGCCCGGGTGGCGACCATCGAGCTCGACGGCGAGCCGCAGTGGTCGGCCGCCCACTTCGTGAGCGGTGTGAAGCACCTGCCCGTCCGCTACACGCTCCGCTGACCGGTCGACGAGGCGGCCACCCGGCCACCCCCTCCTCCAGCTCCGGGATCCGCCGGTCCTGACATGCCATGCTCTAGGAGCGTCAGAGCACCCTTCGGAAAGGGAGAGGGCACGCCATGGCTACATTCGATCCGGAGCTGTTGGTGCTGGGCCGAGATGTCGCGGCCAAGGCGTACCTGCCGATCCGGGGACATGTCGAATCCTTCCTTGTCCCAGACGACCTGGACCGCGAGACGATCACCCGCCTCCTGCCCGATGCGGGTCTCGCCGGCGTGCAGCCGTGGACCGTCGAGGGTACGCCGTTCTTCATCGCCGGCGTGGCCATATCGCGCTGGCACCAACAGCTGCACGATCGGTTCGTGATGCTTCTCGGAATGCACACGACTCTCGCCTCGGTCGCACGCGTCCTCTATGGACAGGCACCCCTGACAGCGGACGACTTCACACTGCACCTGGCCGCATCGGTGCTGTTCTTCGACGGGTTCACCCGTCGGTAGCTGGCCGTGCGGGCCGCCCGCCGGCGTCGCCGCCTTGCATTTCGTCGAAAAAGGTGATTTCGTACTCCCCAACGGAATCGGTTCCCGCCAACTGATCCGTTCGGCGGTGTTCGGGTGCCGCCACCCGGCCCGTCGGCGAAAAAGGCACTCTTCGGAGTGCCTTTTTCGCGTCCGGCCGCACGCCGGGGCCCGTGCCGGCAATGCGGCGCCCTATAGTCTTGGGCACATTTCATAGTCTTGGCGACACTTCGGCGGATCTGGTCGGACGCTTGACACAGGTTGACCTCTGCGAATACGACGAAGGAGCGAACGGTGTGGCCACAACCCGGGCAGTAGCCGTACCCGTTCGTCGACCGTCCGCCCAACGACCCGTCCAGTACGTTGGCTAGCCCGTCGCCCGAAGGGGCACCGGCAGAGATCGAATTCGGGGTGCTCGGCCACCTGGTCGTCACCCGCCTCGACGAACCGATCACCATCGACGGGATCCGTCGGCGTGCGCTGCTCATCCGGCTGCTCATGGCAAACCACCGACCGGTCCCGCTGGGCTGCCTGGTGGAAGACCTCTGGGGGGGCGAGCCGCCACCCGGCGCACCGTCCACGCTCAGGAGCCATCTGTCCCTGCTGCGCAAGTTGCTGGGCGCAACGCGCCTGTACACCCGAAACGGAGCCGCCATCTTGGAGCTGCGCCCGGGGGAGCTCGATGCGGTGTCCTTCGAGGCCGAGTGCGAACGGGCCCGCCTGGCCATGGCCGAAGGCAATGCTCATGCGGCATCGGTGCTCTTCGAGCACTCGCTGGGACGGTGGCGCGGTGCGGCTCTGAGCGACGTCCAGGGATTCGCCTGGGCCCTTCCCGAGATCGCCCGACTGGAGGAGGGGCGCCTGGAGGCACTCGAGGGACTGCTCGAATCCCGATTGAGGCTCGGCGACCACAAGCGGGTGGTGGCGGAAGCCGAACTGGCCATCAGTGAACGCCCGCTGCGCGAGCAGCTCTGGGCCATCCTGATGTCAGCCCTCTACCGATCTGGCCGGCAGGCCGACGCCCTACGCACCTACCAGCGGCTCCGGGCCCGGTTGGACGAGGAGCTCGGGATCGAACCGTCACCGACGCTCCGCCACCTCGAGCAGGCGATCCTGGACCAGGACGTCTCGCTGGACTGGAGTGCTCCACCTTCATCGGTGCCGCCGTCACGGACACCATCCATCTCCCCTCCGAGCTCTGTCCCGGCGGAAGGGCCCTATCCGACATGGATGGCCACGGCCGACGCCTCCAGCTTCGTCGGCCGCGACCATGAACTGGATACTGCCAGGCGAGCACGCCGGCGAGCGGTACAAGGAAAGCAGGTCCTGCTGGTGATCACCGGTGAGCCTGGGATAGGCAAGACCCGGCTGACCTCGGAGTTCGCCACCGAGTGCGCGGGCGGCGGTGACCTGGTGTTGTACGGCCGGTGTGACGAGGAACCGTTGTCCTCCTTCCAAGGCTTCCGCCAAGCGCTGCGCGGCATCATGCCCTTGCCGGCCGGGCGGACCGCCGTCCAGGAGATCGGACCGCTGGCCACCGCACTGGGTCAGGTGGTGCCCGAAGCATCGATCCCACCGGAACCGACCGCCGACCTGGGGCCGAGCGCGGCAGAAGCCGAGCGGTTCCAGTCGTTCGAGGCGGTGGTCGCCTTCCTGACGGCCCTGGCCAGGACAAGACCCCTGGTGCTGGTGCTCGAAGACCTGCACTGGGCGGACGCTCCGACATTGTCACTGCTCGAGCACCTTCTCCGGTCAAACATCGCCGCACCGTTGCTCATCGTCGCCACCTATCGGGACACCGAAGCCGACGGAAAGGGCTGGCTGTCAGAGGGGCTGGTCAGCGCGCGCCGGACGGCCGACGTGGAGCGCGTGGACCTGGGCGGCCTATCGGACTGGACGTCCCTGGCCCTCTTCCAATCATCGATCGGCTCCGCCGTCGGAGTGGACGAGGCCAGCAGATCGCTCCTCCGCGAGTACACCGGCGGCAATCCGTTCTTCCTCCAGGAGGTTGCGTTGGACATCCTCGCCAGCGGAGAACCGGTCGAGCAGAGGCTCTCTCCACTCGTGATGCACGCAACCTCCGTCTCCGACCGACTGTGCGAGGTCGTCCATTGGCGGCTGATGAAGCTCTCCGACCCATGCAAACGCATCCTGTCGGTCGCCGCCCTCATGGGCCCTCAGTTCCAGGTCGGATTGGTGCTGGCGTCCTCCGGCAACGACGAATCGCTTGTCCTGGCCGTCCTCGACGAAGCCCGGACCGCCGGGATCGTCACGGAAGCTCCCGATGTCGACGACAGCTACTGGTTTGTGCACGACCTGGTCCGCCAGACACTCGTCACCGAGCTCGGGAGCAGCCGCCGGGTGCGGATCCACCGTCGGATCGCCCAGGTGCTGGAGGAGCGCTTCGGGTCGGATCCTGCCCGGGCCTGGGAGATCGCGCTCCACTACACCCGCGGCATCGCTGCCGGGTCGGCCGACCGCGCCCTGTTCTATTCGCGTCTCGCCGGCGAATCGGCCCTGGACCACATCGCCTACGAGTCCGCCGTCACCCACTTTCAACACGCGGTGACCATCTCGGCGGACCACTTCCCCGATGCCGACGACCAACGATGCGAGCTGCTGCTGCTGCTCGCCGATGCGATGGTCAAGTCGGGCCAACTGATCGGGGCGGACCAGCGCTTCTCAGAGGCGTTCGAGATGGGCCGCCGGTTGGATCGCGTCGACGTCGTGGCCTCGGCGGCCCTCGGGTACGGTGGTGTGCTGCCGGCTGGAGCCGAGCCCAATGAGACGGGCCAGCGGCTCCTGCGGACGGCCCTGACCGAGCTCGGCCATGACGACAGCCTCCAGAGGGCGTTGGTCATCGGACGCCTGGCCCAGTGGGGGCATTTCTCCCAGCCGCGCGACGAGAGGAGAAGCCTCGGTGACGAGGCCGTCGCCGTCGCATCCCGATTGGTGGACGCCGCCACCATCGCCGCCTGCATCGAGTACCGCTACTGGGCCCTATGTGGTCCCGATGAGGTCGACCTTCAGGTGGAGGCGGCCCGGAGGATCCGGGAGCTCGGGATGGAGCTCGGGAACACCGAGATCGTGCTTCGGGGGATGAAGTGCGAGCTCCACGCGGAGTTCGAACGCGGTGATTTCGCCGTCGCCGACCAGCTGGCTCGTACCATGCGGGATCTCGCCGAACGGGTGAAGCAGCCCGAATACCTGCGGCTGGGTGTCATGTGGGAGAGCCTCGTCGCCGGGATACAAGGACGCTTCACGGATGCGGAGGAGTCGGCTGCAGAAGCGTTCGCCATCTTCCGCCGGAGCGGCCACCCTCAGACCAACGCCATCGCCGTGGGGTTGAGCCTGACGTGGCTCTGGCTCCAGGGACGCATGAACGAGCTGGAACCCATACTCGAAGCCGGGCAGACCGGGCGTTCCTCCCTGGGCGAACGGGCGATCTCGGCGTGGATCGCAGTCGAGGCGGGAAGGGACGAAGTCGCCGGTGCGGTGTTGGCCGGTCTCACCCCGGAAGCGGTCGTCGCCGAGGACCGCAACTTCCACTGGTGGTTCACGATGGCAGGGCTGAGCCATGCGGCCTGCTGCCTCGGCGACACGGACTGGGCGACAGTCCTCTACGGGCTCATCTCACCGTTCTCCTCCCACTTCTGTCGAGTGGGGCAGGCGACCTTCCTCGGGTCCGCGTCCTTCTACCTCGGGCGCTTGGCCCGGGTGGCCGGGTGGCCGGACCTTGCCGTGCTCCATCTCGAGGACGCCCTGGCCCGCCATCGAGCCATGGGTGCCACCCCCTTCGTCGAGCTCACCAAGGCGGCGCTCGGCGCGGCGCTCGAGGACAAGGGCCGGTCGGGCGGCCGGGATCATCAGCGGCAACGGTCCGTCAACGGCGTGAGACGGTTGCCGGCTGACGGGCCCTTGAAGCCCAACGTGAACTGACGGGCTCCGGCGTCACGACAGCGCGTGGACGTCGAGGTGTTTCACGATGTCCGGGAAGACATCGACGGCGGCATCCCGGCCGATGATCGCATCCAGGTGACCGTAGTCGTCGAGGTACGTCACCGAGTAGTTCCGCGATGCCCTGTCCGCACCGTGAGCCTCTCGGAGCCACTTCATCGTCCGCTGGGTCCCTTCGGGGTGGAAGATGTAGTTCCGGGTTCCGGCCAGAAAGTGGATAGGCAGGTCGAGGCGCTCGACATGCGGCAGGTAGCGGTCGAGGCCCCAGGCATCGACCGCCACGCCTCGTTGGAGGATCAGGTTCAGGTGCCGGAGCCCGGTGAGATTGCCCACGCCGAACAAGCGTGCGATCTCCAGGTGGGTGGCATCGTCGAGCTGATCGTGCACATGGGTCAGTCCGTAGACGGCGTTGATCCACCGGCACACGGCCAGCCCGCACCGTTCACCCCGGGGCACGGGCACCGGTCGGAGCGCCATATCGAGCGCCGCGTCAGCCAGGGTCAGCGACGTGTCCGGGTGCAGCCGGGTCAGGCCGATATCCGCCATTGCCACCCCGACGTGGAGCCGAGCCTTGGCCTTGTTCAGCGTAGAGGTCACCGGATGGACGGTGAACTGGGCACACATGGCCGACCGGATTCCCCTGGTCCCGTGTAGCAGGGTCATCAACAGGGACACGGATCCTACGCAGTGACCGAAGGCCTGGACGTCGTCACGCCCGGTGATCCGCCTGACCTCTTCCACCGCACGGGGCCAGTCGATCGTGGCGATGTCATCGATCGTGCACGGGGACCAGGCGGACGGCAGGTCGATGCCGGCCCGGAAGTCGAAGAGCCAGACGTCGTACTCACTGTCCAACAGGAACTGCAGGAGGTTCGGGTGACCTGTCTCCAAGGCGAAGGAGGTCGACGACATGCCGTAGCCCGGCGCCAGCATCACCGGCCCCTTGTCACCGCCTCGGTATCGGATGAGCCGAGAGCAGGCGCCCGGGGCGACGTGGTCGTGCCAGATCCCGCTCGGATCGCACCAGCGGATGTCGGCCGGCGTCAGGCCACCGGGTCGAGGGAGCGAAGGCTCCTCCGTCGGGGGCGCAGGGAACCGCGCCCGTTCGCGTAGTGACCCGCCATAGTACGGCCAGAGCGAACCGACGAAGCGGGCGGCGAAGTCGTACCGCAATCGCTCTCGGTCGAGCCGTCGGGGGACGTTGAGGATCTCTATCGAGGCCAGGAGACGGCGCAGGGCCGACACCGTGACCCGAAGGACCCCCCTGCCGTGGAACGTGCTCGATCCCGAGCTGTGGATGCGGAAGATGGTGACGTAGAGGGTCGTCGTGTCTCGCCAGGCGTCGGCGGCAGGTCCCTGATGTACCACCTTGAACCCGACCAGACGGTACCGGATGCCATCGTTCGTGCGCGCCTCGATCTGGTAGAGCATGTTGCCCGTCTCCACGTGGGTCGGGTCCGGTGTGAGCAGCACGAACCGCCCCTCGGTGACCACGATGGGCGCCGCCGACAGTGCAGGCGCCCGGATCTCGCCCGTGATGGTGGCCGGAACGCGAGGGTCCGCCACCAGCGCAAGAAGGTCGTCGTGGGTGATGGTCAGGTCGGTCGAGAGCGTGGAGCCCGTGGCCCGACCCAGGGCGGCTCCGGCCCGGAAATCGCCGTCAGGTCCGACGGACTCGGAGAAGGAGCCCGCCATGTGCTCCCTGAACCGGATACCCGGCTTCGGGATCCCCCCGACGTCGATTGTCGATGAACAGCCCGTCTGAGCGGGCAGACCGATGGTCATCCCCTCCCCTCCCCTCCCCCCCCTGCCTGGGGTGGTCTGGCCGGCCGCCTCCGGAGGTCGTTGCCACGGTGATCGATGCCAACACTCGGCTGCGGCCCGCACTCCACCCCATGAGGCTTCCGGCTACCCGGAGAGGTTACGACAGCTGGCCCGAGGGGGGCCCGGGCCAGCTGTCGTCCGGTTCCCGCCCGGGATTATCAAGGCCCTGATGCATCCCGGGGATGCGCCATACCGCCTTGAGTAAGGTCATAGTGGAGGAAAGTTGTCCAACCGTTGTCCAATACCCGTGCAGCTCCCGAGTGTCATAGGAGACGTCACCACCGCCGCCGGGCTGCCGGAACGGACCGGAGGTAGACCGGCAACGGGGGGTCCCCTGGACCGGTACGTGTCTCCTGACGACCTCCATGTGCACGCCACGCTCCGGAGCAGCCGGTCAAGACGTCCAGCTAGTGCCACCTTTTTGCACCTCCCGGCGAGCGACCCGTGTTCCCGGACGGGGTGGTGGACATCGGCGCGCACCGGGGAGGGACCGGCAACCCTGGGGACCTCGATTCCGCCCTGAGGTCGATGGGATATCGCCTCCCGTCCCCCCTGACGCCTCCGTTGCGTTGCCGATACCCGGGGAATACCGTGCTTATGAGAGCGGCATCCTCAACGGAAGGACCGGAGAGCCAACAGAGCTCACCTCCTCATGTCGGGGCTGCCACTCGCAGTTGACATCCGACGTCCCGCCATTTGCGGGCGTCGCAATTGCCTGAGGAGGTAGCGGTCATGCCGACGTTTCGCGCCAGCCCGTCGAACGCCGTCGTGCTGGACAGTCTGGGTCTGCTGGCGGAGCTTCCCGGTCACTGGGAGGGCCACGGTTTCAACTCGATCGCCCGACCGGACAAGCATGTCGACAAGCCGTTCCTTCTGGAGCTCAACTCCACGACGGAGACCCTGGACTTCACGGCCATCAACGGCAACATGCCGAACCGCGGCTCCGCCGAGCCCGACATCGACCGCCACGGAGTGCACTATCTCCAGCAGGTCGGCGATCGGGCCACCGACACCGGAATCCACATCGAACCGGGCTCGTGGCTCCACGTCCCCCCCGCCGACGACCCGACTGTCTCCGACCGCACCCCTGTCCACCAGGCGACCATCCCGCCCGGGGACTCGGTGGTGGCCAAGAGCACCGCGGCCGCCACCCTCCCCGCCGGTCCCACGACCGACCCGGTCGGTCCAGCGCCGTACAGCGGTTACGTCCCGGCCCTCAGCACGTCGCCGACCACGCCGGTGGTCGATGTCGAGCATCTGGCACCGTTCATGGCGGAGCCCCTGTCGCCCTTCCTCCCTGACGGACTCGTCCCGGCCACCACCATCAACAGTCCGGCACTCGTGCTGGCCGAGGAGATCAGGGGCGAAGCGTTCGTCGACATGGTGGTGCTGGTCATCTCCACGACCCAGGTCGGCGGAGACGTCAACATCCCCTTTGTGACCCAGACCGGCGAGGCGGTGCAGCTGGACGCCATCTTCTGGATCGAGACGGTGAGGCACCCCGTGGTCGGGGACCTCCTCCAGCTGCAGTACGTGCAGCGGATCGTCTTGGACTTCGCCGGGATCCAGTGGCCCCACATCTCGGTGGCAACCCTGCACAAGCAGTAGCGGGTGGGGCCTTCTCCACGCCATCCACAAGAGTGAGGCGGTTCGACCCGGGTTCGATGCCGGTGACGAGGCGTCGGCTCTCTCCAGCGCCTGCAGGGGGGCACGCGTGGCCGTGCCCCTCCAGGCATGGCTGACATCCGCTGGGTCTGCCTGTCTGACACCCACTTCAGGCGATCGAGGCGGGTATCGAGTGACGCTGGCCGGTACCGTTGGACGATCATCCAACGACCTCCACCAGCCACGGGCCGCTGGTCTCGAGCTCTCCCGGCCTCCGTGGACCGCGTTCTCCGACGCCGCGGCCGGACAGCGTCACACCACGCTCCCGCTCATCGTTCACGAGGGAGTGCGACTGACAGGCTGAGGCCACCATCACCACGGATGGCGGTGAGCTGTCGCTCCGAGCTCGTACCGCCGCCTCCGGCGAGTCGACCTGGGCGAAACCGACAACTGGACCATCGGACCCAAGAGAGGAGAGCGAAGCTGGATGAGCGAGCGTGAGCACTTCAATGCGGTGGTCGTCGGATCGGGATTCGGCGGTTCGGTGATGGCCTACCGCTTGGCCGAGGCGGACCTGAGCGTGTGCCTTCTCGAACGCGGCAAGCCCTACCCCCCGGGCTCCTTTGCCCGGTCCCCCAGGGAGATGCGGAACAACTTCTGGAATCCCAGCCAGGGCCAGCACGGGCTGTTCCAGGTGTGGAGCTTCGGCGGCATCGACGGCCTGGTCTCCGCAGGCCTGGGCGGCGGCTCCCTCATCTACGCCAACGTCCTCATTCGCAAGGACGAACGCTGGTTCGTTCGTCGTGGTCCAGACGGGACCCCTGAGGATTGGCCGATCACCCGCGCCGATCTCGATCCCCACTATGACAACGTCGAGGCGATGTTGGCGCCCCATCCCTATCCATTCGACCACCCGCCGTACAGCCGCACGCCGAAGACCCGGGCGTTCAAGGAAGCGGCCGAGAAGGCCGGTCTGGACTGGAGCCTTCCCAATCTGGCGGTCACCTTCGGTGATCTCACCGGGCCCCCGATCCCGGGCGAGCCGATCCGAGACGCCAATGGAGCTACGACGGACAACCTGCACGGTCGGACCAGAACCACCTGCCGGCTGTGCGGCGAGTGCGATGTCGGCTGCAACTACGGATCGAAGAACACCCTCGACTACAACTACCTCACCCAGTCCGACAAGCTGGGCGTCCAGGTTCGTGACCGCTGCGAAGTGCGCTGGTTCGCTCCAAGGCCGGAGGGCGGGTACCTGGTCCGGTACGTCATCCACCGGGACGAGGACGAAGGGAGCCCGACCGACACGAAGCACCTACCACTCGTGGAGGTCACCGCCGATCGGTTGGTGCTATCGGCGGGGACGTTCGGCAGCACCTTCCTTCTCCTCAAGAACCGACGGCACTTCCCGAAGCTCTCCGGTTCGCTTGGGCACTTCTTCTCGGGCAACGGCGACTTCCTCGGCCTCGTCCACAACGCCCACCAGACCGTCGACGGACTCCGGACCGCCCGCGAGCTCGCCCCGAGTCACGGGACCGTGATCACTTCGACCGTTCGCATACCCGACACCCGGGATGGGGGTAGTGGTCCCGGCTACTACGTCCAGGATGGCGGCTACCCCGTATCCGTCGATTGGCTGGCCGAGGCGAGCAACGTCGCCGGCCTCCTCCACCGGGCCCTCCGGATTGCCGAGAGGCGACTCCTCGGTCGCCTCACCCACCGTCCGCAGATCGATCTGGACGGAGAGCTCGAGGGGTTGATCGGGGACGCCCACCGGTCAGCCGGCCTCCTTCCCCTACTGGGGATGGGGCTCGACACGCCGGACGGCGTCATGTCCCTGGACGACAGGGGGTATCTGGCTCTCGACTGGAGCGCCAACCATTCGAGCGAGTACTTCGGCCGCGTCATCGGCACGATGAAGGAGCTGGCCAAGGAGCTTGACGCAGACCTTCAGGTTGACCCTCTTTGGTATCTGCGAAAGAAGGTGATCACGGTGCACCCGGTCGGGGGTTGCTCGATGGGGCGCGATCGCCAAGAAGGCGTCGTCGACACCAACGGGGAGGTGTTCGGTTATCCCGGATTCGTCGTAGCCGACGGCTCGGTCATGCCGGGACCGGTCGGACCGAACCCGTCGCTCACCATCGCCGCCCTGTCCGATCGGTTCGCCGAGCATCAGATCCGGGTGGCGAGGCCGGCCGCCAGATGATCCGTGCAAAGCGTCTGGACCGGGCGGAGCTCCGCTGCCACCTGTCTACGTGCCCGGGTATTCGCTGGAGCCTCCCTGGCCTTTGGACAGTTCGCGGAGGTTCGTCCCGTTGGCATCGATCGCCCAGATCTGAAAGCCTCCCTTGAGACCTCCGACGGCCCGGTGGAAGTAGATGGTCTTGTCATCGATCGACCATGACGGTTTGCTGTCGATGGCGTTGCCGTTGTCTCTGATCAAGTACGTCGGCCGGGCGCCAGGGGCGGCCGTGACCTGGTCACCGGCCGTGACAACCGGTATCAGGCGGATGTTCCATACCCCCACGCTGAACACCCCTCCGGATACCTTGGTGAGCCACGCCAATTCGAGCCCGTTGTGCGAGAAGTAGGGGTCGTCGTCCTGCAGGCGGTCGTAGGTGATCCGGATGGCCTCTCCGCCCGTCGCCGGGATGGTGTAGATCTCCTGGTCAGCTGGCAGACAGAGTGAGCTGGGACACCCGACGAACACGATGGTCAGGCCGTCCGGCGCCCACGACGGATCGATGTTGGACCCGCCACGATGGGTGACGGCCCTGGGGTCGCCACCGAGGTTGTCGGTGATCCAGATCTGCGGGCTGAAGCGGCTACCCCCGAACATGACCAACCGTCTGCCGTCGGGCGACCATTCGGCGTGGCCCTGGAACACCCAGCCGTCGAGACCGGCCGGTCGAAGCTCCACCGGGTGCGTGCCGTTCGCCGCCATGGCCCACAAGGACGTCTTCGAGTAGTCGCGATCGTGGGTCCCTTTGGGCGTCCGGTAGAAGAGAATCGTCCGCCGGTCAGGCGAAAGTCGCGCCCACCAGGAGTCGTAGACGGGGTCGTGAGTGAGCTCATGTTCGTCGCCGCCCGCCGAATTCATCGTCCAGATCTCGTAGTTGCCGGTTCGGTTCGAGTCGAAGACGAGGTCTCCCGGCGCGATGGAGGGCGTCGGCGAGCTGGGCAGGACGGTCGGCGCCCGCCACGACCTCGGCACTCCCTCCGGGGAGTTCAGCCGATGGGCCACGATGGCGATCACGATTGACGCCGCCACCAGGGGTACACCCAGTGCGGCCACCACGATCAGCACCACTCGCCTCCTGCGCCGACGTGGTCTCTGCCGATACGGGAGTGGCGTTTGGTGGGACCAACCGCCTGTCTCTCCGATCCCCCGGGTTGTGGTGGGAGGAGCAACGGCGTCAGCCCGTTTCACGACTATCAGACGATCACGGTGTGGCTCACGGCGGCCGCCAGTGCCGCCCGCGCGGCGGCGCCGGTCGTCGCCGGGTCATAGTGCGCCACACGCGCCCGGCCTCGCTCGACGAGCTCTGCACGCTCACGATGATCGGTCACGATACGCAGGATGCCTTCGGTGATGGCGCCTTCGTCTTCCGGATCGACCAGCATTGCCGCGCCGCCGGTCACCTCGGGGATGGCGGCGGCATCTCCGGCCAGTACCGGTGTCGAGGCGGCCATAGCCTCCAGTGGCGGCAGCCCGAACCCCTCGAAGCGAGACACGTAGATCAAGGCATCGGCCGTCTCGAGCAGGACCTGTCGGGTGTCGTCGTCGACGCGGCCCAGGAAGACGACACTGCCCGGCGGTGCCGCCTCGGCCTCTGCCTCCTCCCCGGTCCCCCACCAGCGACCACCGGCGATGACCAGTTGGTGTTGGTGCAGTGCCGCATCGGTTCGTCGAGCCTCGGCGAACGCCCGGATCGTGCGGGCCACGTTCTTGCGGGGATGGAGGTTGCCCAGGTAGAGCAGGAACGGTCCGTCGACCTGGTGCCGGGCCAGTCCCGCCAGTGCTCGCACCCGGTGTTCGGGCGGCAGCGGTGGGGGGGTCTCGATGGCGATGGGGACGACGTGGACCCCGCCGGGGTCCAAACCGTAGCTGTCGATGAGGTCCCGCCGGCAGAACTCGCTCACGGTCAACACCGCGGCGGCCCGGCGTGCCTGATGGCCCACGAGTGACGTGAGTCGTTGGCGGGTCCGGCGCGGATAGGCGTCGGGAAGGTGCAGGAACGAGAGATCCAGCACCATGAGGGCGATGGGGACCGGGGAACGAAGCGGAGCGTGGGTGACCGTGAAGGCCACGTCGAAGTCGGATCGGCGGCGGGCGAGATACCAAGGAAGCTGAGCGCTGAAGTGCACGGCGCCCGGTCTCCGGGACATCCGCTCGACCCGAAGCCCCGGCCCGGCGAGGTTCCCGATCTCGGCATCGGCATCGGCATCGGCCAGAACGGTGAAGCGATCGTCGCCTTGGCTGGCAAGACCCAGGCCGCGAATGGCGCCACGCAGCATGGTCTCGTCGCCGCCGCGTCCCGATCCGAGCGCCGTCGCGTCGATGACCGCCCGCATGATCAGGTCACCTTGGTGGCGTTGCCGTTGGTGGAGCCCACCTCGGACGCGGCACCGGTGGTCATCGCTCGACCACTCGACGCGCCGTGGCCCAGCTCGGCCTCGGCCTCCTCGCCAAGGCCCATCTCCGCCAGTGGCCGAACGACCCCGGACTTGCGGACTCCGTACACGAACATGTCGGACCCGACATCATCGACCACCACAGCGTCGGTACCGATCATCGACCGATCACCGATGTGGACCGGGCCGAACACTCTGGCACTGTCGAAGAGGATCACGTCGTCGCCGAGTACCGGATGGCCGGGACGCTTCGGGTTGCCTCCACCGCCCATCGCCGTACCTCGAAGCAGCAGGACCCGCCGGCCGATCCGGCATTCGCCGGCGACACCCGTGCCGACGGGATGTGGGATCACGAGTCCGGGCTGAACGATGGCGCTGGGATGCAGCTCGGCTCCGAACAAGACGGTGTTGGCGAAGAAGATGAACCGTGACAACGGCCGGATGCCCTTGTGGTGGGCTGTGCTGGCCAGACGGAAGAGGATGACTGCCCAGGTGCCCGGTAGGGACAGGACGTCCACCGCCCCGACCATCGACGGGAAGCGGGATCCCTTGACCTTGGCCATCTGTTCGAGGTCCCCCCGGATTGCATCGCGCAGGGTGGGGACCCGGGTTTCCCTTTCGGCGACATGGCTGGAGCCGTCGGTCGACACTTTCATGACGTGAACGCTGCCGACCAGCGCTGCATCCATTCGCCGAGCGTGCGGTAGACCGCGACGTAGTGAGCGGGAAGCGAGCTGCGCTCGACGCCGGCACGGTATTCCTGCACGAAACTGGCGAACATCTCGGTGTAGTCGGCCGGCGTGACCTGGCTACATGCTTCGTCGACCAGGTCGTAGAAGCCCATCGACATGAGGTGCATCCACTGCTCGAGCACCACCACGCGCTCGAGTCGCGTCTGCTTGGTGTGCTGGACCACCGGGTGTCCGAACGCCAAGAGGTCGCCTCTGCGATCCATCAGCTTCTTGACGACGTAGCCGCCCCAGATGTCGTCGTGACGGCTGAGCTGCCACCCGTTCACCCACAGGTCGGGCAGGAAGAAGTATGCCGGCGTCAGCTCGGCGACGAAGGCGGTGTTCATGCCACAGACCGGGATGTTGCCCAGCGCGATCCGGTTGACGTCCGTGGCGAGGCCCGGATCCCCGGGCTCCCCACCCTGGAGCTTGTCGATGCCATTGAGGTCAAGGATGCCGTCCCAGATCCCCATGTTGATCTTCACCTCGCCGGTGACGGTGGACTCCTCGACTTCCGCCAGCTCGGGCGTCCGCAGCTCGTAGGGGTAGCCCCGGGCGTAGACGCCCGGCGCGTCGATCGAGTTGATCCAGCCGTTCGGAGCCGACGGGGCCAGCGCCGGCGCCTCGACCGCTTTGGTCAGGGCTTGGAGATGGGCCTGTAGCCAACCGGAGCGGGTACGGCAGTCGTAGTCGAGGGCGACGATGACGTCGAAACCCTGGCGGAAGGCGATGTAGTGGCCCACGTTGCGACTGGCCGCGCTCTTGTGGGGCATGGCCGCATAGTGGCCACCGCAGTACTCTCGTTGCGCCGCGTAGTCGAAGTAGAAGACGTTGTCGCGGGGTGGCGGGGCCAGGTGGCCATCGCTGTCATCGCTCACGATGATCGGGATCTCGGGTGGGATGGCGTCGAACAGCTCCCACGGCGGGTCGTCGGGGATGGGGATCACCACTGCAACCGAGCGGGTGTCGGCGTGCTGGCCTCGGCGCTGATCGCTGGGATCGGGGACGTTTGTCATCAGGCTCTCTTTCTGGTCGGCACGCGCGTCAGACAACGGCCGCGGCGCGCTCGAACTGGATCAGCTCGTGAAAGTGGCGATCGAGGTACTCGTCCAGAGCCACCGGCCAGGGCCGCATCAGGTTCATTCCCTGAAGGTCCAGCACCATGTTTCGCATGATTTCCGAACGGGGACGGTTGGACGGGAATTCGTCGCGGAAGAACTCCGAATCGACCTCGATCAGTTCGATGTCGGACCGGCCCAGGAGTCCGAGGATGTGGGCAGCGATGTCGTAGCGGCTGCCCTGGCCCTCACACGCCATGTGGTAGAGCCCGTATACCTGAGTGTCGATCAGGTTCAAGAGGCAACGACCGAAGTCATACGTGTAGGTAGGCGTTCCGAACTTGTCGCCCACGGCGTGGATCGTGGTGCGACCGTCTCGCACCTGCTGGAGGACCCGGGCCACGAACTTGTGATCCTTGCCGTCACCGCCCCCGACCATCCAGCCCGCACGGATCAGGTAGTAGCGGTCGAGCATCGAGCTCAGCAGCTTTTCGGCCTCGAACTTCGTGGCACCGTAGGCGTTGATCGGGTTTGGCTGATCGAACTCGGTGTAGGCGCCGACCTTGGTGCCATCGAAGACGCCGGCGGTCGAGATGAACACCATCGGGACATCCCTGCGTCGGCACTCGAGTGCCAGGTACTTGGTCGCTACCGTATTGGTCAGGTAGGCGTGGTCGGGGTCGGCGTCACTCACTTCCAACGAGGTCTCGGCCGCCATGTGCAGCACCAGCTCCGGTCGGGTGTCGTCGAATGCGTCCTTCACCGCCGCTCGCTCACGCACGTCGAGCCAGTCGATCGTCGGATGTCCGGCGCCCCAGGGTCTCGGGTTCGTCAGATCGATGTCGGTCGCCACGACGTCGTGGCCGGCGGCCACGAACATGGGCACAAGCGATGTACCGAGCATTCCGGCGGCGCCGGTAGCGAGGATCTTCATAGAGGGGCACTCTCCTCGGTTCGGGACTTCACGGGTAGGGGGTCTTCGAGTGTGAGGACGATCATCCGGGCGAGCCACCGTGCGGGTGCCACGTGTCGGAGAGCGAAGCGGTCGATCGACTCCAGCCGGTTCCACGTCGGATCGCTGAGCTCGACGAAGTTCTGCATCCGGCAGAGGACCTGGAACGGCCGCCACGAGACCGAGGCGAAGTGGCGCCGAATCACCCCCAGATCGCGCTGGTCGAGAGATCGCTCGTCAGGAGTGTGGGTATGGGGCGGGAACCGGCGGCTGACGAAAGCCGAGTAGCGGGCCCGGCGTACGATCTCCGGAAGGAAGAGCACCGGTTCGCAGAAGGCGGCCCGACCCTCGGGGCGCAGGAGGCGGCCGACATTCGACATAGCCAGGTCCCGTTCGAAGTGATGCACGACGTTGTTGCCGATGACCGCGTCGAAGGAGTCCTCGGGGTCGTCGAATTCCTCGATCGGGCAGTGGTCAAACCTGGTTCGATGAGCGACCCCGCTGAGCGACGCACGCTTGGTCGCCACCTGGAGGATGCCGCTGGAGACGTCGATACCGGTCACGTCGGCGCCCTGCAGTGCCAGCCATGCGGCCAACGTCCCGCTGCCGACACCCACCTCGAGGATCCGCTTGCCCGCCAGCGGACGCAGCTCGTCGATGGCGAAGCTCAGATAGTCGACGTGCTCGCGGTTGTGGAAGGGGATGCGGTCGGCCCGAACCCGAAGCTCGTCGTCGCTCATATCGGCCAACATGGCGGCGGCCATGGCGTCGTACGTCTCGCTCTCATGAGCGTGACGGTCGGAGATTGCCACCCCTCCGGCACTGTGTGCATGGGAATGGGAATGGGTCTCAGGCATCGGCAGGCTCCAAGCACAACTTGACGCGGTTCCATTGGACTCGGCCCCCACTTCGCACCGCGTCGTCGGAGGACAGGAGCCCCTTGATGGTGTACAAGACGGCCCGAGCGCCGAACCCGGCGGCCTCGAGCGCCCGCAGGGCGCGAGCCGACTGCCGGCCATGGCGCCGCTCGTACCACTGGTTGAGCGCCCGCAGCGCCTCAGGCGATGCCTTGCCCGTCTGGCGCTTGGTGCTGGCCCCCATGAAGTGGACGGCGGTGGTGTCGGCGGCGTACCAGACGTTCCAACCCCTGTCGGTCGCCCGCTGACAGAGGTCGACATCGTCCATGTAGACGAAGATCGACTCGTCGAGCAGGCCGACCTCGTCGAGCGTTTGGCGACGAACGAGCATGACGGCGCTGCTCACCCAGCCCGGCTTGAAGGATTGATCGGTGTCGTAGGGCAGGTACATCCCCGACAGTGGTGGGCACCGGGCGGCCAGCCGGTCGAGGCCGAGCAGGTAGGTGGCGCAGCTCCGCAACGACAGCGACTGTCCCGCCGTCCACCGCTGGAAGCTGCCGTCGCCGTACACCAGCCTTGGACCCACCACCGCGGCGTGGCGGTCACGATGGAGATACCCGAGCATGGCGTCGACGCAACCGGCGGTCAGGCGGGCGTCGGTATTCACAAGCAGAAGGAAGGGCGAGTCGGTGACGCGAATCGCCTGGTTGTTTGCCCGGCAGAAGCCCACGTTGACGTCGTTGGCGATGACCCGCACCGACGGCCAGTTGGCTTCCAAGTGCTCGAGCGACCCGTCGCTCGAGGCGTTGTCGACCACGACGATCTCGCTGCGCTGGCCCTTTGGGCCGTGGTCGAGGATGCTCTGGAGACAGTCGTCGAGCAGGTCGACGGTGTTCCAGTTGACGACGATCACCGTGAGGTCGGCAGGGCTCATCGTCATTTCCAATCCACCGATGTCACGTCGAGGTTCGGCGTGATGAGCAGGGGCTCGACCGGGGCGCCGTCCGGAGTGGTACGGAAGACGCCCATGGTGCGGTACTTCCAGCCGATGAAGTCGATCTGGCTGCCGTCGGGCGAGTACACCGGCCGCCAGGTCGGCGAGTCGGCCGGCGTGGTCAGCACCGATTCCTGACCGGTGGCGACGTCTACCTTGACCAGTGACCATCCGGCTGTCGGCAGACCGACCAAGGAGTCCAGCTCGGCCGGCGAAGGGGCGAGGGTCCCGTCGTACCGGCTGAACACGACAGACCGGCCGTCGGGCGACCAGGTGGGATCCATGTCGTAGGCGTCGTCGTCGGTCACTTCAGTGACCGCGGTGCCGTCCGAGGCGTTCATCACGAACACGTCGGTGTTGGCACCCTCGGTCCAGGTGAAGGCTATCTTCGAGCCGTCGGGCGACCACGCCGGTAGTGCATCGTTGACCTGCATGGCGCCGGCGGTGCCGTTCGTCAGGTTCAGTACTGCGCCGGTGGCAAGGTCCATGCTGAGCAAGAACGATTCGCCGGTGAGGCTCGAGTGATTGGTGAACACCACATACTGCCCGTTCGGTGAGATGATCGGGTCGGTATTGGACCGGAGGTCACCCTCGTCGATGGCATCACGCCAGTCCTCGGTCCAGGGCGTCGTCAACTGCACGACTGTCCCATCGGATCGACGGAGGAAGATCTGTTCACTCGCCGGGATGTCGTCGGCCGGGTAGGTGGGCAACGCCGGGTCGAGCTCCTGCAGCGTGAAGTGCTCATGCACCTGCTGGCCTGGCGGAGGTGGCGGGCCGTACTGCGGGTCGTTGGGGTTGTAGCTGGCGTTGGCCACGAACACAAGCACCGAACGGTCCTGGCTCCAGCTTCCGCCGGTGGGGTCCGAGGCGCTCCCGGTACCGGCAGCGTCGTCGCCCATCATGTCGACGGGTTCATCGAGGATCTCCGACTGATTGTCAGCCAGGTTGTCCACGCTGAGCAGCAGCCTTGACGGCACCTGGTCCGAACCTATCTGGCTGTCGGTCACGGCGGTGCTCGGCGCCTGACCGCCGGGCGCCGTCCAATCGAACCACGTGATCACCAGAGTGCTCGACTGGATCAGTGCACGCGGGTCGGAGCCGTCGGCGTTGGCGGCGCAGACACAGGTGGTGGTGCCGTTGAGCCGGCCGATCCAGGCGACGGTCCCCCCATCCGGGCTCCACTCCGGCTGCCACCCCGACGACTGGCCCGGCTGGCACGTGGCCATCAGGTCGTCGCAGGCCTCGCCCTGGTTGAGCGACGTGGTCGCCCCGGTGACCTGGTTGCGCACCTTGATGTACCAGCCCTGCGGGTTGAGGTTGGTGTCATCAGGATTACCCGGAATGAGCGTGGCGCCGGGCGCCACCGGATTGGATCCCTCAAACGCCGAGTCTGCGATCTCGCTGCCGTCGGGCGAGATCTCGGGGTCGGTGTTGTAGTTGCCGTCGTTGATGAGCAGCTGGCGGTTGGTGCCATCGGCGTTGAGCTCGTCGATCACTTCTCCGGGCACCGCCGACTCGTTCGACGCCATCACGATGCTGCCGTCCGGCGTCCATCTCGGATCGGCGTCAGCCGCACCATTGGGCTGGGTCAACTGGGAAAGGTTGGTGGCCTGCAAGGTCAACAGGTTGAGCTTGTAGATGGCTTCCAACGGGAACTGTGGGTTCTCGGCCGCAAAGATCACCGACTGCCCGTCCGCCGACACCTTCGGTTGCACGGCCCGGAATTTGTAGTTGGTGAGCTGCCGCCGATCCGACCCGTCCGGGTTCATCTCCCAGATGTTCTCGTAGGTCCCGAGCGCATCAGCGCTGCTCACCGGCGGACCGTTCCGTACGGTGAAGATGATCTTGGTGCCGCCGAGTGCCCACTCTGGCCAGTTGTAGGTCGTGTTGCTGGTGGAGCCGGCCACGATCAGGGGCTTCAGGTCGGTACCGTCGGCGTTGGCCACGAAGATCCCGCTGGTACCTGGGGCGCCGGGGTCGGTGTTGCGGTCGGCCGCGAACACGACCCGCATCTGCGGGATGGGTACCGAGCTCGAGGCTCCGGACCGCTCCTGCGCCCCCGGTGTCGGGGCAGGTGGCGTGCTCGACGCCTGGGCGCCGGACAGACCGGGCACCTCGGCGGCGAGGATGGTTCCCAGCACCAGCACCCACGCCAGCACCGCTCCCCTGACTCGCCGGTGTCCAGCCGGGGACCAGCGGCTGGGGCCGCGCCGCGCCCACGGGGGCCGGCCCGATCCCCCGGGGTTCAGGGCCGGTCGGTATCGCGCCGGCAGGTCTGGCCCGCTCCGGGCATGATCCGATCCGACAGCCCGGTTCGCCCGCCCGTTGCCCTTGTCGTCCTCCGCCGCCGAGGGCGACGCGCCTGGGGCGTAGATGGGCACCCCAGTCCCGCGGCGTGAAGGACCGCCACCGTACCGGCCGGGGTCGGCGCCGTCCGGACGACCTCCGGGCCGGGCCATGCGGAGTCGATGCTGTCCCTCCAGGCCGGCCATTCGGTAGCAGGCGACGGAGAGGCCGGCGAAGATCCAGTACACAGACAGGGGCACGTCCTCGCGGAGCGCGAAGCCGAGCAGCTCCTCGATCATCAGGAAGGCCATGGCTGCTGACACCCCGAGACCCACGCCGCCGAGGAGGCGGTCACGCGATCGCGCCAGGCGCAGCGCCACGTTGTACATGGAGATGCCGACCACCAAGAAGCCGGCCATGCCGATGATCCCGGTCTCGGACAGGTACAGCAGGTAGAGGTTCTGGACAGGGTTGTCGATGAAGATGACACCATGGACCTCGTAGGGACCCATCGCACCCTGGAAGTTGTTGAGCCCTACCCCGATGATCGGGTGGTCGAAGAACATCTCGCCAGCGACGTCGTTCAGTTGGTAGCGGGAGGTGACCTCCTCGCTGAAGTGCCCGGTGCCGAAGTTCTCCGCGAACCGCGCCTGGAGCTGCGGGAAGAAGATGGCACTGGCGATCATCAGAGCCAGTACGACTCGTCCGATCGTCCGCCACTGGAGGTGGCGGTGGACGATCGCCACCACGAGCATTCCGAACAGGACGATGACCAAGCCCACGAGGGCGGCGCGTGTGTGGGCCAGGTACAGGCACAGTATGCAGCCGACGGTGAAAGCGAGGGCCACCACCTTGGTCAACGAGCGACGCAGGGTCAACCCCAACGCGAACGCCAGGAGGCCGAGCGAACCCATCGCCGCTCCCATGAAGTCCGGGTGGATGATCGTTCCGAACGGGCGTCCCAGCTCGCTGGTGTCGGTGATGCGCTGGTTGAGCTGGGTCGGCACACCGAGGAACGAGAGACCGAGTACCCCGCCGGTCTTCCACTGCAGGATCACCACCACGATCTCGACGATCGCGAATGCCCCCAACCCGGCGAGAATCGCCCACACCATGGTCCGGCTCCGCACCCGTACGGCGACGTAGAAGAACAGGAGGTACATCCAGCTCATGCGCACCAGCTCGGACAGACCGAGGCGGACACTGGCCCCACCGGCGAGCAGGCTCGGCAGCATCAGCAGGGCGCCGATCAGTGGAATCCAGAGGATGCGTCGGTGGAGCGCGGCGCGGACGTCGGCGACGAACGTACCCTCCGTCACCCAAAGGGCGTAGAGGAGGAGGAGCATGGCGTCGAACGAGGTGATGTAGACGGATGGCGCCCCGCTGGCGATCGTGTCGTTGAGAGGACCGAACGACTTGTGTACCAGGAAGGCCAACGAACAGCCCAACCCGAACACCGTGAACAACGTCTTGTCGCGAGCCCGCAGCAGGCAACCGACGACGATCACACCACCGACCAGGGCAAGCAGCGCTTTTGAGCCCATGGTGGCGGAGAAGAAGGCCAACATCCCGGCGGCCACGACGGCGAGGAGCATCCCCACCGCCCGCGCTGTTCGTCCGGCTTGCGGCTTCGGGCCCGGCTCGAGCCCGAGTCCGATCGCCGTCCACTCGTGCTCCCTGGTGCGGGAGCGCTGCTCAGACGCGGCCAGCTCGTCGAGGTGGTCTTCGTGGAGGCCTTGTCCGTCGGCCGGCGTGTTGAACAGGAGCAGGATCGCCGGCCACAGCAGCCAGGCCCCGGCCGTCAGCCCGACCAGGGCGACCAGGGCGTACATGACCTTGGTGCCGGCGCCGGCAACGGCAAACGCCAACGTCCCGGCGGCCAGCGCCGCCACGGCTGCGCCCACGGAGGTTCGCACTTTGCCGAGAGCGGGGACGCCGGTCGGCGTTGGGCTCAGCCGCCGGACTGCGTCGGCGATCGGCGGTCCGATGAGATCGCGGATCGACCAGAGCACCCACACGGCGGCGGCGACGCCGACCGTTATGTAGACGGCCTTGCTGCCGAACTGGCTCAGCCCCAGCACGGACAGCGTCACCAGCCCCAGGGCGACGACGATGCCAACCCATTCCGACCCGCGACGGGGTGGCGTGCCGCCAGCGCTCGGTGGCGCGCCAGTGGGCTTGACCAGGGTCATGCCGCGCGATCGGGTACGGTCGGCACCGGCAGCGGCCGGCGAGGCGGCTGATCGCGCAAGCCGCGGTCGGTGTGGTGGAGCAGGATCTTCCAGTAGCTCCACGTGGCCAACCGATTGTTGCGGTCGAGGCGGCCCAGCCGGTCCTGGAGGGGCGGAACCGTCCAACGGTTGAAGAGTGCCTTGCGGGCCAGACCCCGCGCCACCGCTCGGCGGCTGTTGGCGAAGCTGAACGCCCCGTAGCGCTCGAGGAGGTCGGGCTCGGGGATCAGCACCCGCAGATCGCGCAGTCCGCGACCCACGCTGTACTGCAGACGACAGGCGCTGTCCAGGTCATGGGGATGGTAGTGCTCGCCCCAGGCGTCGGGTTGGTAGACGATCGGGTAGCCGGCCCGGCTCCAGCGGTAGCCGAGCTCGACGTCCTCGTGGCCGATGTTGGCCCAGTCCTCGTGGAACACGAGCTGGCGGTCGAGCATCACCTGACGCGGCAAGGAGAGGTTGATCGACCAGAAGTAGTGATACGGGACCGACCCGCCCCGCGACCCGGCTATGCGATCGTAGGCGAAGGGCCGGTACCATTCGATGAACGCGCTCGGCGGCATCCGCACCGACTGGTCCACGTGCCCGAGCACCGCCACCGGACCATCGTGGGCGATGTGGGTGGCAGCGTGGACGGCGAGAGCATCAGGTCGGAGCCAGACGTCGTCGTTCATGAAGAGAACGAGCTCGCCGTCGGCCAAGGCCAGCCCGTGGTTCCGCTTGACGGCGGGCAGGCGCTGGTCGCTCGCCACCAGTCGGACGGTCGGGGCCACCTGGGCGGCCACCCGCTCGACCATTGCCGGCGTGTCGTCGGACGAGTTGTCGCACACCAGGATCTCGATCAACTCCGCCGGGTAGTCCTGAGCCACCAGGTGCTCGAGGGTCCGCTCGACGACTTCGCAACGGTTGTAGGTCGGCAGGATCACCGAGATCGAAGGTTGGCCGCTCATGGTCAAGCCTCCGTCCCGAGCACGGTCGTGGGGTCGGCCTCGAGAGCAAGCGGACGGAGACGATTCGCGTCCCTGCCCGGCTGCTCGTTCAGGTCGGGGACCGCACCGGCGCCACCGTGCGTCCCCGCCACCGTGTGTCTCCACGACCAGAGTGTCGATGGACGCATCACCCGAAATGCCAACAGCCAGGCGGGGTAGGCCGCCAGGGTGGTGGGAATCAGCACCGGCCACGGTGCGCCGGCACGCCGAACGATCCAAAGCGTCACCCAGAGCGCGGCGGCCGCCGCCAGAATGCGGGTGATCGGCGCAATCGCCAGGCGGACCTTGAAGTGCCGGCGGACGGCTACCGTCGAACAGATGAGGACGAACACGGCAGTGCACAACGTGGCCAACGCCGCACCGTCCATTCCATAGGCTCTGATCAGGATCAGGCACCCGACCGCCGCCACGACGAGCGCCCCGAGGTCGTAGATGAGCGTGATCCTCTGCTGGCCCCCTCCCAGCAAGACGAATGCCTGCCACGCGCTGAGGGTCATGAGCACCAAGGCGACAGCCAGCAGTTGCAGCGGGCGGGCTGCACCTCGGTACGCCGAACCGTAGACCCGGTCGACGAGTGGCACGGCGATCAGGGACAGCATCACCGGCACCGTCACCATCGCCGCCACCAAGGTCTCGGCGCCCCGGCGGTACAGTTGAGAGAAGCGTTCGCGATCCCCGACGGCGTAGGCGGCGGCCACCAACGGGAACACCACGTTGATCACGACTGCGGACGCCAGAAAGACGTACTCGATCGGCTGGTAGGCGGAGCCGTAGAGCCCGACCTCGCGCGGCGTGCGCAGTACGACGAGCATCAGGGCGTCGAGCTTGAGATAGCAGACGCTGATCATCAACGCCGGACCCAGGGGCAGGGCCTCTCTCAGGAGAGAGGGGATTCGGGAGACGGCCAAGCGGAATCGGACGCCGAACCGTCGCCGCACCAGGAGGACCGCCACCACCCCCCCGAGGAGCGTGGCGACGGTCGGGGGGATGAACAGCCAGGCGAGCGACGCTCGCCGGACGACAAGCACGATGAGGTAGCCCGTCTCGAACACCTCCATGAACACCTGGATAGCGGCCTCGTACTGCTGCTTGATGCGGACGTAGAACGCCACCGTCGACACCATCAAGGCATTGCCGAGGTAGAGCAATGAGGCGATGAGACCGGCTTCGTGCAGTGTGGCGGAGACCCCGAGTCCGAAGAGCACGAGCTGGAGAAGCCCGATGCACACCACCGCCAAGCAGAGGCGAGCAAGCAAGATGGTGCCGAGGACCTCGTCCTCGCTGTTCAGATCCCGGGAGACCTCACGCGTGGCGAGCTTCGACAGGCCGAAGTCCGCCATGAGTCCCATCAGCATCGACACGGTCAGCACCAGCACGTAGTTGCCGTACGAGGACGGCGACAGGTACCGGATGATGATGAGCGTGCTTGCCACGTTCAGCGCCAGGTTGAGGAACCTTGCAGCACCCTGTGTGGTGGCACTGACGACCACGCTCCGGCGCACCTCGGCGGAGTCGCGAGTGAGGTCGATCACGAGGGCGTGGACTCCCTCGGGGCATCGGGATGGTCAGCGTCCGCGCTTCCCGGGCCATCGGGCGTCTGGGCCCGGCCCTCGGAGCGACCATTCGATCCGCCATCCGAGCCACCGGCGTTGTCGTCTTCTCCGTGCTCTTCGCTGCTCCCATCTCGGCTGTCTTCCCTGTTGCCGTTCCTCCCGTTGTGGCCGTTGTTGGCGTTGGTGCCGGCGTGGGCACCCACCGACACGGGCTCGCGGCTCGGACTGGCGGTCCGGCGAAGATCGAGCGCTACCGTGCTCGCCGTGAACTGCTCGGATCTCCCGTCGGGATCGACCGGGGCGACCCGCCGGCGGGCCAGATAGGTCAGCCAGCAACCGGCCAGGGCGCCGAGAAGCACGCCCAGCAACAGGTAGAGGTAGCGCTTCGGCGAGAACGGATAGGTCGGTAGGTCGGCGGCACCGAGCCGGGTCAGGTCGACGGGCGAGATCTGCACGTTCGCATCGGCCTGCTGCAGTGAGCTCGACAGGCTCTGCACCGCGTTCTGGTCGGCGGTCACCTGCTGTTCGAGGTCCAGCAGCCCGGCTTGAGCCTGGGTGAGGGCGCTCGAAGGGTTGGCTTGGAGCTGGCTCTGCAGCGACGAGGCCGTGGCGGTGTCGTTGGCCAGGGTCGCCTGGGCTTGACTGAGCTGCTCCTGGACGGTCTGGTAGACGGGGCTGACCTGGGTGGAGTCGTCCGCAGTGGTCGATCGTCCGGTGGTGATGTTCTGGGCCGAGGTTTCAGTCGGGTCAGTGCCGGCCAGCGTCGCCTGCAGCGAGGCCACCGTCTGTTTCTCGCCCTCCACGGCCGCCTGGGCGGTGACCAACTGGGAGGTGAACGTGCCCGAGTCCTGCACGTTCTGTACGAGCTGTTGATCGAGCGACGAGACGTTGTGGGCAACCTCGTAGTTGCTCACGGCCTGATTGTCCGAGGCCAAGGTGGCGTTGGCATTGCGGAGCTGAGCGGCGAGGGCCGTGGCGTAGTACTGCGATTCGTTCTCGAACTGTTGCTGGCTCACGACGACCAGATCGGCGGCCGCGGCGTCGGCGATCTGCGTGGCCTGAACCGCGGTCTGCCCGGTTGCGTCGAGCTCGAGGACGTACGAGTCGGCTTGGCCGGTGTCGGGGCCACCGGTCGGCGCCAGGTCGTTGACGGTGATGGCTGCCTCGACCCCCTGAATGGCCTTCTCGCGGGGAGCTGGCGTCTTGTAGAAACCGGACTTTACCCACGCCTTGACGTGAGCGTAGGTGCTCGCCGCCGCGTACTCGAGCCAGTGGACGGGGCCATGAACCGGCGGCTGGGGTGCGTCCAGATCAAGCTTGTCGACCACCATGGTTGCGACCTGGCGGCTCGATGCCAGACCGCCCAGGGTCTCAACGATCGTCTGTGCTGAGGTGGCGCCGTCGACGCCGGTCTGGTCGTTGGTCGGTTGGCCCGAGCTGTTGAGCAAGGGCGTTGAACCTTCCACCACCAGCATCCGGGAGGTGGCTTTGTAGGCCGGCTTCTCCACAAATGAAGCGCAGAAGGCGAGCAGGGCCGCCAGCAGCGCCACCAGTGGGATGCGCCAGTAGCGCTTCATGAACAGTTTGAAAGTCACAACCTCACCTACTTGATTGGGGGGTCGGGGCGGGAGAGCGGGGGGAGACGATCGGTAGGCGGCCGCCGCCACCACCACGTCTGGCGTGGATCTGCTCCCTGGCCATCACAGCCAGGGCGCGTCCACCGAGAGCGGCGGCGGCCCCCCAGCGGGCGGGGTTCCAGCGCTGGGGCGCATGGTGCTTGCGCCAGTAGAGGTAGGCGCCGCGGTGGAAGTGGGTGACCACGCGGGGTGACCAGCCGTGGTTGCGGGTTCCCCCCTCGTCGTGGATCACTCGGGATTGCGGGATGCACCACACCTCGAACCCGGCATCGGCAACTCGCTTGCACCAATCGGCGTCCTCCCAGAAGAGGAAGAACGCTTCGTCGAAGGCGCCGGTCCGGGCGATCACCGAGGCGGGCGCCATCATCGCCGCGCCCGAAACCCAATCCACTCGAAATGGCTCGCTGCCGGGGTGGCCGCACCCGGCTAGGAACCGGCTGGACCAGCGGTTCTGCGGAAACCAGCGGGTCATCGGTGATCGGCGTCCAAAGATGGCTGCCGCCGGGGTCGGGAACGAACGGGCCGTTCGCTGGTCGGTCCCGTTCGGGTTGAGTAGCTGGGGAGCCGCCACCCCCACTTCCGGATGATCGTCGAGCCAGTCGGCAAGGAGGTCGATGGCGCCCGTTTCGACGATCGTGTCCGGGTTCAGGACGAGGACGTAGCGACCCAGCGCCCGCCCGATACCGACGTTGTTGGCCTTCGAGAAGCCCGCGTTGGTGCCCATCGGGACCAGCCTCACCTCGGGAGCTCGGGCCTGGAGCATCTCGATGGTGCCGTCGGTCGACCCGTTGTCGACCACGATCACCTCGATCCGCCGGGCCCGGCGGGAGTTGGCCAGGCTGTCGACGCAGGCCAACACCTGGTCGCGGCAGTGGTAGCTGACGATCACGACCGAGATGTCGATCACCGCGGGCCCAGGCTCATGGGCGGGCACGTCCTCGATCATCAGAACGCCCCGCGTCCACTGAGGACCACCACCACGGTGCGGGCGAGGATTCGGAGGTCGAGCAGGAACGTCTGGTTCGCCACGTACCGCGTGTCCAGCGTGAGGCGCTCGCGCACCGTCAGCAAGCTGCGGCCCGCCACCTGCGCCAATCCCGTCAGCCCCGCCTTGGTGAAGAGGCAGGCGAGGTTCTCGGGCTGGTAGTAGCGCACCAGCTCAGGCAGCTCCGGTCGCGGGCCGACCAGGCTGAGGTCACCTTTCAGCACGTTCAAGAGATTGGGGAGCTCGTCGAGGGTGGTGCGCCGGAGCCACCGGCCCACCCGTGTGTTCCGAGGATCGTCGGCGAGCTTGTAGTACGCCGAGTCGAAGTCGCCGTCGCTGAAGTCGTAGTTGTAGAGATCGGGGAACCGTTGGCGGGCGTCTACGTGCATCGTCCGGAACTTGTAGAAGCAGAAGGTGCGCCCGCCCCGGGTCACTCGGGTCTGTCGAAACAGTGCCGGACCTTTCGAGTCGAGGCGGATCAGAGCCGCCAGCACGAGCATGATCGGGGCGGTCAGGACCAAGAGCACGATCGCTCCGACCAGATCGACGATGCGTTTCGAGATCCGAAATGAGGTCGTGCGGTTTGGCAGAACGAGGACCGTGGCCTGCCGTAGTCTCCGCTCGAGGTACCGCTCGAGCGGCTCGCCGGGGACCGGAGCGGCTCGATCGTTCGGTCGGGGCGAGCGGTTGACGCCGACGTGGTCCTTCCCGGCTTCCCTGGTGGGTCGGGTCCAGGTGGTGGCGGTGGGAAGGTCCGTCAGCAGGTCGACGGCCGGACCGCCCACCGCGGTGCGGCCTACGGCCAGCTGGCACACCGAGGTGTTGCCCAGGGCCGCAAACTCCTCTTGACCGATGACACCGTGGCCTCCGGTGTATGCGGACGCGGAGCGCCGGCTGGCGGTGCCGTGCTTCGTTGCCGCCTTACTACCGAGTTCCATGGGATGTACCAGAGGTTTCCGTTCGTCTGATGATCTCTAAAGGGCATCACCAGGCTCCGACTGTGAGTGAATCAACGACCTCGAGAGATCACATGCCTCCGCAAGCGCACTTCTGGTTCAGGATCGAAGTTGGAACGAATGATGACAGGTAGGCGTCAAACGCCCGTGATGGAGCCGTTGCGATGGCGTTGCCAAGTCGTTGGCAACTTGTTGTGAAATTGTTCCGGCTTGGGTTCCCTGAGAACCGGTTGACCGATCCTGCAGATCTCACTATGGTGAAGAGATCCAGTTGTCGATTGGGGCGAGGGTGAGGCCTTTCGGGTGGAGTTTTGCTACTGCGTTCTGCGCCGGGCAGCACTGTTGGCGGGTAACTCAAGGTGAGCACCGACACGGTGACGGCGGAGCGGGCCGAACCCCGCACACGCGCGGCCAATCCCGGCGTGCTCGGGGACCTCAGCCTTCGGCTTCTGAGTAGTTTTGCGTTAACCAGCGGTGGTGACATCGTGGACCTTCCCTTGAATGTCCAGCGCCTCGTTATCTTCCTCAGCCTGCAGGTACACCCGCTCCATCGGTCGCACGTCGCCGGAACCCTTTGGCCGGATACGACCGACCAGCGCGCCAGCGCCAACCTTCGCTCGGCCCTTTGGCGACTGAACCAGCTCGGATGCCGGCTGATCGTGGCGACCGGTTCTAGCCTCCAGGTCGCCCCCGGTGTCCGTATCGATCTCCACGAGAACACCGCACGGGCACGTCAGATTCTCCGGGACGATCAGAGCCACCTCGAGGAGCTGGACGATTCGCTGTTCTACTTCGACCTGCTCCCGGACTGGTACGACGACTGGCTCGTCATCGAACGTGAGCGATTCCACCAACTCCGTCTTCGGGCGCTCGAGTGCGTCTGCGAGCGCCTGACCGCCAGCGGGCGCTTCGCCAGGGCGATCGAGGCCGGGCTGGCGGCGGTCGCCGCAGATCCGATGAGAGAGAGCGCGCACCGTGCGCTGGTCAAACTGCACTTGGCAGAGGGGAACCGAGCGGAGGCGGTTCGCCAATTCAAGTTCTACCGCCAGATACTGCAGGACGAGCTCGGGCTGTCGCCTTCGCCCCAGATCATCGAACTCCTCCGGCACTGAGGCCGCTGCGGTTGCGGTGACGCTCCGGTGATGGCGATGGCCGACAATGCTCCTGCCGTGTCACATCCCCACCCCGAAGCAGTGGCAGTTCTGGCGATCCGGATCTGGGTCGAGCAGATCTCGCCACTCCAGCTGCGGGCTCGCATTACCCGCACCAACGACGTGGAAGGGCGAGACCAGGTCATGTCCGTGGTCAGCACGACAGATGAGATCGAAGAGACGGTGCGGTTGTGGCTCCACTCGTTTGTCGAGTCGATCGAGATGGTCGGTTGACATGCCATTGGCACCAATGATCTCATCCTTGATATCAGCAGCCATTCCCTCGCCCAGTCCCTCCATTGGCGGCTCCCAAATGATCGAAGGGGGACTCCTCCGATGATGCTGATGGTGCTCAGCCTCATCGCCATCGGTTCGGTCACCGGAGTCCTTCTCTGGCTCGACTGATATCCCGGCGAGTGGGTCCGAGCCCACCATTGACCCAGTAGGCCTCTGACCGGCGGCTCGGGAGTGGACCGGCCAGAGCTCTCGACATGACAGCCCTGCGGTGACCAACCGGTCCCAATCCGTGGTCGTTCCGGGGGCTCGAAGGCGAGACCGGGTTGTGAGAGAATTGGCCGTGCCGACACCGCCCGGGAGCAAGACGACCGCTGAGATGACCCGACCACTGGTGCATCTCTCCAACGTCATCAAACGTCCGCTCGTCGACCAAGACGGCGAAAGAATTGGTCGTGTCGAAGACCTGATCGCGCAGGTCGGCAAGCAGCCGCACCCGCCGATCGTCGGGGCGGTCGTGCGCATCGGGAGACGCGATCTGTTCATCCCGATCCGGAAGATCGCCGACATCGGCGCCCGCCGCGTCCAGTTCGACGGTCGGCGAGTGGACCTCCGACGCTTCGAGCGTCGTCCGGGCGAGCTGCTCCTGGCCAAGGACCTCTTCGCCCGCCACCTCGTGAACGTGGCCGGCGGGCGGCTGATCAGCGCCAAGGAGATCGAACTAGCCGAGGTGGACGGCGCGTGGAAGGTCGTCGGTGTCGACCCCAGCGGTCGCCCGCCGCTCAGGCATCTGCTGCCGGGCCGGCTAGGCCGCAACGTCCGGACGGGGTCGATTGTCGACTGGGCGAGCATCGAGGTGTTGGTCGGCCACGTTCCCTCTGCCGGGCTGCGGATCCCGTATCGGAAGCTGGCCCGGCTGCATCCTGCCCAGATCGCCGACATCGTCGAGGCCGCATCGCACGACGAGGGCGAAGAGATCATCGAGGCGGTGGGGGCCAACCGCGAGCTCGAAGCCGATGTCTTCGAAGAGCTCGATATGGAACACCAGGTGGAGTTCGTCCGCTCCCGGTCCGACGCCGAGACGGCGCGGCTTCTCTCTCACATGGCCACCGACGACGCCGCTGACCTCATCATGGAACTGGACCAGGAACGACGGCTGCCGGTACTCGATCTCCTCCCCGACGCCCAGCAGCTCAAGGTCCGTTCCCTGCTCAGCTACAACCCGGAGACGGCCGGTGGTCTGATGAGCCCCGACTTCCTCGCCCTACCCGAGCATCTGACGGTGGCGGAGGCGCTGGACGCCATTCGACAGAGCACCGCCCCACTCGAGGTTCTGCAAGTCGTGTTCACCCTCGACGACACCGGGTCGGTGTCAGGATCGGTGTCGGCGGTTTCACTGATCCGTGCCGACCCGGGTGCCCCCCTGGCGTCGGTGGCCCATGCCAATCTCGCTCACGTGCACGCGGACTGGGACCTGAACGCGGTGGTGCGCAAGATGTCGGATTTCAACCTGACCCTCGCCCCGGTCATGGACGGGGAGCACAACCACATGCTCGGTGTCGTGACCGTCGACGACGTCCTGGAGCTGATGCTGCCGAGCGGCTGGCGGCGCGACGCCGGAGTGACGGCGGCCGAGGAATGACGACGGCGCCCCTGACCCAGCCCTACCGCTGCCCCGGCAGGCGTCGCGGCCAGCCGGCCTGGCGATCACGCCTGTGCGGAGCGGCTCGCACCGGTCCTCATCAACGTGGGGCACCCAGACCCCCGCACGCACGCCGACCCGCCTGGGGCCCTTAGGAGCTCCACCCTTCGAGGCCTGGGCAGTCCCGGTGTGCGTGCGACGAAACGCACGACCGAGATCCAGCACTGAAGGGAAGTGAACGATGCCCGACACGGGCGCAGACGCCGAAAAGACCGCCGTCCTCGACGAAGCCCACCTCGGGGACATCCAGGGCGCGTTCGGAACCATCAAGCAGCACGACACCGAGAAACGCCGGTCGTGGGGGGCTCGCCTGCTGGTGCTGCTGGCCATCATGGGTCCCGGGCTCATCGTCATGGTGGGCGACAATGACGCCGGCGGGGTCGCCACCTACGCCCAAGCCGGGCAGAACTACGGCCTGACCCTCTTGTGGACGCTTCCCCTCCTCATCCCGGTACTCATCGTCAATCAGGAGATGGTCGTCCGATTGGGTGCGGTCACCGGGGTCGGCCACGCCCGGCTGATCATCGAGCGGTTCGGAAAGTTCTGGGGGGCGTTCTCGGTCGGCGACCTCTTCATCTTGAACTTCTTGACGATAGCCACGGAGTTCATCGGCGTCAGCCTGGCGCTCGAGTACTTCGGCATCAGCGAGTACATTGCGGTCCCCATCGCCGCCGCCGGGTTGATCCTCATGACCGTTTCCGGCAGCTTTCGGAGCTGGGAACGGTTCATGTACATCTTCGTCTTCGTCAACTTCCTGGTCATCCCCCTGGCCATCTTCAGCCACCCCGCCGCGGGGCCCGTCCTCCACGGTCTGGTCGTTCCCGGGGTCAGAGGGGGGTTCAACTCCACCTCGGTGCTCCTCATCATCGCCATCGTCGGGACGACGGTGGCACCCTGGCAGCTGTTCTTCCAGCAGTCCAACATCATCGACAAGCGGATCACGCCGCGGTGGCTCAACTACGAGCGGGCCGACACGTTCATCGGCTCGCTCGTCGTCGTCTTTGCGGCGGCGGTCCTGATGGCAGTTCCTGCCGCTGCCTTTGCCCACACCAAGATCTTCGGGAATTTCACCAACGCGCTCGGTGTTGCCCGCGGATTCGAGCACTACGTCGGGCACGGCACCGGCGCCATCTTCGCCATCATCCTCCTCAACGCGTCGATCATTGGTGCTGCGGCCGTCACGCTGTCCACCTCGTACGCGTTCGGCGATGTCTTCGGCGCCCGACATTCGCTGCACCGCTCGTGGCGCGACGCCAAGCTCTTCTACGGCACGTTCTCTGGGATGGTCGTGCTCGCCGCCGGGCTCATCCTCCTTCCCGGGGCTCCGCTCGGTCTGATCACCACCGGGGTGCAAGCTCTCGCCGGCGTGCTGCTCCCGAGCGCCACCGTGTTCCTGCTGCTGCTCTGCAATGACAAGGACGTCCTCGGGCCGTGGGTCAACAAGCCCTGGCTCAACGTCGTGTCCTCGTTCATCGTGTCGATCCTTCTCATGATGTCCTTGATCCTGATGGCGACGACGCTCTTTACGAGCATCAACGTGACAACGCTGTCGCTGGCCCTCGGCGTGGCGCTCCTGGTCGGCTACGTGATCGCCGGTGTGTTCTTGGTGCGGACCAGGCTGAAGCACCCTCCGAACGTCGAGCCCGCTTCCACCCAGAATCGCGACACATGGCGGATGCCGGCGTTGAGTCTCCTTGGTCGTCCCAAATGGTCACGCGGGAGGTTGACTGCGATGTACCTGCTACGCGCCTATCTCGTCGTGGCGGTACTGTTGCTCCTGGTCAAGACGGTTCAGCTGGGACTGCACAAGTGACGAACCCTCGATGATGGGGCATGACCACGCCGACGCCACGGCACGACCGGTCTCCCGACACGGATCGCGGTCGGTCCGAACGGCTGCTCAGCCGGCGACCTGGGCGGAGGCCACTGTGGAGGCGACCGGCGGTGTGGCCACCACGACCTGCTCGCCCCAGTCGGAGAGCACCGTCGTCAATTTGGCGCCGCCCGGGGCGGTCGTGGTCTCCTCCGTCGGCAGGATCGCCCCTCCGGTCGAGAGCGTGAGCGTGTTCGACAGCTCCGGCTCGGAGCTGGTGCCCGCAGTCGTCCACTTCAGGACATAGAACCTGGTGCCGTTGGAGATATCGGTGGACAGCTTCGTACCCTTGGGGGTGGGGAGCAGGGCCGTCACCGCCGCGAACGTGACATCTGCCTTGAGGTTGGCGTACTGAGCGGTGCCCGATTTCCACGACTCCCAGTCGGCGCCGAGCTTCTTGGCGTCCTTGGCGCTCAGACCGAACAGCGCCGCCAATCCGGATTGGTTGCCGCTGACGTAGGCGAATGCGGGGTTGACCCTGACCGCCAAGACCGACTTGCCCTCCGACACGTTCTCGGTGCCGGTCGTTGCACCCACATCGGCGATGAGCTTCTCGTGGGTCGATGACGAACTCGAGTTGGCGTCGAACACCACGTGAACGCCGGTCTGCTCGGCGATGGCCGTCTTTGCCGCCTTCAGCACTGAGGCGGTCGTCACCGCTCCGGCGTCCGCCGTGCCTCCGAGGGCAGCCGACAGAAGGAGAGCGGTGATCCCGAATGCGAGAACAGGCCGGAGACAGGGGACGCGCCTTCGAACCGAGAGGTTCATCGGGCCAATCTAGCGGCCCCTGAGGTGAGCCTCTCGGCGGGCACGGCTTCGCTCGGGTAACGACTCGAGGTCGACAACCCCGAGATCGAGCTGATGGCGACAGCGACAGCCCGGGACTTCCTCAAGAAGTTCTGAACATCCCCCCGCTCTTCCTGCATAAGTTCTGAATTTCCTGGTACTTCGTCACTGACGCCCATGAGATGGGATCGTGCACCAAGTGCGGGACGACCCGCCTCATCCGCGCCGCCTCGACCACCGCTCGATGGTCGACCGCCACGACGTCGGCACCCTGCTGTCGAAGGTGAAGGGACCCGAACCCGTCGCCGCATCCGACATCGAGCACGGGACCTCTTTCGATGACCCACGGTGCCACCCACCGGTATCGAAGGCTCCGTTGGGCGGACCGCAGCTCGGCGCCGGCCGCCATGAGCTCTGCGGCTGGGTGGTGGTCGTGTCGACGGATGTCGGGACGTTCCACCATGAGAATGCGATCTCCACCGGAATCGTCACCGACGGTTTGTGGTGAGAATCCCGGCGCGAGTTTATCCGACGACGTTGGCCCGGCCGACGGATCCCATCGTCGGGGATGACGGAGCAGAGGTCGGCGGACCTACCGAGACGGGAGGTTCACGACTACCCCGGAATTGGGAATTGACCAGGAAGAACAGCCCCGAGATGGCCGGAGGGTCGCCTCCCTGCGCGACCTGCTCACCTGGGCCTTCGCTCGAGTCGCTCGTCGTCTTCAGCAGACGACACCTTCGGCCGATAGTGGTGGTGACGAAGGCCGGAGAGATCCTCGGTCGGAAATGACGAGGCGCAACCGTGTCACTGATCGCCACCTGCACCCGATATGGAGGAGGTGGAGGCCACCGTCTCCTACCCGTACGCTCCCCCGTGGCTGGACGACGAGGGACCAGGGCGGCGCTCGCCGTGGCTCTCATGGTCGCTGCACTCGGGCTGGGCGGGTGCGGTGGCACCGCCGCAGCCAAGGCACCCGGAGGCCACTCGACCACTTCGAAGGTTCCCTCTACCGCGGCTGCCACGACGTCCATGGCGGTGGCCGCTTCCGTGCGGATCGGGCTCTGCTCGTACACGGGAGCGGTGCCCTACCCGCAGATCACCGCCGACGGAGCCCCTGACGTGACGACCCAGCTGGGGATCGCCCTTGCCCCCGCCGACGCCTCGCCGCTGGTGGCGGCCGCCTACCACCAGTTCGACACCATGCGATGCACGCACTACCAGCACAACGACATACAGGATCCGGGTGAAGCCACCTACTACTACGACTGCGTCGGGTTCACCAGCTACACCCTCCGTATCGCCGACCGCCGGGCATGGCAGGCGCTGGTGGCCACCGTCCACCTGCCGGCGGGAAAGGTCCCGTCACCGCGCCTCTATGCCTCGTTCTTCACCGGGCTGGCGTCCACTCCTCAGCCCGACTGGAGCGCGGTGACCACGGCGGCAACGCTCCTGCCCGGCGACCTGCTGGCATGGTCCCCGTCGGCCGAGGACAGCGAGAGTGCCGGCCATTCGGTGATGGCACTGTCGGCACCCGTGCCGCTCGGCAATGGAAGGTTCGCTGTGGTGGTCATGGACTCCACCGCCACCCCGCACGGCCCGGACGACACCCGGAGGGCCAGTGATCCGTTGAGCGCGCGGAATGCGCCCTTGGGCGCCCTCCCCGTCTCGTCGCACGCTCAACGAGCCCAACCCGATGCCCGCTCTGGGCTCGGGATCGGCGTGATCGCACTCGACACCGGGCCGACCGGCGCGGTGACCGGAGTGGAGTGGACGATCGGGACGGCGGTGGAGCACGTGAGCTTCGCCTCGGCCAGACCAGGCTCCTGACGGCCACGGCCAGCGCTTCCGACGCGGTCGGTTTCTTGACGCTCATCACCGGGGAGGCGGAGGGCTGACGAACCGGCCGGTTTGAGAAGTTCAGTTGCGCAGGGGGTGGGCTTCGAAGAATGCCCACATGATCTGGTCGGCGTCGATCGAGAACGTGGTGTGTCCGATGGCGCTCGCCAGGCTCGCGCTGACCGTACTTCCCGGCCAGGCGTGGCCGCCGCCGGTAATCCGATAGAACTCGACGTTGGCGCCGGTCGGGCACGAATAGTCGAACAGGGTCACGTCGCCGGCGATGCGTCGCTGGCTCGGTGCGGAGCTACAGCCGTTGCGGCGCGCCCAGCCGCCCACCTGGTCAGGGATGCTCGCGGGCAACGGTCCGATAATCTTCGCGCCGGGGTCGGCTGCGAGCTCTTGGCCGACCGTCTTGCCCGTCATCCCGCCCGAGTCGTCGAGCGCGGGGAGGCTCAGAGCTCCCTGGCCCGACCCACCCTGGTACGCCACGAAGGGATCGGCGGTGCCGTGGAAGGCGACGACGGGAACGGGTCGGCTCGATCGGCACCAGGAGAAGTCCTGGAGGCCAGCCACGGGTGCGACTGCGGCCACCCGGGACGAGAAGTCGCAGGCTATGACTGACGTCATCCACGCGCCGTTGGAATAGCCGGCGAAGAAGATGCGACGCTGATCCACGCACGTGGTGTGCTCGACGTGTCCCAGCAGGTCCCCGAGGTACGTGATGTCGGCGCTGTTCGGAGCGACGTCCCAGTGCTGAACAGAGAAGTTCACCTGCGGGGTGATCGTGACGAAGCCGTGGGCGTCACCGAAGCGACCGAGTCCGGTGATCTCGTTCTGGAGGGAGGCCGGTTCGAGGTAACCGTGGAGGTCGAAGACGAGCGGCAGGGGACGGGCCTCTGTCTGCGACGGTGGGACGTCTTCGATGTAGAGGCCGTCTTCACCCGCGGCGTCGTAAGAGACGGTCTGTTCTCCTGCAGGTACCGCCGACGCGACCCGACACCCCGGCGAGGGCAGCGCCAGTGCGGTGCTCGGTGCCGCGATGGCGTTCGACCCCGTGGAAAGAGCCACAGCGAGTCCGGTGCCGACCAACACGCAGAGCGCAAGACGGGTGCCGACAACCAGAGTCCGACACCGAAATTGCATACATTTTTCCTATCATGACACGAGCGCTGGCGCTCGGGGGCCTGCTCAGCCCGTCACCGATACCGGTCGATTTCGACGCCTCGCAACCCCGTGAACTGGACCTTCTTCGGTCTTTTTCTGGAGCGGACGACGGGTGTTCTCTCCCATCAGATAGTGGAATGGCGCTCTTCGGGGTCAACGGGAACGTCACTGCTTCGACGTATCCAGACCTCCGCCGCTCACCACCACAGGGTGAGGCCGGGAGCGGTCACCTGCCTCTGGTGGCTCAGCTCGTCGCGTCCGCTGGGGAAGTCGGGGCCGGTCAACGTGATCCGGGGTGCGGTCGTGGTGGTGGTCGGGCCGGTCGTGATGGACGTTGAGACATGGAGCGGATCGGCCGGGGTCGTGGTGGCACCCGAGGCTCCGGCCGAGTTGGAGGTGGTGTCGGTCGTCGAGGGGCTGGCCGTCGACGACGTGGTGCCCGACGGCGTGGACGGCGTCGGCGGGCCCCAGTTGGCCCAGTTGGCCAAGGTGGGGAGCGTGCGGACGAAGAGGTTCATCCCGGCGTCCATGCCGTAGAAGTTGAGCACCTGGTTCCAGGCCACGCCGGTCCGGGAAAAGGCACCGGTGGTCAGGTTGAGCGAACCCGCCCCGGCCGAGTACACCGTGCCCATGGCCCGCTGCCATGCCGTGCCCGGGCCGACCACGGCGGGGACCCGGAACGCCCCCAGCGCGCTGTTCGGGATGGTGACCGGGGTGGTCGTCACGGACGGCGACAAGCCGGTGCGCACAATCTTGGCCGCCGTGGACGCGTCGGAGAGCGAGGCCGGCCCGGCGTACAGGGTGCCCGTCCCTCTACCCAGGGTTTCCGACGCGTTGATGGCTGTGGCACCCTCGGCCGAACTGAGGTGGACCAGCGCGGGAGCGTCGGTGCCGGCCCGTATCGAGGCCTCGGCCACCGCGGGGGCCTTGGCCACCGCGGCACCGCCAAGCGTCCCCACCACCCCCACGGCGGCGTCGATCAAGTTGGCGCTGCGGCGGCTGAGCCCCAGCGCCTGCAGTCCTTTGGAGAAGTAGGTGTCGACGGGCTTGCCCGTCACCATGGTGCGCACGCCCGACTGGACGGTGTCGATGCCGTGGGCGGCCACCAGCCCGCCCGCTACGACCAGCAGCACGCCGACCCCGGTCCACCCGGTGGCGACACCGGCGGCCATCAGGGATGCCCCAGCAGCCACCTCCAGTGCGCCCCCGATGGCCTTCAGCCCACCCAGGAACGAGTCCCACCCGCTGTGCCCGCTGGGGTCGATCAGCCGCACCGGGTTGCCCGAGACATAGGCATAGAGGTCGATGCCGGCCTTGATCCCGGCCGGGTCGCACGACGTCCACCGGCCCAGCCACGGCGCGTAGTAGCGAGCGGCGTGATAGTCGAGCCCGCTCTCCGAGTCGCGCTCCTGCCCTGTGTAACGGTACCGCTTGAGGCTGACCTCGGCAGCCGAGCGCCCGGCTTGGAACGACGTGGCCCCATAGGGGTAGTACTCCTCGTAGCTGATCACCGCAGCCGTCTCGTCGAGCTCGACGCAGGCCGATCCGAGGTGGTTAGCGAACTGGTAGCGGACCGCGCTGGACGGCGTGGTCGTGGCGCCCGACGTATCGACGGTCGTGGTCTCGACGATGGCCAGAAACGCCCCGGCGTCGGGAAGCACCAGCGTCTGGCGCTCCAGGGTGGTCACCGCACCGGTGTATTCCCGATAGACCTCGTAGCCGCCCAGGTAGAACCGCTCGGCGACGGTGGCACCGGATTGGTCGAGCGTGGACTTGCGCACCCGCTTCGCCCCGACGTCATAGCGGTACCAGGTGGTCTCGGGCATGCCGGCGTTCACCACCTGTCGGGCGGAGGACTCGAGCCGGTCGGCGAAGTCCCAGCCCATCGCGGTCAGCTGGGGCATGGAGGTCGTGTTGCCGTTGGCGTCGTACGTGTAGGGCTCGGTCGTCGCACCCACCTGGGTCGTCGTCAGCCGGCTGGTGGTGGGCGGCACCACCCCGCCGTCGTAGACGTAGGTCCGGGTCCAGCTGCCGCCCGCCGCGGCGTGGCCGACCGCGGTGAGGTTGCCCACCAGGTCGTAGGCGTAGGTCTCGGTGAAGTTGCGCATGGCCTGGGTGTCGGTGGGCAGGGGCACGGCCACCTGGGCGCTGTCGTCCCACGTCGTCGGGGCCGTCGACCCCTGGGCTACGTGCTCCCGGCCAGTGGCCCGGGTCAGGCGGTAGGTCACGTCGTAGGTGAAGTCGCCCACCGGTGCCACCAGCTGGTTGGCGAAGAACACCGTCGACTGGGCGGCGTCCTCGATCCGGGTCACGTTCCCGACCGGGTCGTAGGTATAGGTGAGGTCCTGGACCGGGCTGCCCGTGCCCGGTCGGGTGGTCACCAGGTGCACGAGCCGGAAGGTGTCGGGGTCGTAGGTGTAGTTCGTCACCGCCCCGTTGCCGTAGTCGATCGTCTGGCGCTGGCCCTTGGCGTCGTAGACGACGCTGTCGACGTAGCTCACGGCCGCCCCGCCGCGCAGCGCCAGGGCCATGCCGGCCAGGAGCGAGCGCTCGTTGTACACCGGCGTGGTGACGCTGCCGTCGGGGGTGGTGGCCGTCACGATCCGGTGGAGAGCGTCGTAGGTGGTCGAGGTGGCGAAGACTTCGGCCGACAGCACGGCGGCGGCCGACCAGTCCACTTCCACGTCGGCCCGGTCGAGCAGCTGTCTCGACGAGGCGACGACGTTGCCGTCGAAGTCGCACCGGACGGTGGTGGCCACCCCGGCGCCGTCGCGGTGCTCGAACGCCGTCCCCCGCAGGTTGTCGGCCACGTCGTTCGGCTGGCCCTCGCCGTAGACGACCGACTCGGCCAGGACCTCAGCCGCGGCGCCGGCGGTCACGTAGGTGCCCAGCGGTCGCCGGGCCGCGTCGTAGGTGATGCGGACCAGGTAGCCGCGGCTGTCCCAGGTGGACAGGGGCCGGCCCCCGGAGTCGTGCAGCAGCCACCGCTCGCCGGCATCCGAGCTGACGGTCTGTACCGGCGTGCCGCCGAGGTCGTAGGTGGTCCGGAGCACGGTGCGGCCCAGCGCGTCCACGGTGGTCAGTTCGTGGCCCAGGATGTCGAGGTGCAGGCGCGTCTGGATCTGGCCTCCGGGCCCGTCGGCGACGGAGTGGAAGGTCCGGCCCAGGGGGTCGAGGTCGGTGACCAGCGGGGTGTCGGCACAGGCCAGGGCCTTGGCCGCCGCGTCCTGCTGGTCGGCGCCCAGCCCGCCCGACGCCCGGTCGGAGTACCACACGCTGGTCGACGCGGTGTCGTTCTCGTCCGAGGCCTGGGTCTGCCACGGGGTGAACGCGGTGGTGGTGCAGGACCCGTCAGGGTTGTCGACGCGGACGATCCGGCCCAGCGGGTCGTACCGGGTGATGGCGGTCACCCCCCGCTCGACCAGGGACGGCTCGACGGTGAAGGACTGGTCGATGTCGAAGAACGGCTCGTAGGACTTCACCGGGTTGGCCTTGTTGTCATAGATGACCTTGCCCGACCCCACCCACCGGGTGTCGGTGGTCTCGAAGGTCACCGTGCCGTCGCCGGCCACCACGGGAGCCAGACCCGGCTCGGCCTGGACCTTCTTGAGGGCCTCGCGGCCCAACCCGTCGACGTAGCGGTAGGTCTCAAGCCAGGGGGTGGTCGGGTCCTGGTGGCGGACCCGCTCCCGGGTGTGCGAGTACACCGGCTGGGGCTCGTTGGGGTCGTGGGACGGGTTGGCCGCCCACGTGCTGTAGGCGTCGAGCCCGTAGTCGAAGGTGGCCGTGGGGTCGTCGGAAGCCGAGGGCTCGTCGGTGGTGAGGTCGAGGTGGTCCCCTTCGTCGCCCCCGCCGGAGAGCACCTTGCCCATCATGGCCACCGCCACCACCCGGCCCAGGGGATCGTAGCGAGCACCAGACCGGTTGTCGTTGGCATCGGTGAGGAGCCACGGCTGCAGCACCCGGTAGTTCACCTCGGCGGCTGTGGTGTTGCCCACCGGGTCGGTGCTCGACACCACGGCGATGTCGTGCTCCCACGAAATGGCGGTGACGCCGCCGTAGGGGTCGACGTGGCCCTGGGGTAGGTAGAAGTGCTCGGCGGCGTAGCCCGGGTCCGGCGCCGGCGGGGTGGGGAAGGTCGCCACGGGCTCGTAGAAGACGCTGGCCGAGCCGGCCCACCAGCTCCCGTCGCCGTCGAGGTCGGTATACCCGCCCGACGTGGTGGCCTCGGCGGTGGCGGTGGCGGCGGTCGTCGGTCCGGAGAAGGCGCTGGCGACGACGTCGGGGGTCAGTGACAGTTGGTAGCTGCGGTCCACGATGGCCAGCGAGTCGACCTGGCCGGTGGGCAGCGGGCCGCTGAGGTCGTCGGCGCGGTACACCGTGCGCGACCGCCCGATGAGCCGCTTCTGGGGGTTGGAGCCCGAGGCCGTCGTCCCGGTGGGGATCTCGGGCACCGTCGGCGCCTGGCCGAGGAGCGCCGACGTGTCGAACAGCCCCGACAACCCGGTGGGGACGATCCCGGTGAGCTCGTAGGAGCGGGTCTCGACCGGGACGCCGACCCGGTACCAGCCCACCTCGTCGTCCACGTTGGTCACGTCGTGCTCGGTGTAGGTGAGGAGCGTCGCCCCCTGTTCGGGGAAGACCGGCACCCGGCGGGGGTAGGCGGCGCTGGCCGACTTGGTCACCGCACCGTAGGGGTCGACCTCCAGGGCCAGCTCGTGGGTGGTTCGGGGATCGGTGGCGTCGCGCTCGTAGTGGGACGCCAGCGACTCGAGCTCGGAGGCGTAGACGCTGCCGTAGCTGGGGCCCGACGGCGGTTGGACCAGGCGCACCTGGTACCGGTGCCCGGTCACCGAGTAGGGGACCGTCGCCTCGGGCGAGCCGTCGGGCGAGGTGATCTCAGTGCGCAGTACCCGTCCCCGCAAGGCCCGGCACGCCTCGCGCTGCTCCTCGGGGGTGACGGCGTCGACGAAGAGCGTCGCGCCGAGGACTGCGGCGTCGGGGTCGCCGGAGAAGTACTCGCCGGCGAGCACGGCGGCGATGTCGCCGCTGCCGAAGTAGGCGCCGGTGTGGACCCAGGTCCGGGTGAGGACGGGCGGGAGGGTGAACTCGCCGCCGACGGTGGCGGGCGTCGAGGTGAACCCCCCGATGCCCGAGTCGGCCGGCACCGAGTCGGTGTCGATCTGGTCCACCCGAGCGAACCCCCGGAACTCGCGCTCGGTGGGGTCGAAGTACCCGTGATGGTAGCTGTAGCTCGACACCAGCTCCGTGCCGCTGACCCGGTCCACCACCTGCTTCTGCGCCACTACGTGGACCGGAAAGGCCAGCCTGGTAGCCCACGGGTGGCCGGCCAGCAGGTCCTCGACGGAGAACCGAGTCGAGGCGGCATAGGTCAGGGTGGTCTCGGCGCCCATGTTGTTGACGATGCTGGTCAGCAGCAGGGGCTTGACCCCGCCCATCAGGTCCACGTAGCGGAGTTGCCGTCCGCCGTCGCCGGGCAGGGACGACGACCAGGCCAGGCACGTCGTGCCCGTGCCCAGCAGGTCGACGGCGGCCACCGCGCTGAGGTCGTCGGTGCCGGGGAAGCTGGCCAGGGGCGTGGGTGCCGTGTAGCTGTTCCCCGACTGGTTGAACCACACTGCGGCCCCACCGGTGCCCACGTAGACCAGGTCCGCCGTGCCGGCCCCGTCGATGTCGGCCAGCTGCACCCGGCGGGCGTCGAACAGGTCGGGGGCGTCGAACCACGGTGCTGCGTCCATCACTACCTTGGCCCCGAACCGGCCGAACCCGACGTTGGGCCAGTAGCAGACGTCGCCGTTCCGGATCCGGACCAGGTCGGCGAGCCCGTCGCCGGACATGTCGGCCAGGTAGATGGACCGGTCCCCCTCGGCCAGTACCAGCGCCGGGCCGGCGTCCTCGTCGGTGGGGGTCGTCACCCGCTCCCCCGGGCCGAACCCGTCCGCCGCCAGCCACGGGTACCAGGTGAAGGCCCCGTCCTCGGTGAACAGCGCGTCGGCCAGCCCATCTCCGTCCAGGTCGACCAGTCGGAAGTTGGGATCGGTCACGTCCAGGCCCACCGTGGTCGGCAGTGGCATGAACGGCAGCCAGTCCCCCTCGTCGTCCCGCTCGAAGTAGCCGGGGACAGGGGCGGCGAGGTCGACGGCGCAGAGGCGGCCGTTCCCGTGCAGGTCGACCAGCTGGGGCGACCGGGCCGACGCCGTCCCCGACGGCTTGGACGCCACGACGTCCATCGGCTCGAACGCCGCCACCAGGGGCGCGTCGTCGGGGGCCCAGGCGCTGATGTTACGGGTGTAGTACCAGGCGGCATCGTCCTCGGTGAGGACACCCTGGATCCCCTCGCCGTCGAGGTCGCACCACCGCCACCCCGACCCATCCACCCCGGCGGGCAGGTTGGCCACGGCGTCGTCGCCGGCCACCGCCACAGTGTCGTGAACAGCCACCGGCGAGTAGCCCAGGGTGAGCGGGGGGGACGACAGAGTGGTGGTCCCGCCCGTGCCGTCGGGGGCGTACCCGGTCTGGGTGGCCGAGGTCAGCACCGAGTACAGCGGGACGGTCGGGTCGCCGGTCGCACCGGCGGCGTAGGTGAGGTCGAGGGAGCGGACCAGCACGGCGGAGACGTCGAGCCCGTCGGGGAACCGGTGGAACACCAGGGCCCGGCGGCACAGCCGGTACGTGCGCACCTCGAAGCACGAGCGGTAGGTGGAGAATGGATCGGGCCGGCACGGCCACGTCGTAGCCTCCACCGGCGTGGGGTCGACCAGCGGGTGCTCACCGAAGTCGAAGACCACCTCGAAGAGCCAGGCCGTGGGGTCGTCGGGGTCGGTGGTCGGGTCGAAGGGGGTGACGTTCCCGTAGAGGATGCGCTTGGGGTAGCGGTTGGCCGTGACCACCCGGCCCTGCTCGTGGGCGGCGGGGACCACGTTGACGGCGTCCTCCGCCTTGTACTCCACCGTCATGGCGTTGCCCCGGTCGTCGTAGCTGCCGTCGAGGAGCCAGGAGAAGACCCGGGACGGGTCGGCGGGGTCGGCGATGCGGCTGGCCGGAGTCCGGCCGAACAGGCTGGTGACGTTGGCGGCCGACACGGCGCGCCAGTGGACGTCGCCGGTGGCGATCGTCGTCCATCGCTCGACCCGGGCGAAGGCGGCCTCGACCCGGGGCCGGTACCGCCGCACGGTGCACAGGCCGGTGGGGTCGGTACCGGGCTCGGGGACCCAACTGTCGCCGTCAGCGACCAGGGACGGGACGAGGTCCTCGGTCTCCGAGAGGACGAACACGTCCGAGTCCTCTGCGTCCTCGTAGCGGGGCAGGCCGATCGAGGTCTTGCGGGTGACCGACGGCACGGTGAGGTCCCATCCCATTCCGAACGGCCCGTTCCCCGTCCCCGAGCCGTAGGTCAGGGACAGCGAGGGACCGAATCCCTGGCGTCCCGGCGACGCCGGGATCGGGATCGACAGCGAGGCCCCGCCGGTGGCCAGGGCGACGGTCAGCTTCTCGTCGATCCCCCGCACCGCCCCGCCGCCCTTGGGGAGGGTGACCGTGGGCAGGGCCAGGGGATCGGGGGCTGGTCCCGGCGGGGTCGCAGCGCCGGCCATGCCGTCCGCCGGCCGGACCCCGGTGCCGGCCAGTAGGCCGGGGTCAGGCGGCACGGTGCCGGTCGGGTTCGGGGCGCGACGGCGGCGTCATCGGTGCCGCCACTACACCGGTGGGGGCGGCGGCTTGGCCGTGTAGGTGATCACGGCGTAGACCTCGCTGGTGAGGTCGCCCGACACCAGCACCGTGCCGTCGGCCGGAAAGTCCAGAGCCAGCTGGTCGTGGGGGCTCTGCAGCGACATGGTGACCGGGAACGTGGGCGTGGTGATGGCCACCGGCGGCTCCCCCTCGGCGTACAGGGTGATGGCGTCGATCGACAGGGTCGAGCTCTGCACCACGTAGGGGAAGTAGTTCATGGTCAAGGTGGCGGTGAAGTCCCCCGAGCCGGTGGCGAAGGCGTACCACTCGGTGGGGAAGTCGTGGCGCAGGCTCAGCAGCAGGGCCAGGGCCGGAGCCGGGTCCGACCCGCCCGGATTGGGCGGGAGCTGTTTCTGCAGGGAGCCGGCGGCCGCCGTGCCCAGAGCCGCTCCCCCGTCGCGTGCGGTGTAGCGGACGTGGAGGATGACGTCGGTGATCGTGGTGTAGTCGAAGCTGGCCATCTCGGGAAGGCCCAGCGTCCAGGTGCTGATGGCCCCGGCCCCCTCGAACGGAAGGAACCGCGGCTCGGTCAGGTTGGTCTCGAACATGCCGCTGTCGGCCACCGCGCCGCTCGTCACCACGGTCTGGAGGGTCCCGTAGTAGTCCACGAACCGGCTGTCGTCACCAGTCTGGGACCGCTCGTAGGACGGCCCGGCCTGCGAAGCAATCCGAACCGAGCTGTGCTGGAGGGTCAGGGTGCAGTTCACCGAGGTGTAGGGGCCCACCACCGACGGGATGGACAGAGCCACTGACTTGATCCGGCGCAGGTAGTGGCCCGGGCAGTCCCGGTCGTAGAGCCACTCGGGCACGGTGACCGTGCACGAGCCGGTCGTCTTCAAGTCCAGCAGGGCCACGGGGTCGAGCTGACGGAGGGAGACGTGCCGGGTCAGCTCCAGCTCGCGGAGGTTGTAGGTGGCGTAGTCGAGCTCCATGCGCTTGATGTCGATATAGAGCGACTCGCCAGCCAGCAGGCCCTGGTGGCCGGCGTCCCAGTAGTTGGGCTGGATGTAGGTGGTGGCGTCCACCTCGGGACGCATGAGCTCCCACTGCATGGTGGCCTCCGCCTTGCGGGCGGTGTCGAGGGCGTAGCCGTAGTACTGGTAGTAGAGCGTGGCCAGCTGGCCCTGCATCCAGCCGTAGAGCTCCTTGGAGGTGAACTTCGTCCGGAGGAAGGTCAGGACGTCCTGGGACTGGCCCACCTGGGCCTTGGCTGCCTCGTACTCGGCGCCGGCGGCCTGCTCGGTGAGAATGGACGTCAGGATCTGCCGGCCGATCTGGGAGAGCTCGTGGGCGGCCAGGTTGCCCTGGTACAACCAGTCGTCGGCCCGGCGCTGGTAGCCGGCCGTGCGTGCCGCCATGGCGCCCTGGTCATGCTCCCAGCCCGCCAGGGTTCGCAGAACGTCCGCGGCGACCCTCCCCGCATATGCCAGCATCATCCCGCCGCCGAAGACCTTGGAGCTGACTCCAATTCCCCAGTAGTGCAACTTCCCGTCGACATCTGGAATCGGCGTGAGTACGGCGGCGACGGTATCGGCCACCGACGCTGCCAGATGCTCGTCCCTTTCTGTCGGCATGTGGGTGTTGAGCTCGGCGTCCTCGTTGGTGTTCAGGTAGAGCTGCCCCGGACCCGACGCACCGGACTGGGTCGCCGGGGAGCTCGACTGGGCCAGCTGGAGCGTCGGGTAGGTCTGCGGCGTGATGGTCTGGTCGTACTTCCCCACCAGGGACTGGTAGGCGTCGGCGAAGTTGTCCTCGGTGAGGACCGTGGTGTGGTCCACGGTGAACTCCTGGGGCACCGTGGAGGTGTCCGGGGTCAGTCCCAGCTCCCGGAGGTAGAAGGTGTACCGCTCCATGGCGGCGTCCCTGCTCCGCAACAGGGCCTCGGTCGACGCCTGGGCCTGCTGCCACTGGAGGTAGCGGATGTTCTGGGTCAGCTTCCCCAGGGCGATCTCGTTGTTCTGGCGCAGGCGGGCCAGGGCCTCGGCGTCGCCCTTCTCGATGGCGGCCAGCAGCTCGGCCCCCAGCGACTTCACCTCGGCGCACAGGTCGAGGGCCTGCTGGATGAGCAGCGGCGCCCGGACCGGGCTGACCGGCTGGCTCAGGCCGTTCAGCACCGAGCTGAGGTCGAGGCCCGCCGCCGTGGCCGCCACCAGCATCCCGGGGTCGATGGGCGGGTCGAAGAGCGGCATGAGCTGCACCTGCCCGGCGATGTTCTCGCAGTTGCGTATCTTCGACAGCCGGTCGTCGACCGTATCCCAGTAGCCGAGGAGCTTGTCGTTGGGGGGCACGCAGAAGTAGAGGGAGTTGCCGATCCCGAACAGGGCCGACGTGGCGGTGGAGTCGGCGGTGGGCGACACCGAGGCGGTGAGGTTGAACGGGAACTGGCCCTCGAGGGTCACCAGCGCGTCGCTCAGGGGGTTGCCCACGCCCAGCTCGGGCCGGAGGTCGTTGAAGCACTTGGCCCCGGTCGTCCCCAGCGGGGGTATCTGCTGGGGACGGGGCCCGAGCAGGTTGGCGGCCAGCACGTAGCACAGGGTCGCCTCGTTGACCGTCTCGATGGTCATCTGGGAGAAGAGGCTGTCCCCCCAGGCGATGAGGTTGTCCAGGTACGCCATGACGACGAAGTACTGGAACGCCAGCGGTCGGGCCCGGGCGATGGGGAAGGGGGAGAACGGCTCCATCACGCTGGCGTTGTAGGCGGTGAGGATGCCCTGCTTGGCGGCCACGTCGGGGTCGGACAGCTCGCCGTCGGGCGTGCTCAGCAGGGTCAGCTGGGACAGCAGGTCCAGGGCGGGCGGGTTCTGCCGGAAGTAGAGGAACTTCCAGAACGGCTCGGTGACCGAGGGGTCGGGGTCGGTGGCGGTGGGGTCGAAGACGTAGTGGAACCACTTCTGGGCCTCGGGGAACCGCTGGTTCTGCGAGCAGTGCAGGGCTACGGCGATGGGGATGTGGAAGCCGAGCTCCCAGTTGTAGTTGGCGTACGGCCCACCGATCGAAAGGTCGAAGTCCAGCTGGTTCGCCGTGATATGGGGCTGCTCGGACGAGCCCACCGTGTACTGCTGGAAGAAGAACGACGCCGGGGTGGCCGCCGCCGCCAGGGTGTCGGGGTCAAGCATGGCTTCGATGGGGTCGCCGGTTGCCTCGTTGAGCGTGCGGATCAGGGTGCCGATGAGGGGGTGGAAGAAGTTCTCGAAGTCGTAGCTGTAGGCCGAGAAGTCCAGAGTCTGGACCACCTGGGTGACGGTGGCCGTGTCCTGCTGGAGGTGGAAGCTGGACGCGGTCGACTCGATGGCCGCCATCACGCACCTCCTTCGACGGCGGCGGTGTCCAGCCCGGCCAGCAGGCTCGGGGCCGCCTCGCTGCCCGTTGCGTTCACCACCCGGCCCTGGAACGACACGGTGGCGTCGCCCTGGAGGACCCTGGTCACCCCCGACTCGACCGGACCACCGGTCGGCACCGGCGTGCCGTTGGCCACCAGCTCCGGAATGTCCACGTGGTCAGCCACCTGGTTGGCCAGGAGGTTCCCGTCAACCTGGACGCCGTTGAACTGCACCACGTCGGTCACGGCCGGGGACACCTTCACGTAGAAGACGTTCTTCGAGTCCTCGAAGAGGAACGGGCTCTCCCACTGGTCGGTGGCGGCCAGGTCGGACTGGACCTGGCGGACGTTCTGGGGGAACTGCCCCTGGAGGATGGTGTCGGGGGTCGGTCGCACGTGCCAGTCCGTCGGGCTCGAGTACCACGGCTCGCCGTAGGGGTAGTAGCCCCCGCCGTCGGTGATGGCGTAGGTGGCCGACAGGGTGGTGGGCGGAAGGCCGGCCGACGTCGACATCTGCCTGGTCGAGGTGGGGTAGGCCAGCTGAACCGGGGCGATGTCGGACCACCGCAGCGGGGAGCTGTGGGTGTTGTGGAGCACGAACCCCGACGTGTCCTCCCAGTCCCCCGTTGACCCGTAGTGGCCGGCCATGGCGTCCCAGTCCCCCAGGGGCTCATTGCTGGCCAGGGTGATCTGCAGGTAGAGCGAGTCGTCGGACCAGTCGGACGGGGCGTTCTTCGGTCGGTACGCGGTCCACGGTCGGAGCACGAGCTGGGTGCGGTCGAAGGCGGCTCCGGTGCCGTCGTCGAGCTGCAGGTCCATCGGCTTCTGGACGTCGGACGTCTTCATCGGCTGCCAGGTGCCGTTGTAGTACTCGCTGAAGCACAGCACCGCGGCGTACTGGGGCGCCGTCTGCTTCGCCGCCGCCGAGGACACGTGACTGGAGAGATCGTTGGTGTCCATGGACGTGAGCTTCTCGTTGGACGGGTCCGACGGCATGTTCTGGGACAGGTTGGACGCCGTCACCCCTCCCCGCTGGTGGAGCTGGAGCCAGAAGAGGATCAGGCGCCCGTTCCAGACGTAGGGCATGACCGGGATGTCCTCGATCTGCAACTTGACCTCCTCCCACGGACCCCACGACCCGGCCGTGTAGGCCCGGTAGTAGTGCTTGCGGTGGGCCCCGGACGTTCGCGATACCACGTGGGCCACGTCGTCGCCGGCCCCCGGGGAGCTCTCCGGCCCGTAGTAGAGGCCGCACGGCTCAAGCTTGGCCACCAGCTCCAGGTTGGAGAGGTAGTCGAGGAACGCACTGGCCGCGGCGTCGTCGGAGATGTCGCTCTGGAGCAGCTGGCTCAGGATTGTCTGGAAGATGGGCGACTGGTCGTCGCGCAGGCTCGGGTCGAGCCAGTTCTCGGGCCACAGGAACACCTCGCGGTTGGCTTGCCAGACCCGGTAGCGCTTGCGCCAGTCCCACTCGTCCACGGCGATGTCGGAGGGGAACACGTCGGGCTCGAGGTTCCGGATGCAGCGCTCGATGAACAGCTGCACCGAGGACAGGGCGTGGCGGACCCGGGACGTGAGCATGCACGGCTCCATCTCCGCGTCCATGAGGAAGTAGTTGAACAGGTCGTCGGAGGTCGCCACCCGGTTGGGCGTGGCCTCGATGCCCAGCGCGGCCAGCACCTCCGCGCCCTGCTGGACGAGGATGTACGCCACCAGCGCGTCACGCTGCTGCTCCCGCAGCGTGTTGTTGATGGGGGTGACCGCGGCAATCCAGTCGTCCTCGGTCAGCCTGGAGCGCAGGGCGGCCTGGAGGGCCTCTACGGTCGCCTCGGCCGGGTCGTTGCCCGCCGCGGCCAGCAGCGTCGACGCCGACACCCCGCAGGTCCCCACATAGCCCAGGCTCTCCCCCAGCCGCCCCAGCGACACCAGCACGTCGGTGGCCCCGACCCCCTCGGGGAACAGCTGGGCGGTGAGCGCGGCCAACGAGTCCCCGTTCCACCCCGTGATCGACACCAGCTGGCTGGTGTCCCCGTCGGCCACCATGGCGGTGACCGCGTCCAGGAACGCCGTGCCCTGCGGGGCGGAGCCGGCCTTCAGCGTGGCATAGGTGAGGAGGCAGTCGAGCAAGTGGGTGAGGTCGCCGGCGTCGGCAGGGGCGGCCGGACCGGCCACGGCCAGCGTGGTGATCCAGTTGCCCCCGCCCACGGTGATCTCCGGCGTGGCCCCCAGGTAGCCCAGGTCCGACGCGCCGAGCGACAGGTCGGCGGCCAGCGACGTCACCTTGAGGAACCGGAGGTAGGTGACCCCGAGATTGGCCACCGAGGCGGTGGAGAACAGGGCGGAGGCCGGCACCGGCTGCCACCCGGTGCCCACCGTCTGCCAGTCCAGGGCGAAGGTCTCCGACAGCCCCGTGACGGTGACGGCCAGCGGGGTGAGGGTGCCGTCGGACAGGGCGACGGCCGAGGTGTTGCTCCACATGCCCGAGGAGTCGACGGTCCCGGCGACGACCGCACCGGCGACGGTGACCGTCACCGTCACCCCGGGGTCCAGCGCGAACTGGAGGTCGTAGTCGCCGGCCTGGGGGGCGCTCAGGTAGCCCGACACCGTGGTGGCGAAGGGGGCCGACCCCGGGTCGGCCGCGGCCCGGAAGCTGTCCCCGGCCCCGAAGGCGAAAGGGGCGGCCACGTCGAGGGTCAGGTCCGGGCTGGCCATGGGGTCGTTTCCGTAGAAGTACGCCACCGTGAGCCCGCCTTGGCCCATGGCCACCAGATCGTCGACCCCGGGCACGGTGGTGGAGGTGGCCGAGGTGATGGGCTGGTCCGAGCCGAGCAGGCCGGCGGCGAAGGCCGGGTCGCAGCCGGCCGCGGCGCTGATCGCGGCGAGCGCCTGCTGCTGCTTGCGCTGCTGGCTGAGGAGCGGCAGGAGCGCGTCGAGCAGGGTGGTCAACCGGTCGGGGTCTGTGGACGACGTGTACGCCTCGAACAGCGCCTGGAGCCCGAGCGGGCTGACCGGTGGGCTGTAGGGGGCGAGGAACCCGTCGACCGCGGTGGAGTTCGCCGCGGCCAGCGAGTCGATGGCGGTCGTCAGGTCGGCGTCGCCGGACGCCGCGGTCTGCACGGCGGTGAGCATCGCTGGGGTGATGGCGCCCTGGAAGCTCAGCTCCTTGGCCAGGTCGTCGTAGGTGAGCTGTCCGTCCGACGCCGTGACCACGGCCGGGGGCAGGGTCGACTGGCTGTAGCCGAAGCTGACCGAGGTGACGAAGGTCCCGTTGAGCAGCGAGATGAACACGTCGGTGGCCGCCGTCCCGAGGACCAGGGCCATCAGGCTCTGGGCCGTGGTGAGGCTGGTGCTCGGGGTGACGGCGAACTGGGCGTCCACCGCGGCGAACGACGACCGCAGCGTGGCGGCCAGGGTGGTGACCACGCTCGGCGCCGGGGCCGAGGTGCCGCTGAGGTCCACGTTCCACAGCAGGTAGAGCGCCTGGACCGGGGCCAGGCCGGCGTTCGACAGCGACTGGGCCAGGCGGATGAAGTCGATCAGCGGCACATCCACCGAGGCCGGGGTGAGAACGGGGGAAGCGAACGGGTCGATCCCGGTGAGATCGGCCAGGCTGAGGAGCTCGAGGACGCTGATCTCCAGGGTCTGGGCCAGCCAGGCGACCTGGTAGATCCGGGTGATGGCGGCGACGGTCAGCGGCGTCGAGGCGTCGAAGCCCAGCCCGAGACCGGCCACCGGGGTGGTGCTGGTCCCGGTGATGAGGGCGAAGTCGGCCTCGGTCAGCTTGAGTGCGGCGCAAAGGGCGCTGGGGTTGCCGGCTCCGAGGACGGTGACGGTGGGATCGGACAGGATGCTCCCGTCTACTGCCGGCTGGAAGGCGGCCGAGTCCCCCAGCACCGTCGGATTGAGGAACAGCTGGGCGTAGAGCGACGCCGGGCCGGTGGTCGACATGGTCCCCCAGCACGGCAGGACGGACTCGATATCGTCGGCGGCGTCGAGCCCAAGCAGGTCCATGGCCTCGTAGAGCAGGCCAGCCCGCTGCAGAGCGGTCTGCATGCCGCTGTCCAGCTTTTGCAGGTCGGTGTCGGACGGGGGGTCGGTCGGCTGGTAGAGGGCGCCGATGAGGTCGTCGGTCTGCTGGATGGTCAGGCCGAGGGCCTGCCACAGACGGATGAACCGGAGCAGGCGCACGAATTCGATGGGCTGGAGGGTCTGGGCCGAGGATGTCGGGTTGAGGTAGCGCAGGAACATGTTCGTTGTGTCGGCCGCGTCGCCGGCGACGTCGATGACGATCAGCCCCATGATGGCGGTGTAGTTGGCGATCACCCAGGCGGCGACGTCCTCGCCGGTAGTCGAGGTCGGCCCGTAGAGGGTGAAATCCAGGCCGGCGGGGAGGAGAGCGGCGAACTGGGTCGGGGTGAGGGCGCCGGCCAGTGCGGGGTTGACCGAGCCGTTGTAGACGTCCTGGACCGTCTGGGCCGATACGCCCAGGGCGTCGAGCCGGGGGATGAGGTAGCTGTCCGGGTTGATGAAGCTGGTCTGGAGGATGGAGACGATGTCGGAGTAGGCCACCCCGGTGCGGCGGGAGAACTCCTGGAGCACCTGGATCGACGAGATGACGGTGGCGTCGGCCGTGGCCGTCGGGTAGCCGTAGATGTCGGCCAGGGTCAGGCTGCTGTCGGTGAGGAGCCGGTAGTCCAGCCGGGACAGGCCGAGCCGCTCGATGAGTATGTCGCACCAGCCGTAGGTCTGGGGCCCGGTGGTGGGGGCGTCGAGCCCGGTGCCGTCGGCCCGCAGGACCCGCATGAGATCTGAGAGGTCCAGCTGCAGCCCGGCCACGTGGCCCCGGAGGAGCTCGAGGTTCCGGTGGAACGGCAGCGGGCTGGGGAACCACGTCGCCTCGAGCGTGGCATAGGCCGCCTGGGCTGTGGTGTTGTCGTCGTTCTGGGGGCTGGCGATGAGGTCCTCGGAGGAGACGGTGCCGTCGTCGTTGTACCCGGCGTAACCGCTGATGGAGAGGCTGTTGGCCACGTAGTACTCGAGGATCTCGTTGGCCAGGTCGAGGTAGGGCAGGGCGATGTTGGTGTTGTCACAGGTCAGCGGCAGGCTGCCGATGTCGGGACGACGGCCGGTGATCCCCAGGGTGGCGTTGCCGAGCAGCACGTCCTGGGGGTTCGAGTACCCGCTGGAGGGTGACGGCACGTTGATGTAGTTGAGGAGGTCGACGAGGTAGGCGGCCGGGCCGGTGATCGACTGGCAGTCGTCGCACGTGCAGTAGTCCAGGTTCTGGAACAGGGTCTCGAGGGTGGCCTGCACGGCCAGGTTCGACTGCTGACCGAGCGACACCGACGAGATGGGCGAGGTAAGGATCGACGTGACGCCGTGGGTCTTCACAGTGGTGAGCTCCTGGCTGCCAGGTAGTTGACGGCGATGTTCAGAGTGGTGGCGTGGACCATCTGGGCCCGGGAGTAGACCAGGGATGCGACGTCGGCGCCTCCGAGCGGCGTGGCGAACTGGGCCACGAAGGCGGCCTGGCTGTAGCGGGTGACGGCCAGCGCGGAATCCACGCCGGCGCCGATCAGCACGGCCAGGGCTTGGTCGCTCGGGGTGATCTGGTAGACGCGTTGCAGGCGGGCGACCTGGTCGACCACGTCGGGGGTGGCGGTGGTCCCGGTCCGGGTGAGGAACTGGTCGATGGGCTCCTCGCCGATGTTGAACGTGGACTGCTGGTCGGTGAGAAAGGCCGACACCGCCGACTGGAGCGTGGCGTCCCCCAGTTCGACCGCCCCGGACCCCATCAGCCCGGCCAGGCTGCCGGTGGGGTAGCCCAGGCGGACCTGGGCGGCGAGGAACTCGGCGTAGTTAGCCGAGGTCTCTTCCGGGCTGTCGCCGGGGATCTCCGAGGGTGGGGTGACCCCGGACAGGACCGTGGTCCACGCCGAGGCCTGGTAGTAGCCCTGCGCCACCAGATCGGAGACGGCGGTGATCGGTTGGGACTTCGTCGCCGCGTGGAGGGCCTCGACCAGCGGGGCGTTGTTGAGGGTGAGGAAGGCGAGCTGCCCGTTGAGCTGGAGCTGGGCCGTCTGGGACGAGCTAAAGGTGGACTCCACCTGCGACCACAGCTCGGTCGGGTCAGAACCGTAGCGGGCGTACAGCGTGGCGAAGGTCTGCTTCGAGGCCGTGTCGGCCCCGAAGGTCGGGGTGAGGAGGTCGTCGAGGGTGGAGGGCCCGACGGTCGAGGTGGCGTCGAGGAGGTAGCCGGCGGCGATGGTCTGGAACTGGTCCAGGGCAGCGGCGCTCTGGGTGGCGAGGTCGTTGGGGATGATGTTCTGGGCGATGGCCTGGCTCCATACGGCGGAGACGGTGGCCGTCGAGGTGAGGAACAGGGTGGCCGGGTCGGCGGGCAGACCGGCCCGGAGGAGGGCGTAGAAGAAAGGGGCGGCGAGGGTAGCGGTCGGGTCCGACGACGGAGCGGCGGCTCCCGTGGTCGGGGGTGACGTCGAGGCGGAGCCGGGCGCTGCTTGGGCGTTCGGCGACGGCACGCCGAGCTCGGACAGGGTGGCGGCCTGGCTGGCCATGGCTACCGTGCGGGCGTCCCACCCCGTGGTATTGGCCAGGTAGGTAATGTCCTGCCGGTCGGCGCCCTCCACGAGGGTGGACAGGGCACCGGGGTACAGCTGGGCGAGGGCACCGGTGAGTGTCTCGAACTCGCTGGGGAGGGAGGCGAGCCCGGTCGGCAGCTCGACGTTCAGTTCCTCGTCGACTCCAGCGCTCCAGGCCACGGCCGAACTGGCCACCACGGTGCCAGCCACCTCGACCTGGACCTGCAGGTCCGGGGACGTCTTGCGATGGGCACGCAGCTGCTCGGCCGTGACCGAGGCGGCCAAGGTGAAGGTGCCGTCTGCCAGGGTGATGCCGGAGACGAGGACGTCGTCGGCCTGGCCGACGTTCTTGTCCACCAGCCGAAGAGACAGGCCGCCCACCGACGGACTGTCGGGACTGGTGACCGTCCCGGCGACGGTGTAGGTAGTCGAGGAGGGGACGTCCTGCGTCAACGCCAGGGGGTTGGACGACTGCGATACAGGCGACGAAGTCCCGGTTGCCGGATCGCCGGGCGGACTCCCTGCCGTGACCGGTCCGGTCTCCACCTCCGTCGGATCGGCGGTTGGGGCCTGGGGGTTGGCGTCCGATGCTGCCGTCACGGGTTCCCGATCACCGGTGATCTCTTGCGCCACAGCTTGCCTTTCTCCGCCGGCCGGGTCGCCATTCTCAGTACCGGCAGGTGCGGGAACGATGCGATAGCTCGGCGCTGTCAGCAGTGATATTTGCGTAAGTGTTTCAATTACTACCGGCCACGCGATGGGGCCCTACCAGGTGCAACCTTCCTCACGCGCTGCGGTGGAATCGGCATCTTTATGCGTTCCAATTGCAATAATTTGTCGCATCTACTGGTGAACCGCAAAGTTAGCCTAATCGTCTACTCATAACATTGTCCAGGGTGAATTCACCCGCTTAACGGTGGTGAGGACTGCCCCGTTCTTCTCCTCCACGGCGTAACCAAAGGTGGCGTGACCATCGGTGCCGGAGTTCACTCCCCGTTCACCCAGGACGCTCTTCTCTTGGCTACATACCGGGGCCCTCATGTGCGCGGCGGAGATGTTCCCAGGACGCCTGACCCGCACGGATCGTGTATGCCGATCGCCAGTGCCGGCGGGCCTGCCCGCAGCCACGCATGAGGACACCCTGCACGGCCACCCTGCCGGCTCCCAGCGAGCGCCGAACAGGCATCCTCTGGAGCCCTGGCGAAGAAGTAGGCAGTCAGCTGGAGGTTTGTGTGGGGGTCATGTCGCTGACGAGCGTTCGTGTCCCGCTTCTCAGACAGCACTTCTTCAATGCGGCATCCCGAACCGTATGGACAGAGATCTCCGCGGCCAAGCTTCTCGAATGGACTCCTCAATTCCGTGGACCACACGATCGCCCCGCTTGACCTTGGTCTCACTGGGATAGCCACGTCGACGCTTGCTCATCACGCTAAAAGGACGCCTCGTCGTCATGGACGTTCTCTGCCATGGAACAACCTCCTGATCGAACTGCGAGGATACAACCTCATTGGGCACCCGTCCTCGGTGGAGAGTCGGAAGACCCCCTCGCCGACACCCGTGACCTGGCCTTGGTCAGCCGGGGATGCCGTCATCATCCGGACCGACAAGCTCTCCCGCTCTATTCCGGTGTCTTCGGGGGCGGCTTGCCAGCTCGCAGGACCGCCGGCCGAAGCGGCGGGATCGTGGGGATGGGGTGTCGACGAGGTCCCGACCATAGCGCCGGGGGGGCGTCGACCGCTCGGGCGATGGCGTAGGCCGCCGCCTCGTAGTTGACCCGCCAACCTACGAAGTCGAGCCACGCCTCCTCGTTCGAGCGCTCGAGGGGGAAGTCCACGCTCGCCAAGCGGTCGATGGCCTCGACGAACTCCTCATAAGTGAGGGCGATACCATCATTTGGATCTGCCTCGTCGGGGATGGCGAAACCACGCGCACGGGCAAGGGTCGTGAGGCAGGTAAAGCCACCACGCAGACACAGACGGGCCGAAACCGCGCCAGGAGCGTCGGGTACCAGCGACAAATAGAGAGCGGCACCATCGAGCACGGCCAACTGCGCGGTCACCCACGAGGAGAGCGGTCTCGCGGAGCGGAAGTTGACGAGAGGAAGGTACGTGGCGTGGCTCTCGCACACGTCGGCCGACCAGCGCTCCCATTCTTCAAACAGCCCTGGCAGCTCGCCCATGGCCGAGACCCCAGAACCCAAGCCGAAGTGGGTACGGGCCAGCAGTTCGGGACCCCAGGAGGGAACCCCGGCTCGGGAGTCCAGCATCGTCACAAGCCCTTCGCGCCGGTTGAAGGCGGCATAGAGGGTGGGGAGGTAGCCGATCTGGAGGGCCACCGTGCCCAGACCGACGAGGGCCGCGAAGTCGGCCAGTACCGCGGGAGCGCCATTGTGGGGCGCCAAGTACCCCAGCGTGCACAGCGAGGAGCCAGCTAGTTGGAACGCACCGGACAGACCCGCAGCGCCCATGGACGGCCACAGCAGCAGTGCAAAGCCGAGCTCGAAGACCGCCAGCCACACGACAATCTGCAGAATGAGTTGAATCGGGGCCTGGGCGGCCAGAAGCCGATCGCGCGTCTCGTAGGAATCGAAGTGATCGGCGACGAAATGGAAGGTCGCATCAACGGTGATGGCGACAGCTCGGGCAAGCCGGCTGCGGATCCGTCGTGGGACGACGAGCGTGCCGATCACACTCCATCCGGCGACGATGATCAGGAGTACACCAACCGCCGCCGCCAGGTCACGACCGACAACCATGGTTCAGCCTCCCACGGACGGACTGGGCGGCGCTGAATGGGCCGTTCGGGGGAGGACCACCAAGGCCCTGATGGGCGGGCGGGGTTGGTCCCGGAGGTCGTTCCGTTGGCCAAGCCGGTGATCTTGGCCCCCCTCGGCCCCGGCGGCTCCAGCACGGTGCCGGCCGGATCGAGTGGGAGGGCAAGGTGGTGGCAATCCAAATGTCCGCTGATGACAGTAAGCCTGCCTCATGGGACGAGACCAGACCCTTCCAGACCCGTCCACCAACGAAGGTGGCTGGAGGCGTGAGGTGTCAAGCACGTACCGGAACCACTGTCGCCCAGGTACCGGAGCCGCGTCTGGAAAGTGTCAATCAGGAGCCGGGGCCACCGTGGCCGTCGTGACGGTCACCGCGACAAGGCCCGCCTTCCCCTGCGGGGTCGTCACCGTGATCGACATGGCGCTGTCCGCGGTGATCGTCGTTGCAGCCCAACCGAAGTCCACTGCCGTCGCACCGCCGAGGATGGTCCCGATGATCGTCACCATCGCCCCTCCGGTGGGGCTGCTGGAGCAGGTGCTCAGTGACGTGATCGACGGGGTGCTCCAACATAGGTGTACTCGCCGGAAATGCTCGTGGCACTCGTGCCGGAAGGCGTGGTCACCGTGATGTCGCAAGTGCCCGCCGGAGCCGACGGCGACAGTGCGACGATCCAATTCGGCGTGAGCACCAGGAAGAGCGCCGGCTCGAGGCCGAAGACCACCGATGTCGCTCCTGTGAAGTTGCTTCCCTCGATGAGCACGAGCCGTCCACCGGCCGTCGATCCCGACTTCGGGAACACTAGCTTCACCACCGGAGCCTTCCCGGTCGACGGTGCCACGAACGTGTACGTCTCGGCGTTGCTCAGCCCACCAGGGGTCGTGACGGTGACGCTCACGGCACCGGAAGATCCTGGAGGGCTGGTCACGGTGATCGAGGTGGCCGTATCCGCGGTGATCGTGCCGGCCGTCGTGCCGAAGTCGACAGCAGTTGCTCCGGAAAGGCCGGTGCCGGAGATCGTCACCGAAGTGCCGCCGGCGACCGGACCGCTGGTCGGGCTCAGTGCGGTGATCGCCGGTGGCGAGACGTAGGTGTAGGTCCCCGCAGCAATGTCGATGCCGGATATGGTGCCGACGACGGCTGACGTGACGGTGATTCCGACAGTACCCGCGGGCTCCGGGGGACTGACTGCGGTGATCGACTGGTCGCTGTTCACCGTGAAGGACGTCGCCGGTATGGAACCGAAGTCCACCGCCGTGGTACCGCAGTTGAAGACAGATCCGCTGATCGTGACCACCGTGCCCCCGGCGGTACTGCCGCTCCTCGGGCTCACCAAGGTGATCACGGGCGGTGCAGCGAGATAGGTGTACACCCCAGCGTTGCCGGTACCACCGGGCGTCGTGACGGTGACCTCGACCTCACCTGGGTCCCCTGGGGGACTGATGACCGTGATCGATGTGGCCGAGTCCGCGGTGATCGTTGCCGCGTTCGTGCCGAAGTCCACCGCCGTCGCACCGCCCAGGTTGGTCCCGGTGATCGTCACTGTCGCACCACAGGGAACGGCGCCTTCGCGCGGACTGATCGACGTGATCGTCGGGGCCGGTGCCGTGATGGTCGTCGTCGACAAGGGCGTCATGAGCGGTGGCGGCAGCGGCTGACCCGGTGCTTCCTGTGCCACGGTGAGCAGGGCAGCCGGCCATGCTTCGATCTCCTGCGTCAGCACGAGTGGGGAGCAGAGGTTGTTCGTGGCGTCGTACTCGGACACGGACGGTTGGATGGTCGAACCTGGCGCACCGGTGGCGGTCAAGACAACAGAGACGGTGGGGAACGTGAGGATGGCGTTGGAACATACAAGGATGTCGGTGCAGGTATTCACAGGAAGCTCATCGGGCGCGATTGCTGATGATGCACCTTCCCCCGGTGTTGCCAGTTCGAGGTAGGGCGTGGTGGTGCTCCCCTCGAAGGTGGAAGAGGTGGCCGTCGCCGTGCACCCGGCCCCATTGGCCGTGCAGTAGGTGGCCGTGAGCGGCACGGAACCGCTCGGCAAGCTCGACGGTCCGCCCGTCCACGTCACGTCACCAGAGACCGACGACGATACGTAAGCGGCACCGGCCGGGATCGGGATGATGTAGGTGATGCCCTGAACCGAATCCGCCGAAAACGACACTCCGGTGTCCACGTCGAGGATCGGCGGTGTCACGAATGCCGGAGTGAACGTCGTCGTGAAGTTCGCACCCGACGCCACGGTGGCCGGCGCGTCACCGGCCATGCCCTCCGACTGCTGCCCGTAGGTGCCGAAGATGGGGATGCTGAACACCACGTTCAGGTTCGTGATCTCTTGGGCAGATGCCGGTGTGGCAGTCAGGAGACTCAGTCCCACGAGGCTCCCTGCGGCCACGGGGATCGTGGCACCGACAATCGATACCCGGGCGCCCAAAGCGCGAAACCGTTCGACGTTCTTCTGGGTGGAATGCATCATGGTCAAGTCCACGCTCCCGCTCGGTGCTCTCCCTGTGGCTTTCTGTTCCCGGGACCCGGATTGGCCGGGTGTCCTGGCGTCATCGTTCGGTCAGGCCCGGGTGTGGCAGTGCAGGATTGCGAGAGGCGGGTCAACGTGTGCTCGATCCCCCCAGTCGCCACCTCGGCTTGTTCCGACGATTGGCAACACCTTCAACCCAACGCGACAGGCCCACGGTCGGGCCGGGCCGTCACCCTCGAAGCGCGGAGAGGAATTCTGCGCCCTCGTCAGGCGTGAGATCCTCGATGACCATTTCCTCGTGCGGAGGCAGTGGCCGAGCCAGCGCGAGCAGCACCTCCACGGGCAGTTCAAGGCTGCGGTCACCAGAAACTTGGGGCTGCGGGTTCGATATCTCGAGACGAAGTCTAGGCGGGTGAATCCGCTCTCGTCACGAGCAATCGAAGCGGCGGTACCAACCCTCATGACTCGACGAAGATGCATTCACCGGGGCACTGCTCTGACGCTTCGACGACAGCGCCTTCGAGCTCGCTCGGCACCCCTGCGACTTCGTCGATTCCGTTGTTGCCTCGTAGGACCTCGTCACCCTCTTTGACGTAGGCGATCCCGTCATCGAAGAGAACGAAGACTGCCGGTGCGATCTCCTCGCAAAGCCCGTCTCCGGTACAGAGATCGTGATCAATCGAGACCTTCATGACCGGTTGCTCCCCTCGCTCGCCAGACGATCCGTACATTCGACAACTGTGTAGACAGCAGTCTGGACTCCTGTCCAACAGCAAGAGCGCTTCATGAGTGGGCTTCCATTGGGGAGTCGAGGCCGCATGTCGGCGCGGACAGTCGTACGTCGACTTCCGCCTCTCCGCCGCCAAGGTGCGGACAGGTCCGAGTCACGCCACCAGGGGACGGGTACCGCCGGACCAGGGTCGTCACTCCTGAGGCACCGGTGAGATCGAAGAGGAGTGGGCTCGAGTCCGCCACCTGGTCCCACCACCATACACTTTACAACTATGTACATACAGATTGTGAATCTGTATGATGCTATCCATGCAACGACGCGGTTGGCGCGGGAAACCTCCTGGAGGTGACGAAGAGGCGATCCGGAGGATCTTGGGCGCCGCGCACACATGTATCGAGCGCGACGGCGATGTCGGCATCGCGGAGGTTGCCCGCGAGGTGGGCGTGACCCGACAGACCATCTACCGCTACTTCCGAACGGCCGACGACCTGCTCATGGCCGCCGCCACGGAAGACGCCTCGTCGTTTCTCGGCCGGGTTGAATCCCACCTGACCGGGCACGACTGGACCGTGTCGGAAGCGGTCGTCGAGGGCGTTGCCTTCACGTTGGAACAGCTCCCACGCGAGCCCTCGCTGGGGCTCCTGCTCAGCCCGCGTCGGATCGGCGTGCTCAGCCGTGACTTCACGTCTCCCACCGCGATCGCCCTGGGGCGATCGTTGGTGGACCGCTTTCTTGTCAGCTGGCAACGTCTCGGAGTGGGCGAGGCGGAGCTCGACGAGCTGGTCGAGTGCGTTCTGCGAACCATTCAGTCGTTCGTGATCGATCCCGGAACTCCTCCGCGAAGTGGCCCGAGCCTGCGCGGGTACCTCACTCGATGGCTTCGTCCCGGAATCGACTCACTGGCGAGGGAAGCAGACCGAAGCACGCGAATCGAATCCACGTCGAACCTGGCGCCCGGCGGGAGCGAATCCGAAAGATCCGACCTGCTCGCAAGGCAGCGTGTGTTTGTTCGTGACGAGGCAGGTCACGATCATGAACTGACAAAGGAGAACCGATGAAGGACTCAGACCAGCACGTGGACCACAGAGTGCGGGTATTCCAGGTTGCCACCGGAAACGTCGGCAGTGAGATGATCAAGAGGATCCAACGTCATCCCGATCTCGAGCTCATTGGCCTGCACTGCTACTCCCCCGAGAAAGTCGGAATGGACGTCGGTGAGATCGTGGGCCAGGACCCGGTCGGCGTCATTGCCACTGGCTCAGTTGATGAGATCATCGCAGCGAAGCCCGACTGCGTCACTTTCCACGGCGTGTTCCCTGACGTCGATCTCTACCAACGGGTACTCGAGGCCGGCATCAACGTCGTGACCACCGCCGACTGGATCACCGGTCACCATCGGAACGCCAATCACCCTCACCCGTCGGGCAAGCAGGAGTCGGAATTGATCGAGACGGCTTGTCTTCGAGGCGGCTCCACCTTCTACGGCACCGGAATGAACCCCGGCCTGGCGCAGATTCTTACCATCGCCCACTCGGCCGATGTCGCCGACATCGAGCACGTTCTCTGTGTCGAGTCGGTCGACGTTTCGTGTCACCATTCCGTCGACACATGGGCGGAGGTGGGCTTCGGTCGGCCGGTTGACGACCCGGCGGTCCCCCACATGCTCGAGAAATACACTCGCGTCTTCGAGGACGCTGTTCGCCTCATGGCCGATTGCTTCCGCCTCGACCTCGACGAGGTCCGCTTCGAGTACGAACTCGGCGGATGCATCAAGGACGTGGACCTCGGCTGGTACCAGCTCCCGAAGGGCTCGCTCGGTGGCTGTTATGTCAAGTACATCGGCACCGTGGACGGCGTGCCACGGGTCGAGATACACCTCGAATGGCAGATGACGCCGCACACGGATCCCCACTGGGACATCCAGGGCTGCTACATCACGAAGATCGAGGGCGACCCTTGCATCTACAGCAAGCACATGATCTTTCCGAAGCCGGGTACCGACTTCTCGTCCCCGGAGGCCTTTGCCTCTGTCGGCATGACCGTGACCGGCATGCCGGCGCTCAATGCTGTCCGAGCGGTCGTTGACGCTGAACCGGGCTGCATCACCAGCGCCGACCTCCCCCTCCGAGCCTTCGCTGGCCGCTTCAAGAGCGATTGAGGTGGGCACGGTGAGCAACAACCGGTATCCATTCCCATCAGTCCCCGATGGCTGGTTCGGCATCGCCAGCTCCGAGGAGATCGGTGTCGGTGCCGTCACGGCGCTGAGCTATCTCGGCCGGGAGCTCGTGGCATTCCGCGGGGACGACGGCAACGTCCGGGTCTTCGACGCACATTGTCCTCATCTCGGCGCGCACCTCGGGGTCGGAGGACGGGTGTGTGGTGACGGGATCGTCTGTCCCTTCCACGGCTGGCGCTTCGACGGAGACGGCCATGTTGTCGAGGTGCCCCACCTCGATCGGAAGCCGCCCCGGGTCACTGCCCGGGCATGGGACGTCTGCGAACGGAACGGACTGATCTTCGTGTGGCACCACGCCGGTGGAGCGCCGCCCCAATTCGACGTGACGAACTACCGCGATAATGAGGCGACCTGGACGCCATGGCGAGTGAACAAGTACCGGGTGCGCATCGGCCTCCAGGACCTCACCGAGAACATCATCGACCGATCACACTTCTGGGCGGTACACGACATGGTCCCGCCTGACGACACACGATTCGATGTGAGCTTTGACGGCCCCTCCATGGTCGTCGATCAGAACATCAAGGTCACAGCCGTGGCGGAGAGCGGCTTCGAGGTGCACGCCCGCACGACCACGTGCGGGCCCGGAATCGTCGCGATCGAAGTCGACGAGGGCTCGCTCGACATGCTCACCTACATCACTCAGACACCAGTCGACGACGAGTTCACGGAGATCACCATCCATTTCTCGATGACGGCTCTGGACGACGAAGGAGCCACCGCTTCGATCGCCGAGCTCAATGACCGGGTCACGAACATCCAGTTCACCCAAGACCTACCGATCTGGGAGAACAAGATCTACCGAGAGCGACCACCCCTTACCAAGGTCGATGGACCGATCGCTCAGTACCGCCGTTGGTTCCGCCAGTTCTACTCCGAATTGGCATCATCGTGAATGCCGCTCCGATCCGTTAGCGCTTGCCCGAGTCGGTCGGTAGCGTCCCGCCCGAAGCTGAGCCGTGTCACGTGCTGGGCGCTCTGCACCAGGATGGACTTGGCTCCCCAACGACCCTATTGATTGCCTACAGTGGCTTTCAGTGAGCGATAACCCTTCTCCGGTTGCCGGATCGGCCCCAGATCGGATCGATAACGGTGCGTCTGTTGCTCGGGTGCTCCCGCACCCCGCCGGTCGACTGGCCGTCGCCACCCTGCAGACGAAGGCAGGCCTGTCCCGACAGGCCGAGATCGACACCGCATTCCGGGTGGCTTCGAACGTCTACATCGTGGGTGCCGCCCTGGCTCCAGAGCAAGCGGTCCCTCATCGTGGCCCATCGGCGCCGACCCGTGTCGGTGCCTCCGTAGACACGGAGCTCCCACGAGTTGGCACCGCGTTGGCGGATCGATCCGGTCACCGACCACACATCGGCCGCCGACAGGCTGGCCTTGAGGATCACGTGTCTACCCCGCGGAGCGCTATGAGCCATGGCCACATCACGGCCAACCGGGGCGGCGCACCATCGGGTGCAGCTGCCCGACCTGGGACTATTGGAGCGGACGACGGGATTCGAACCCGCGACCCTCACCTTGGCAAGGTAACGAAACGAGTCCGTTGCGTCCTCATGGGTCCGGTTTCCTGCGAGTTCGTCCGCTCAGAATCCGTTGCGTCCGTTTCGTACGTCCCTGTAGTAGAGCGGTCTACTACGTACCTTGGGCGTTGCCGACGATGAGACTGAACGCACAACCCGTAGGCGACCTCATCACGACACTCCGTACCGTTTGGAGCTGTCCGGCTCAACCGACCTGAACCGCGTCCTTCAGGTGGGCGGACAACCTTCTCGGGGAACGAAACGACGAGGTGACGATCGAGGGCAGCGGCGACGCTAGCAAGAGTGTCATGACGGTTCCTCGCTCCTTCACCCTCTTCCGTGCGGGAAATCACAGACTGGGTCGTGCTTATCCGCTTGACATGGTCGCTTTGGCTGAGACTGGCTTCAGTTCGCGGCCCGGCAGCTCGACATGGTCGAGTTGGGCGACCGGTGGCCGTACCTGTTGGTGCGGAGCTCAACCGGATCGAACCTCCTGCACAGCTGTCCAGGCGCACGTCGACCGGTCCTTCGTTGAGTCCGGAAACCCGGCCCGCCAGCCCCGATCGCCCCCTCCCCCACCGCCGGGACCGCAGGTAGGCCCGAACAATGGCGTCTCGGACAACCAAACATTGGTAAGAATTGAACGCTGTTAAGTTCTGCTGTAGGGTTCGACTGCACGTAGTCGACAACATCTGTTACCTGTGCTGCCCAAAGTTGAACCAAGGGGCGGGGACCGTACGCCAGCCACATGCTCCGCAGCCCGCCCCGAGGGCGAGTCGCGCCCTGAGCCGGCCATGCCGAGTCAACCAATAACCGTGATAGGGGAACAATGCGCACGAAGCAAACAAGAATTGCCGGAGTAGTGGCCACCGCAGCCATCCTGGCGCTTGCGCTCACGGTGGCCGGGGGTGGTTCAAGCTCCGCATCGCCGACGTCACCGAACTCATCGTCGCCGTCCGGCGCTCCGCTGACCATTGCCTACATCTCGTCGATCACCGGCGAGGGCGGACCCGAGTTCGGGACATCACCCGCCGGCTTCGAAGCCCGGATCGACATGCAGAACGCCGAGGGCGGGGTCAACGGACACAAGCTGGTCCCGCTGGTCATCGACGACCAGACCAGCCCATCGGAGATCGCCACGGCCGTGCAGAGCGCCATCTCCAAGGGCGCCATCGGCATCGTGTCGCAGAGCCCGCTGTTCTTCCTGGCCGCCAAGTACCCCCAGGAAGCAAATGTGCCAGTCACGGGCTCCTACGACGACGGACCCGAGTGGGGCACGCAGCCGTACACCAACATGTTCGCCTCCGACAATGGGAGTGTGAATCCGGCCTACCCGGTGAACACCCAGCTTGGCGACATCCTGAAGTCGCACGGCGGCACGGTGATCGGCACCTACGGGTATAGCATCTCCCCATCCTCCAGCCGGGCGGCCATCGGCACGGCGGACTCGTTCAAGCACGCCGGAGGCAGCATCGGGGTGCTGGACACCACCGTCCCCTTCGGAAGCGTGGACTTCACCAGTGCGGCGCTGATCGCCAAGCAGAAGGGCATCAACACCATGGTGCCTGCCCTCGACAACAACTCCAACTTTGCACTGGCCACGGCGCTCAAGCAGGAAGGGGTGAAGCTCAAGGCCGTGCTGTTCCCCACCGGGTATGGGCCGGAAGTGGTCCACTCGTCGGCGTGGAGCGCCCTCCAGGGCGACTACTTCCTGTCGCTCTTCCGGCCCTTCTCACTGCCCGACGCGGGGACCGAGCAGATGCAGGCGGCGATGGAGAAGTACGCCCACTTCACCAAGACCCAGTTCCCGGACTTCGGCGAGTACGAGGCGTGGGCCGGTGCCGACCTCATGATCAAGGGCCTGGAGAAGGCGGGCGCATCACCGACCCGGGCCTCCACCATCACCGCACTCCGGGGCATCACGTCGTACGACGCCAACGGACTGCTGCCGAACACGCTCGACTACAGCACCGACTTCGGCCACAACCCGGCGCAGACCTGTGCCTGGGTCCTGAAGGCCGAGACGAACGGGTTCACCCCCGTCTCCTCCCAGCCGGTCTGCGGGACGGACCTGCCGGGCACCTCGACGGCGAGTTCGTCCTAGGCCGGCCGGGGGCGCCTCGACCCGTCGACTTCGTGAACGTAGAACCGCGTGAGGATGCGCGTGTTGGAACGGAGCCGGTCCGTGGCGGGTACGCCATCGGGGGTTAAGTTCCGGTACTCGGCAGCCCCGACTCGATCTCCGCCAGCGGCCAGAGCCGTTGGCCGCCCACGTTGTACCAGAACTGCTCTCCCTCATCGGTGACATGCCAGCCGAAAGACCTTCCCACCGTGCCACCCACCTAGGCCCACACCCTCCGGTCGACCAACGCCGTCGAGTCGACAATCGAGATCTGCCGGGTCCACTCCCGGAACGTCAAGCGGTGGGGGAGCGGGGAAGTGGTCCTGCGGTGGGGTGTAGCCGGTATGGTCAAGGCCCAGAAGCAGTTCCGCCGAGTCAGCGGACATCTGCGTCTCAACGCCCTCCGCTCCACCCTCGACCAGCACGTCGCCTCCATCAAGACGCCCTCGTCCTGCACTGCCAAAACGCAAGTGGCCGCATAGCTCAACACCTCGGGGCCGTCGCTCCAAATTCCACGTCAGGCGGGACATCATCGCCCGCAGCGGAGCTTCCCTCAAGTCCCATGATGAGGATGTCCAGACCGTCGCAGAACCGTTCCTCGGAGGTACCCAGGGAACTGGTCAGCGGGATGGGCAGAGCCTGTTCCATGAGCACGGATCCCAAGATGTAGTTCGCGATCAGAATGCGGGCCCCTTCGCGCTGGTCCGCTGGAACACGTGCTTCGGCAACGATCTCGGAAAGCAGGGTGTTGATGCGGATGCGCGCCTCACCCTGAGGTCTCGTGATCAGGATCGGAGAGATCCCTTCCACCCGCAACATCGATACCCGAGCGCGGAAGGCGAACTCTCTGAGACGAACCTGCCACGGTCCTTCTGATGGCAGTGTGATATCACTGAGGATCTTCTCGGCGAGGAGGTCGAGGACCTCTCCCTTGTTCCGGACATGGTGATAGATGGCCGTGTGGGACAGCCCCAGCTCTCGAGCCAGCGTTCTGGTCGTGAGCCCGGCGATCCCGTCGCGCTCCGCCACCCTCAGGGCGACTTCCGTTAGAACCGACCGATTCAGATCACCGAAGCGAAGAGGCCCCTGAGGACGAGAACCTAGCCCTTCCTCTCCTGGTAGTGGCGTGAATTCTCGGGCCCTCACGGACGTGGCACGGTCACTTCTGCATGACGAAGGTCGGCGAGCACCTCAACGGATGATCCGATCACCTTCCCGATGTTAGTGACCCGCGCCTCGACTTCTGATGCGGTGCGATCCGGGGGCACTTCAGTCTTCCTACGCACAGCTGTCCAGGCGCACGTCGACCCGCCCTTCGTTGAGTCCGGGAACCCGGCCCGCCAGCCCTCCACCACCCCCTCCCCGCACCGCCGGAACGCCGGCCGCCCCGAACGATGTCGTCTTGGGATACTTAACTTTGTTAAGAATTGAACGCTGTTAAGCGCCGCTGTAAGGTGTCTACGCACACAGCCGACAACATCTGTCTCTCAGCCGGTTTGGAGCTAGCTGGGGAACCGGACATTCGAGAGGGGTTCAACGTGGCCATCACACCGGCCGTAGACGCCAGCGAAATCGACCTGACCCTGCGGGCGCTCTACAGTTCGGGCGTTCCCCACGAGGTGTTTGCCGACCTGCGGTCCGCCGGTGCGGTCCATCGCCATCCAGTGGTCGTGGTGCCGGGGTGGGGTGAGGTCGGCTTCTGGTCTGTCGTGCGCCACCGGGAGGTCCAGCTGGTCAACCGCGACTGCGATACGTTCTCGGCCGCCGACGGGCCAGGCCTCGCGCCGTCGGACATGTTCCGCGACCTAGGCATGATCGTCGCCCTGGACCCGCCGAGGCACACCCGGCTACGACGGCTCATCAGCGCCGGATTCACGCCTCGCATGATCGCCCGCCTCGAGGAGAACATCGAATGGCACTGTGAGCGCATCCTCGATGATGTCATCGCCAGAGGCGATGACATCGTGGACTTTGTCGAGGACGTCGCCTATTTGTTGCCGATGCACGTCATCGCCGACATCGTCGGCATCCCAGAAGAGGACCGACCATCGGTCTTCGAGCGAATCGACTACGTCCTGCGGAGCTACGATCCTGCTGCGGGCATCAGCGAGACCGACCAGCTGACCGCCCAGCTCGAGTGCTTCGAGTACGCACAGCGCTTGTCGGAGCAGAAACGCGCCGACCCGACCGACGACATCTGGACCACGCTGACCACGGCGGAGGTACCTGACGATGACGGGGAGCCGACCGGGCTGTCGGACCAGGAGCTCGACGCCTTTTTCATGATCCTTGCCGTCGGCGGAAGCGAGACAACGCGAAACGTTCTCGCACAGGGGCTGATGGCGCTTGTCGAGCAACCCGACCAGATCGCGGCTCTACGGGCGGATCCCCGTCTTCTTCCGGGCGCAGCCGACGAGATGATCCGCTGGGCCAGTCCCGTGCTGATGTTCGGACGCACCGCCACCCGTGACGTGGTGCTGGGCGACCAGTTGATCGTGGCCGGCGATCGTGTCGTCCTGTGGTACCCGTCGGCTAATCGCGATGAGCTCGTCTTCACCGATCCCAATCACTTCGACATCCATCGCCGCCCCAACCCGCACGTCTCGTTCGGAGGCGGCGGTCCCCATTACTGCCTCGGTGCCAACCTCGCCAAGAAGGAGGTCCAGGTGATGCTCGGAGCACTCGTCCGTCGCTTTGGAACCATCGAATTGGCAGGCCCGCCCCAATGGATGGGGGCAGGCCCGGTCCACAACGTCGGCGTGTCCATCGACCATCTACCCGTCCGACTCAAGGCGAGCACGCCTGGCTGACCCGGTCACCGCCAGGAACCCGCCGCGGTCCTTGATCGCGGTCACCAACCGGCAGGATGCGCTTGTCGTTGTCCCTCGTGCTGGTCGAGGCCTTCTGCGGGCGCTGAACGAAACCGGAACAACGCGCCACTTGCTGGCAACGCCCGCACAAGTTCATCGCCGCCTTCGACGAGGTCCTCCGGACCGAAGGCATCAAGTCCATTCGTACGCCGGTGCGTGCACCGCCGACGAACGCCTTCGCGGAGCGCTGGGTGAAGACCGTGCGGAATGAACGTCTCGACCACCTGCTGATCCTTTCGCATCACCAGCTGGAACACGCCCTTCGTTCGTACGTCGCGCATTTCGACGTAGCCCGACCCCACCGTGGAATCGCTCTCGCGACGCCACGGCCATCGACCGCCGGCGATCCAGCTGGGAAGATCGAACGGCTCGACGTCCTCGGTGGTCTCACCCACGAGTACCACCGCGCCGCCTGAACCCGAGCACTCGCTCCCGCCCCACACAACGACACCCTGCTCCGGCCTCGTGCGAATGTAACCATCGCCGTCGGGAAGCGGACCTCGAGCGCGGCCTCGGGCCGGCAGCGGACCGCCGG